>CAYRHD010000007.1:0-73533 GCA_964424065.1 uncultured Alphaproteobacteria bacterium
AGACAACAAAATAAAAGTTAACAACATGAGTCCCCCACAACAATAATTTCCAAACGCTACCTATGTGCTACTTGAGCCATTTATACCAAAAAGACTAACAGCCAAACCCCTTGAAAACACTGGTGCCGGATGTCGGAATCGAACCAACGACCTACTGATTACAAATCAGTTGCTCTACCAGCTGAGCTAATCCGGCACTGATTAAGGCTTATACCTCAAATTCAATGTCAGGCCAAGTCAAAAAAAGAAAATAGCTACATATCCTCACGATGCAGATGGATCAGGGGATGGGGCTGAAGAAGAGCGATGATGTGACTTCTTTTTCCTGAGCTTACAGGATTTGTTTGAAATTCACATCCACAAGAAGAGACAAGGATATGCCCCGCTTGAGGAGCGTGAGTTGTTTCATTTTGTTTATGATCTCTAATGATAACTTCACCCCCCGTATAGCTATCTTCTAAGAAAAAACTCAGCATATAGTGACAACCCTTGAAATGCTTTTGTGACCATTCAGTTGGTATAGATGCACCTTCTTCACAAGAATGATACGCACATAAGTCTACGACAAAGGGTGTGAGCTTGGTTAAGGCTGACACAAAATGTTGAGTCTGAATGGATGAAACGACATCAAAAATGGGTTTGTTTCTTACTTCAGGGCGCACGGACCCCTTAATTTCATAAGAGTTGAAAGAATCAGAGGATGATTCAAAGCATATTTTCCCAGCTTGATAATGAAGGGTTTTCCATTGGTCGGTCGTTAAAAATAAATGTGGGTCAGCAATGAGACAATGTCCCTTGTTTGCTAGCATCTCTCTCAATGAACTCATAATGCGCTCATCATAAATCGCTGAGCTAAAGCCCATGCATCTCCCTTAATTTTTCTTAATATTCTTTCTTTTAATTAAATAGAAAAATTGACTCTTCGTCAATGAATGAAGTCCTAAAAGAAAGAGGGAAGGACCGACGGCCCTTCCCCTTATTTGGCGCCATGTTTGAGCAGGGATGTCATGCCGCCAATTGGGAAAATGTAAACAAGGAACTTTCTTGATTGCCCAAATATTGAGGTGAATCTGTTAAGGATAAAATCCCATGAAACAGACCATCATTGGAGTCTTGAGGTCTAATCTCGAGGACGTAGGGCCAAAAACCCATCGCTTCTGTTGAAAGGTACTCACCAGGTTCAAGGATCACATACAAGTAATTGATCTTTTCTTGTCTGCCAAATTCAAGAAGTTTTTGGTAAAGATTTGCATAAAAAACCTGACAAGTTTGCTCCATATTGAAATCATTATTTAAAAAAAGAGAGACCGTACATGTCCAAACTTCGCCCCCTTGAGCAAGAGAAAATATTGCCTTTTGCACATTTTTATGAAGGTGTGGTAGCTGACTTTTATAAAGTGCAGCTCCACCAAAAATACTTTCCGAAGAGTCCTCGGTCAAAATGAACTGGTTTGTCCCGCTGTTATGAGCTATGGAATCATGAAGATTAGCCATTTTTAAAAAAGAATCTATAGATGTTCTTGGATAGGGATTGAGGTCTCGATCAATAAACTTTAGCATAGATTCTCCTCGCATTTAGAAAAGGGTTACGCTAAAAAGTTCCTATGAAAGCTTGAAGAGTAAATTAAGTAAGTTTCCTCGAGAGACTTTCTTTGAAAAGGAACCAGTTGCATTATATGATTAGCATATATATATTGTAAGAACAACAGAAAAATACGGATGAAGCGTATTTTTGATGATGAGTAAGCAAAAGCTAGGAGTTTATGTCTGACATTAAAGAAAGTAGTAGTGCGTTTATAACAAAAACACCACAACGAATTAAAGCAGCTCGGAGTATAGCAGGTTACGCAGAGCGTAAGGCTTTTTGTCAGACATTTGATTTTCCTCTCGCCACCTTAGAAGCTTGGGAGCGGGGAAAAAATCCTCTCACTCTTAAGGGAGCGAAAAGACTGGTTGATATCCTGAGAGATGTCGGAATTTATTGCTCAGAAGAATGGTTGATTGAAGGGAAGGGTATTTCACCCCGTCCTTTCAAGGAAATCGGAGAAACCCTTCCCCAACTTAATGAAGAGTCTACAAGCGCTTTGGATCGAAGTTTAAATGTAGCCAGAGAAATCTCTACATTTATTAAACTGAATGAAGGAGCAGTCGTTACAATTGTCCGAGATGACGCCATGCTTCCTTTTTATGACGAAGGAGATTATGTTGGAGGAATAAAGAAGGTGGGCCCCTCTTTAGATGAGGCCGTCAACAAAAGGTGTATTATTGAACTGGTCAATGGAAAAACAATTGTTAGGCAACTTTACAAAGGAAAAGACCCTTTAACATTTAACATTAGTGCTATTAATCTGAATACCAAGAAGGCCTTGGTAACGGAGCAAAATGTAGAAATTCTCTCAGCAGCCCCCATTTTGTGGCATAGAGCCTTATCTACATAAAGGGAAAGGAGACTTGCATGAGTGGAAAGATACTAACTATTGCGCGCATGGGTGATCCAGTCCTCAAGGAAAAATGCCAACCGGTCTCAGATCCCTTGGATCTCAGGATTCAAACCCTGATTCAGGATATGGAAGCAACGGTTCATTATATGAATTGTAGTGGACTTGCAGCCCCGCAAGTATTTTCACAAGTAAGGATCGTTATTTTTCGCATCTTAAAAGCAACCACCAACCCCTCTTATGTCCTCACCCCTGAATATGATCCTGAAGGCGTTCCGTGGACCATCATGATTAATCCCAAAGTGACTCCTTTGACTGATGAAATGTCAACCAGCTGGGAAAGTTGTCTATCATTGCCGGGGCTTATGGGAAAAGTGTCCCGCCATCATTCTGTTGAATATTCATTTTTAAATCGAGAGGGCCAAGAAGAAAAAAGAGTCGCCCATGGTTTTCATGCCCGCGTCGTTCAACACGAATGCGATCATCTTGATGGTATTCTTTATCCTGAACGGATGACGGATATGCGTACCCTCAGCTTTAAAGATGAAGTTCTGAGAGCTATTGCGAGCTAGGTTTAATCCTTTTACATCTAAGTTTTACAAGACTGGCATCCATCCATTATTTATTAGTTTACATACTCAATTCCCCATACTTGATGCCTCCTAGTGGGATAGACAAATAAGTGTAGGCTAGGCAAAGGAGCATCATTGAAAAGATATTCTAAATGGTGAAGGGCTATTTATATATACTGACTTTTGTAAAGCTGGGTGTATTGAGTCATACCGCAACTGCACATCAGGAGGCGTATTATGATTTGAGTTACTCGGATTGTGTAAATACAAAAAGTGAATATTGCAACGTTTGGTCTTATTGTCCGGTAGCCTTCAGTGCATGCAGCAACTTTGTAAATATTAATTATACCCAACAAGGGGCTTGTCAAACAGGTCAGATGGCCTGCAAGAAAGAATGTAGTTAAACAGCAAGTGAAGAAAGGGCTTGGTTTGTGTGCCTCTCTATGAAGTGTAGGGAGCTGATTATTCACAGCTCAAGATACGAAAATTTAGCTCATCTTCTCTATCGTCACAGCCTGACAGCGCTCTACATGGCTAACTGTTCCATGATAATCGAACGGGTTTAGGTAGGGATATTTCGTTTACGCACTCAGTGAGTATGGGTGAATCTTGTTTGGTTGCCTTTAAGTGCTTGCTTATAGGCGGAATAAAAATCCTTCACAATTTCATGAATCTGCTTGAAATGGTGTTCATCATTCAACAATGTATAAAAGTCATTGGCTGAAATCGCAGCTCCTAGCGCAATAATCTCTGTTTCATGTTTGCTTTTAATACCGATGGTCATGCCCGCCTTGATGCCACACATTTCATTGCGTTCCGCCATAACCTTGCGCTCTTCACCATGTGGATGTAAAGCATCCCATATGATCAGGGGTAAGTTGGCTTGCACAACACCGTAAACGAGAGGATCTTTGTTTTCGTAATGATTGAGTTTGTAGTAATGTCCCCATTGCTCATGAGAAAAAGAATTATTAACAACCGTTCCTTCAGAAATGAGACCATAACTAAAGTAAGTGATTCCAAATTTTTCAAGTCTGACAGAAGCATCTAAAAGATGTTCTCGCTCATTTTCACCTATTTCTTTTCGGTTAAGATATTGCATATTTAATCCTTTTTAATGAAGCTCACCCGAAGCAAGGGTATTCACATTCTGAGGGTCATTCGATTCTTTTTTGGATAAAAGAGAAATCGTCAAGAAAAACAGTGTAGCCATAAAAATTAAATATAACGCGGGAACATAGAGTGTATAGTGCTTAACTTCAATACAATGGGTCAAAATCAATGGTGCCGTCCCACCGAACAAGGCCATTCCAGCACAAAAGTTAATTGAGACCCCGCGGTAACGGATTGAGGTTGGAAAAAGTTGTTGCATGTATCCATGACTCGCACCGGCAATACTCGCCGTCAAAATCCCCAACATAGCTTGGCCTACTAAGACATAAAAAGGATCTAAGGTTTGGAGGAGGCTAAAGGCAGGAATTGCACCGATAAGGACGCCAGCAGCGGCAGTTTGCATTGCTTTTGTAGATCCAACCGTATCTAAAAAGTAACCCGCAAGCGGTGAAAATGTCATAAAGAAAAAGAGACCCAAAAGATTGTATTTCATGGCAAGCGCTATATCGATTCCGAGATATTTTGACATGTAGACATTTAAGAATCCAAAGAGTGTATAAGATAGAGAGCCGTTCAGTGCGCCGACCATAAAAGACAGAAAAGCACTTGTCCCATACTTTGTATAGATATCACGGAGAGGTGCTTTTTGTTCCTTACCTTTTTTCATGAAGTAAGTGAACTCTGGAGTTTCATTGATAAAAGAACGGATAAAAAAGCCAATAAAGCTAACAGCCGCACCAAAAAGAAAAGGAAGTCGCCACATCCACTCCTCACCGTAATGGGAAATAAGATATCCGGAATAGGTTGCAAGCAATGCTCCAATCACACAAGAACCAGTGATGGCTCCTCCAATTGTTCCTGGCTTTAATTTATGGAAATGCTCAAGAGCAAAGATGGCCGCGCCATTATACTCCCCTCCTGTACAAAAACCCTGCATCAATCGACACAATATAAGTATTACGGGAGCCAGCATTCCAATTTCAGTATATCCGGGTAAGAGTCCAATCACCAAAGTTGGAGCTCCGGTGAGGAGGATGGTGCCGCTCAAAGAAAACTTACGACCAAACTTATCGCCTAGGTATCCAAAAGCAAGAGCCCCTAAGGGGCGCATGAGAAAGCCAACAGCAAAAGTTCCCCAATTGGCAATTAATGATGCGGTGAGGCTTTCAAGTGGGAAAAAGACTTTTCCAATGGTAACTGCGAAAATAGCGTAAATCGTAAAGTCAAAAAACTCGAGAGCATTTCCCATAATTGTGGCGGGAAGTACGCGGGAATAAAGGATTTCTTTTTCTATATCAGATGATGTTATCATAAACTTCAGATCTCTTGTATACACTCATCAGTTTTCTTTATAAACTTGAGTGTTATATAAGAAAGCCACAACGACTATCACGTTTATTGCATGGCTGCTATGCGCTCATGAACAGGGCAGAATCCTTGGACATAATATTAACAAAAATCAGTCAAGCTCAAGGATTTCTCACAAGAGATCCTATCACAATAAAGCTTTAACGGATTGCACGGATGGTGCCCCCGGGGAGACTCGAACTCCCACGTCTTGTGGACAACAGATTTTGAGTCTGCCGCGTCTACCAATTCCGCCACAGGGGCTTTGTCGCGTATCATAACGACACAACGGTTTCCGTCAATAGAAAAACGCTATGTCAGATATCCTTAAAGATTCTTTTCCGCAAATTCCCAATTCACAAGATGTTTAAGGAAAATGTCCAAATAATCAGGTCTGCGATTTTGGTAATCTAAATAATAGGCATGTTCCCAAACATCACAGGTCAAAAGAGCTTTTTGACCGTGCACCAGAGGTAGGTCCGCATTGGGTGTTTTTGTCACTTTCAGCTTGCCATCTTGATCGAGAACAAGCCAGGCCCAACCGCTTCCAAATTGGGTCGCCCCCGCTTGTTTAAACAAAGTGACGAACTCATCAAAACTTCCAAAGTCTTCTTTAATTTTTTCGGCTAGCTTTCCGTGGGGTTCGTCACCGCCATGGGGCTTCATGGAATGCCAATAAAAGGTATGGTTCCATACTTGTGCCGCATTATTAAAGACGCCCACTTTATCGGCTTTGTTTGTGGATGCATGAATCACATCTTCCAAAGATTTACCTTCAAGATCAGTCCCTTGGATAAGGTTGTTCAAGTTTGTGACATAAGCTTGATGGTGTTTTCCATGATGAAAACTGAGGGTTCGCGCTGAAATATGGGGTTCAAGGGCGTCTTCTTTATAAGGCAAGGGGGGTAATTCAAAAGCCATTATGTTACTCCTGTTTATATGATTTTGAGCCATCTTAATGAGTTCCGATAGAGTTGTGAACCCTTAGATATGAATCGCTCTTTTTTCTACATTCAAAGCAGCCTCTTTGAGGGCTTCACTAAGGGTAGGATGGGCGTGACATGTCAAAGCGATGTCTTCCGCAGACGTTGAAAACTCCATACCCAATACAGCTTCAGCTATCAAGGTTCCCGCATCTGGCCCAATAATATGAACGCCTAAAACGAGATCCGTTAAGGGATCAGCAAGAATTTTCACAAATCCTTCCGTATCTCCCACAGCCTTAGCCCTGCTATTTGCAGAAAAAGGGAACTTACCAACCTTAAATGCTCGTTCTTCAGCCTTGAGTTCTTCTTCTGTTTTCCCTACAGAAGCCACTTCAGGATGGGTATAAATAACAGCCGGTATGGTTCCATAATTCACATGACCTTTTTGACCGAGCATATTTTCAACGGCTGCAATGCCTTCTTCTTCTGCTTTGTGAGCCAACATGGGGCCAGGAATCACATCCCCAACGGCATAAATACCAGAAATGGATGTTTCATAAGCGTCATTGACCACAATGAACCCTTTTTCATCTTGAGCCACACCAATCGCTTCAAGCCCAAGGCCTTCTACATATGGTTTTCGTCCAGTTGCTACAAGTACTACATCTGCCTCAAGGCTTTCTGAACCAGTGGGAGACTCTACCTGAATACTTAATTCTTTGCCTTTTTCTTTAACGCTTGTGACTTTTGTGGATAACTTAAAGGACATACCTTGTTTCATAAGAGACTTGTATAAGGCCTGCCCTACTTCAAGGTCCATTTGGGGAACAATACGGTCCATAAACTCAACAACTGTTACTTGAGAACCTAAGCGGTGCCAAACAGAACCTAATTCAAGACCGATATATCCTCCACCAATCACAACCAGTTTTTCAGGAATCTTGGAAAGACTCAAAGCACCTGTCGAAGAAACAATTTTTTTCTCGTCAATTTTAATGCCGGGTAGGGATACGCTTTCAGATCCTGTCGCAATAAGGATATATTTTGCTGTCCAAACTTCTCCATCAATTTCAACGGAATCAGAGGAACGTATTTTCGCTGTACCACTAACTCCGGTAATCTTGTTTTTCTTAAATAAATAGTCAATTCCTGCTGTGAGTTGATCGACAACTTTTGTCTTTTGTTCCAACATTTGAGAAAGATCGAGAGAAACTTTCTCAACCTTAATACCAAACTTGTCCAAATGGTGAGCTGTTTCTTCATATTTAAATGAAGAGTTTAAAAGTGCTTTTGATGGAATACATCCAACATTTAAACAAGTCCCACCGAGGGTTTTTCTCTTATCTACACAAAGGACAGTCATACCCAATTGAGCTGCTCGAATAGCCGCTACATAACCCCCAGGACCGGCTCCAATAACAATAAGATCGACTTTATTTTTTTCCATTTTTAAATATCCAACAAAATACGCTCAGGATTTTCAATGCATTCCTTGACACGAACAAGAAATGTCACGGCTTCTCGGCCATCGATAATGCGATGGTCGTAAGAAAGAGCCAGATACATCATTGGACGAATTTCGACTTTGCCATTGATTGCAACAGGACGCTCTTCAATTTTATGCATACCCAAAATACCAGATTGAGGAGGATTCAAAATGGGCGTTGAGAGGAGAGATCCATAAATTCCACCATTTGAGATAGTAAAGGTTCCGCCTTGGAGGTCACTCATTGCAAGTTTTCCATCACGCGCTTTTTGGCCAAACTCGAGAATATCCTTCTCAATTTCAGCAAACGTTTTTTGATCCGGACTTCGGAGAACAGGGACCACCAAACCTTGCGGCGTTCCCACAGCAATTCCAATATCAAAGTAATTTTTGTAGATGAGCTCATCACCTTCAATCTCAGCATTCACTGCTGGAAATTCCTTTAAGGCAACTAGGCACGCTTTCACAAAAAATGACATAAAGCCAAGTTTAACACCATATTTCTTTTCAAATGAGTCCTTGAGTTGATTTCTCAAGCGAATCACTTGCGTCATATCAACTTCATTAAAAGTCGTTAAAATCGCCGCTGTATTTTGAGCTTCTTTTAAACGCTCAGCAATTCTTTGGCGTAGTTGGCTCATTCGGACCCGCTCAACCGATCTATCTGATATTTTCTTCGTCGACTGCGGAGCACTTTTTTCTTGAGTACTTCCTTGATGGGAATCTAAAAAGGTGAGCACATCACCCTTTGTAAGACGACCTTCTTTTCCATGACCTTCAATTTGGCGTGGATCCACATTGGTTTCTTCAACAAGTTTTCTGACTGCAGGAGAGAGATGCGTTTCTTTGAGAGTTTCGTTTCTTTCTGTCTGCTTTGTTTCTTTTTCAATGGGATGAGATCTTGCATTTTGAACCGCATCTAAGGGTTTCTTTGGCGTTTCTTTAGCTTGACCTTCGGTCACCTTACCAACGATTGCACTGACCTCTACATTCTCACCTTCACTGGCAAGAATCTCAGATAACGTTCCCGTAGCTGGCGATCCAATTTCAAGTGTCACTTTATCTGTTTCAAGTTCAATCAGAGGCTCATCTATATTGACATGTTCGCCTTCCTTTTTTAACCACCTTGCGATGGTGGCCTCTGTAATAGATTCTCCTAGGGGAGGAACTATAATATTTTTTGTTTTGGAAGAGGGTTTGTTTTGACTCATTTTTTTTCTCATTTTACAAGTTTAAGAGCTTGGCTTACCAAGAGGTTCTGTTCAAAAGCATGGCGACTAAAAAGTCCTGTTGCTGGGGATGCCGCTTCTGGTCGTCCAACATAAATGGGACGTTTAGAAGTCAAATTGACCTCAGCAAGTACATCTTCCAATCGTCTATCCAAAAAGTGCCATGCACCATTGTTTTGAGGTTCTTCTTGGCACCAAACAAAATCAGCATTTTTGTATGATTTGAGAACTTCTACAAGTCTATGATGAGGGAAAGGATAAAACTGTTCAAGACGTATTATAGCAATATTTTTGATTTTTTCTTCTTCACGTTTTTCAAGTAGGTCGTAATAAACTTTTCCAGAACATAGGACAACTCGATTTATGCCTGACGTTGGCAATGTATCTGGGATAACTTCTTGAAAATGTGAACTTGTTTCGAAGTCAGCTAATGTGGATACCGCATACTTATGACGCAACAATGATTTGGGCGTCATAACAATGAGTGGCTTTCTGTATTTTCGATGCATTTGTCTTCGCAAACCATGGAAGTAATTAGCTGGTGTTGAACAATAAACGACTTGGAGATTATCTTCTGCACACAGTTGCAAATATCTCTCAAGCCTTGCGGAAGAATGTTCTGGACCTTGTCCTTCATATCCATGGGGAAGCAACATAACCAGACCTGACATCCTTAGCCATTTTGACTCTCCCGCCGCTAAAAATTGATCAATAATAACTTGAGCACCATTCGCAAAATCTCCGAATTGAGCTTCCCATAAAACAAGGGCTTTTGGATCAGCAAGACTAAATCCAAGTTCAAACCCTAATACGGAAGCCTCTGCTAAAGGACTATCCCAAACCTCAAAATGGGCTTGATGAGTTGAGAGATGATTGAGAGGGAGGTATTTCTCTTCCGTTTCCTGATCATGTAAAACGGCATGTCTTTGACTAAAGGTCCCTCTGCCACTGTCTTGCCCACTGAGTCGCACAGCATGACCATCGAGTAACAATGAACCAAAAGCTAATGCTTCTCCCATAGACCAATCGATAGGATGCTGATCTTTGATCATTTCTTCACGTGTTTTGAGGAAACGAACAAGCTTCGGATGAAGATGAAACATTTTCGGGGTTTTGCTTAAGGCTACACCAATTGAAATAAGAGTATCCTTTTTAACTCCTGTCTTAGCTTGACTTTGATCTCCATTTTTTGGCTCGAAACCTTCCCATCTACCGTTTAACCAATCGGCTTTGAGAGGTTTATAATTTGTTGCTTCGTTGAAACTTTCTTGAAGTTTATGCTCAAAAGTTCTTTCGACGGATTGAATTTGCTCAAGCGTAAAAGATCCTTCATCAATGAGTTCTTGCGTATAGAGGTGGCGAACAGATTTGTGCTCTCGGATGGCTTTGTACATAAGAGGTTGAGTAAAAGCAGGTTCATCGGCTTCGTTGTGGCCAAATCGTCGATAACAGACAAAATCCACAACCACATCTGAATTAAATTCACTGCGATATTCGGTGGCAAGTCGCATGACTTTGACAACAGCTTCGGGATCATCTCCATTTACATGGAAGATCGGCGCCTGGACAATCATTGCCAAATCTGAGCTGTGAGCTGTTGAACGAGAGAATGCAGGTGCGGTTGTAAATCCAATTTGGTTATTAATAATGATATGGAATGTTCCGCCAGTCTGATATCCATGAAGTTGGGAGAGCAAAAATGTTTCGGCAACAACGCCTTGACCTGCGAAAGCAGCGTCACCATGTAACAAAAGTCCCATCACTTTGGATCTTTTTTTATCATCATAAATGGCTTGCTTAGCTCTGACTTTACCCGCAACAACGGGATCGACAGCTTCCAAATGGGAAGGATTTGCTGTCAAGGAAATATGTATTTTCTTGCCATCAAAATATCGATCTGTTGAAGAACCCATATGATATTTGACGTCTCCTGAACCTTGAACTTGATCAGGTTGAGGATTTTGTCCTTGAAACTCAGAAAAAATAGCTTGATAGGGTTTTTCAAGAATATTGGTTAGAACATTAAGTCGACCACGATGGGCCATACCCAGCACAACTTCCTCAACACCGAGTTCAGACGATCTCTTCAAAACTTCTTCAAGTCCCGGAATGAGACTTTCTCCCCCCTCAAGACCAAATTTTTTCGCAGCAGGATATTTGATATGCAAAAACTGTTCAAACATCTCTGCTTGAGTTAATTCCTGCAGAATCTTCTTTTTCCATTTCAAATCATGAATAGGCTCTGCAAGGCCTAGCTCACCTTCGCCTTCCACTCGTTTTTGAAGCCATAGCTTTCTTTCCGGATCTTGAATATGAAGGAATTCAATGCCGATTGTTCCACAATAGGTTTTGCGTAAATGAGTGAGAATTTCACGTAAAGTAGCATAGGTTAAACCCAAAACATCATAGATATAAATGGGATGGTCATAATCTGCAGATGTAAAACCATAGGTTTTTGGGTCAAGCTCAGGGTAATCAACTTCTTTTATAAAGCCTAAAGGATCCAAATTTGCAACCATATGTCCGCGAGCTCGGTAAGCCCTGATGAGCATAATGGCCCGTATCGAATCCATGGCGGCCTTTTGAACATCTTGCGTTGCAATATCTTGCTTTTGCGAAAGAGATTGAGCTTTTTGTGGGTTCGTTCGTTCAGCCCATGTTGGCCCTAGCAAATCTTTTAAAACTTCCGTTTCTTTGTCTCCTAAAGAAGAAAAATAATGGCGCCATTCCAGATCCACAGTAGTTGGGTTTTCCAGGTAATTTGTATAAACTTGAGCAATATAAAGAGCATTATCTCCCGTTAGAAAAGATCGACTTTCATCAGTCCATGTTGAAGATGGTGATTTTTTCTCCATATCGCTCATCTATTTTTTCCTATTTTGAGAGGGAGCGTTACCTTTTAACATTTCATAGAGTGTTTGCCCTATTGTCGCAGGGGATTCTGCTACAATAACACCGGCTTTTTTTAGCGTTTCTATCTTGTCTTGAGCACTTCCTTCCGAGCCGGAGATTACAGCCCCCGCATGACCCATACGACGTCCGGGAGGTGCTGTCATTCCTGCAATAAAACTCACAACTGGTTTAGGATTCTTATGGGTTTTTATGAATTCAGCGGCTTCTTCTTCAGCAGTTCCGCCAATTTCACCAATCATAACAACAGAACTTGTATTTGGATCTTCAAAAAAGAGCGCAAGACAATCAACGAAATTGAGTCCTTGGATAGGATCTCCTCCGATGCCAATACAAGTTGACTGACCAAGGCCAACGGCTGTTGTTTGAGCGACAGCTTCATAGGTTAACGTTCCCGAACGGGAGACAACGCCCACCTTTCCAGGTGTGTGAATATAACCGGGCATAATGCCGATTTTACATTCTCCGGGTGTAATAATACCTGGACAGTTGGGGCCAATCAGACGTGATTTTGATCCAGAAAGAGCCCGTTTAACTTCAAGCATATCAAGAACGGGAATCCCTTCCGTAATACAGACGACAAGCGGAACTTCCGCATCGATGGCTTCTAAAATGGCATCTTTTGCAAACGGAGCGGGTACATAGATAACGGATGCAGTTGCTTCTGTCTTTTGAACGGCTTCTTTGACTGTATCAAAAACAGGAAGATCTAAATGTTGGGTTCCTCCTTTTCCGGGCGTCACACCACCAACCATCTTGGTTCCATAAAGAATCGCTTGCTCAGAATGAAATGTTCCCTGAGCACCTGTAAATCCTTGGCAAATAACTTTTGTATTGGAATTAATGAGTACAGACATTAAGCTGCCTCCTTCACTTCTTCAACGATGCGTTGGGCAGCGCTGGCCAGGTCATCCATCGCAATAATAGGGAGTCCTGACTCTTCAAATATGTCTTTTCCAAGTTCTGCATTGGTCCCTTCCAAACGAACAACAATAGGGATCTGCACGTGAATATCTTTCACTGCATTCACAATCCCTTCAGCTATAATATCACATCTCATGATCCCGCCAAAGATATTAACAAGAACGGCTCTCACTTTGGGATCTGAAAGAATAATTTTAAAGGCTTCAGTAACTTTCTCTCGAGTAGCTCCTCCACCAACATCTAAAAAGTTAGCCGGCTGACCCTCATATAGTTTAATAATATCCATTGTTGCCATCGCAAGCCCAGCACCATTGACCATACAGCCAATATTTCCCTCCAATTTGATGTAGCTCAAATCATGCTGAGAGGCTTCGACTTCCATGGGATCTTCTTCATCTAAATCACGAAGTTCTTCGAGATCTGAATGACGGTAGAGCGCATTGTCATCAAAGCTTACTTTTGCATCAAGTGCCAAAATTTTTCCTTCTTTCGTGAGGACCAAAGGGTTGATTTCAATGAGGCTCGCATCAAGTCCCAAAAAGGCTTCATAAAGGCATCTTGAAAAGCGTGATAGTTCTTTAGCGTGTTCTCCTTTTAGTCCCAAACCAAAAGCAAGCTTTCGCCCATGGAAAGGTTGAAATCCTGCAACAGGGTCTATCGGAACTTTTACAATCTTTTCGGGATGAGTCTTTGCCACTTCTTCAATTTCCATACCGCCTTCTGTGGAAGCTAAAAAAGTAAGGCGTGATGTCGCCCGATCGATTAGCACACTCAAATAATATTCTTTTTCAATCGCGCATCCTTCTTCAACGTAAACCTTCTTTACAAGCCTTCCTTGAGGGCCTGTTTGATGGGTTACAAGGTTCATCCCTAGTATATCCTCTGCATAAGTTTCTACCTCACTGATTGACTTAGCGAGTTTCACTCCGCCGCCTTTCCCCCGTCCTCCCGCATGGATTTGAGCTTTTACAACCCAAACAGGACCTTGAAGAGACTTTGCTGCATCCTTTGCTTCATTGACACTAAAGGCAATGCGCCCATTGGGGACAGGGACGCCGAATTTTTGAAGCAGTAATTTTGCTTGGTATTCATGAATATTCATTTCTTGGATTCCTTAACTAGCAGCTTTTTTTATCTAATGTTTTGACCGCTTCGATAAGTTCGCGCACGGCATGAACGGAGTGGTCAAACATGGATTGCTCTTCTGTATTGAGTTGAAGTTCCACAATCCGTTCAACTCCTTTAGAGCCAATAACGGCTGGTACCCCAACATAAAGGTCGTTAACGCCGTATTCTCCCTTAAGCCACGCAGCACAAGGGAAAATCCGCCTTTTATCTCTCAGATAAGATTCTGCCATCGCGATTGCAGAAGACGCAGGCGCATAAAAGGCTGAGCCAGTCTTTAAGAGTTTTACGATCTCGCCTCCACCTTGGCGTGTTCGCTCAACAACGGCGTCAATTTTTTCTTTCGTCGTCCACCCCATTTTGATCCAATCTGGCAAAGGAATACCTGCAACTGTTGAGTAACGAACAAGAGGAACCATGGTGTCACCATGACCACCCAGAACGGAAGTGTAGACATCTTCAACGGAGACATTAAATTCTTGGGCCAGAAAATAGCTGAATCTGGCGCTGTCCAAAACACCTGCCATACCAATAACTCGTTCATGGGGTAAACCGGTTGCTTCACGCATCACCCAAACCATAACATCAAGTGGGTTCGTGATCACAATCACAAAGGCTTCCGGACAATGTTTCCCTATCTGTGTTCCAACGTCACGAATAATTTTTGCATTAACCTCAAGCAAGTCATCACGGCTCATGCCTGGCTTCCGCGGAAGGCCTGCTGTTACAATAACAAGGTCGGCACCTTTAAGTTCCTCGTAGCTGTTTGCACCGATAAAAAAACCATTTGTGTTTTCAATCGATAGGGATTGAGCAATATCGAGAGCTTTACCTTGGGGAATCCCTTCCATGACATCAATAAGAACGCAATCTCCAAGCTCTTTTAAGCCAATTAAATAAGCGAGCGTCCCACCTATATTTCCAGCTCCAACTAGTGCAATCTTTGGCCGTTTCATGAATCATTCCTTTGTTTTTTTATTATCAACTCTTACTCTCTTTTGTTTGATTCCACAAGTCAGACCGTTGATTTTCATCCAAATGTTTTTTTAAAAAATCACCTCCCAGTTGCAGCCCTCTTTCATCAATTCCATGGCCTAGCCCAGGAAGCAAAGAAAGGGTTACAGGAACGCCAAGGGCTTTGAGGCTTTTTCCCGCAGCTACAGAAAATGAATCAGCAAGAACATCATCTTCTTGTCCATGAACAAGGAGAACAGAGGGACGTGCCACCAACATCCCCAGAGGATCTTGCAAAAATGCACCTGAATAGGCAACCACACCTGCACATTGAGGACGATGAAGTCCTATGTGAAGGGCCAACATGGCTCCTTGAGAGAAACCAACCAAGGCCAAACGATCGTAGCCCAGGTCATTTACTTTTAAGAGATGATCCAAATATTGATTAAAGGCTGGCGTAATCGCTTGGGTTTCTTTAATAATGCGAGCAGGATCCCAGTCTCTTAAATCAAACCACTGGTTTCCTGCTGGATTCATCTCACAAACTGTTGGGCCATGGGGGGCCACAAAGAGTGTATGAGGAAGAAGAGAAGACCATGCTTTTCCTAGCGAAATCAAGTCATCTCCGTTGGATCCATAACCATGGATGAGAACAACGATAGATGTTGGTTTTTCACCAGATGATGGGGACAAGCTAGGTCCTGAAAAATTAAAAGTCATATTTTCTTCTCCTTTTGAAAATGCGTATTCTCCTACAATACAAATTCCGAGCGCAAGTGCAAGTGCGGGTCCAAGAGGAAAAGTGGGGCCTTTTTTTAAATAACGCCAAATCAAATGTGTGATGATACCCATGGCTCCCGTTGCAACTAAAAATAATGGAATTTGAAAAAGAGAAAGCCAAAAACCAATGGCTGCCATGAGTTTAACATCACCAAAACCAAGTCCTTCTGTTTTTCTCATGAGAGGATAGAGTGCGTAGAGAGAGTAAGCGCATCCCCCCAAAATAAAAGCACTGAGCACGTGCTGGAAGTGATTTTGTAAGAGACCAAGAAGGGCAATAGTCATCACACATAAATCGGGAATAATACCATCCTTAATGTCTTTTAAAATCAGGCAGAGGAGAGGGAAAAAAAGAAGGATAAGGAATATGTTTTCAGAAAAATACATAGCATCCTTCTCTTAGATTTAAATGAAAGTTGAGGATAATAAGAATTGAGAGAAAATTAAAGATAAAGATTTTTTTAATCAATAAAAAACCCCTTGGGCCCTTTTTAGAGGTCCAAGGGGTTGTTGGATTGTTGGGTTTATTTCACAGAAATGGTGATGTCCTTGACAACAAATGTCGTAGAACTCTTTTTAATGACCAAGTCTGGTGTTAATTGCATCCCACCTTGAGGAGCTGTATAGGTGAGAGTATATGTTCCATTTTTGGTAATGGGTTTCATACCTAATTGCTTGAAAGCTTTCGCTACAAGAGCGAGCTCAGCATTACCTGAGAGATTTTCAATCGTAAGATTGACCGCCAAAGTCTCCCCTTCTTTAAGGTCGATCGGTTGAATCAGGTGTCCTTTCTCTGTGGCTGTTGATATTTCCCTATCAAACAACCATAGACGTGACGCACCGGTTGAACCTGCTATAACAGATAAACTACCATCAACTTCCTCGACAGTCAGCCCATCGGCAAAATAACGTTTGTTTTCAATGACCGGCGCATCCTCAATCTCAACTTTAATGTTCGATACCTTAAATGCTGGAAGATTCGTTTTCGCGACGATGTCGGGGGTTACTTCCATATCCTCTGGGGCCACAAAAGTCATTGTATAGCTTCCATCTTTTGTGATGGGAAGGATTGCTGATTGTTTGAAAGCCGTGTGAACAAGAGCAAGCTCCACTCGTTTTTGTAAATCAGAAACCTCAAAAGAAACCCTTAAGGTTTGACCTTTCTTGAGTGCCCAAGGCTGAACCAAATGACCATTTTTCGTAGCTCCGTTGGTCGGATTTTGGTGGAGCCAGAAACGACCTGCGCCAGTTGTTGGAGCGGTTAAAATATAGCCATCTGCTGTTTCTTCAACACTAAAATTGTCTGCAGTGTAACCTTTTGGCAGATGTGTAACTCTTTTGACAGCATTTTGAGCAGCGACCTTTTTGGCGGCTTCAGCTTCTAGTCTTGCAGTTTCTTCCTCAGCCTTAAGTTTAGCTTCAGCTTCTAGTCTTGCGGCTTCTTCTTCAACTTTAAGTTTGGCTTCAGCTTCCAGTCTTGCAGTTTCTTCTTCTTCAGCTTTAAGTTTAGCTTCAGCTTCTAGTCTTGCAGTTTCTTCATCGGCTTTACGTTTCGCTTCTGCAATCTTCTGTGCTGCTTCTTCCTCAGCTTTAAGTGAAGGAGCTGGGTTCTTTGCAGAAGTTGAGGATGATGCTCCTGAAGAAGATGACTTAGCATTTAGCTCTTCAAGTTTTGCAAGGGAGGCAGCGCGAACTCCAAGGGAGGCAGGAGAAAGATCAAATTTTGCTTTTCCAATTGTTACTTTTTTAGGAACCAATAAAGCAACCCAGTCGTAATATCTTCTTCTTGCCGCAGAGATGATTTCTATAGCATTATCTCTCTTTGAAGCTCCATTTAATAAACTAGCCAAGGCAATATTAATACCTTCGTCACCTTTGCTTAAGTCAAAGATACTAGCAAGTAGCACATCTGTTATGTTTGCACGGGGAACTCCTCCTTTTTTGGGCAAGTCATCCCTAAGTGTTCTATAGAGTTTATTTCTGGCCTGCTTCAGTCCTTGGGGAAGATCTGCATCAGTAACCACTTTTTTAGCAACAACTTTTAAAGTTGCATTGTCATCGTCGATGCCGGCTTGAGCTGGATTTTCAATAAGGAAAGCAGAAGATAAAAGAAAAGCATAGGAAAATTTGTGAATAGAATTAAACATAATACCTCTTATACAAAATGTTAACATCAGTTAAAAACAAATAACGAAATAACCTACTTTGAATTTAAAATCAACATTTATTATTTATAAACATAAACCCCAGTAGACAAGCGAATACGTGATACATCGACTGAGTCTGCTATATCAGATGAACCACCGTCAGCTTCATTGACAAGATAATTTTTTCTTTCAATGACTTGCGCATCCTCAATCTCAACTTTAATGTTCGATACCTTAAATGCTGAAGGATTCGTTTTCGCGACGATGTCTGGGGTCACTTCCATATCCTCTGGGGCCACAAAAGTCATTGTATAGCTTCCATCTTTTGTGATGGGAAGCATCGCTAATTGTTTGAAAGCCGTGTGAACAAGAGCAAACTCCACTCGTTTTTGCAAATCAGAAACCTCTAAAGAAACCCTTAAGGTTTGACCTTTCTTGAGTGCCAAAGGCTGAACCAAATGACCATTTTTCGTAGCTCCGTCGGTCGGATTTTGGTGGAGCCAGAAACGACCTATGCCAGTTGTTGGAGCGGTTAAAATATAGCCATCTGCTATTTCTTCAACACCAAAATTTTCTGCAGTGTAACCTTTTGACAGATGTGTAACTCTTTTCACAGCATTTTGAGCAGCTTGAGCTTTCAGTCTTGCAGCTTCTTCTTCCTCAGCTATGCGTTTAGCTTCAGCAGTTGTCCGCGCTGCATCGGCATCATTTGAGAGCGGTTTAACAGATGATCCATTAAGAGAAGGAGTTGGGTTCTTTGCAGAAGTTGAGGATGATGCTTCTGAAGAAGATGGCTGAGCATTTAGCTCTTCAAGTTTTGCAAGGGAGGCAGCACGAACTGCAAGAGAGATGGGAGAAAGATCAAAATTTGTTTTCCCAATTCTTACTTTTTGAGAAGCATCGAAATTAAACCAGCCGTAATATCTTCTTCTTGTCGCAGAGATGATCTTTATAGCATTATCTCTCTTTGAAGCTCCATTTAATAAACGAGCCAAGGCAGTATTAATACCTTCGTCACCATCGCTTAAGTCGAACATATTGGCAAGTACTTCATCTGTTATGTTTGCAGCGGGAACTCCTCCATTTTTGGGCAACTCATTCCTAAGTATTCCATAGAGTTTATTTCTGGCCTGCTTTAGTCCTTCGGGAAGATCAGCATCAGTCACCACTTTTTGAGCAACAACTTTTGAAGCTGCATTGTCATCCTCGCGACCGGCTTGAGCTGGATTTTCAATAAGGAAAGCAGAAGATAAAAGAAAAACGTAGGAAAGTTTGTGAATAGAATTAAACATAATACCTCTTATAAAAAATGTTAAGATCAACTGTAAACAAGTAAGTAAATAACCTACTTTGAATTTAATATCAAGATTTATTTTTGAGAAAGAGAAAACTTAATCATAAACTCTTCTTCTAAGTATCAACTTTTTCTTCCCACACATACGAGAACACGTTAGTGTTTTGGAATGACTGAAATTTGCGCACGCTCCATTTTACAAAAACGTTGGGTTCTTAGGTCTTTTGACGAAAACCACGTTCTCACCTTAACCCAAAAGTTGGGATTATCGTCAACTCTTGCACGCCTTTTGGTCATGCGAGGTCATGATCTTGAAACCATTCCACTTTTTTTAGAGCCCTCTCTTCGTCAGCATCTTCCTGATCCGTCTCTTCTGAAAGATATGGATAAAGCCATTAAAAGATTGGCTCAAGCTATTGAAGCAAAGGAAAAAATTCTAATATGGGGTGATTATGATGTGGATGGGGCTACATCTAGTGCTCTTTTAAACCGCTTTTTTCAAGCCATTAATGTTCCAACGGCTGTCTATATTCCAGACCGTGTGAAAGAAGGGTATGGACCCAATCTCCCGGGTATCCAAAAATTTATTGACCAAGGCTATACGGTAATGGTGGCCCTTGATTGTGGCACCACTTCTTTTGAACCTCTTGAGGCTGCTCAAAGCATGGATGTGGTTGTCCTGGATCATCATGCTCCCGAAGCAAAGCTGCCCAAAGCCTATGCCCTCGTAAATCCAAATCGGTTGGATGAAAATCCCGATGTAACCCAAACACTTGGCCATCTGGCTGCAGTTGGCATAACTTTTTTATGTGTGGTTGGTCTCAACCGTGCCCTCCGAAAGAAAGAGTTTTATCAGAATCAGCAAGAACCGGATCTCAGGGATCTTCTGGATTTAGTGGCCTTGGGGACGGTTTGCGATGTTATGCCCTTAACGGGTCTCAATCGAACGTTTGTGGCACAAGGCCTTAAGATTATGGGGCAACGAAAAAATATAGGCTTACGGGCCCTTTGTGATGTGGGCGGATTGGATGAAGCGCCCAGTCCGTATCACCTGGGTTTTGTTTTGGGTCCCCGTATCAACGCGGGCGGTCGCGTGGGTGAGTCTTCCCTTGGAACTCATCTGCTTGCTTCCCACAATCCTGATGAAGTATCAACTATTGCCAGGAAACTTGACCAATATAACCAAGAAAGACGAGACCTCGAAGCTTTGGTGCTCGAGCAGGCTGTATTACAAGTTGAACCGGAGAATCCCATAACGGTTGTTCATCGAGATGGATGGCACGAAGGTGTCATTGGGATTGTAGCAGGACGTCTCAAAGACAAATACCATAAGCCAACAGCTGTTATTGCATGGAATGAAGAGGGAGTCGGGAAAGCTTCCGCTCGTTCCATCCCTGGATTTGACTTTGGTCGATTCATTCATAAAGCCCATCATCTAGGACATGTCCTTGGGGGAGGGGGCCATGCCATGGCGGCTGGATTTTCAATTACGAAAGAACAGCTCCCTGGATTTTTAAGCTATTTTAGAGAAGAACTGACCAAAATTGAAAAAGAAGTGGACTTAAGTCCACTCATTCAGTGTGATGGTTACTTAGACCTCAATTCTTTAACTCACGCTCTTTTAGAGGAAATTGAAGGACTTGCTCCATTTGGAATGGGAAACCCTTATCCACGCTTTATTTTCTCTGACCTAGTGGTTGAATCCTACCAACTGATCCAAGATCAACATATCCGCTGCCGTTTTGCTCAAGCCGATGGAAAAACCATTGAGGCTATTGGTTTTCGTTTGAAAGAAACACCTCTTGGAACCCTGCTCATGGATGGATCTCGTCGTCCTATTGATCTTTTAGCAACGCCCAAAATTGATACTTGGCGAGGAAAATCTAAAATCACATTGACCATTGAGGATGCGAGAACCTCTAGTGCTTCTCAGTTCCCTGTTAGTCATCCCCGCGGAAGCGCACTGCTGTCCGGAAAAAATTTATCCTTGAAAGAGGGAGTGTAAAGCTGCCAAACTTATACCTCTCCCACAAGGGGAGAGGTGAAGGTTTTACAGTCTTTTCTGTGGGTAAGCTATAAGAAAAAATCTAAGTCTCTTGTCTTTTTTATACCCCTAAGCCATTAGCTTTACTTGCCTTCCGTCTGTTTGCCAAGCTTATTCCCGGACACTACTGCATGGAAGCGGAGATCCAGAGAGACAGCTCTTATCACAGATCCATTTATGAAGGGAAGATGGATTCCCGCATTCGTGGGAGTGACACTCAGTGAGGTAAGAAATAGATTTGACAGATCTATGGGTTTTGACTTTTCTATGAAGCTTTTGATTTGACCAGGCCTTCTTCCGTCAAAATCATATCGAGGACAAAATCATGGGGTTGATGAGGAATGCGATCCACTTCCTGGCCCTTAAACCCAACGCCAATTGTTATGGCTTTGTGGTGATGGAGATACTGATCAAAATGGCCTTGGCCATAGCCCAAACGGTGGCCGGTGTGATCAAATGCAAGAAAAGGGACCAAAAGAACGTCAGGAATTACAAGAGGTGCGGTTGGATTCGGCTCAAAGGTATGAAAGTTCTTTTGATGAAGTGCCGTTGAAGGGGACCATTGTCGATAGGTCATGATCTCTTCTTCTAAACAGGGCAATGCACATACAAAACCTTTGTCGTGGAGTTGATCTAAAAGAGGGCGAATATCAAGTTCTGAGCCAATGGGCCAATACCCTCCGATACACATTTCAGGAGGAAAATCGAAATGCTTAAAAAAGAGTACAGCAAGTTGCTCTCCCGCATTTGGAATTTCTTGAGAGAGACGTTCTCTTTTTTCTTTCATTTCTTGACGGAGAATCTGTTTTTGAAAAGCGGGCATTCGGTTTCTTTCTGATGAAATGTGAGGGCGCCGCGCTGACCGTCAACGATGTTTATCCTCGCGTGGCCTGCAAAAGCAGGTGGGTGCCGTATGCCAAAATCCACGGATTCAGGCAGGAACAGCCCCCTAAAGGATCTTATCGGCCCCAGGGAAATTCTCGTTTAACGCGTCCCACAGACAACCCTCAGTGTTATATGTAAGATGGAATGCCTTAAAATACAAGAGTTCAGCTTAGCCCCTTACGAAACCCATCCGTTCCTAACAAGGAATCGATAAAATACCCTTTGTTTGTGCATACCCACTCAAACCTTGGGTAAGTCTCTTTAAGAAATCTCACCAATTCAAAGCCCAACTGAAGAGCTTCTAACTCTTGGTGATTTGTCACGTATAAGCGCGCGCCTTGGCAAAATTTCCCTATCAGTTTTCCTGATTGAGGAATAAACTCAAAGGGCTCAGCTTTAATCCCTTTGAAAGAATTCAAAAAGTCTATCAGCTCATCAGCTTTTAAATCTGGTGCGCCAAGGGAGGTAAAAGGAAAAGAAGTTCCTCTACCTTCAGAAATATTTGTCCCTTCTAAAAGAACTAGGGTCGGGTAAAGAAGAACCGCATCCCACGAGGGTAAATTGGGGGAAGGAGGTGTCCAGAGATCCTGATAAGGTTGAAAGATCCTTTGGTGAGAAATGATCTGTGGACCATAGGTTGATAGAAGCTCGCCCATTGATTTTCCATGTTGAAAGGGCACATCTAAATAAGCAACAAGTGATCGAAACTGGGGATCTAAAGCGGGACCTTTTATGTCCGATCCCAAAGGGTTGGGCCGGTCACAAACAATCACCTCTTGATCTTTTAAGGTTTCGATGAATTTTGTACATGTGGCCGCATAGGTATAACAACGCAGGCCTACATCCTGAAGATCGATGATAAGAACATCAAAATCAAATTCATGAACTCCTTGATTTCCTCCATAAAGACTATAGATGGGAATGTTTAGACTATCCTCAAAGCTATGAGGTACTTTGATTCCCTCTGCAATAGATCCAGACCAACCATGTTCAGGTGTTAATAAACAAACTAGGGCTTTTCCGAGTATTTGCTGCAAAGCAACAGCAGAAGGGATGGCTTCATAGGTTAAAGTTCTTTGATTCGATAACATAGCCACTTTCTGTTGAGACAGCTTTGACAAAAGCCTTAGATCTCTCAAAAGAAAGTCAATTCCAGAACAAGGAGGATGTGTGCGTGTTTCTAAAATCATCTCTTGATTATACAAACACGCATGGGTTTTTTGGAACTAATTATTCAGATAGTCAAAAGCGACTTTCCCATAAGGAAGCGTCAGGTCTGTTAAGACGTGGGTTGCAGCCACGATCCTTTTGACGGGTAAGGTTGCAACTGGCGCCATCGCATGGGGAATGAGTTGTAAAGCGGCAGGCCCACTCCATGCGCCTTTAACGACTAAATCACTAAGGTAATATTCAACCAGCTCACAGATGCGCGGCGTCCCATCCACGTGGGGAATAATTTTTAAAAGATAGTTAGGTGACATGAGAGCTTGTCTAACTTCGTGTGTGTCTAGCTCATTGTATTTATATCCCATGGTTGCCAAAGCAATGGTCGTGCCTTCATAATCCAGTTGACCAATGAGAGTTTCCTTTTCTACCTTCAAACTAGGAACAGCTAGTTTTTTGGGAAAGCCCCAGATTTCTCGACCCCCCGCAATGGGTGATTCGTCGTTGAGATACATGGCATAGGAGTAACCGCCTTTTTTCCCTTGGAACGTCACAGGGATCACTTGACCTGATTCCATGTAATCACCAAAGCCTGTTGAATCAGGCATCCGAATGAATTCGAATTTAACGAGAGGCTCTGTGACTTCAAGAGGTTCTGGAACCACTTGTTTTAAGATATCCATATCAGTTTCATAAGTCACAACAAGAAATTCACGATTTAGAAAGCGATAGGGCCCTCGCGGATAGGAAGGCGATGTTAAAGGCATTGAGAAAGCATTCTTTTTGATATCTTCGATTTTCATAGTGCTTTCTCCCTATTGCATGAACCAACCGTGGCTTACCACGAGAGATTGTCCGGTTAACGCATTAGTATTAAAGGATGCAAAAAACAAAGCAATATCCGCAACGTCATCGGTGGTTGTGAACTGTCCGTCAACCGTGTCTTTCAACATAACCTTTTTAACGACGTCTGCTTCGGAGATTCCCAGATCTTTAGCTTGTTCAGGAATTTGCTTTGCTACAAGCGGTGTCTTCACAAAACCAGGACAAATCACATTGGCCCGCACATTATGTTGGGCCCCTTCTTTGGCCACAACTTCACACAAACCAATTAACCCATGTTTCGCGGTGACATAAGGTGATTTCAAGACGGAGGCTTCCTTCGAGTGAACAGATCCCATGTATATAATGCTGCCACCTTTTTCGCGTTCATACATATTTCGAATGCACGCACGTGTTGTCAAAAAAGCTCCATCTAAATGAACTGACAAGAGTTGCTTCCATTTATCAAAAGGCAGATCTTCAATGGGATAAATATATTGAATGCCAGCATTACTGACGAGAACATCAACGCCACCAAAATAAGAGATGACTTTTTGAATTCCTTCTTCAACTTGGTGTTCATCGGTCACATCCATGGAAACAGCCATGGCCTGACCACCAGCATTCTGAATCTCTTTAGCCGTTGTTTGAGCATCAGAAAGATCCATATCAGCGATGACCACTTTTGCGCCGTGTTTAGAAAATTTTTCTGCGATTCTTTTCCCAATACCACTGGCAGCGCCTGTTACAACGGCAACTTTATCCTTGAGTAACATCTTCCATCCTCCCGTTTTTTATAGTTAAGATAAGTTTAGGGGCTGTTCATTAATTTTTTCTTAAGGGGGACAAGATTTTTAATGATCATCAGCGAGTCTCTATTCGTCTCCTCCCCAAGATCGCCTCATAACTCCTAGATAAACAGACGCTCTACCCGATAGGGTAGAGCTTTTATCAAGTCAATTTTGAATTTTATTTTTAGTTGTAACTCGAGAGTTTTCCGTGAGTTTAGCAAAAGACTCAGCCGCAGTTTTCCCAGTGATCAGATTAGGAATAATAGAGTCAACAAGATTATTTCCCCATGACACAACCATTTGAGGATTAAAGGAAGGAGAGAAAATAAGGTATGAGTTAGGGTCGTCGTAAGAAATAGTAGTAAGTGGTACACCCATCTTTGTCAACTGTTGCACTAATGGAGAGGTCGTAGCACCTACTTGTACTGCGACGGCATCATTATTTCTGTAGAAGGATAATAACATTGCCCCGGCTGTGTTGGGTGCAATTGATAACTTGCCCGCTACGATTCCGGATGAAACAGTAGACCAAATTGAATTTTTCGCGTTCGTTAGTTCGACACCCGTGAGCAAGGCGGCTTTAGACCTATCAATAATCTTGAGACTTAACTGATTTGCTTGTTCAGGGTTAAACTCACTTGTAAATAAGAAAGCATTATTACCATCCCTAGTTGTACCAGCGACCATATCCATGTTCATTGAAGGAATATAAAAACTTTTTGGCAATTCTACTTTATAACTAACTTGTCCATTTGAATCTGAAGCCTGAAGTTTCGTGACTCTTATCTGCTCATTTCCTAGATAATATATACTGCTTCCAGCTGTGGCAGCTCTGGTTTCTGTCATCGTTAAAAGAGTTGCAAGGGCTGTTGCTGTTAGAATTAGGTTGCGCATGATTTCCTCCGCTTTTCATTTTTTAAATGATCAAAAATGATGATCTTTAATGAGATAATATGCAAAAATCATTAACCCTAAGTTAATTTCTTAAGGGGACAAGATTTTTATCGATCATCAGCGGGTCTCTATTAGTCCCCTCCCCATATTCGCCTCCTATAAGAGTCTGGCGTCTTTTTCTTTGGAGGGCTGCCTGACCAAACTCCGTCATCAATCGCAGTAGAAAATGTATTCCTAAAATCTTCCCCATCAGCACCATTTGAAGTTCTTTTAGGAATTGTTATTGGAGTACTTCCTTCATGGATCGGTTCCTCAACACCACTGTTCTCTTCTTCTACAGTTGATGCAGTAGGTATACTCTGAGAAGATGAATCTCCATCCATCGGGAAAATCTCTTCATCCATAGCATTCGCCAAGTCAACTAAAAGTATGAAAGCTATGTATAAAACAAAAAAACGTGAAATAATCATAGAAATCCCTCTATAATAACAATGCCGTATTTATAATTCTATGAGGATTATGTGTCAACTTGAGATTCTATTTTTCACAGTTATCTAGCGCAGTTTTGGAGGATTTATTCGGAAGAGAAAGACATTTTGTCGAGGGAGTTTCGAGTCTCCAGCTTTCTAAATCCATAGTTGATTCTTTCCCCAACAAATGAAAATTATCTTTAATCCACTTATTAGCCGTTGCTCGCCCCATTTCTTTGAGTGATTTAAGGAATGTCCAATCCGTATTATACTTATTCCTGGTCCCAATATTTTCCATAAACCTATCATCTTGAATACTATGCAGGCGTATGCCCATGTATGGATTAACCGTCTCTGTCGACTGAGAAAATCGCTCCATACTGATAATGTTACGAATTTCGCGCATTAGAGAAGAATTAAAGGTAATTTCGTTAATCCGATCTATGATTGTGACTGGGTTATTGGGGACGATCCTGCGATTAATTGCATTAATCGGGATAACGACCAAATCTTTGGATCTGCAATTATAAATCAAGGGCTCTAAAATAGGGTTCCCCGTATATCCTCCATCCCAATAGTAATTTCCTTTATATTCAACCGGCTGAAAGAGGGTAGGTAAGCAGGCCGACGCCAAGAGTGCTTCTTCACACAACTCTTCTCGTTCAAAGATCTTTATTTTGTTGGTTTGCACGTTCGTTGCATTGACATACACTTTGATTTTTTTTGAGGTGTTGATTGTTTTAAAATCAACTCTTTCTCGAATAATATCGCGAAGGGGATTATAATTAAGAGGATTAAATTCAGAAGGTGATACGATTTGTGCAAACAAATCAAACCAACTAACAGCAGGATGCCATCCTAAGTGGAACTGGTCAAAAAATTTTGTCCATGTATTGATTGGATTAAAAGGTGAACCTTGGGTGGAAATCGTCCGCCAAAACCGTTCAAGATCTTCTCGAGCCTTCTCATGCCCACTTTTAATCATACCTGTTGCGAGTATGCATCCATTCATGGCTCCTGCACTAGAGCCACTAATGCCTTCAAATTCAATAGAGGTTTCTTCCAACAACCGATCAAGCACCCCCCATGTAAATGCACCATGAGAACCACCTCCTTGAAGGGCTAAGTTAATCTTTATCTTCTTTTGGCCTTTGAGTTTTGTCATGACCGATAGGTTGTTGTTTAAATTTTAGTTCCTGTAAAACCACAGTCTCATAAACAGGTTAAAAAAGGCCTAAAATTTGACTTGAACAGGAAACTCACCGTCATTCATGGTTGACGATAGATTCTGATAAAGGCATGTTCTTCCTAGAATTAACATAGGCAGTCGATCCAATGACATCTCAACTTACAGACCACGATCTTCATCAAATGGCGGGTGCCATTCGGGCCCTTTCAATGGATGCGGTTGAAAAAGCCCAATCTGGACACCCTGGTATGCCCATGGGAATGGCAGATGTAGCAACCATTTTGTTTACAAAATTTTTAAAATTCGACTCAAAAGCACCTCATTGGCCTGATCGGGATCGGTTTGTTCTTTCTGCAGGGCATGGTTCCATGCTTCTTTACGCCGTTTTATACCTGACAGGGTATGAGGATATGACCATTGAAGAGATCAAAAACTTTCGCCAATGGAATAGCCGAACAGCGGGGCACCCCGAGTATGGATTTGCGGCCGGTATTGAAACAACGACAGGCCCTCTTGGCCAAGGTATAGGTAATGCTGTTGGCATGGCCATTGCTGAAAAAATCCTCAAGACACACTTTGGAGAAGAAGTTGTTAACCACAAAACCTATGTTATGGCCGGAGATGGCTGTTTAATGGAAGGCATATCCCACGAAGCCATTTCCCTTGCGGGGCACTTGAAACTCGATAACTTAATTCTTCTTTTTGACGATAATAGTATTTCTATTGATGGCCCTACAGATTTAGCCGTGTCAGACGATCAACTCGAGCGTTTCAAAGCCTCGCATTGGGACGTGATGGCCATTGATGGTCACAATTTTAAAGAGATCGAGGAAGCCCTTGAAAAAGCGCAAAAAAGCACAAAGCCTGTTTTGATAGCGTGCAAAACTCAAATCGGTAAAGGAGCTCCCAATAAAGCCGGAACCGCTGCCGTTCATGGTGCTCCCCTGGGGGCTGATGAAGTGAGTGCCGTTCGTCAAAACATTGGTTGGCCTTATGAACCATTTGTCATTCCTGAGGATATCCTCTCTCACTGGCGTCAAGCAGGAACAAGATCATCTGCATTGAGAAAAGCATGGGACGATACTCTTGAAAAGAATCCGCAGAAGGCTGAGTTTCAACGTCGCGAGAGAGGTGAGCTTCCTCTCAATTGGAAGGGACCGTTTCAGGATCTTCTCAAAAAATTCGTAGATGAAAAAACGACCGTGGCCAGTCGCCAATCTTCACAAATGGTTCTTGATGTTCTGTCTCTTCATATTCCTGAGCTTATAGGTGGGTCTGCAGATTTAACAGGATCCAACAACACCAAAGCTAAAAGTATGATGCCCATCAGCTCTGATAACTTTAAAGGTGATTATATTTATTATGGGGTGAGAGAACATGCTATGGCAGCGGCCATGAATGGAATGGTTCTCCATGGAGGGGTTATTCCTTATGGTGGGACATTTCTCCAATTCACAGATTATTGCCGCCCTGCGATTCGGTTATCGGCTTTGATGGAGATGCGTGTAATCTATGTTATGACCCATGATTCTATTGGTCTGGGTGAAGACGGGCCAACACATCAACCTATTGAACATTTGGCATCTTTAAGGGCCATGCCCAACCTTCAGGTGTTCCGTCCCGCAGATGCGGTTGAAGTGGCAGAATGCTGGGCTCTCGCTCTTGAATCTAAAAAAATACCTTCGGTGTTGACTTTAACACGCCAAAAACTGGGTCTTTTCAGAGAAGATGTTTCCCAAAACCATTGTGAAAAAGGCGCTTATGTTCTGAGAGATTCCTCAGGAAAGCGTGAGGCGACCCTCCTTGCCACTGGCTCTGAAGTAGGAATAGCTGTTAAAGCCCATGAGATCTTGGAAAGCAAAGGCATTTCAACAGCTGTTGTCTCTATGCCATGCTGGGAATTATTTGAAAAGCAAAGCCCAGACTATCGGGAAAAAGTCCTTGGAAAAGATAGCTTGCGCATTGCCATTGAAGCCGCATCCCCCATGGGATGGGACAAATATGTTGGTGAAAAAGGTATCATGGTGGGTCTTGGCCATTTCGGAGCATCAGCCCCCGCGGAAGTTCTTTATGAAAAGTTTGGTCTCACCGCTGAACACATCGTTAAACTAGTTGAGGAGAAAAGAAAATGACCTGTAAAGTTGCAATCAATGGATTTGGAAGAATTGGACGCTTAGTCCTCAGAGCAATCTTTGAAAATCGTCGATCCGATATCGAAGTCGTAGCGATTAACGACCTAGGATCCGTTGCAGATAACGCCCACCTTTTTAAGCACGATTCTGTCCATGGTGCTTTCCCAGGAACAGTCGAAGTTGTTGATGATGGACTAAAAATTAATGGCCATCACATCAAAGTGTTTGCCATTTCAAACCCAGAACAACTTCCTTGGAAAGACTTGAATATTGATATTGCTATGGAATGTTCAGGTCGATTCACTAAACGGGATGATGCAGCAAAACACCTAACGGCGGGAGCCAAAAAAGTCCTTATTTCTGCGCCTGCTGAGGGTGCCGATATAACCGTTGTTTGGGGCGTCAATCATAAAGATATCAAAGCTCAACATACCATTGTCTCCAATGCCTCATGCACAACCAATTGTTTGGCACCGGTGGCTTATGTTCTTCAAAATACAATTGGCATTGAACATGGCTTTATGACAACGATCCACTCCTACACCGGAGATCAAGTGCTGGTTGATACGTTGCACAAAGACTTAAGACGAGCACGTGCTGCCGCCATGTCCATGATTCCCGCCTCAACGGGTGCAGCGAAAGCCGTTGGTCTTGTGTTGCCTGAATTAAAAGGGAAATTGGATGGAACAGCCGTTCGTGTCCCAACACCCAACGTTTCTTTAATTGACTTTAAGTTGGTTTCAAAACGTTCCACAACAAAAGAGGAAATTAACAAAGCCATGGCTGAAGCCGCTGAAGAAGAGTTGAAAGGCATTTTAGCCGTCAACAATGAGCCTCTCGTTTCCACTGACTTTAATCATAATTCGGCCAGTTCAATTTTTGATCTCACCGAAACCCAAGTTATTGATGGAAAATTCTGTCGGATTCTGTCTTGGTATGATAATGAATGGGGTTTTTCAAACCGCATGTCCGACACAGCTTTAACAATGCATGCCTTAAGATAAAGGAAATTTTTATATGTGGAAATTTAGACTTTTCAGCCTGCTCTTAGTTGTTGCTTTAAATTCAACAGTTTGGGCGAATAATGATAAGGTTGAGCATTGGGCCATCAGTAAAAATACAGAAACCCTAATTGGTAAAAATCTTATTGGTTGTCTTATAGAGAGTCTAAAAGATATGAATAAGGAGCCATATCTAACGTCATTTGAAAACTACTTCGAAAAATATAAAATTATCGAAGGTCAATTTTTTACAGTTTATTTAGCCCCCCGTTTTTTCCAAAAAGATCACGTATGGATTTTAACAAATTCTTCAATGACGACATCTTTTGACGAAATGACAGTTGAACAGTTGTCAGAACTTGAGCAATTTCGATATTTGGTGGGAGAGGTTCTTCTCCATAACTTCAAGTACGATGGCTATTTTGCCTTCATTGATACGCAGAAAACCTATGGACTCGATTACCCTCATGTTTGTTTGGAGATGATTCCAGACAGACTGACGGGTAAAGATAAAAACGTATTTGACCCCTTCGTAAAATTAAAACGAGTTTGGTATGCTCTTTTCGGTGTTGGTGGAGAGAATTTTGTCACCTCGGAAGAAGCCAAAGAGACTATCCTTCAATTTCAAAAATCTATTGAACTGGCTGAAAGCCAAGGAAAAACTCTTGAAAACAAAACACGTGAAGTAAAAAATACATTACCCTGGAACTTCATTACAAAATGGAACCCTGAACTCCGAGAGTATTGTTTCACAGAGGTCAAGGATGGACTCCTCAAAAATCAGGACTTACTTATGGATACGCCTGAAAAGAAAAGTACACAAGAGCATCAAGCAACCGATCGTAAAACACATGTTGACGGTGAATTTAGATTTGATAAAGAACAAACAAGTAAGATTGAAAAGTGCGTCTTTTGTAATCCTAAAATCGTAGGGAATCAATTTGTGACGCAGTGGGGTGACTTCGTCAGCTTATATAATTACCTTCCCTATACCCCAGGTTATCATTTCATGGTTTTACCGGCTTCTGAATTTCACCTTGAAAATTGGCAAAATTTATCTCTTAAAGATGCTGTCCATGTTGACCAGTTTTTACAAGCTTATGCAAAAGCCATAAAGAAAGATAGCAAAAGGGATGACATTATCATATTCCTTCAAAATGGACTCGCCGGAGGTGCAACCGTTCCTCATAGTCATATCCATATTCTTTTGAGACCCTCAAAGCTATTTCTCATGGCGATGAACTTAACTGAAGTTACGGGAAACAAGTTGGTTGGTTTAACCGCTGATGAAATGGCACCCATCCGGGAAAAGTTCCATCATCTTTTAGAACCGTTTATTGGAAAGTGAAAAAGACTAAAACCTCAAATCCCCATGAGGGAGGGGCCGTGAAGTTTTAGCCACTTTTTATGTTGCTTGTAATCTGGACAAAGGTTTTCGACCTCTCGCCAAAAGGCCATGCTATGATTCATGTGAATCAAGTGAACCGCTTCGTGAATACACACATACTGGGCAACCTCACGCGGTGCTAAAATGAGTCGCCAACTCAGGGAGATGGTCTTTGTTGTTGAACAACTCCCCCAGCGTGATTTGGAGTCGCGAATGGAAACCCTTACAAACCGTTCATTGAGCGCAGCTGTGGCTTTCTCCACATAGGACGTAAGAGTTCCCAAAGCTACTTCTTTAAAAAGATGATGAAGGTCTTGTTTTGTATAACGGCTGGGTAAAAAAAGAGTTTGGGAATCAGCACATAAAACAGGTTTTCGGCGCAAAGGATCTACTTCACAAGTATAGACTTTTCCATGGACCGAAATGTTTTCACCAGGCCCTATGATCTTTCTGTTGTCCAGCTTTTTGAGCTGGTTTTGCGCCCAGCCCTGACATTTGGTCAAAAAATCAGAAACTTGAGAATCAGAAATACGTGGTGGTAGAGTCAAAATAAAGGCATTGTCTTTGACGGAAAACCGCAAAGTCAAACGTCGTGAGCGTTTGTTTGTTTTGTACTTAAGAGGGATTTCTTGCCCTTGGTACGAAAAGGGTGAGATCATGAGACACCTGTAAAACAGAAAGAATAGAAAAAAGTGTCATTTCCGCAAAAGCGAAAATCCAGTAATTTCAAAAGAATATGCAATATTCTCATGATCATTTTATCCTGACGCCAAGGTATGGATACCTTTTTCTTGGCCAAATAGATACAGTAACGTTCGAGCAGCTTGACCTTGGGAAGAGGTCAGTTCTGGGTCTTGGTCAAGTAATTCCTTAGCGGCTTGATAAGCCTTGTCCAGAAGATGACTGGATGTAAACGGATCGGCTAATTTAAAGGAAGGAAGCCCGCTTTGTTTTGTACCCAGAACATCTCCTCCACCACGAAGGCGGAGGTCTTCTTCGGCGATTTTAAATCCATCCTCTGTCTCACGCATGACTTGAAGACGACGTTTCCCTACATCTGAAATAGGATAACTATACACTAACAAACAACGCCCTTCTTCTGTTCCTCTGCCCACGCGTCCACGCAATTGGTGAAGCTGCGATAGGCCGAATCGTTCCGCATGTTCAATCACCATCACATTGGCGGCTTTAATATCGATGCCTACTTCAATGACGGTGGTCGCGACCAAAATCTGACAGTTTCCGTTTTTAAAAGAGGCCATGACGGCATCCTTTTCATCGCTCTTTTGTTTGCCATATACAAGTCCAACTTTATCTTCCCCAAATATGGCTTTGAGGTGTTCGTATCTCTCTTTTGCTGCAGCCAGGTCTAAGGTTTCTGATTCTTCTACAAGAGGGCAGACCCAATAAACTTTCATGCCTTGGTTGATGAGCCCGACAAGTCCTTGGCAAACCTCGTCTAGGCGATTGGATCCAAGGATACGGGTTTGAATGGGCTTACGGCCTTGAGGTTTGTCGAGGATACGAGAAACATCCAGATCTCCATAGGCCGTTAAACGCAGGGTTCGAGGAATGGGTGTTGCAGTCATCACAAGAATGTCTACGTCTTTTCCTTTTGAAGTTAAGTTCATCCGTTGCTCAACACCGAAACGATGTTGTTCGTCAATGACGACAAAACCTAAGTTGGCAAATTGAACCGCTTCTTGCAAGAGAGCATGGGTTCCTACCACCACTTGAATCGCACCTTGTGACAGTTCCTCATAAATCTGCTTTTTGTTCTTTTGTTTGCTGGTTAAAAGGGCCACGTTAATGCCAGCCTTGTCTCCCAAAGCTTTTAAAGTTTCAGCATGTTGATTCGCAAGAATTTCAGTGGGTACTAGAAAAGCGGCCTGGTAACCCGCTTCAATTGCTCGTGTGATAGCGAGAAAAGCCACAAGTGTTTTGCCCGATCCCACGTCGCCTTGAAGAAGGCGAATCATTCGTTGAGGTGAGGCGATGTCATTTTCAATCTCTGTTAAAGCTTGTTGTTGGCCAGAGGTAAGAGGGTGTCCAAAGGCTTGTAGGACTTTTTCTTTGAGATGCCCTGAGGACATTATGGATTTCCCGTGGGGTCGCTTTTTCCGAATGAGCCTTAAGGCCAGCTGGTCAGCAAAAAGTTCATCAAATGCGAGGCGTTCCCGTGCAGGATGGAAAGGGTTAAGATCGTTCTCCTGCTGGGGCAGATGAACCACTTCCAGGGCTTTATGCCAGGATGGCCATGACCCCAAAAATGACGATGAAATCCACTCTGGTAAGTGAGGGACTCTTTGAAGGGCCAACTTAACAAGCTTTTGAACGTGTGATTGGAACAGGCCGGCTGTTAAGGGGTAGATAGGGCTTTTATCTTTCCAAAAGGAGGCAACATCAGCACTGACAATTCGTTCAGGGTGAGCCATTTGCCAAACTCCTAAATAACGATCGACATTTCCGCAGACTAGTCTTTTTTCTCCGATGGGAAGTCTAGTTTGAATGGTTTTTGGGTAGGCTTTAAAAAAAGTGAGACTAAGTTGTTGGCCTTGAACCTCACAGATAACCGTATAGGGTTTACGAGATCCTCTCGGAGGTATGTCATGATTTACAATATGAACCACAAGAGCTGCGGGTTCTCCAGGACTACAGTCTTTAAGATGCGACTTGAGGGGAAAGTGAGCGATTCCACTGGGCAAATGCCATACCATATCGACCACACGTTCTATACCCAGTTTTTTCAGCAACTTGGAAAGTTCGGGACCGACACCTTTTAGGCTTTCAAGTGTGGCATAAAGAGGGAAAAGAATTTCAGGGCGCATAGGACTTCTAAGTTAATCTCAAAATCTAATTCTATATAAAATGATAACCAGATCAATGCTAAAACGACATGGCTTTCTTAATTAAAATTTAAGAAAATTCTCATATGATAAACCAACACTTATGCAAAAGAGGAAACCTATGAAAACGGCAAGAGATATTATGAGGCATCAAAAATTAACAGTTGAAGCTCATGATTCAGTCAAACTCGCATCAGATCGCATGAAAGAGCATGACGCTGGTGTGATCGTTGTCGTTGAAGAAGGTAAAGTTAATGGTATTCTCACCGATAGAGATATTGTCATTCGTTGTGTTGCTGAAGGTAAAGATGTTCAGACAACAAAGGTTGAAGACATTATGACATCCCCTGTTGTTCATTGTATGGAAGATGATACCTTAGTGGGCATTGTAAAGAAAATTAACGATACTCATGTTCACAGACTTCCAGTTTTGAACCATGAGATGGAGCTTTGCGGGCTTGTTTCAATACGGAACGTATGTGCAGCCGATGCCGAATTAGGCGGTGAAGCCGTTGCTATGATTCGAGCTTAGAATAAGTTATGAGGAAGGGGCCTTTGCATAGACCCCTTCTCCGAGTTTCTCAAGGCACTCTTTGAGCTCTGGATCTAAAATATCTTTGGTTAAAGAATCCACGTATCCTTTATCTTGTTGAGAGAGGATAGGGATTGGTTTTTCTTGCTTGGATTGCAGTTTCTTGATCAGATCATGTGTCATTTTGATCTTTGACACCGCTTTATATCCAAAATAGACGTTAATGCGCTCAAGAAGAAGATCCTGAGTATATTGCAAAAAAAGGGCACCTGAAGATGTGACGCTGAGGTGAAGGGTTCCCTCCGTCTTTTTATTCAAGGGAAACGTGATCTTTTCCGGCAAAGACAAGTCAGCAAAACGCTCCCCCACAATTTGTGACCAGTGAGTGATGATTTTCCCTTCGAGTAAACCGCGTGCAGCAAAGACAGGCTTTACCATTTTCTGTGTATAAAACCCTAGGCGGCGAGGAATGTTCTTGGTAGATTGACGCATCCTTTTAACGTAAAGATATTTAGAGAGTTTGAAAAGTGTTTTCGGAAAAGCTACTGGATTGGTTTGATAAAGAAAAGCGAGAGCTTCCATGGCGTTTGATGCCAAAAAATCCATATTTTACATGGCTGAGTGAGGTGATGTTACAACAAACAACTGTCTCAACCGTCATCCCTTATTTTCATCGCTTTATTCAAAAATGGCCTAAGCTTGAGAACCTTGCAGGCGCTTCTTTGGATGACGTTCTTCATCTCTGGCAGGGGTTAGGGTATTATTCACGAGCACGTAATCTTCATAAATGTGCTCAAGAGTTAACTCAGCGATTCCCTGAGTCAGAAGAAGAACTTGTAAAACTTCCGGGCATTGGACCCTATACGGCCGCAGCTATTTCATCCATTGCCTTTCACAAGCCTGCTGCCGCTGTGGATGGAAATGTCATCAGAGTCATGAGTCGCTATTTAGCACTACCTCAGCCTAGACCCGTTCAAGAGGTAAAAACGTTTTTAAGGGCTGTATTGCCCAAAAAAAGATGTGGTGATTTTACAGAAGCCCTCATGGAGCTTGGAGCTCTCATTTGTCGCCCCAAAAATCCACTGTGTCATCAATGTCCTTTTAACAAGGAATGTAAGGCCTTTTTACAAAATGCAACAGACCAATTTCCCGTTATTTTACCAAAATCAAAGCTTCCAACACGTTATGCAACGGCTTTTATCATCAGACGAGAGGATGGTGCGATTTTATTACGCAAGCGTCCTCCTCAGGGCCTCTTGGGAGGTATGATGGAAGTGCCCACAACGCCTTGGGATGAAAATAAAATAGAGAGTCACGGACCGGTTGTGCGTCATACGTTTACCCACTTTCATTTTGAAGTGCATATTTCACACAAAAGTCTAAAAGAAGAAGGTGAGGGAGTATGGGTCCATCCCCAAGATTTGCATCAGTATGCTCTTCCAACGGTTATGAAAAAGATTATTCGTGCAGGTTTAAAAGGGCCTTAATGGGTGCAAAGCTTTTCCGGTGGTGAATAGTGACACCTTGAAGCGCAAGAGCCTTTTGATGTTCAGCTGTTCCATAACCCGCATTTCTTTCCCACCCATAATGAGGATATTCCTGAGCCAAGATTTCCATGAGCGTGTCACGCGTAACTTTAGCAAGAATAGAGGCGGCAGCGATGGAGTAACTGAGACTATCTCCTTTGATAACAGGGTGAACTCGAAGGTTCGGTAATGATGGCATCATCTTTCCATCAATAAGTAGATGATCGGGGGAAGCGGGTAATTCTTGAGTTGCCCGCTTCATGGCCAAAAAGGTGGCTTGAAGGATATTGAGTTGATCAATCTCGTCCACACTGGCCATGCCAATACTATAAGAAAAGTGAGGTACTTCTTTAAGAGCTTCTGCAATCTCGATTCTTTTTTCCTTTGAGAGGCGTTTAGAATCTTGGATGTTTTCTTTTAAAAATGGAGAGAGATTTTCAGGTTGGTGAAATACGGCCACGGCTGCAACCACAGGACCTGCCCAAGGGCCGCGACCGACTTCGTCAACGCCTCCTACCAAACCTTGAAGTTGATTTTCAAGATCAAAGCTAGGCACGACTTTTCAGCCATTTTTTTAAATGATCATAGGATTTGGTGAACCAGGAAAATTGGCGACCGTAAAGAATATTTAAAAGCTTTGAAAGGGTGACAGCCCGCTTGGGGGCTAAATCGTGAATGCGTTTAGCTGTAGTCAACCATAGAGGACTCAGAATCAAAGAAAGCACAGTTAAGGATACAATAAGATTGGTTCCATAATCGGTCACAATACCCACTTCTTCACCAACGGTTGCAAGAAGGAATGAGAACTCTCCCAATTGAGCCAAAACAACGCCCGATAGGAAGGACATGGTCCAGGGTTGTCTTAGGAAATGGAGAATGCTAATGTTTAGGGCAGTTTTACCTAAGGTGATGAAGAGCAAAATCATGAGGACCTTCGAGAGGTTTTCCCAGACAAAGTTAAGATCTAGCAAAAGTCCAATTGAGAGGAAGAATACCATAATCAGGACACTATAAATCGGTGTCATCCGGTCCATGATGGTTTGGCGCTCATGGCTGTTTCCCATAACAAGACCGGCCAAGAATGCGCCATAGGCAGCGGATAAACCAAGAAGACCAGCAACGGCAGCGGCTCCAAAGCAAAAAGCCATGCCCACAAGGGGCGTCAGGTCTGTATGTCCCACGACCATGGTTAAGTATGGTAATCGTAGTTTTTCTTTTCGACCCAAATACCATACAAGTGCTGCCAAGAGACCAACAGCAACGATAATTTTGATAAGGACAATTGAAAAGCTAACTTCTTCACCTGGTTGAAGTCCACGAATCACAAGAATCATAGGGACGATAGCCAAGTCCTGAGCTATCAAAACACCGATGGTGAGTCTGCCGGTTGTTGTATTCATTTCGCCAATTGTATCCAACATCTTAACAGCAACTGCTGTACTGCTCAGCGCAAAAACAAAGGCGAGCAAGAGGGTTAAATTAAGGGGCCACTGATAGAGATGGGCAAGGGGAAAGGCGATGGCGAGTCCACCCAAAATTTGCATAGCAATACAGCCAACGGAGATATGCCAGATTTTGATAAAGGGACGTACACTGAGCTCCATGCCAATGACAAAAAGAAGCATTAACACACCTAGTTCCGCCAAAACCCCGACGGTTTCACGGTTTTCAATAAGCCCAAAGAGGGAAGGCCCTAAAATAACACCTGCAAAGATATAGCCGACGATGGAGGGTTGTTTGAATTTTTCCAAAACAATACCACACGCCAAAGCAGCCGTGACAACAATCGCAATTTCAGTAAGTGTACTTTCTATAGGCATAACAAAAGAATATCACAGGACTTCTGTATTTAAAAGGTAGATTGCAGTTGACTCTTTCTTATCTCTCTATTCAAGAGATTATCTGGCAAGAAAAGATAATGTTTTCCTTGAAATGCAAACTACTTTTTTCTCAAGAATGACATCATTAATTTGTTTTTACTTTAAAACAGTGTCATTCTTGCGATAGCGCAGTAGTCTCCGGAGAAAAGTTTGGCAAATAGACAGAAGGCAAGTAAAGCTATTGGTTTATGGGTATAATAAAAGAGCAAGAGACTTAGATTTTATCTTCATGGCCTACTCACTGAAAATCCTACTCCAGGGCAGATCGAAAATACCTTTTGAGAAAAACATCCCGACTTTCCCACTTTAAATGAGTTGCAGAGTGATGATTTTCTTGAAAGGTGAATCCTTTAGAGTTGTCTTGGGATTTTGTTTTTTCATGACTTATCAAAACAATAGCAACATAATTTGGATTTTTTTCATGAGGTTGAGTTGAAATTACAGAACTTCCATCTTCACTTAAGACCTTAATGAATCCACCCGGTTCTTCTTTTAAGTTAGTAAGCTGCTGGGTGAGTTGAGGCTCCACCACGTAGGTGATAGGTTGCTTGTCTCCATCTTTTGCATAGATTTCGCTAATGCCTAATGTTTTATAAGGAACAGTTCCTTTCGCTTTCGGTCCTCGGCAGGATATTTGAGAGACACCATTATTGAGTTCCCCAGTAGGACATGGAAAGCGACCATTTTTTTCAACAAATGAGGCAATGGAATTCATGACATAGTCTTGATGCAGTCGCGTTTTATGCAGAGCGGCTCGGCTCATTTGTGTGCGAACAAAAGCGAAGCTGATGCCGCCAATCATTCCCAAGATAACAAGAACAATGGACAGTTCGAGCAAAGAAAATCCATCTTGATGAGATTTTTTAAAGTTGGACAAAAAGGACACAAGCAGGTTCCCTCCTTTCAATATTATAAGTTCCATCGGCTTTGACACAGGAATAAGCAGGTTGATCCGACCCATCAAACGCCCTGACTTTTCCCGAGTTGGGATACCCATTGTCCAGCTTTTTATCGATGCTCATAGCTTGTTGCGGTGTCAACAATCCACCATCTCCGTGATCCCCATTCTTTTTGCCGACTATAAACCAATGCCCAGATAGTCCCCGGGGGGTGTATTCAATAGTGAATCCACCACCAAGACATGTTTCAGGAGCTCCTTTACCAAACTCGCCAATATTCTTGTCTTCGTCTTTCCCTGGGTTTCCGATGAGTCCAGCGGCCGCAAGATGAGACCAAAACGTTAGAGCTTCACCATTTGAAGACAAGCCGCCACCATCAATGATGCCGTTCCCATTGCCATCGCGAAGGGATGTATTGATCATTAAAGACGCTTTTTTATAATCGCCTGGCAGTGAGTCAAACTTATCAAGGAAAGTACTCGTAGCCATTTGATATTCGCTCAATTGAGAGATCATACGCTTCAGACGAGCACTTTCAATCAGTTCTCGTCCCTTTAAAACACCGCCAATCAGCAAGCCTATGACAATCAGAACAATAGCCAGTTCAATAAGGCTAAATCCAGCGGTTTTGTTACATTTCTTGTTTTTTGACTTCATGAAAGTCTCCCTTTGTAGGGAGCTTGCCAGGCTTACATTAAAATGTAAAGAACAAATGAATCAAAAAAATAATATATTATCAAATATGGTAAATTTTATATACTAGATTGGATATCAATGAGAGAGAATACGCTTTCTTTGAAAGATGTTTTTAATTGGGATAGTCTGCCATTTTTGTCATGATCCTTATAGTCAAAGTGGATGCCACTATTCCAAACAGGACCAGGCCATGCTTTATCTGTCTCATAGCGGGCAATGATATGCACATGAAGTTGAGGAACAACATTGCCTAGACTCGCCACATTAAGCTTTGTAGGGCTGAAAAGGTCTTTCATGATTTGGCTAGCAACAGAAATTTCATCCATGAGTTGGTGTTGCTGGGTATAACTTAAGTCAATGAGTTCACGAATACCTTCAATTTGAGGGATTAGGATAATCCAAGGAAAAGCGGCATTATGACTTAAGCGCACCTGACAGAGTGTCAAGTTTGTGACCAGAGAAGAGCTTTCAAGAAGGCGTGAGTCTATAATCATCATTTTTCATCAGTATCACAGACCTTCAGTTGTGTCTAATTGAGAAAGGAGTCATTTTCTCTCTTGGATTAGTGCTTTGCAATGACACAGAAACTAGCAAAATTGTCATCAACTATATAAGAAAGTTGATCTTCCTCTTGTCTCCCAACGTGTCATCTCCTCCTCCTTTTGTCATCTCCGCGAATGCGGAGATCCATCTTTCAGCTTTTTCCTGGATTTCCGCTTTCCTGGGAATGACGTCGAGAGAGGGAGACCGAGCATCTATTGAAGTTTACTTTCTTTTCTTAAACAGAGTGAACCCATAAATAACTCTTCTTAGAGTCTTTCAGAAATCCCCTATTTTTGATACACTTGTTTTATGAAAACACTCTACCTTCTTAGACATGCCCATGCGGAACCTCGCCCTGAGAGTATAGCGGATTATTACCGCCCCTTAACAGAGCAAGGTGAAGAAGAAGCTCACGCTGTTGCTGATTATTTAGCACAGGAAAAAATTATGTTTGATTTTGTCATGTGTTCGGGAGCCATCCGCGCTGAAGAAACTCTTGAACCCTTGCGTGCTGTTGTTGGTACTGAGGACATAGAGATTTCTGAGAACTTTTATAATAGTCCTGAAGATAAGATTCTTAACAACCTCCAACATGTAGCCGATAAATGGGAGCGAATTCTCTATATTGGGCACAATCCTGGAATTGCGTTTGCGGCCTTTAAATTTACAAAGACCTTTCCACAAGAGTTGATGGAAAGTGTGAGGCCAGCAACCCTAATCGGATTTCAATTTCCTATTGATCACTGGAGTGATCTTGCGTGGTGGGAAGGACAAGTTATTGATCACTTTCAGCCGCCTCTTCCTTCTCCAGATACGTCCGCACCAAGGGAATCGTAATCGATCTTTTATAAATGAGAGCTTCCTGATTTAAAATTTCAACCCACTTATGAACACTTTCAAATGACCGTTCGATTTGCTTGAGCAGAAAACGAATCACATCTTCATCAACCTTGATTTGCATCTCCCCAAATCTTTTTTGAATAACCTGGAATAATAAACCTTCATCAGGAGCGTGGATCTTGAGAGCAGGGATAACCTTGAGCCGAGATTGTAAGTCAGGTAATTTCTTGTTCCAATGAGCCGGCGGGGACTCTGAAAGAAGCAATAGACCCCCTTGGGTGTTGAGGATATGATTGTAGAGATGGAAGAATTTTTCTTCATTTTCAATGAGATGAGCATCGCTCAAGATAAAAAATGGCTTTTCAATCATGAGATGTTCTGTGGGAGTTTTGTCAAAGTCAGTATGACTAAGATAACGGGCCTTGGCGTTGTGCTGCCAAATCGAAGAAAGATGGGTTTTGCCACATCCCTTTTCACCATAAAGAGTGAGGCACCTTTGAGGCCAGTCGGGCCAACGAGTTAGCCAAATAAATGCTTCTTCGTTGGAAGGCGAAACAATAAAGTCTTTTTCTTCAAGAGCTGAGGGTAGGTTAAGAGGAAGGACGAGTTGCTTCACGGGATGGCTTCTTTGACGATGATCTCTGTCCTAGGTAATACGGGCTTTTAAGATAAAATTCAAGACCGTGACGCACAAGAACGCCTATGGCCGCTGCAATGGGAAGGGCAAATAAGATTCCTACAAAACCATAAAGGAAACCACCTGCGAGTAGAGCAAACAGAACCCACACGGGGTGGAGACCAATTCGATCACCAACGAGGTAGGGAACGAAAATGTAAGCTTCGATGGTTTGTCCTACAACAAATATGACACCGACGAGACCGATGGAGGACCATTCTGTGTATTGGGCAAAGGCAATTCCCATGCTGAGAAGTAGCCCAATAATAGCACCAACATAAGGGATAAAAGCCATGACACCGATGACCAGACCCACAACGATGCTAAAATCCAGGCCAATAATGGTGAGCATGACTGAGTAGTAAAGTGCAAGAGAAATGCAGACAAGGGCTTGCCCTCTTGCAAAGCTTCCGATGGTAGAATTAATCTCTATGAAGAGTTTTTTCACCGTGGGTTCATAGGGTCTCGGAAGCCAATTATCGATCGCTTCGATAATTTTCTTCCAATCTCTCAAAAAGTAAAAAGCCGTAATAGGAGTAATAACGATCAGAGATATGAGATTGGCGAGAGCCAGACTGCTGGTTAACACTTTTGTTAGAAACTTCACACCCCAAGTGACAACGTCCACAAGATAAGAGCTTGCCAAGCTGCGAAGTTTTTCAATGTCTGTCGGCTCGATATAGTGAGAAACTTCATCGATAAGAGGTTTTACCGCGGTCAGTATGCGATCCCCGTATTGAGGAATACGAGACGCAAGGTAAAGTAATTCTGCCTGGATAAAAGGAATTGCGATAAAAAGGAGTAAACCGATCAGCAGAAAGAAGCTAAATATCATAAAAGTAGTGCTAAGCGTCCTGGAGAAACCCCATTTTTCAAAACGACTCACCGCAGGGTTCATGGCGTAGGCAACCAGAAGTCCGGTGAGGAAAGGCATGAGAATACCACTAAAAAGGTATAAACATCCTATAAATAAGACGCCTGCACCGAGCCAAATCCATGTTTGATGATTTTTTTTCACAGATCCGTACTGTCCACCTTACTCAATTGCTTTAAGCCTAATGTAACATAACTTGCACCAGAAATCACTGTTGTAAGTGCAACGATGTATCCAAAGTATGCATTGATATTTGGAATGCCTATATATTTTTCTGCTTGCCCCAGGACAAAGAGGGCATAGCTAAGCTGAGCGACTGTATTTATCTTGCTGACCATGAGAGGCTTCATTTCAACTCTATCTTTAAATAGGAAAAGAAGAAAAATTCCCCCGACAATCAAGACATCTCTAAAGATGATCAAAATGACGATCCATTGTTCGACAAGTCCAGTCAAGCCAAGAGTGGCAAAGACGCTTACAAGGAGTGCCTTGTCTGCAATTGGATCTAAGTAAGCCCCTAAAATGGTTCGACATTTAAAAAGGCGGGCAAAAAGTCCATCGAGTGCGTCTGAGACTCCAGCTAGAGTAAAGCAAATAAAAGCCAGATTTAGTCTGTCTGATAAGATAAGAGATACAATCAGAGGTACGCTAAACAAACGTGCAAGAGTGATCATATTCGGAAGGTTTATAGATAAGATCATTATTTTTCAGGTTCCTTGTACTCTTAATAGATGCAACTAATTATCCATTCTTCATTTTGAGGAGAAAATGAGAGTCCCTTTTGAGCGAGTATGGTCTTAAGATCTTCTGGATTTCCATTTAAAAGAAAGCGGAGTTCAGCAGTATTCGATGATACGCTTTGTAATTCAACCCCTTGAATTTGTGGTAGAGATTCAAGAGTCTTCTTGATTCTATTCCACTCTGCAAGATTTTGATAAGATGCTTTAGCCTTAAGAGGTTTAACTCCTACAGTGTTGGCCGCTTGTAAAGAGAGAGGGTTATTTTGGTTTTGAAGCCAAGCGTGAAGTTTAGATTGATCAAACTCAAAGCTCATAAGAGCCGTATAATTTGTTGAAGTACTCTTTTCTTTGTCGATTGAAAAATTTGATACCATATCAACGATTGTCTCATGAGGAGGGAGGGCCCTCTGTGTCTCTGGAAAATTTGTTTCAATCAACTTTTGAAAAGCCTGGTCATGTGCATTTTCAATGGCTTGTTCACGAGCTTCTGCAGCCGAACTGGCCGTTACTGAAACTTTAACGTTTGGAATCACGAGGTTTTGTGCTTGTGCCAATCCAAAACTACATAAGACAATTAAAAAACTAACAAATTTCATTTCATAATACCTTTGCTAAAAATTCTTTTGCTCTTTTCGTTTTGGGCGCTTCAAAAAAGACTGTACTCGGAGAGTCTTCCACAAGTAAACCCTCATCTAAAAACCATATACGATCCGCCACCTCTTTAGCGAAACCCATTTCATGGGTGACGATGATCATTGTCATACCTGTATGAGCCAGGCTTTTCATGACATTTAAGACCTCTTTGACCATTTCAGGATCAAGGGCTGATGTAGGCTCATCAAAAAGAATGGCTTCGGGCTCCATAGCAAGGGCACGGGCAATAGCGGCGCGTTGTTTTTGCCCTCCTGATAAATGAGCCGGATAAGTATTCATTTTATTTTTAAGGCCCACCTTATCGAGTAGTTTTTTCCCCAATGCTTCTGCTTCCTTGCGAGGCATTTTCTTGACTTTAATAGGAGCATAAATGACATTTTCGAGGGTTGTTAAGTGGGGGAAAAGGTTAAACTGTTGAAAAACCATTCCCACTTTTGTTCGAATTTTTTCAATGTTGACTTTGCCTTCATTGATGCAGATCTCGTCAATAAAGACTTTTCCTCGGGTTGGTTTTTCCAAAAGATTGATTGAACGTAAAAGAGTTGATTTGCCAGACCCGGAAGGACCAATGATAGCTAATACTTCACCTTGGGGGATTTTTCCTGAAATTCCTTTGAGAACTTCATGGTCTTCAAAGCTTTTGTGAATTCTTTCCAGAGCAATCATGCTGTTTTTAATTTCTTTTCAAGAAGTTGAGTTGCAAACGACAGAACCATCACAAGAATATAATATAAAAACCCAGCAATCAACAGGGGTTCAAAAAACAGATATTTTTCGCTGGCAACAATGTTTGCGCGTCTTAAGATATCGGCCCCACCGATCACGGAAATGAGTGCGGATTCCTTAAGTAAATCAATGGCCTCATTTACTAAAGAAGGGAGAATAATGCGGATGGCTTGTGGAAGAACAATATCCTTCATAATGAGGATATAAGGTAGGCCCAGAGAAAGGGCGGCATCCATTTGTCCTCTGTCAACGCCATTAATTCCTGAACGAATATGTGCTGCAACGTAGGCGCCAGAATTGAGTGTAAAGGTTAAAATACCAGCTTCCCATATGGAAATAGTATAGCCTGTGAGCTGTGGTGTTGCGAAGTAGATTATGGAGAGCTGCAATAGCAAAGGGGTTCCTCGAAAAATGGAGGAATAAAAACTAGCGAGCCAACGCAAAAGTTTGATATGACTGACTTGTAAAAGCGCAAGAACGGCCCCCCACAAAAAACCCAGAAACAAGGATACGCTTGTATAAGCTAAGGTTACCTGAACACCATCAAGGATGTAGGGAATGGATGGCCAAATACGCTCAAAATCTAAGATAATCACTCGTTAATCCACTTCAATTCAATCTGATGAATTTCGTCTTTCATTTTATCTAGTGCTTCGTTAGTTGGCGCAACGAGGGGCGAGCCTTTTGGAAAGGCAATAGAAAGAGGGGTCCCTAAAGAAGGAAGGACGACAACTTTTAAGCCTGGGTTCGCTTTCGCAATTTTGCGTCCGACGATTTCTTCCAAGAGAATGGCTTGAATACGACCATTTTTTAACTCTTGCACAAGTTCTCCAATTTTATTGAGAGAAACAAGCGTGAGGTCAGGTGTGTCTTTTTCCCAATTTTTAGCAATGTTCTCATTAGCCGTTCCAAGTTGAACACCCAGCTTGACATTTTGTAGGTCACGTTCAGAAGTAATGTTTGAATTTTCAGAAACAAGAAGGCTGACATTGGTCACATAATAAGGCTTAGAAAAGTCAACGCTCTTGCTTCTTTCTTCTGTTGGTGAGATGTAAGCAATCGCCATATCGGCTCGTCCTGACTGCAAAGAAGGTATTAAAGTAGAAAAGTCGGCTTCGATAACTTTTATGGGTCGTCCAAGTTGTTCTCCAACTTTGTGAACCACATCCATATCAAAACCGATCACTTCGTCACCGCGTGCGGTATCTTTAAATTCAAAGGGGGGGCTGTCTGGAGATGTGATCACAATGATCGGCTTTTTCCCATCATCAGATGCTTTTTCTCCACATGAAGCCATGAAAACTAGGCTTAAACATAGGCAGAAAACTCTTTTAAACATTTTGGACTCCGTATCCGCGTATATTTTTTCGCGATGATATCCTTTATTAGGGATAAAGGTCAATTTTCAAAAAAATATTCTTCTTCACAACAAACAGTTGCAATTGTTCTCATTTATTTTTATGTTACAGACGATTCTGTTGGGGCGTAGCCAAGCGGTAAGGCAGCGGTTTTTGGTACCGCCATGCGTAGGTTCGAATCCTACCGCCCCAGCCACGATTTATATCCCGCCCACAAACTTATCAGACATAAAACGCCCATAACAATGCCTAGCATAAGGGGTGACGTGGGGATGAGACTTGCAAAAAGACCTCCAAAAAACCCTGAACCAATTTGAATAGCTCCAATCATGGCTGCAGCGACGCCGGCTTTTTCAGGATGTAAATTCATGGCAGCTGATGAAGCATTAACCGTGGCTAAAGCTGAAAATACATAAAAGAAGATCGTATAGATGATCAAGCTATTCGCGTCAGAACCAAGAATGATCGTTGTAATAATATAGGCAAGGGTGCAGATAAAAGTGAGCAAGCTTCCAAAAAACAGGCCTTGACCAAATTTAATGCGGTAGGCCAAGCGACGGGCAATCGCAAAACCCACAATATTACCGAATGCTCCAGTAACCCCAAGAAAACCATATTCTTGAGGAGTCCACCCATAGAGATTGATAAAAAGGTAAGGTGAAAGGGTAACATAGGAAAAGATCGAAGCCATTTGAGCAAAAAGAATAAGACATGCTAACGAAAAAGCCTTCTCTTTAAAAAGCAAAGCATAATTTATGAATGTCTTCATAAGCGGATAATGCGGTTGTGATTTACTCTTGGTTTCAGGGAGTCGTAGCCAAACAAAAGCAGCCGTTATAATACCAAAGGCCATCAGAAAATAGAAATTCATTTTCCAGCCCACATAAAATTCAATATATCCGCCCAAAGTTGGAGCAATGGCTGGCGATACAGACATGACCATCATTACCGTTGAAGAATAATGGGCGAGATCAGCCCCTTCATAAAGATCTCGTCCCACTGCCCGGGCAACAAGCATGCCACAGCTTGACCCAACTCCTTGGAAAAAGCGCGCAATAATTAAACTATGAATCGACTGGGCTTCTGCACACCAAATGCTTGCGACGATAAAAATAATGAGACCTCCCTTTGCCACCATGAGCCGCCCTTTCTTATCTGAAATAGGACCTAACAGTAAGTTTCCAACCGCGGATCCAAGGAATAAAAGGGAGAGAGAAAGCTGAACCATATTATCCGAAGCGTTAAAGGCCTTGGTAATGGCCGGCATCGAGGGGAGAGTCAGTGCAGTAGAAAAAATACCAATTGCTGCAAGGAGCCATAAGATGGGGAGGAAAGGGTGGTTTTGAGAGCTTTGGGTCATTGTTTTCCTTGTCTGCTAAACTTCAAATTTGATTTTCAAACTAATAATTTACATAAACGTTAAAAAAGAACACAAAACGATTTGACAAGACCCTTTGTTTGATTATAGTCTCCCCATGACTTATTTTTCCTAAAGGAACATTTTGCATGACAAAACGAATTGACTCTAAACATAAAATTGACCGACGCTTGGGTGTTAACTTGTGGGGCCGGCCGAAGAGCCCTATTAATACACGCGCTTATGGGCCAGGTCAACATGGTCAACGCCGTTCTAAACCATCGGACTATGGGTTACAGCTTTCTGCAAAGCAAAAGCTGAAGGGATATTACGGAAACATAACAGAACGTCAGTTCCGTAGGCTTTATGCAGATGCCCTTCGTAAGCGTGGGGATACGGGTGAAAACCTTATTGGTCTTTTAGAATCACGTTTAGATGCAGTAGTATACCGTATGAAATTTGTACCAACCGTCTTTGCAGCACGTCAATTTGTCAACCATGGTCATGTTATGGTGAATGGTAAGCGCGTCAACATACCTTCATATCTTGTCAAGCCAGGTGACGTTGTTGAAGTTCGTCAAAAATCAAAAGAATTGCCTATGGTTTTAGAAGCAACCCAGCTCGCTGAGAGAGATATTCCTGAATATATGGATGTGGATCAAAAAACCATGAAAGGAACCTACGTAAGAGTTCCTACTCTTCTTGAAGTTCCCTATCCGGTTCAAATGGAACCCCATCTTGTGGTTGAGTTCTACTCTCGATAGTTCTTTACTATAGGGGCGCTTAGCTCAGTTGGTAGAGCAGCTGACTCTTAATCAGCGGGTCACAGGTTCGAATCCTGTAGCGCCCACCAGGGAACTCAAGGGTTTCTAAATCTCCGCGTTTCTCAAGCACACGTTAATTTTTTAAAGAAGCTTACGAAAGGATTTGCTAGTTAGACAAAGTTAAGTTTAACTATATCACATATAGCATTATTTTCCAATTGACGTTATTTTCGTTCTCTGCAAAAACTAGTCAAAATATTACTGTTCATGGAAATGCTGCTATTAGTGGAAATGACAATAAAGTTGACAACGTCACAAATGTTTCAGGAGAATCAATCACCATTTTCTTCCAAATCTCGATAGCTAATTCTATATTAGCAGTACCACCTTATACAACTTAAGATGATCTCTCTTTGAAAATGACGCCATTTAAAATCTCTCATCATTCCTCCACAAAAAACTTCCACTTTACATTCATATCATTCCTATATTTTTGCAACAGAGCTATAAATTTTCTAAACGGTTATCTAATTTTCTTGATTTATTTTCTCTATAAGCTTTATATAAAAATATTATTTTTGGAGGATATGCATCTAAAATATAAATTTTTTGAGAGAGTATGATAAAAAAAATCCCACGATGTGTTTTTTGTAATTTAGAAGAAAAATTGAAAATTTATGCAACAAAAAATTTTTTTGTTATATTTGATCCTTACCCTTTAGTTGAGGGACATCTTATCATAAGTTCAAAAGCACATTATGGATGTTTAGGAGACTTACCTTATAATATGTTAGAAGAAATATTTATTTTAAAGGAAAAAGTCGCTAAAATAATTACAAAGGTTTACAGGAATGTATGCTTTTATGAACATGGGCGTGCTGGAGGGTGTTTACCAACAGACCCTAACAATCGTATGTGTCATCATTTACATCTTCATGCTATTCCTTTTTATGGCGATATAGTTAAGGATTTAGAATTAAAGTTTAAACCAGAAAAGCTAGACAATTTTTTTAAGGTTAAAGAATATTATGAAGGCCTTGGGGAATATCTCTATTTTGAAAATTCATTAGGTGAAATGATGTTTTATTCCGTTAATGAAGGAGATGTGCCTATGCATTATTTTAGAACATTGATTTCTAAGTACATAGGAAAACCACATCTTGCCGACTGGTCCTTGTTTCCCCATAGAGACACATGTACATTAAAAACTGCTTCAAAAAAGATTCAGCAATATCATTATCTATTTGATTAGGAGCAATCTACATAAATATGATTTATTTAGACAATGCTAGTACTAGTTGGCCAAAACCATCAGCTCTTATTGAAGAGATGGATATTTATTTGAAAGAGATTGGTGTAAGTCCATTACGCGGAAGTTATAGCAAAACAGAGGAGGGAGATTTTTTTATCTCGAATGTAAGGCGTAAACTTTCAAATTTATTTAATATAAACAACCCAAATCAAATTAGCTTTACTTTAAATGCGACTCATTCTCTTAATATTGTATTAAAAGGTCTTTTGAAAGCTGGAGATCATGTTGTGCTCTCAAATTTTGAACATAACTCTGTTATAAGGCCTTTAGAAAAATTAATGAGAAGTTCTGGAATCTTCTATAGTATCTACGAGTCGAACTCAGAAGGTTTTTTTGATCTTGAACAAATCGAAACTTTAATTCGTGACAATACGAAGCTTATAATATGTAATCATGCTTCTAATGTAATCGGAGTTATAAGCCCTATTTCTGAGATTGGAAAGATTTCTCAAAAACATGGCATTTTTTTTCTTGTAGATTGTGCGCAAACTGCTGGAATTTTAAAGATTGATGTTGAACAAGATCATATCGACTTTCTTGCGGGGACATCTCATAAGACTCTCTTGGGCCCTCCTGGATTAGGCTTTCTATATGTTAAGGATCCATCAAAATTAGATACCCTTTGTGAGGGTGGAAGTGGATATAATTCGCTTTCAAAGATACACCCTCAAATTATGCCCTTAAAGTTTGAAGCGGGTACTTTAAATTATCTTGGAATAGCTGGGTTGTATGGAAGTTTAAAATTTTTAGAAAATGAGGGAACAGCTAAAATTTATGATTTAGAGATGCAACTTATGCAATATTTTTTGGAAAATATTTCCCAAATAAAACATGTTAAAATCTACGGAACTCAAAAGTTAAATTTTAAAATTCCCCTTTTATCTTTCAATTTGAAATCATTGCTTCCATCGGAAGTAGCCTATATTTTAGACAAAAAATATTCTATTTGTGTCCGAGCAGGAATTCAATGTGCACCATTAATACATAAAACTATTAATACACTGCCCCATGGAACTGTTCGAATTAGTTTTGGATTTCAAAATTCTATCGAAGAAGTGGATTTGTTAGTCCAAGCAATTAAAAATATTTCCTATAAAAAGGCGGTGTAAAATTTTTGTGAGATTATGGTAATAAAAATCTATATAAAACAGAAAGTTATTAACAAAGCCTTGCCAAAGAATTATTTTATGTATAAATACATAAAATATGATAAAAATTGCTTCACAAATAAAAAATAGACTTCTTGAAAGAGGAATGTCAGCACATGCCCTTGAAAAACATGCTGGATTAAAGTCGAGCGCAGTTCAAAATATTCTTAATGGCCGATCGAAAAATCCAAGTATTACTATTATTCAAGCTATCGCACAAGCACTTGACTGTAGTGTTCATGATCTTATTGGTGAAGTTTCTTATGAAAATAAGGATGATAATCCACAAATAAATAAACTTTCTAGTTCTCCTTGGAATCTTGAACTTTATTTAGAGGTATTTGAAACTGTTACTTCTATTTTAAAAATTAAAAAAATTAACCTCTCAAAGGAAAAAATTTTAGAAATTGTAGATGAAGTTTATTTATATGCTCAAAAAGGAAATCAAGATAAGCCTGATGCTCAATTTGCAATGTGGATTATAGAAAAATATATTAAATTATGAGTTTAAACAATAAATTCAAAAATTAAAAAAAATGAAACTTATATGAAATTTAAAAAATTATATATAAATAAAGATTATTTTACATTTTTATGTACCCTTTTTTTTGCTTCAACATTACTCGTAGGTTTTTTTATTTATGATGCCTATCAAGCTCAAGTGACTGATAAACATAGAAGGTTACGTATCACTGGGAATGAAATAGCTATAAATTTAGATGAATTTCTAACTCAAATAAGTGAAATTGTGCTTTCTTTCGGAAAACATATATCTTCTGGAAATACAACTCCTGTTCGGATAGCTAATGTATTAGGAAAAAAATCGGAAAATCATTATCCAACCGATTTTTTATCTAAAATAGATGCATCTTGGATTTCAAATAACGATTTTATGACTTTTAATAATCAGTATGGAGTTCTTGATAATCCCACAAATATGTCATTCCGCTCTTATGTTAAGGCTTGTAAAAAGGTTCCGTGGAAATTGCATTTTTCAAAACCCGCAGTTGGAACTCCTGGAGGATTATGGCAAATTCCGGCTGGAATGGGTATAACAGATAGCGAGGGTAAATACGTTGGAATTATTGCTATAGGGCTAAATATTGCTGAACTAAATAGCAAAATTCATCGAATTTCATTTGAAAGAGGAGTAAGTTTTGTCCTCTTAGATGATCAATATAGAATTATTCTACAGTCACTTGATAATGAGCTTGATCCAAATAGTACATTTTATAGAGACTACTTTTCAGAAAACTCTTTGTTTTTAAATGATGAAGGAATTTTGAAAAATCCTCTAATATATAAAGGAATAAATTATAGTTACTATAAGAAAATTAATAATTATCCTTATATATTGTTAATGGGATTTGATAATATTATTTTACAAAACGAATTAAAAAATAGCATCTTTCCTCATTTGATGGAGTTTGTTGGAATTGGAATTTTAATTTTAATTTTGTTCTTTCTATTTCATAAAAGAATTTTAAAACTGTCGCAATTATCTCAAAAAACCCGAGAATCTTTTACTCATCAATTAAAATCTGACATGGATGTCTTTATTAATACAATAATCGCGTATAGCGCCATCATAAAAAAGTATTACAATGGCGAGATTGAGGTAGGAGTTGATGAAAAGAGACTTAGAGACTTAATTGAAGAGATATTCCAGAGTGCTTTGAATCTTAGAGTATTTACAACTGATTTTCTTAATTTTAATTATGTGTGTGTCAATTCAATTATTAATGAAGTTATAACTATGCAATCTCAAAAACTCGCAATAAAAAACATTAAAGTGAAAACTTCTTTAATTAAGGAGCTTCCTCGACTTTGGGCAGATGAACTTCGGCTAAAGCAGATTTTAGGAGGGTTAATATCCCTGAGCATTAAATGTACACAAAAAAAGGGATGTATGAAAATTATCAATCATTTAAGCGAGGAAAATTCAAGTAATACCTTATATATAATTATCGAAGATAATGGTTTTACTCTCGATGAAGATGATTTTGAGCGAATAGATAAGAAGTCTGATTGCGACCTTTTTAAAAATGATATATACGGTTTGGGCCTTGAATATCCAGCTATTAAAGAATTGGTTAAACTTCATAGTGGATGCATAAAAGTTGAAAGATTAGAGAAAAGAGGGAAAAAGTTTATTCTTACGTTCCCTTACATTAATCCTTCTCTACGAATGAATGGCATGCTCAATAATTCCAAATTGCAAGAGTCTCAAGTTCTTCAAATGTTCAAAGATAGTCAAACAACTTCTATTTCATAGATTAAGGTTGGTACCTACAAGCTTTCAGTTTTAGAAGAGATTCTTGTATTCCTTTTTTATCTTTTAGTTCAGTTAAGAGCTTATTAGCTTTTTGAAAATGGTGTATGGCTTTTTCTGAATGATTTTCTAGAAATTCTAACTCACCTAATCCTAAGAGCGTCCTTCCTTCTCCTCTTTTATTATTTAATTGATTAAAAATAGAAAGCGCTTGTTGGTAGGCAATATGGGCTTCTTTAAAATTTCTTTTCTTAGTAAATAAATGGCCAAGTTCTCTTAATGTATCCCCTTCGTGAATTAGATTTTCTCTAAATTTAAAAAGATCTAAAGCACGATTTAAAAAAATCATAGCTTGTTCATAATGAGCTGAATTTGCCTCTAGAATGCCTAACTTTTGCCATACAATTCCTTCAAGCAATGTATCATCTTGTTGCTTGAACAGTTGTAATGCTTCTTGAAAATATAACTGAGCTTCATAATTTTTTCCTTCTCTTACTTTTAAAAGGCCAAAGTCTAATTTCGTCTTAGCGATCTCTATGCTATTATTGATTTTCTTTGAAAGTGATAGGGCTGAATTATAAAGCATTTCAGCCTGATCGTAATGTTCCATTTCCTGGCGGAGTGTAGCTTCTTCTCTTAAAACTTTGACTTTACCTTGTATGTCTCCGATGCTTGTATAAATTCTATTAGAGTTGTCATAAAGCTCTTCGGCTTTTTGAAAATCAGAAAGTAAATACTCCAAACGTCCTAATCTTCGTAATGAATCCGCTTCTCCTTTTCGATCATTTGTTTGCCTAAAAATTGTTAAAGCTTGATTATAATAATTTCGGCACTCATCGAAGTTATCTTGATAAAATGATATGCTTCCTAAACTAACAAGAGCTTTAGCCTCTCCCACTTTGTGTCCAACTTTTTTGCAAAGTTCCAAACTTCGCTCATAAGATTTTTGAGCATTATTATAGTGGTTGCTTTCTTCTTCAATAAGACCTAAGGTCCTGCTGACTTCAATTTCTCCCCATTTATGATTAATGGTTGTAAAAAGAAGCAATGCTTGATCGCAGGTTGTACGCGCTCTTCCATAATTCCCTAGAGTTACATCCAGCTTACATAAACTAAATAAAGTTTGGGCTTCTACTTGTTTTTCTCCAATTTCCTTTGATAGAAGGAATGCTTGTTCTAAGGAATCTCTGGATTTTTCGTACTCTCCTAATGAGCCTTCTATTTCTCCTAAATCTCTTAACGCTCTTGCCTCGTTCCGCTTGTTTCCGAGTTTTTTGAAAGATTTAATAGATGTCATATAAATATTTATTGCTTCATCATAATTATTTAAGTTTCTTTCTAGATCAGCTTGTTCTAAGATTAATTCTGATATTCCACTCGCATATTTAATTTGTTTTGATAGAGTAAGGGCCTCGGTAAGTAGTGTTCTTGCTTTTGTGAAGTTACCAATTCTGCGATTGACTTCAGCTAATGCCAAAAGAGAATTTGATTGTCCTGACCGTTCACTCAGGTCTTTATATAAACTTATGGCAGATTCAAAAAGTAAAATGGCTTCCCAGGTAAGCCCTTCACGTGAATTGATGTGTCCTAATCCTTCTATCGCGTAAGCCATACACCATTTATTTCCGATGTTCTTCGCAAGAATAAGTCCTTGCTCGTAGTTACTACGAGCTTTACGAGAGTTGCCTAGAAGTCTGTTAATATCACCCATGAATGACAAAGTCTTACTTTGATATTCTTTATTTTTAATTTTGCAAAAAAGAACATAAGCTTGATCAGATAACTCTTTACTTTTTTCGTAGGAACATAATTCTTTCTCGAGTTTTGCAAGTCCTAATAATGCCTTGGCTTTATAATATACGTTATTAATATTATTTGAAATGGATAAAGAATTTTTATAATATGTTCGAGCTTCATTATAATTTCCATGTATGCGATTAATGCCTCCTAATCCTAATAAAGAAACTGCTTTAATTTCGGAGTCCTTGCATTTTTCAGAAATGGAGAAAGCTTTTTTAAAATAATCAAGAGATTCTTCGTAATTATTGACATATGTCTCTAATTTTCCTAAGCCAAGATAAACAACAGCTTCAAGTTTATTAGAAGAACCATTTTCTTTACTCATTGATTTTAATTTTAAAATAGCATTTCTATAAAGATCTCGAGCCTGATTATATCTCCCTACAGCTGTCATTAAATTTCCATAATCAATAAAAACCTTAAATTCTCCAAGTGGATTATGGATATCGGTAAAATATAAAAATGCCTTTTCAAAATTTGCTTCGGCTTCATTATAATTTGATAGTAAAAAATTTAAGCGACCAAAATAATACAGAGAGTCAGCTATTCCATTAATATCATTTATTTTTTTAAATAATTGAAGGGCTTGTTCAAAATATATTTGAGATTCTTCGTAATTACCTAACTTCATCTCTAATTTGCCCTTTGCTTTTAGAATTTTAGCCTCGCCACGTATGTCTTTTGTTTCCTTAAACAGAAAATGTGCTTGATTAAAAGCTGTTAGAGCTTGTTCATAATGACCTAATTTAGCTTCTAAGTTACCAATTCCTTTTAGTACGGCTCCTTCTTGAACTCGGGATCCTTCCTTTTTGAAAATTGTGAGGGCTTTCTCATAATCCTCGCGAGCTTCCTCATTATTGCCAGTTAATTTTTTTATATAAGCGAGCCCATTTAAAGCTGTAGCTTCCCCTTTCTTATCATCTAGCTTTTTAAATAAAAAAATTGCCGAAAGATATGATTCAGCAGCTTTCTTAAAGTCACTATATCTTTCTAAATCTCCTTTCTTTAATAATACTTGCGCTTGCCCGTCGAAATTATTAATTTTTTGAAAATGTGAATAAGCCTTTTCGTAAAGTTCCTTACATTTTTCAAAATGTCCCAAATAATATTCAGTTTGGCCTAAATCTGATAATGTTCGAGCAATTCCTTCTTTATCATCTAATTCTTCGAAATAGTTAAGAGCTAAGCTATAATTTCGCATAGCTTCAAGGAGGTGACCAAGAAGACGCTTGCTCGTACCAATGCCGCATAATGAATAAGCTTCCCCTGTTTTTTCTTTTTCTTGTTTAAAAATATCAAGAGCTTTTTGATAATTTATGCTTGCTTGTTCGAAAAAATTTTTATTTCTTTGTTTTTCAGCTAAATAAAATAGAAGTTTTCCTTCTTTACACCTTTTTGAAATATTACCTTCGCATAGTTTTATATCAGGTTTATCATTCGAAAGTTTCGGATCAAAGGCGTTACTTAGAATGATTGAAGCGGAAGAGGATAGTTTTTCATTTATGGGAGATAGTATATTTTTTTTGTCTAGGTAACAAGAGAAATATAAGTAACTTATAAAAATGAGAGTTATTAAAAATAAACTACCTAGCCAAAATATGTGCTTTTTATTTTTAGGATTTTTATAAAAAAAATAAACTAAACATAAGATAAATATGAAAGAAAAAATTGACAAATAATACAAACCGACATTGTTAAATAAAATTTTTTGAAATTTGTTGAAATCCATAAAAAATCCTTTAAATTTTTATAAGATAATTTTATTCATTATTATTTTTTATCTGGTTGATTTAGCGGATTATTTTATAACCCTATTACTGTGAATCCGTATTTAATTTTATATTTTTCCTATTCTTTTTTATAAGTTGTCCACAACCCCCCTCAACATCTCGTCCTCTACTTATTTGTAGAATTGTATCTAATCCTTTTTTAGCTACGATATTCTTAAACTCATAAGCAAATTCATCTGATACTCTTTGATAAGGAAGTCCAATTGTAGGATTGTATAGTTGTATTTGAGCTTCAAAGTAGCGTGGATCAAGTAAATTTGCGAAATCTATAGCATGCTGCTGTGTATCATTAATTCCTTTAAGTAAAAGATATGTGGCCTTTACATATCCATTTGTTTTTTTAGCATATTCTTTGCATGCTTCTATGGCTGATTCAATGGAATATTTTTGTGTTATTGGCATAATCTTTGTTCTTTCTGCATTGTATGGGGAGTGAACAGAGAGATAAAGCTTAAGTCTTATATCTAAAGATAAGTTTGCTAATTCATATATACGGTTAGATATCCCAACCGTTGAAAGACTCATTCTATTAAGGTAAGGGAACTTTTCTTGAACGACACCAAGAAATGTGCATATATTATTATAATTCTTTAAAGGTTCACCCATTCCCATCAATGCAATGTTAAAGGCTGCGTCATCTTTTTCTATCTCGTTTTTCACGATATCTTTTACAATTAGATCAACTTGTTCGAGTATTTCTTCTGGAGTAAGATTAGCAAAAAAGCCACCATGTCCAGTAGCGCAGAACTTGCATCCCATAGCACATCCTGCTTGAGACGAAACACAAATACGATATTCTTCAAAAGCTATCCCATTATTTGGTGGAAGGCGAAAATATATTGATTCAAATAAATTTCCTTCTTGGTTTTTGAATGCATATTTGATGCTTCCATCAGAAGATATTGATTTATTAATTATTTCAAGCATAGAGCCTTCTCCTAAACATATAATCTATAATCTATAATCTACAATCTATAAAATGTAAAATCCCCAACATTATGATCCTTCTTACCAAAAGTTATTTTTGAATAGCTATAGACTTGTTCATTTGTGTTCTAATCATTAAAGATATGTAGTTTTTTATAAAGTGGTATGTTGAGAGATCTTTCCCTCGTTCTCGTAACTTCTAAAATTTCTTTTTATAAAATTATGTATAAATGCAAAATTATCTATTGACCATTCGATACGATTATGTATTTATGCAAAAGACAATGCTTTTATCGGTTAGCCCGATTTAAAAGACAAAAGTATGTATTTATACAAAGGAAGAAAGAATGAAGATTCGTTTAATTAGAACAAATGCAACAACAGCACATCTAGGTGCGATTCAAAAGATCAACGATATTCAGTTTCAGGATATTTATGATGTGGATGACAAAAAAGCTAAAGGCTTAAATTTAAAATTCGGCGCAATCCCTGCTAGGGACTTAAAAAATACAATTACCAATTCACAAGAAGTATACTTTAAAGGAGAATAAAATGAATTTATTAAAAATAAAATCTATTTCTATTTTTTTTGCTAAAATGTTCTATATTTGCTTTTGTTGGGCCAATGATGATCTTGATATTGAAGCATTAGCATCTCTAACAAAAAATCTCAAATCTTTAGAGATTAATCATAAGAATTTCAATGAATTAAAAGATATAGAAGGGATTATCCTTATAGGATCGAGTGGAGCAGGGAAAACAACTTTGCTTAATGAAATACGAGAAAAATGTAGAGGAGTTTCAATTCCAATAAGATTTATTACAAGACCCTTAAGATTAAATGAAGATGATGATGAAAATACTCATATTACAAAAGAACAATTTGAGGAAAAGCTTAAAAATGGAGAGATTTCTTTTGCTTGGACTAGAGGATTTGAAAATGACCGTAAAGAATATTACGGATTTGAAAATGCCTCGAATGGTTTTCCAATTTATTCAGCAAATAATTCATTCTTTTACTCTGAAACAGGGTTTGCAAATTTTAACCATCTCATTATAAGCGTGTACGCTCCGGATGAAATACGTCAACATCGCCTTGCTTTGAGATCGCCAGATTTTGCCCTAGGAGAATTTAAAATCAGAGTAGAAGATCCTTATAAGGATGCTAAAAATTTCGCCCATGTCGTCGTTCATAACTATGGAGATTTTGAAAACCGATCTTCTAAATTTGACCTTGTAACCTTTATTAATGCTTTGAAAGTTATTAAATCTGGATGGGGCAGAATCAGAGACCTTAATAATCATAGGATTGAATACCGTGCCCGTCTTTTTGATATTATGACTCATGATGTTGAATTTTTTGGTGGTGAGAGGAAAACTTTCCAATATGCTAGGAGAAGTCCTGGAGTTCGTGTTCTTGCAGAGCAAAATGGCAAATTTCTAATTACGGCAGAATGGAGAACCGAAATAAGTGGATGGGATTTCAGGTTACCTGGTGGTAAATGCTTTGAAAATACAGAAGAGTATGCAGATTATTTAAAAAAATTTGGCAAAGATTTTTTGCCAGAAAAGGGGATAGATTCTGCGGTTTTAGAACTAAAAGAAGAATGTGGGCTTACACTAAAAAAAGAGGACGTAAAGCATTTTGCTACCTCAAAGTGTGGGGCTACCGTTGATTGGGATTTATATTACTATTTTACTGAACTTACAGATACATCTAATGATTACTCCCATACATCTCCAGAAGGTGAAAGAACTTTATCATTATGGTTGCTTCCTGAAGAAGTCCTAAATCTCTGTTTTAATGGCAGCATAAGTGAAGATCGTACGGCAGCTACTCTCATGCGCTTTTTTTTAAACTCAAAAAAATAGGTGAACTATGAATACAGTTACTTTAACTAACTTATCGCAAGCCGGTGGATGCGGATGTAAACAGCAAGAAGACACACTTTCAGAAATTTTATGTTCTCTAAAACAAGATTTCATAAATCCTGCTGTTATTGTTGATTTTAAAAATAGTGATGATTGCGCTGTTTATGATTTAAATGAGGAGGAATATCTCCTTATGACAACGGATTTTTTTACTCCAGTAGTTGATGATCCTTACGTCTATGGAGTTGTTTCAGCAGCAAATGCTCTAAGTGATATATATGCGATGGGTGGTAAACCAATTATAGCAAATGCCATCCTTGGATATCCACGAGATCAAATAACTGCCAAAGATCTAGAGCAAATTCTTCGAGGAGGAACCGATACTTTAAATAGTTCCAATTGCAGTATTGTAGGTGGTCATACAATAGAAAATCCTCAACCATTCTATGGGTTTACCATTCTAGGAACTGTTAAGAAAACTAACTTGAAAAAGAATATTGGAGCTCGGGAAGGGGATCTTTTAATTCTGACAAAGCCTCTTGGAGTTGGAATCTATTCAAATGCATTGAAGTTAGGATTATTAACAGATGAGTTATATAATTTTATGCTACCCCATCTTATGAAGGTAAATACGGAAGGTTTTGATCTTGGATTTCTCTCAAGTATTCATAGTATGACAGATTTAACAGGATTTGGGCTGATTGGACATGCTTTAGAACTTTGTCAGGAAGCAAAGCTATCACTTGAGCTATTTTACCACAGAATCGATTTCTTCCCTCAATTAGAAAATCTAGTGGGAGCTGTCACATCGCCAAATAGTGGAGTTATGAGAAATTACCACAATTATAAAGATAAAATTAAGATTAGAGAAGTTAAGGAAGGTGAAAATCTTGATAAACTCTTACCCTTATTTGATCCTCAATCTAATGGTGGACTTTTGCTATCCATTGAAGAAAAGGATTTAAAGCAAGTTTTAAAAATTGTTGGACCACAAGCTAGAATTATTGGGCGATTTGTAAATAGAAGAACACAAGAAACTCCAATTGTAATTGGAAAATGATGACCATGTTACATAAAAATCATTCTAAAATTAGATGCTTATTTCCTGCTTTAAAAGATGGAACGGTTTATCTTGACAATGCAGCAACGACTTTGAAGCCAACGCCTGTCATTGAGAAACTTCTTGAGTATTATCAAGAATATCCAGCAAACGTGCATAGAAGTGCCTATAAAATGGCAGAAAAAGCAAATTTGGAATATGAAAAATCACGGTGTTTAGTTCAGAAATTTATCAACGCGATTTCTCCAGAAGAAATTATTATTACAAGAGGCTCAACTGAAGCGATAAATCTAGTTGCACTTTCTTGGGGTGAAGAAAATATAAAGCAAGGGGATAAAATCCTTATCTCTATTTTAGAACATCACTCAAATATTCTTCCTTGGGAAAAACTTGCTGAGCGTAAGAGTGCTCAGGTTAATTATATTCCTGTTACACCTCAAGGTGATGTAGATTTAGAAAGTTTTCAAAACCTTTTAGATAGCAAAGTTAAGCTTATTGCTATTACAGGTGCATCTAATGTTATTGGAACTTTAGTTCCTTTAGAGAAAATCATCTCTCTGGGGCATTTACATGGTGCAAAAGTATTAGTTGATGCTGCTCAAGCTGCAGCTCATGTATCTATTGATGTGCAGCAACTTAATTGTGATTTTCTTTGTTTATCCGCGCATAAGGTATATGGAGCAACAGGTATTGGAATTTTATATGGAAAACGTTCCTTATTAGAGAATATGCCTCCAGTTATTTATGGGGGAGGGATGGCTGATAGACTCCGATTGAATGGTGCTGGTTATGAATTACCTCATAAGTTTGAAGCAGGTACACCTCCAATAGCTAGTTTTATTGCTTTTGGTGCTGCTATTGAGTTTATTCAAGCTTTAGGATTTGAAAGTATATGTAATTATGAAGAAGAGCTTTTCGAACACTTCTGCAAGGAATTACATAATATCCCTGAAATAAGCATTCTTGGTGCTCCTCAAAAGAGGATCGGGGTTTGCTCTATTTTAGCCAAGAATATTCATGCCCATGATCTAGGGACTCTACTTGATGATTATGGAATTGCTGCAAGAGTTGGGCACCATTGCGCATCTCCCCTCATGAAACATTACGGGGTTTCATCTACCCTTAGAATCTCTCTTGGTATTTATAACAATTTAGAAGATATAGAAAAGACAATTTATGCATTAAAACGAATAGTGGAGATGTTCAAATGAACGTAACTGATACTTCAAAACTTTATCAAGAAACCATTCTTGCTTTTAATAAAAAGCCTTTGAATTATGGCATTATTCAAGGGAACAACTGCAATATGGCCGAATGTCACAATCCACATTGTGGTGATACGGTTAAACTTTTTATAACCTTTTCAACAACAACTGTGCCCACCATTAAGCAAATTAGCTTTTATGGTGAAAGCTGTGCTGTTACAAAAACTTCTGCATCTTTGATGACAAAAAAATTAAAAAATAAGAATTTAACTCAGACTGGGAAGTTAATTTCTAGTTTTTACTCTCTTGTGGAGAATTCTTCTTCTGATGATCAAACTGAAGAGAATGAGCTAGGTGAGCTTAAAATTTTTAGTTCTCTTAGCCGCTTTCCGTCTCGGAAAACATGCGCATTGCTACCGTGGAAGGCTTTAGAACAACTCACTTATGCGTTTGTGAAAAAATGAATTTTATTATAGCAGCAGGTTACAAATACACAGACGTGGATGTTTTAGCTTCTAGTATTGCGCTTAGAGAATTAATGCATCTTCAAGGAAAAAAAGCGGATATACACCTAACAGGACCATTTAATGCATCAATTCCAAGTAGATTTATTGATAGTGTGACTGAGTATGTAAATCGAACAGTTCTCTCAAAACTATCAGAATGTAATTTTATTCTTGTAGATATTTCTAATCCTGATTATGTCGATTCGTTTGTAAAAATAGACAAGGTATGCGCAGTCTATGATCATCACTTTGGATATGAAGAATTTTGGGCGAGACGCATAGGAGTCCAAGCAAAGATTGAACCAATAGGGGCGTGTGCCACTCTTATATGGGAAGAATTTAAGACTTATAATTTTCATAAGAAAATTTCTTCTTTAGCAGCTAATCTTCTTTATACAGCGATTATCTCCAACTCTCTAAATTTTAACGCTCAAGTTACTTCCTTACGAGATAAAACAGCAGCAAAAGAAATCCTTAACTACGTTACACTTCCTGAAAATTGGGCTAAAGAGTATTACAGAGAAGTTGAGAATCATATATTTCAGAATTTACCTAATTGCATACAAAACGATACAAAAATAATTTCTAAATCTCATTTGGATTTTTTGTTTAGCCAATTAGAAATACATGATCCTAAAAGTCTTATGAAAAAATATAATGTTCATAAAGAGATGGATCGTATTTTTCCAAAAAGAAATTGGCTTCTTAATTTAATTAGTATTAAAGAAGGGAATAGTTATTTATTTACTAACTCAGAAAAAATAAGAAATATGTTGGAACAGGTTATTCCGGTAATAAGAAAACCCTCCTTCTCAAAATCCAAAACAGTATGGTTGCGTAAAGAAATACTAGGATTGATAGAGAAGGTGAATTCATAAACAATATTAAACGTTCATATCACTTGTTCACGACACCCTCAATTCTTTGATTGCTTCTCAAGATGATAAATTGTAACTTACCTGTAAAATGAGGAAATCATGGACATCTTATGTTTGACACATGCCGATTTTGAAACACCGGGTGTGATTGAAACCTGGGCACATGAGAATAGTCATTCCTTTACCATCTGCAGACCTTACCGAGGAGAGCCTCCTTTTGCTCAGCAAAACTTTGATTGCCTGATCTTCATGGGTGGGCCTCAAAGTCCCCTGGAATTAGAAAAGGACCCTTATCTCAAAGATGAAATCCAACTGATTCAGAAAGCCATTCAAGATGACAAGCTTATTTTAGGGTTTTGTTTGGGGGCTCAATTGATTGGTGAAGCATTGGGTGCAAAAACGGAGCGTAGTCCAGAAAAAGAAATTGGTGTTTATCCCATTACCCTGACGGAAGAAGGACTTTGTGATCCTCTCCTCCAAGGATTGCCAGTTCAATTTCCAGTCATTCATTGGCATAATGATATGCCGGGTGAGACGAAAGATTCTGTCATATTAGCTAGAAGTGAAGGATGCCCTCGTCAAATACTGCGATATGGATCAAAGGCTTATGGATTCCAATGTCATCTTGAAATTACTCCAGACGGAATTGAAGATATGATCCGAGCGTGTCCCAATGACCTTGCACCAGGCCGCTTTACCCAAGATGCAGCAACACTGCGAAAACAGGATTATGTCACAATCAATAAAATGATGATTTGCTTATTAGATCGTTTTGTTGCCTTAAATGAGGAGATCCGCACTCATGCCAAAGCCTTTTCAGCTTATTGATCTGAGCCATAGACTTTCTTCTTCTATTCCAACTTGGGAGGGTGAATGTGGTTTTCACCATTGCCGTGAAAAAGACTATCGACTCAATTTCTGTCGTACCCATAAGATTGAGATGAATGAAGGAATTGGGACCCATATGGATGCCCCTGCTCACTTCTTTGAAGGAGGTAAAACCATTGATGACTTGGATATTAATGAATTGTTTGCTCCCTGTGTGGTGATTGATATCTCTCATAAGGCGCATGAATCTTATAGTCTTTCTTTAGAAGACTTCCATGCATTTGAAGAAAAGTATGGAAAAATTCAGGAGGGGAGTTTTGTTCTGGTTTATACGGGATGGGATCAGTTTTGGGAGGATCCGGAAAAGTATCGAAATGACCTTAAATTTCCAAGTGTTTCAGATGATGTTGCTGAGCGTCTATTAGAGAGGAACATCAGTGGTCTTGGCATTGATACCCTTTCCCCCGATCGTCCCGAAGATGGCTATCCTGTTCATCAATTAATATTAGGGGCTGGCAAAGTCCTCATCGAAAACATTGCACAGGCTTCTTTACTTCCCGTGAAAGGCGCTTATCTTCTTGCTCTTCCACTGAGAATTCAAGGGGGTACAGAGTCTCCCCTAAGGTTGGTGGGAATGGTGGGGAACTGTTCCTAACCTATACGACAGTTAAATTTAAGTTAGAAGTGATGAATCATATCTTGGTGTTCTCTCGACCTTGACAGATAGGAGACGAGTCCCTACATAATAAGTATAGGTGTTTAGGGATGCCTGTATCCACAAAAGAGGACCTCACCCTAGATTTGACGATAAAGTCTATCTTTATAATCATTAACTTTTTTGTTGTGCTCGAATGCGTGGGTTAAGAGCAGTAGAAAGCAAAGAGGTTGATATGAAAAATATCCATCAAAATACTATTATCGAAGAGTTGAAGACAAAAGCTTCTCTCTTATTGAAAGCCAGCCGCTCTAAGGATTCAGCGATTGCTGCTCAAGCGGCTAAGCGACTCGAAACTCATTCAGAGTTTCCACAAGAAACGTGGAAGCTCAAGGATGCCTTGCGAGTCATTGCCAATGAATATGGTTGTGAATCTTGGCAGGAATTAAAAAATTTCGCTGAAAGCCCATTCAAAAATCATATGTCTGCTGGACAGCTTAATCATTGGTTTGGTGATTACGAAGAAGCGAAAGAGTTCCTTGAATTAAACGGAGGGTATCTCCTTCCTTATCAAAAGGATTACTTTATTTGTAGTCGCTACTTCATTGAAGGGGTCGGCATCAATCCGGACGATCCGAATTGGAAGGAAATCGGTTTCGATTGGGTGGTTCCTCAAAATTCACGAGCCTTATTCAAATTGTTTGAACAATTGGCAAGGCTTCAAAAACAATAATAAGAATAAGCGGCTCTATTGGTTTAGAGCCGTTTTTCACTTGAAAGTCTCCGTTTCTTGTAAAAAGAAGTTGATGGATCTATTAAAAGGATGAAAATGGTCGTTGATAAAATGAACTTTCTCCTTAGGCTCTGATTTTTTTGATAGAGGAAAAACGAATGTCATTTATAAAACTGAAACAAGTTAACCTCTGTTATGAGATGACTGGAGATCAAGGCTCTCCTTCTATTATCCTGATTATGGGCTTTGGAGGGCAATTAATTCAGTGGCCTTCTGAGCTTATCAATTCACTTTCTCAATTAGGTTATAGAGTAATTACATTTGATAATCGTGATGCTGGTTTGACAACTTTTTTGTCTTCTCAATCGCCAATAAACCTTCAAGAAATATTCAAAGAGGTTGCAGAAGGAAATCGACCATCTCTTCCCTATAGTTTGATAGATATGGCTGAAGATGTGATTCAACTTATGGATGCATTTCGTATTAAAAAAGCCCATATATTGGGTATGTCTGTGGGAGGTATGATAGTCCAACTTCTGGCCATTCACCATCCTGAAAGATTAGAGAGTCAAGTGTGTATCAGCTCAAGCTCTGGAGATCCACAATTACAACTGCCCACTCATACTGTTCAAGAAAAGTTGATGGATTTTACCCAAACCCCTTCAGTAGATGAAAGAGATCAAGTGGAAAGGCGTCTTGAGCTTTTTAAAGTCTACAATCCAAGTTTTACAGACAAAGACTTGGAACAGACGGCTGAACTTGCTCATGAAGAATATGGCCGTCGAACGGAAGGAAATAGTCTTACTCGACAAATCTTAGCGGTAACCACAGCGCCTTCCCGAGTTGAAAACTTAAAAAATCTCACGTTGAAAACATTGATTCTTCACGGGAAAGAAGATCCTGTCTTTCCTCTTTCTCATGGAAAGCAGCTTCACACTCTCATTAAAGGCAGTCAATTTTACGAGATTGATCATATGGGTCATGGATTTATACAACAGATACTTAGCCCTTTATGCACTGCGCTTATTCAGTTTTATAGCTAGAAGGTATATAGACTGTCTTTAGTTCCGTTCAAAACCAGCCACCTCACTTTTTGCTTTTTGCGCTAAATCCAACCAAAACGTCTCGAATTCTTGAGGGGTCACACTCCCCGTTGAGAATGTAAGTCCACCTGTATATTCAACACCAATGAATTGGATGGATGAGTCGAAACTTTGTAGGCTCGATTCAACAACTTCAAAGTACTTTGCTCGATCATCAAATAGGATGACAACTTTTGGTTTGTAATTCATAGCTTTAAGAAAGGCCACAAGGACAGAGCCTTTTGTGACATCTTGGTGGCCACCAGAATCGGTGAGCAAAACGCCGCGCGTGAATTCAGGGTGGCGTTCTGTTTGTCCCGTAAAAGAATCCAATTGCAATGATTCAGTGTTAGGAAAAGAAGATTTAAAATCAACGCCCAGTCTTTCGAGAGCGTCAACTCGCCAATCTGCCACTGATTCAATGCCTCCCAATCTTCCCGTCATGGAATCCGTCAGGGCAATGACTTTTGCGCCCTTAGCTATAAGTGATTGGATAATTTTTGGGGCGCGTTCTTCAATAAGAACGGGGGATTGAGTTTTTGTTGAAAGATTCAGAAGAGTATTTCCTTCAAAAGGATTCAAGCTTTGAAAAATGGATTTGAAGATCCTCTTATGATTCTGAATGCTGGGCCACTGAGCTGCAACTTCGGTTGTAACCGTAAGGGTTAAATCCACGTCAAAACAAATAAGAATATCCTGAGGACGATATTTTTTACTCAAGTCTTGGAGAATTTCTTGAGCTGTTTGAATAGATTCACATTTTAGAGTGTTTGCGTTCAGTTTTGAGGACGTCAGCATTGAGACAACAGCACTGGTAACAAGCAATCTTTTGAATATCATTTGATCTCCTTTAGAGAACAGGTTACTCCAGTCGAACTCTCTCTATCAATAGGATATGCAAGGTGCAATGTATTTTTGACTTTGTATGGCAGTTGCTCAATCAAAAAAAACATGGTATAAGAACAGACAAAACGATTATTTTTTCAATAAATCCATGAAAAATTTTATTCTTTATATTGCAACTGTACTCATTTGGGGGACCACTTGGTACGCCGTAAAGCTTCAGATTGGTCTTGCTCCTGACGAGATTTCCATACTTTACAGGGCCCTCCTTGCCGCTGGGTGTTTGCTTGTATGGTGCAAAATCAAAGGGATGAAACTTAATTTTAGTCTTCTTGATCATGTTTTCCTTTGTGGTTTAGGTTTATCTATATTTTCCATCCACTATTTCTTTGTTTATAGTGCGTCTACCTATATTGTATCTGGCCTCATCGCAGTTGTATTCTCGGGAGTCAGTCTCCTCAGTATTATCAATAATTCTCTGTTATTTCGTGTGAAGCCTAGTCTTAATATTTGCTTAGGTGCTTTCATTGGTATCGTTGGCCTTTGCGTATTCTTTTATCATGAAATCGTTTTAGCAACTCTTGAGGATGACGCCCTCATTGGCTTAGGATATGCAGTCATTGGGACATTTATCTTTTCTCTTGGCAGCATCATCAGTAAGCGCAACAACCAAAAAGGGTTGGAGATTGTCCCAGCGATGGCCATGGCGACCACTTATGGCGCTTTTGCCATCGGTATCTATACCCTTGTCCGAGGGACCCCATTGATTTTTCCAGCCGACACGGTTTATTGGGGGGCTCTTGTTTATCTTGTGGCCGTGAGTTCAATCATTGCTTACTTCTGCTATCTCCAGCTTATCAAAAATATAGGGCCTGAGCTTGCTAGCTATTCAACTGTTTTATTCCCAGCAGTGGCCTTAATTGTGTCATCCTTTTTAGAGGACTATAGTTTCTCGCTTGCGGATTTCTTTGGGTTGCTTTTTGTGATTGCGGGGAATGTTCTTGCAATGACAAAAAAGCCTTTGTCCCAAATCGTTCTATCGAGGCTTAAGCCTTTAGTTTCTGATAGTATCTGAAGATAGCCATGAAGCCACTGTTGAGGTTTCATAATGAACGATTTAGTTAAACCCAAACAAGACATTCTTTGACGCTCAGATAAAGAGCGTCGAGATAAAGCCTTGTTTGATGCGTACTACTTTGAAAAATGAAAAAAATAAGGGCAGACTCTATAAGATGGGTGATACATTCTCTAAAATTCATTCTTTGAATTTGTGGGGAGCTCAAGAACTTTAAGGATTTGGGAAGTCGATATCTCCTGGCAACAACATTTACTGAATGTGAAACAAATGAAGATATCTTGACTGGAGACTGGCGGACTTTAAATTTTCAAAAAACCCCTTTCTATTTTCCTTCGCACAGTTGAAAGATATATCGATAATATTCGCCTCAAAGCACAGCTTTGAAAACGTTTTGAACTGGTAGAGGTCCATTTTCCCAGTAACTTAGTGAAGACTTAAGGGGTCAAAATGAAAAAGGTGCATATTTCTATGCACCTTTTCCGGGGAGAAGACATTAGGGAATTGGTAGGTGCCCGAGAGTATTAGCAACCTTTCCAGCAACACTAGCTGCTTTTCCAGCAACATGAACTGCCTTTACAGCTGTATGCCCAACGGTTTCGCCAACCTTTAACCCTTTTTCAAGAATGTCTACGCCTTGCTCTAGCTTATCTAAAGTATGGCGCTCTTCTTTAGCTGGTTCTTCAGGTGGTATCCGAAACAAAACCTGCCTTGGTGTTTCTTTCGGTCGAACTTCCTTTCTTACCAATCTTCTTGCTTTGGTCTCGGCTTCAGCTCTCGCTTCGACTCTTGCCCTTTCCCAGGCTATCATGTCAGCATATGCTTTGGCTCTAGCGTTGGCTTTCAGTTCACTAAACCCATGAATCTTTTCCACCTCTTCTTCAGGTTGAAAAGGATTTCCTTTGCCTTGTGGGTTACCATGTTTAAGTCTTCCCATAAAGCCCAGCTTATGGACGAACTTAGTAGCTTTTTCCTCATCGCCAAGTTGTTTATAGGCAACTTGAATTGCAGCGATTCTGCCAGCCATCAAGATATTGTTTCGGACAATAGGCTGAATCTTTGATCCGCCGGGATTAGGCTGTCCTGCGAAGATTTCATCTACAAGAAATTCGGCTTCATCCTTATCTTTGATCCATCCTTTTGCTGTTTTCAATGCTGCTCTTTTTGCGGCCCTTTCTGCAGCCTTTTTCAAGAGCTCCTTATCAGGATTTTGGGCAGCCTTGGGAGCCTTGCGTGAATGGGATGAACTCTTGCTCTCTCCGTTTTCATCTGAGCGAAGTGATTGACAGTCAAAAACAGTCATCAATGCTGTTAAGCAAATGGCGTATTTATATGTATTTATATTTATGTAACACATGTTAAACCTCATAAGTTATGGTTAGTAAAAATGTCCAAAAAACAATTATCCCGGACTACTTATATTATTATCAAATTAAAAACAAAATATCTTTCCGTAATAAACAGCTAAGTGAAAAATACGGATGTCAAAATAAGAATATTAAGGAATTTTCTCGCTTTTATAACTTTAATGAAGATGTATAGATGCTTAAACTGTTAGAAATATTCCCTAAAATTTAAACTACTTTGGGGTGAAAGCTTGCTGAGAGTGGTTCTGTTTCAAATCTTTATGGGAGAGTTGGAGGGATAACTCTTTCGCCTTGACAATTGGCAAGTGGAGCAAGAATATGATAAGGATACAATGTTGATGGTGGTGGATGCAATTATCCTAAAACTCTATTTTCGATAGCGAAATATTTCTCTTATGAAATTTATTAATAATGCCAGAGGTCATAAATTGAGCCGAAAAGACAAACCAAAACAGTGGTTTAGTCCCTTCTGTTTGAAGTTTTGTCGTGGGGTTGTGAGTGCTTTGTTAATTTTGACTCTTTTGCTGCCTGATATTGCGCATGCGATGGACGAGAGAGAGGAGGGGGCCAACGGTTTGCATCGACCCGCCGTTCTTATCCCCGTCAATGCCAATGCGAGTCTTCATCGGGAAGAGGTTGATGATGCGGATTTAGCTCCGCCTGAGACGCCCGAGAATTCGATGATTCTTTCGAGTGGGAAAAGAAAAAGTAAAACATCCTCAAACGATGATGAGGGTACGCAGATGGATAGGTTATCTTCTGACCGGTCGCGGGAAAAGGGAGCAGAAAAACCTCTCGATAAACAACGAGAGACGACTCAGCCTGGTCAACGCTCTTCAGTTGTGACATATGGTGCCGTGGACCAAAATTACATTACTGTGGAAGAGTTCTTGAATGGTTCTTATCCTGATTCCCAAGATCAGCCCCCTAAACTGAAAAAGCGAAAAACTGTTTCTTTAAAAGAGCTGAGAGATGCGGGCCGACGATATAAAGAATGGAGCACAAAAGGAACAAGTTTTAATAAAGTCAAAGCATGGTTAGATGGCAATGAACCCCAAGTGGAAGAGATTCTTGAACGCATAAACTGGTTGTTTCAAACTGAGGGGGCTTCTTCTTCCGCTTCTATCAATCTTCCTAGTACATTTCCTGCCGAGTTAAACACGCCCGAAGGCCGAAAAGCCGCTAAAGCGCTTCTTTTGAATGAATTCCGATATGTTTTTGAAGATCAATGCCGTTGGCCACAATGGGCAGCTATGATTGCTACCTGGCCGATTTGTGCATTCGCCGCTCAAGGTTACTCTCCTGTCATCACAGATGCTGTTGCTAGTATTTTTCATCATCGGTTAGGGCTTGGAGAGTACACAACCACTCCAGAGGTATTATACACAGTTATAGGTTTTTCAATCTTTTTTGCGCTTAGCAAAACTCTTTCTCAGATGCCGCAAGTTGCCAAGTATTGGATGTCAGAGCCTCCTAGCTGGGACTTTTTACCTGAATATTTTGCGGAAGATTCAGTGGGACGCTTTTCTTTAAAAACAGACTGGAGAATCAGATTGATAGAAAGAGGCATAAAATTAACAGACTCTGTACTTCATGCGGCTTGGAATACATACTTTTTGATTGCCATTTTGATTATCGAAGTTAATGAACAGAACACGAGCAACTTTACTCTAGCAAACCTAATACCAGAAATTATGTTTTTAATAGGTCTACCTATTGCAGAAGCCCTTCAAGAACATGAGCAAGCATCCCTTGTTCTGAATCAAGGTCGGTCTTTTACGGCTCGTATGTTGAAAAGGCTTTTTGATTATGAACTGCCGAATGCGATTATTCCGAGAGTGAGTCTCCCTTACGAAGCTTTCCGATCTGAGGAATTGGAAAAGCTTTCTCAATTCAGGTGTGCTGTTGGTTGTATGCCAGAGCCCTTGGTGGATCAAGTTTATGATCGGATGTTTGGCAAACGCGCCATCTTTTCGAAAGAAGCCTTTCAACGGAAATATCCTAACCGTTCAGCAAATCATTACCGGATGATGAGTGGCGCGGCTCGTGTGGCTTACATCACTTCTCTTGCAAAAGAAATTCAAGAAGAGAAAGAACAAGAAGTCCAGGCCCTCGGAAATAGCGCTCTTGTCAAGGAAGGGAATGAAGAAGAGAATACATTTTATAATGGAGCAACAATTGCCGCAAGTGGAGGTGTAACGATCTGGGCGATACTTGGTGCGGCTATCTTTTTACAATTTGCCTTTCAATTAACGTTAGAGTTTTTTGGGGCTTCTAAAGAAGGATCCTTTGATGGATCCTTGATTTTAGCAGGGGTGAGCATGCCTTTTTTGAGCATATCAAGTCATGTGAGTAGCCTCGAAATGTTCAGAGACCGTTTAGGGCGATTTTTGCCGAGCCGCTTGTATAATGCAGAACCTGATGAACACAGCAAGTGGATGCCCATTCGGGCGATGCTCTTTTGTCTCTTAGCGATTCCTGCAGCTGCTGCCTTTACTCTTCCCTTTTTACAAGGAGGTCTTGATTCAACGGATCGGTTTGGCGTCCAGTCAGCAATGATTTGTATCAGAACGTTACTGATTCTTGGATTCACAGCGAGTATAGGGTTTGGTCAATTTGGCGAGACGGTGAAAGCCTTTGTTGAGTATTGGCCCACACTTGCATGCAAGACTTATAATGGATTTCGAACACGGGTTTTGGGATGGGAGCCTACCAACAAGAGAGATGAGGTCATGCGCGGTTTGATAGGGCATCGCCGTAAGCTGGCCCGTTATAATCAAGAAGCTCTTGCTTTTCTCAGGTATCTCAAGGGTGAAGATAAACCCATCGAAGGTGAGTAAAGCAAGAGCTTTAAATAGTTTAGCTTGCTAAGAGATTAACCACAACCATAGACCCCAGCACATTTTTCCGCAGCCTGGACTTTCCCCCCTGTATAGCCCTTAACATCAGCTTCTGAGCCGCGGAGAGCGCGAACTTCATGCTCATACACAGGAGCTAAGAGGTTACCATGAACGTGGACGTTATGGAGTGTGTCTCCATAAGCTGCCCCTCCAACCCAAGCTGCACGAGGATTGTAGCCAGCGCCGTAATACACCATGCTTTGGTGTCCAACGGGATCTGTATGCATTCTTCCGCCTTGTGAAAGATAAGCAGTTGGGTGGATATGAGCGGTATCACGTGCTTCTACAGCGTAAGCGTCCGGTGAAGTGCATCTAGTTATAGAATTTAAAAGCATCGATAGTGGA
>CAYRHD010000008.1:0-12384 GCA_964424065.1 uncultured Alphaproteobacteria bacterium
TTTCAGTTTGTTCTCTCAGTAGAGAAGCAGCGAGTGCATCAGCAGCGGCTGTGAGTGATGCCGTCTCTCTAGCAGTTTTAAAGGCCTCGAGACGGTCAGCTTCGGATTTAGCTGCTTTGCGGTCGATTTCTTCTTTGGTTTTTCTTGCAGCTTCAGCGAGTGTATGGATACGCTCAGCTGTCTCACGTTCTTCTTGTTCAGTTTCTAGTTGAGCAGCAAGTCTTGCTTGTGCACGTGCGGCTCTGACATCATCACCTTGAGCAATAAGCCGTGCTTTGCGATCTTCACGTCTTTGTTGAACTTCGTCTTCTTTAGCCTTTTTAAGTTCAGCTCTGAGATTTACCGCTTCTTCTTTATTTGCACTTGTTTTCGTATCAAGTTCAGCGAGATATTCTTCTGCCTTACGAATAACACTTTCATGAGTTTCAGCGTTTTGCTTCATGCGTGCGAGTTCAGCACTACGAACATTTGCTTCAGCCTGAAGTTCAGCAAAATCGGCGATTCTCTGAGCTTGATCTGCTGTTAGGCCTGCCAACATCTGAGTACGTTGCTCTTGGTCTGTTTGGAGCTGAGCGAGAACTGCTGCGCGTTGATCTTGTGCTGTTTGAAGTTCAGCGAGACTTTCTGCACGTTCAGCTTGATCTGCTCCGAGAGCAGTAAGCAATTGAGTACGTTGGTCTTGTGCTGTTTTGAGTTGAGCCAGCTCTTCCTTAAGCTTTTGCGCTTCTTCTTGAGCTTTGCGTGCAGCTTCAGCAGCAGCTTCTTGTTGAGCTTTCAAGCGCGCTACTTTTGCTTCTGCGGCTTTACGGTTAGCTTTTTCTTGAGTTTTGCGTGCAGCTCCAGCGGCAGCTTGTTTTTCAGTTTTCAGGCGCTTTGCATTTGCTTCAGCGATTTTGCGTTCTGCTTTCCCTTTTGCTTTGCCAGCGGCTCTTGCAGTCTTCTTCACAATTTTAGCTGTGCCCCCACGACCCTCTTGATCTCTCTTCTCTTGGAGATGAGTGTCTGGCATTGTTGCTTGTATCAAAGCTTTCTTTAATTCGATATGAGCAGGGGCTTCTTCAAAAATGGCATGAAGAGTTTCTCTGAAAAGTGCATATCTCGGTATTAGGGTAGATCGTGCTCTTGGTTTAAAGGGGCTATGACTTTTATGTCGTGATTTTTTGTGCTTACTGGGGTGAGCTTTTTGACGTTTTTTTGTCGAAGACTTATATTTAAAAACATCCAACATGGCATCAAATTCAAAATGACCACTTCTTCTTGCATGCACGGAAGTTCCTGACACTTCTCCTAACATGGTTGTCACACAAAGCGCAAAAGCAAATTTATTTAACATAAGCCTACCCTATTTTTTAGTTGAGCCGTCATAAGATTCAGAAAATGAGAGAGTGTGTGGTGGTTTTTTAACCCAAAAACCATGCGCCCTAAATGGAAATTTAGGGGAAACAACAGGTCCAAGCTACCTATTTTATTAACATTATACATCCAGACAATTTTGTGTCTAGGATACAAATAAGCCATAAACAAATTCTCTTTACTAAAGTGAAATATAAAATCTTATTAACATTTTAGAAAACTTTAATTTAAATTGAAAAAAAGCGCAACAACTTTTTTTCGTTAGGAACCACAATCAATCTTCACATTATCCTCTGTTTCTAAAGATTGACCCAGCCAGGAACGCCAACCCAAATAACTTTTTTGACCTAATATTGTCGGGGGTGGGTTTTGAGGAAGATAGCAAATGCTAAAATCAAGGGGAGGAGGTGCATAAAGTTTTGTGAGATCATTCAATCTTTCAAAGCCTGTTCCGAAAGGTAGGAAAAAATCAAGTTGATTTGTTGTCAAAGGACCTAGGTGAATCCGAAAGTGACCTTGCTGATCCCATGCTCGTTTGCCTAAGGCCGCACCTTGACCTAGCACTTGCCATTGACCATTTCGTCCGATATAGGTTCTTTGCTCTTTTTGAATTAAACGCCATTTACCAACACATTTTTCAATGCGGAGGGGAATTTTGAAATAGCTTTTTAGTATGGATTCAAGTCCGCCTGCTGAATGGGGATGAGTCCAGTAAAGTCCAGCGTAGTTGAGCAAGCTTCGGTCAGGGACATGGAGGCGGTCTTTTAGGGTTTTTTGCCCTATGCCTAGAAAAGCGTTGAGTCCGGTCGCAATATCCGTCTTTTCAGGGGATTTTGTGTTGAGACTGATGAGATACTGCTTTCGTATGCGGTGCAGAATGGAAATGAGACGATGGTTAAATATATCAAGGAAATCTTTTAGGCTTGGATCTTCTTGACGCAAGCGCTGGATAATCATTTCTGTATAAGGATAAGGGAGAGGGCCTTGAATGCCTGCAATTCCCATAAAGTTGACATTAAGTGTGGGATGGGTATGAGGAATAGGGGGATCTAAAAGTGCATTTTCTAAAGAATAAATGTCGCTGGCCATAGAATCGAGAAAAACACGTGATTTAACAGAAACCACTTCTTCGTCAATTTTTGTTGTTTCTCCAAAAGGAACTGCATCTGGGTAAAGATATTCTAAAAGCTTAACGGCCTGATGAAATTCAAACCGATAAGGTTCATTCAGTAGAATATCTTTTACACTAGGTGCTGACTGCCGATTTGGGCTGGCCATTGTTTCCAAACTCCATCAGTTTGAGTGCTGATCAGGGTGAGCTCCGTAAAGGAATTTATTGAGGCATAGAGACGAAAGAACACATTCAAAACAGATGCAAGCATAAAACCGCCATGCCCAGCAAAGGGAACTTCGTCAATTGTTAGGCTTATGCTTAAGCCTTGGACAAATCCTTTCCAAGATTCATCTCCCATACGTCGCACAACCGAGGTATAGGAAAGATCCATTAAGGTATTAATTTCGGGATGTGATTTGTTTTTATTGAAGCCTGAATACAAGTGCAGAAGTTCCTTAAGAACGGATACAGCTTTTGAGCCCCCGCTTAAACTTAAGTGATTTAAAGAAAGTTGCGAAACCAGTTTCCAGAGAGACTCTCCGGACAAAGAAGGACTAATAGGTGCAGTTGGGCGGTCAAGACAAGTAATTTTTGTTGGGGGAAGATCTCCTTCTACTTGGAGCGAACTACCAGCAGTTACATATGTTGCGAGGTCGCGGTTTGTGCAGAGTGTGTAAGCATAGACTGTTTGGCTGCTTGGTTTTTGAGGCGTAAAATTATAATCCACAAAGGAGAGTGAAACATCTGTTCCAGAAATATCCGGGTCATCCGATGGTGTTCGAGTTGAATGCCAGAAGAGACCGTTATTTCGGTCTTCTGTTTCATAATCGTATGAAAAATAAGGCGCGAATACTTCTGTATCTGCTCCTCCTCCTATTGAAGCTACAACTTTTAGAATTGTGTGAATTTCGGTTGTATCGTCATTTCGCTGGTCTCCAATAAGTGGATAGGAAATGGATTGATAATTCAAGTTTATAGGCTCGCTTATTTTGGGAAAGAGATTAATGATAGGAGAACAGCCTAAAAGAAAACTTTTTTTTGTTATGCGAAGTTTGTCTGCGCGCGTGCGATCTGCTAGAGGAATGAAAATATCAACATAGTTTTTTGCCCCTTGAGTTGAGAAGTTTTGGATATCAAAAAACTGGAATTTCTCAGGAAAGACAAAATACTCATGTAGAAGTCGGTAAGCATCTAAAGTTTTATCAGGGTAAGGAATGAGGGCATCTTCGGGCTCAAAGCCAACAGGTTTTAAGGAAGAAGGGGGAAGTTGTGAGGGGTGCTCTGCTGTATCAGACATGAGGAAAACTGGCGTTGGAGTATTAGGCAGATAGGCAAAAAGACTATCGTAAATCATTTGAGCCGAAAGAGAATTCCCTGTGATAAAGAATCGTAAGGAAGTAGGATTGAGTTCTCCGATACTGCCGTCGTAACGCTCAATTCTTAATCTAAGGATCCACTGGGTTTGGAGAAGAGATGATGTAATGGGTGTATCGTCTATATTGAAGATATCTGCAGCAGCGATCTCAAACGGCCACAGCTCAACAGGATAAGTTGTTTGAAATCGACAAGTTTTCTTTTCTTGAGCTTCTATGTAGAGTGGCGTTCCTTTGGGCACGACATAACCTGATGTTGATTTTCCCAAGTGAGGCGAAAGTCGAAAAGAGGCAATAGAAGAAGAAGGGGAAGGAGAGACAAACTGTGGATAGAGTACGCCGAGGAGAGTATTTGTAAATTGTATATATCGATTGTCGACTTCTTTTTGTAATCGTCCTGTTAAAAAAGCAAAGGATTCGAGCAGTCTTTGAACATGAGGGTCAGAAGATCCAAAAGAAGACATGTTTAAGCTTTGAGCAAGTTTTGGATATTCTTTTGCAAAGCGAGAACCAGCGCTGTGGAGGTAAATCAGCTCTTGCTGATAGTAATCTAACATCTCCTCAAAGTGTTCGCGACTCACTAAATTCCCCTGTTTTTTATTTTATAAGATAAAGTGTACCTGAAAATGAACTCATTTTCTATCCCTAGAAAGGAAAAGAATTGAGGTGATGACAAATCTCTTTGTTTGTGACACTCTTTTTCAAAATAAAAAGGGAGATGAACGTGTCCTTGTTTGAAAGTATTTTTCGTTTTTTTGGATGGTGGATTATCAACATTGATTCTCTTTTTGTCCTTCTCATTCTTATAGGAACGGTTTTCTTATTCTTAAGATGCAAAAGGCGGGGTAAGACACTTATCGCAGGTGGAACGGCGGGCCTTGTTTTCTTTGCTATCGTTCCCATAGGTTTATGGATTTTTGAAAATCTTGAAAATCGATTTCCCCAAAATAAGCAGTTTCCCAATGATGCCAAAGGCATAATTTTGCTGGGAGGATGTTTTGATCAAATGACAACCATGGCACGTGGGGAAAGGGCCTATAATCTTGCAGCTGGAAATTTGATCAAATTTGTTGAATTAGCAAGAGAACATCCTGACTTACAACTTGTGTATACGGGAAATGCTTTTGAAGCAGAGCAAGCCAAAGAGACGTTTCAAGCCTTAGGAGTTAATTTGGACAGGATCCTTTTTGAAGGAAACTCGAAGGACACAAAAGACAATGCTGCAAAGACAGCTGAGTTGATAAAGCCATCTTCAGATGAGAAATGGGTTCTTGTGGCCTCTGCTTATCATATGCCGCGAGCGATGGGGCTCTTCCAAAAAAATGATTTTAATGTTTTTCCCTATCCCGTTGATTATCATACGCCTGGAAAGTATGAAATGTGGTTTTTTATTGGCCTTAAAATGAACCTAGATGCTTGGCATGTCTGTTCGCGGGAATGGCTAGGAATGACAATAAATTATATACTGGGCCGCTCAAATGAATTCTATCCAGGGCCAGAAAGTTTATCACCGCCGGCCAAATAGCTTTTCCATGTCTTCTTTTTTAAGCTCAACATAGGTTGGGCGGCCATGGTTACATTGCCCCGAGTGGGCGGTGCATTCCATTTGGCGGAGAAGGGCATTCATTTCTTCAATGGTCAAACGACGTCCAGCTCTGACACTGTTATGGCAAGCACTTGTGGCAAGAACTTCAAGAATTCGTTCTTTGAGGTTTAGCGGGCTTCCTAATTCTTTTAGCTCATCAGCAATATCTTGAATAACTTTTTTAGCATTGATTTCGCCCAAAATGGCGGGGATCTCTCGAACCAAAAAAGCTTTTTCACCAAACACTTCGATTGCAAGACCCAATTCTAGAAGTTCAGGTAGTGCTTGCATGATGTTGTGAGATTCCTCTTCAGATAGCTCAACCACTTCTGGGATAAGAAGAGCTTGGCGTTTGATATGGCCCATTTCTGCTTTTAATTTTTCATAAACAAGACGCTCGTGTGCAGCATGCTGGTCAACAATAATCATCCCTTCTTCTGTTTGAGAGATTATATATGTTTCGTGCAGTTGAGCTCTTGCAAGCCCAAGAGGAGGACTATCAAGAGGTGTTTCCTGTTGAACTAAGGGGGTTGACTCTTCTTTTAAACAGTTTTGATTTTGAAAGGGTTCGCTTGGTCGCAAAGGGCGAGACGGTGGAGGCGTGAAATGTGTACGAGGAACGTAAGACTTGAGAGAAGGCTGATGGTATGTTTCAGGGCGGAACGCACTCACAGCTTCTTGACTTACTGTTGTTGCTGTTTTGTGGCTTGTATGCGCAAGGGTTTGTTTAAGCGCACCCACAAGTGTACCGCGGACAACTCCACTATCACGAAAGCGAACCTCTGTTTTAGCGGGGTGAACGTTAACGTCTACTTCCTCTCGAGGAATGGTTAAATAAAGAGCAAGCAAAGGATAGCGGTTGGACGCTAAAAAATCTTGGTACGCAGCTCTTACTGCACCTTGAAGGAGTTTATCTTTGACGGGTCGATCGTTGACAAAAAGAAATTGGTGTGACGCATTGGCTCGACTCAGCGTGGGCAATGAAATAAAACCATGAAGGGTTAGTTCTCCTCGACTCATTTCAACAGCCAATGCATTTTCCGAAAACTCAGTGCCCATAACCTGCGTCAAGCGCTCCTTTAAAGAGCTTGCGGCTTTATAATCAAATATGGTTCGTGCATCGGCTATGAGCTTGAAGGAAAGTGATGGATGGCACATGGCCAACCGATTCAGTAACTCAACAGCATGGGATAGCTCCGTCGAAGGCGTTTTAAGGAACTTAAGTCGAGCTGGTGTTGCATAAAAAAGGTCTTTGACCTCGATGTGAGTTCCTTCGGGATGGGAAGCTGGAGAAAGAGACTGTTTTTCATTTCCTTCAATTTTAAGGGTCCATGCTTCCGGCGTGCCTTGCTTGCGGCTTGTTATGTGTAAACGACTGACAGCTCCAATGGAAGGAAGAGCTTCTCCTCGAAATCCAAGTGTATGAATGTCAAACAGATCACTCGTAGGGAGTTTTGAGGTGGCATGCCGTTCAACAGCTAACTCGAGCTCATCACGATCCATGCCGATTCCATTGTCTGTAATAGCAATAAGGCTGCAGCCCCCATCTCTTAGATGAACTGTAATAGTAGTTGCATTGGCGTCAATTGCGTTTTCAACAAGTTCTTTGATTGCAGATGCAGGACGCTCGATGACCTCTCCCGCTGCAATTTGATTAATAAGATGAGGCTCAAGTTTGCGTATGGTCATGCAGCTAAATACTCTCTTGCCAATCTTTTCCCTTCCTCCACAGCAGGTTGGTCAAAGGCATTAACATTCAGAATATAGGAAGCCAGAATTGTTTCAATCATGAAATGCATCATGAGCGCTCCCCATGTGTGTTCATCAACTTTGTCTAAGGTAATTAAGCGAGTGGGACACTTATTGTTGATCAAGGTTTTATAAGTGGCCTTCATTTCGGCTTCAAAAAGATCCCCCATGGTTTTTCCTTCAAATTCCCTAAGGAATGAGGTGTGAAGCTTGTCACCTTTATCGTGCCAGGAGGGGGCGATAATTGTGAAAAACTTATCTTTAGGTCCTCCAAGATAAAGCTGAAGCTGACTATGCTGATCCACTGTACCAAGAGCCCGGGTTGGAGTGGTTCCTTTTCCCTCTTTCCCAAGGCTTTCTGCCCAAAGTTGGCAGTACCAGGCAGAAAAGAGATTGAGCTGGTCTGAATAAGGCATCATGACGGATATGGTTTTGAGTTCATACCTTTCAAGATAAATTGCTGTTGCAGCTCCCTTAAGGGCTGGAGGGGTTTCTTCTTGAAGATGCTGAGAGAGAACCTTCTGAGCACCTTTCCGAAAGGCGTAAGGATCTAAACCTGCAAGGATCAGAGGAATGAGTCCGACAAGTGAAAAACAAGAAAAACGTCCCCCAACGTTTGTGGGATGGTCTAGGCATACCCATCCTTTTTCATGGGCAAGTTTCCTTAGGGGGTTATCGGTTGGCTCTGTAATGACCATATAATGGTCTTTCGGACAATGATTCCCAAGACGTTGAAGACACGTTAAAAGTTGCATAAGCGTTTCAACAGTTGAGCCTGACTTTGAAATTGCAAGAATTCCTGTGCGTTGTGGATTGACTTGTTCAAGACAAGAATTGAAGATTATTGGATCAATGTTATCGAGGAAATGCAATCGAGGATTTGCTTGAGAGGCTAAAGAATAAAGGGCTTGACCACCTAAGCTGGAGCCCCCTGTTCCTAAGATAAGAATATCATCACAGTTTTCGAAACGTTTTACAGCCTCTTTCCAAACTTCTATATCTTCCGTTTGTTCAACTAGGGAAAGAGGAGCAAGTAAACCTTCTTGATAATCTTTTTGAAAATTCGATAAAGCCTTTGATTTAAGAAATGTATTGAGGATTGCCTTGTTTTCGTTTTCAGGAAAACAGCCGTCAAGATTTTGACTATAAACCATAGAAATCCCCTCTATTTTGAATCACGAGATAAAAGTACAAAAATTAATTTACTGGGTTTAAGGACATCATGGACAAATTCATTCATTTCATCAAGGTTAACTTTTTCAGTGTCAGCAAGCAGCGCATTGGCTGAATCCGGACCTAAGTTATAGTCCAAAGCTTCGGCATATTCGCTTGCAACCGCTTCAGTGCTGGTAAGGTTAAGTATTTTCGATTGTTTGAGGGCGCGTTTTGCAAGAGTGAGCTCTGCTTGAGTGATCCCAAAATCTTTTAGCCTTTCCCATTCAGAGCGCACAAATCTGAGAACTCTTTGCGTTTGCTTACATTCACATGAAAAAGTTCCTCTGAGCACATCAACTTTTTTATAATGAGATTCATCAAATGAGATAGAGTAGATATAACCACGTTTTGTCCTAAGTTCATCATAAAAACGGACAGATAAGATGTTCTGAAGGAGAAGAAATTTAGGATAGTCCTTGTGGGTTGGATTAATTCCAGGCTGTGCAAAGGTAATAATGGATTGTGGTATGTCTTTATGAATAAAGATCTCTGTTTGTTGCCAAACAGGAGTGAAGGGAGGAGTCTCTGAAAATGAGTTAAGCTTTAGAGTGCCAAAGGTTGAGTCTAAAAGTTCGGTAATTTCCATTTTCGTTGTGTCTCCTACAACGACAACCTTTGGACGGGTATATAAAAAGTTGCTCGCAATTTGCTGTTTAAGATCCTGAGGAGATAAAGCAAAAAGCTCTTTTTTTGCTTTGTCAAAATCAATATCAAAGGAAGCTTTAGGGAAGATCGTTTCAAGTAGCTTCATATTGGCTAAGAATCCCAAATTTTCTTCATCTTGAATGAAGCCCGCAAGAGCTTTACTTTTAAGAAACTGAAAATCTGTTTTTTCAAATTGAGGGTCTTTAATTAGACGAGCCCATAGTTCTAGAGTTGGCTTTAAGCCTCCTTTTGTCGTTTTCAGAAGAAGGTAGTTCTTAGAAATACCTGTTTGAAGCCCCCAACGCGCCGGCGTTTCATTGGAAAAATGTTCCATTTCGAGCGGCGTGAGAATGCCCGCTCCTGAATTGATAGCTTGGGTAAATAGTGATGCGTTTGGTGTGTAGGGTGAACTCAAAAAGGGTTTTTCAAAACTTAATGAAAGGGAAACAATGGGGGAGGTGTGGTCTTCAATGAGCCATACTTCGATCCCTTGCTTGGTTTTTAAAGTTTGAATGGGCAGAACGTCTGCATAAATAAGCCCTTCAGCCATAACAGCTGTAAAGAAAATGAAGAGAGTTTGACACAACAATAGTATCTTATTTTTCACCAGCATTACTGACCACCCTTTTTCCTTGGAGAAGATGGTTTTTTTAAGACTCCAAGACACGATTTTTCCTCTGTTAAATATTCTTTGATAACATGCTGAATATCCGCGGATGTTATTCCTTCAAGGCTATCGGGTAGAGTGTTCATTTGGTCGGGGGTTACTCCTGAAGTCAGGCCATAACCCAAATATTTGGCTCTCTCATATATTCCATCTAAGTTCATAACAAGATGGTTGTAGACATACTTGCGTGCGCGTTTGAGGTCATCTTCACTCAATCCTTTTTCCTGGATGTCTTGGAGTCGTTTATGAATGATATTCCTGATCTTCTGGACGTTTTCTTCTGTATTTGTTGAACCTATGAAGATAAAACTCCAAGAATCATAATTTTGATAAAACGAGCAATCCGCAAGAAACGTAGTTGCTAGTTTTTCTTTATGAACAATAATTTCTTCCAGGCTTCCTTCTTGATCTCCATTAAAATACTCACTGAGTAGGTAAAGCGCTAAGAAATCATTATAGTTCTCCGGTGTTCGCGGTTTTAATTTAAATATCTCATTAAATGTAATCAGAGTTGCCCGGGGATGTTCGACAACAATGGTTTCCATTTTAGGAAATGGGTAAGGATCTTGAATACGCTTTCTATTAACAGCTGGACCTGGTGCAATATCACCATAATAGGTTTCAGCCCAAGTTTTGACTTGAGCAGGATCGAAATCCCCTGAAACAATAATGACCGCATTATTGGTATGATACCATTTGTTATGAAAATCCTTGGCATCTTCTAGGGTTAGGTTTTTAATATCTGTTTCTAGCCCAATGATTGGATTTTTATAAGGATGCTCCTTAAAAAATTGGCTGTTGATTTTTTCAGAAAAAAGGGCGTCTGGATCATTTTCTGTCCGCATGAGACGTTCTTCCAGAATCACATTTTTTTCCGTATCAAACTTATCTTGGTTAAAGGCAACACCTCTCATACGCCCTGCTTCAAAGCGCATAATGAGTTCAAGATGTGGCGTTGTGACCATCCGGTAATAACAAGTATAATCGTGAGAGGTGAAAGCATTGGCGTGCATGTTAGACGCATTATAATCTTCGAGAAACTGTCCCATTTGAACTTCGGGATATGCATCTTCCATAATATGCTCAAGATAGTGGGCGAGCCCTGTTTTTCCCTTGATTTCATCTGCAGATCCTACTTTAAACCACGTTGTGTAACTGACAATGGGAGCCCGCTTATTGACCATCAGGATGAATTGAAGCCCGTTTTTGAGTGTAAATGTTTCATACTTAAGCAAAGGAACTGCATAAGCTTGAACAGAAAGCAAAAACGCACATAAGATTAAGGAAATTTTTTTAACCATATACTACCAAAATTATTGAGAGGTTCCATAAGAGCTTGTCGATATGCCTCTTTCTTGAAGATCTTGAGTCTCTTTCACAGGGTTTACAACATCCTGTTTGTCGCTAGTCTTTCTAAGCCCAAGTTGCTCGAGTACAGGCTTTCCTTTTGCACTGATGATCCTGGATTCATTATCAACTTGTGTGCGAATATCATCTTGCCTCTCATGAGCGCCTGCCATTTCAAGCAGCTCTTGCTGACCATTTGTTGCAGGCATTGGCTCTGCTTGTCCACCTAAGATTTTTGCTTCTTTTTGTTGAAGAACTTTTACGTCTTGTGGGCGAGGAGTCCCAGGTTGTGGCTTTGGAAGATCAAAAAAATTTGGGGGCATATCCAAGGGTTCCATGCTGGGTGTCACAGAAAACTCATCAGGAGTTTGTCTTTCCATGCCAAGTGATTTTTTAACAGACCCGCATCCATGTAGGCAAAAGCAACCGGCTAAAAGGGTTATTGAAACAAGTCTTGAATATGATCTCACGATTTTTTCCTCATAAAAGTTTCTAAAATTAAAAAACATGCACCTAAAGTAATGGCACTATCTGCGACATTAAACGCAGGAAAATGATATCCTAGAATGTAGAGATGAACGTAAATAAAATCAAGCACGGCACCAAAACGAAGGCGATCAATGACATTTCCAATAGCTCCGCCGATGATCATACTTAAGCTGAGAAGGGATAATTTATCGGTTGAACGAATAATCATAATCCCTAACACAACCGTAATTGCAAGGGCGAGTCCAATTAAGCCAAAAGTTCCTGCAACAGAATCGGCTTTCAGAAAACCAAATCCGACGCCTTTATTCCATGTCAATATGATGTCGAGGAAAGGAAGAATTTCTATGATCTTTGGGGGGCTCATGAGATCATAATAAACCCATGCCTTTGCGGCTTGGTCAAGCACAACGACGAGAAGAACGATTCCAATGGCTGAAAAAATTCGCTGTTTCATGCAACCCTTTCAACAACATCAGTACATCGCTGACAAAGGTCTGGATGGGCTTGGTTGGATCCTACTTCTGGAAGAACCTTCCAGCATCTTGCGCATTTCTCACCCCTTGCATGAGTAACAATGACACCCACTTTGGGGACATCTTCAAGGCGAAAAGCCTCTTCAGGAATAATGTCGCTTTCAATGACGTTGGCTTGTGAAGTGATCGACAGCTCAGCCATATCAACACCGATGACCAATCGAGCCAGTGCGGGGCTGAGATAAACTTCTACTTCAGCTTGCAAACTGGAACCAATTGTCCTTGAAGTTCTTGCCATTTCTAAAGCGCCTGTGATGACTTTGCGAATGTTGCGAAGTTCTTCGTATTTTTCAGCGAGTTCGGGTGTATCCCAG
>CAYRHD010000008.1:12394-31985 GCA_964424065.1 uncultured Alphaproteobacteria bacterium
GCTGGGAAAAGCTCAAGATGAATACTTTCTCTTTCAGGATAACGTGCAAACCAAGCTTCTTCGGCCGTAAAACACAAAACAGGTGCAAGCCATTTTGTCAAGCATTCAAAGACTAAGTCCATGACCATCCGTGTTGCGCGACGATTGACATCATCGGGATGATCGCAATAGAGGGAATCCTTGCGAATATCGAAGTAAAATGCAGATAAATCAACGGAGCAGAAGGTGTGAATGTCAGCATAGAGTGATTGAAACTCATAAGCTTGGGTAGCCGCTCGAACTTTAAGATCAAGCTCGTATAAACGGTGGAGAATCCACTTTTCTAAAGATGGAAGGTCTTCGTAACTCACTTTTTCGACGTCCGAATATCCAGCAAGAGCTCCAGAAAGGTAACGTAACGTGTTACGATAACGTCGGTAGAGATCTTGTTGACGCTTTAAGATTTCAGGGCCGATTCTCAAGTCTTCATAAAAGTCACTGCTCACAACCCAAAGACGTAAAATATCCGCGCCCATGGTACTTGTGATGGTTTGTGGAGAAACAGCGTCTCCGCGGGATTTGGACATCTTTCGTCCTTCTTCATCCACAATGAAACCATGTGTCAAAACTTGTTTATAAGGAGCAGCATGAACGGTCCCGCAAGCCACCATAAGGGAAGATTGAAACCAGCCACGATGTTGGTCAGAACCTTCCAGGTACAGGTCTGCAGGCCAGTGTAGTTCGGCACGATCTCTTAAGACGTAACTTTGAGTTGAGCCGGAATCAAACCAAACATCCACAATGTCGTAAACTTGTTCATAATCATCGGGATTATGGTCTGACCCGAGGAAATCAGCGGGGTTTCCAGTGAACCAAATATCGGCTCCTTCTCTACCAATAGCTTTAACGATGCGTTCCATAACTTGATGGTCACGCAGAACATCACCCGTCTTTTTATGAATAAAAAGCGTTAGGGGAACGCCCCATGCGCGTTGGCGCGAAATACACCAATCCGGTCGATTTTCGATCATGGTCTGGAGACGCCTTTTCGATGAAGCAGGAATCCAGTGAACTTTTTCAATGGCTTCAAGGGCTGTTTTGCGGAGTCCTTTTTTCTCGAGGCTGATAAACCATTGGGGGGTTGTGCGATAAATGAGTGGTTTTTTAGAGCGCCAGGAGTGAGGGTAACTGTGCAGAAGCTTACCTTGTTGAAGAAGGGCCTTTTTGTCTTGAAGTTTTTCCAAAATCTTTGGGGCAACTTTGTAAACATGTTCACCAGCAAAGAGAGGAACATGATCATAGAAAAGTCCATCCGGGCCCACGGTTTGGGGGATCTCTAGGTCAAATTCTTGTCCTAATGTAAAATCTTCTACTCCATGGCCAGGGGCTGTATGAACCAAGCCCGTTCCTGTCCCCAGTTCAACATGGTCGCCAGGAAGAAGAGGGACATCAAAGTCATAACCTTCGCTTTTAAAAGGATGATAGGCATGTGTTCCTTTAAGTTCAGTGCCTTGGAACTTGCCCACAATGATGCTTTTGGTGATTTTTGCTTGAGTTTCAAGGCTTTCTTTGAGTTCCTTTGCAATTAGGATAACTTCTCCAGGATGGGCGAGAGAACCTTCTCCCACTTCGTCAATACGAAGGGCGATGTAGTCAATATCTTTACCATAAGCAATTGCCCGGTTTCCTGGGAGGGTCCAGGGCGTTGTCGTCCAGATGATGGCACTCGCGCCCTCTAAGGCAGGAAGCGTAGTTGCATGAATAGGGAAGCGAACAAAAATGGAGGGTGATTCAATATCATAATATTCAACTTCCATTTCAGCGAGTGCGGTCTTTTCAACAACAGACCAGAGAACAGGTTTATTTCCGCGATAAAGACTTCCATTTATGAGGAAGATTCCTAAAAGACGCACAATATCAGCTTCTGCGTCATAGGACATAGTTGTGTAGGGGTGATCCCAATCGCCGGTCACCCCAAGGCGCTTGAATTCTTCCCGTTGAACATCCAGCCAATGTTCTGCGAAATTGCGACACTCATTGCGAAGTTCGATAGGGTCAATGTCATCTTTATGGATCCCTTTTTCCCTGTATCTTTCTTCAACCTTTGTTTCAATAGGAAGGCCATGGCAATCCCAGCCGGGAACGTAAGGTGTTGATTTTTCAAGCTTATATTGAGTTTTGTTCACGATATCTTTCAAAATCCGATTCAGCGCATGACCAACGTGAATGTTACCATTGGCGTAAATCGGGCCATCGTGAAGCACAAAAGTTTCCCGATTCTCTGCTTTTTTTTGCATGAGTTGGTAGAGTCCAATTTTTTCCCAATGCTTGAGGATTTCCGGTTCACGCTCCGGAAGATTTCCTTTCATAGGAAAGTCGGTTTGGGGCAAAAATATGGTGGGTCGATAATCTTTTGTCATGGCCTTTGAATTACATTGAATGTCCGAAAACCTATTTGTGCCATTGATCTGTGCATTCGTCAAATAAGAACTGTGATCTGTTAAAAGTTTCTATTGGTTTTACATACTTAATGTATTAGGAGTCACTCTTGTATCAATGAGTATAGTGTTTATTGCTCTATAATAGTCAATAGCAACATTGTAGCGAATCAAAGCTCCTTTTGCTATTTCTTTAATCAGAAGAATATCTCCTTTGTTTACAAGGGGGTCAAATACATATGTTTTCCATTCATTACCATGTGTTTCATCCATTTTAATGTGCTCTAAATAATAGGCTATGATATTCTTAGGAAGATTGACTCTCCTCATACCTTCTGTAATTTTTTTAAACCTGTTTGTTGCTGTATCTTCTAGGATTCCGAGTGCTCCCAAGAGTCTTGGAGAAAATTCTCTTCGAATAGCATATTTCATGAGTAAATTGGAATTTTTTAGACATTCAAGAGGAGGTGTTCCCTCTAAAGTATACTGTGGTTTGAGAAATTGTGTTAAGTAGTTTGCAGATTGACAAAACATGTAGGTATGCATTTTTTCAATCTTGCCACGCCCCATTTCATCCCAATAGTTTTCAGCAATAACAAGCTTTGGTTTCCCGTCCAAACCTATTTGTGCTAAAGCAATAAGATCATCAAATCGTCCGTCAACTTTTGATTCCCAATAAACATAGTAGGCAATTTCCTCAATGGAAGCTTCATTTTGAATGAAGTCAAATAGAATACTTTCCTGTTCATTGTGAAGCTTGCGGAGAGATTCGTACCAATCAGTAAATTCTCTGGGTGAAGATGGTATTAGATATTTTTTGATACGTGATTCTTCATAATCATTCCAGTTTTTTTCAAGTTGTCTGATGTGATTCAATTCCTCTTCAGATAGAGTAATCTTGTAAGATACGTCAGGGGGACCAAGATACTGAGTATAATAATTATAAAGGGTTTTTTGACAATCAATATCTTCAAAATTTTCTGATGAGAGCATTTTGCTGAAACTTGGGTTTTCTTTTATGCGATTTATATTAGACATTTTTACCTAAGGTTAAAACTATGAGCGGAAATTTTGTTCAGAAGCTAAAAGTGCTTCCCACCAAAGACACATGTCATCAAGTATTGAATAAGATGATGCTAAAATTGTTTGAATACATATCTCTGACTTTGAGAGGTTTGTTGCGCTATTTTCACCATAAAGATCAATCAATTTTCCTAATTCATCTCTATGCGCTTGCTCGACTCCACTCAAATGCAAATCATGAAATGCCAACAGCGATGAACCGTTCAAGTTATCATAGCCTCGATCAATAATTTCAAAAGATATTTTTCGGAAAATTTCATGCTCAAAAACAGATGTTGCTTCAATAGCATACATTGTGCCAAGCGCATTGGATGGTCCCTTTAATAACTCTTCTCTTATTTTTTTGAAGAAAGCATTAGTTGGCTTAAAATTTATGTGTTGGCTGCTTTCTATACCTAATTCCGATAGAGCTTTTCTATACATTTGCCAGTGTCCTTGCTCTTCTTCCAAATTATGATAAAGTTCATCTGAAACTTTTTTATCATCTAAATCTTCACATATTTGAGCAGCCGTTAAGAGCAAGCTTGGGTTTGTAAACGAAAATTGGAAATGTTCAAGTGATATCCATTTTAAATATTGTAAAGAAAACTTGCTCATATCTTCGAAAAATGACTCGACTCTGGTTGTTAGATTCCTGCATTTTTCATTAATTTTATCTGTGTAATTCATTTGTATCGTTCTTTACTTACGGTAATTTGAAATGTTATATACCTGTGCATTTTTAGATATTTTCTCTTGAGAAATGCGAAATAGATTGAGATCTTGAGTTGTTTTATGGTGATTAAGAGGGAGTGTAATAATGATAAGTTTACCTTTTTCAACGAGAGGGCTTATTTCTAACTCACCACCATGAAGTTTAATTAGCTTTTCTATTATTTCTAAATCAATGTCGTTGCTGCTCAATGCTAGGCTAACAGATTTTTCCTGAATATTTTCTGACAGACGAATGATGTCTTCTTTGCTAAAGGATAATCCTTCATCTTGTATAACTATTTTTAATGATGGAGTACTAGCTTTATTTTCTATAAAACTTGAGATATTAATCTGACTATCATTATAGGAATAATCAATACAAATCGAAATAAGTCCAACTAAAATTTGCTTAATTCTTAGCTCGTCTGCGTATATGGTAGGAAGATTTGTTTGTAAATTAGTAATTATTTTAATATTTTTGAATATAGCGTCTTTAGCTTCAATACCGATTGAAGATTCAATAATATCATTTATATTGAGAGGCGAAAAATTTAATATGGTAGTTGTTAAATCTTTCAGTATCAATGATGATTCGATAATATGATCGATGGAGTTCAATATTTTTTCATTCATGTTGGAATTAGAAAATTTCTCATCAAATAGTTTTCTAAGAAAAGATGAATGCCAAACAATAGAATTTAAAGGCCTTTTCAGTTCTTGATTGATTTTCCTCAAAAATTCTTGTTTTTGATTGTCTGAATCTCTTGTTGCGTGAAAATTTGATTCAAGCTGTTTATTAACATACTCAACTCTTTTAAAGCCTCTTTTAATATGAAGTAGTCCTTTAGCAAGACCTTGCATCTCTCTGCCAGACTGTTTTGGTACTGTCACGTTAATTTCGCCTCTAGAGATAGAATCTGCTACTTTTGAAAGTTCATAGATTGGGAGGAGAACTTTATTTCTGAATAGGAATAAGAGGAAAAAGCAAAAAACGCTGAGACCCAAAGATTCAATCATTCTAGAAAAAACGATGGGGAGAAACTTATTATAAACAATAGATTTGTTATATCCTATGATGATAGTATAGGGATAATTTAATGATCTTTTGTAAGTCGTATAGACAATATCATCATGTTTAAGTCGCTCCAACGATGAATCTGAAATGATTCCACTATTAGGAGAATCTAGCTTAAAAAGCTCACTACTCTTCTTAGCATCTAATAAATGTGTATCGTTCGAAGAAACGATTAAATTGTGCTCGTGATCATAAATGATAAATACCGTATATAGATGCTTTAATTCGGCACTTAAGCGTTTCGTAATCTCTTGAACCAGAAAACCTAAGCTTATCAATCCGAGGTATTGCCCCTTCTTGTTCGTTACACCTAAGCCAGCTGGAATAACCCATTTTTGACTGGGCATTCCGTAAGTTGGAGCAACCAAGTGAAGTTTCCAAGGTTCTTTCTTTGCTTGTTTCACATAGGCTCTATGCTTCATAGAAATTGGCTTGTGAAGAATACCATCCTTTAAGTTTATGACTTGGTACCCGTTGGTATTAACCCAATCAAAATTTGACACATCCGTAAGAAATCTTATTGCATGAATTTTAAGGAGAGTCCCTTCTTCTAATACGGATGAGATGAATTTTAGGTTGTTTGGATTGTTTTGTTTGGCAACTTCACTGCCAAGGAATTTAACAATTTGTGTCGCATCGTCAAAGATATTATTTAATTCTCTTTCTATATGAACGGATTCTAATTGAAGTTGGCATGTCACATTTGAAACATTTGATTTATAAGTACTCCATGTGATAACGCATAGAATAAGGCTGTACAAAATTATAAAACCTAAGGCCACATAAAAATATGTGTTTAATAGTGAGTAATTACCTTTTCGCAGATTTGAAAAAAGTTTGTAGTGAGTCCGGAAGAAAATGGGTTTAGATGATATCATATACTTTCATTTTATCCTCTGTAGTGTTTCAATTTTATCAACAATCCAGTGAGCAAATTTTGTGTCCACCTCTTCATCAGATGATTTTAAAGAGTAAGTGTATACTTCATCCACATATCGAAGGATATCATTTGGAGAAAGAGTGAGTAGTCTCTTTTTTAACAGTGAGGAAGTTAGTTGAAGACAAGAATAATAAAGTTTCATGTTTTCAGGGATAATATCATGGTTGTTATTGTTGCTAGCAGCTGGAGCTGACTTAATCGATTCTTCAGAATCGCAAATGAGCTCATTAATACTGCAATCAAGGCCTTTCGCGATAGAACTAATAATTTCAATTCCTGGACTTTTTGATTTGCCATAGATAATGTTATTTATGGCGCTACGTTTGAGACCTAACTGCTTTTCTAGCTGATAAGCAGTTACGCCATTGGCATCTAATTTCTTTTTAATACACTTTGCTATGTTACCCATCAATCCCTCATCTTTCTCGAGTATATTTATGCACACCCTGGTGGAAAAATCAAGGTATTTTCTTAAAAAAACGAAAATTTTTTAATGCTGATCCATGAACCTTGGGTTGTCGTATTAGAGACCTAAGTGTATGTTATACTTATATTTTCTTGATATAGTTTTAAAAGTTTTGGTAATGGATTATTACTCTAAAAAAGGAACAGTTAAAAGATCGTTGTAAGAATGAATCTTCAAGAGATATTGCTTAGAAAACTTGAAGTATTTAATTGTTTATAGGTAAGACGAAGATCATGGAACGTTTGTGATCCCATACATTCCATGATCCGTTGTGTCCGCGTATTTGCTATTATTTATCTAAGGTAAGCAATTGCTACCCTTCGCTTAATACCAACTGCTTCCCAAGGCATAGTCTGTGTTTCCAAGACCTTCATTAAAATTAATTACATTTGAGTTTCCATATTTAGATTCATTGTTTGATCTATTGTTTGTTTTTAATCTATAATAATCTTTAATCGAGGATCCTACGGGTTTTTCCCTTTCCCAATCACGATCATTTTTTCGAGTCGCAAAGTTTTTGGGGCCTACAAGATTCGAAGTTTCTAGCTCTTGAGGTACAGCCTTAGGATGTCCTTCAGAATTAAAGGTTATAGCGACGCAGAACAAAACTCCGTATTTTACATATTTGTATTGAAAAAATGTCATTTTATAATCTCCTTCCTATGTCTATTAAATATTTTTAGTTGATGATATCCCAAGATCCTTTGGGGCATCAGAAGTTAACATTGTTGCTTCTAAATCAACGTATGTATCTAAGTGTTGCCCTAACTGCGGAAGAATGTTTCTGTTCTTGCGGTCGCAAGGTGAAGATTCACTTATTCTTAATCTGTCAGATTGAGCAGTCTGTGGCAGTGCCACTGAGTCGAGACCAAAAGAAGTTTTAGAGCTTATGGATCCTGATTGGATCGATGGCGTAAATATGCATCTGTGAGTTCTCTCAAGATTTGCAGATGAGTGAATTTCACTTTTCTTCCGCACCTTAGATTCTTGTGCTTCTTGCATGGCAAGAGCATCAGATTGAATTGAAAAAGTATTAATTAGAAGAAAGAAGCTGAGTGGTAGATTTTTATTATAACGGCACATAATTTTTCTCCATATTGTTTTAAGTTGTGATAAGACCTCAACCTTGTATATGAGTATATATACGCAAAATGGAGCAGTCAACGTAAATTTATGCTAAAACGCAATAAAATTTCTTATTATATACAACGAGTTATGGAGTTATTGAAATTCATCATATTTTAAATAGCGTACATATACGAAGCTGTGGTATTTAATATGGCCTAATTCAGTTTCATAAAAATCGCCAGGCTAATTAATATGCTTATTAATTACGATCACAAATTCACGAATGCTAGTATCGAACGTCTTTTTCTTTCTTAGTATAACAAAATTAGGATTTGTTCCTAAATTTCTAATACTCAAAAGCTGATTGAACGCCTATTTAGCGTTCATTTCTGTTTCCGTGAATGGGTTGTTCTTTTTGAGAAACTTTATGAATGATAATTTTCTTAAATGAGAAAAGTGAAGCTAATATCTGACCTCTGCATCTTGGGTGGGCGTGATTTATTCTTGTTTGAGATTTCTATAGCGTGTAGCTAAACAGAAAATGATCATGGAAGATTTATGAATTCATAAACTCCATGATCATTTAAGTTGTAAATTAATGTTTTGCTATGAGTCTCGCCATTCTCATTAACTTAGCCGAGTCATTTATGAAGCATCTGCTCACCGCTTGTAGTCGCTGATCAGCATTTGTTTGGGGGTATAAATAGCCTCTGACAAGTAAACGATTTGGGTTAGATAACGGTGCCTGAACGTCCATGAAGGACGCCACGTCCACCCCCGCTAAACCAGTGAGCATTATTAAATAATAAATAATCTCCTGGCTCAAGGCTTACTGAGTTTGCTAATTGTCTACTTTTCACAAATGCTTCTCTTACCACAGTTAGAGTTTGCTCAGCCTCCGGTGTTAACGCTCGCAGTCTGGGATTGTTTTCATACAAACGAAGTATTCGAGCTTGGTCTTCAGGGTCGATGGCAAGCAAGGGAAAAACTCCTTGTTCTTTTATTTGGTAGGCTTCACCTGATACAAACTCATAACTTGGTTGTTTCATGGATTCTAGTACTTCAGAAGGAATAGAACTAAGCAAGTCATTCGCAGCTAGGAATGATGTTCTTGCTACGGGATCTCCCTCAATACAGCTGAGAACTAGATGTCTAGGAGGCCGTTGTTCGTATGCGTTTTCTATATGCCAATCAAATGGGAGGCCGCCTTGACCTGATTTTGTATGAAACAGAGCAGGGTTAGGAGCTACATTGTGACAGAGTCCTCCTTGTTGTTTGGGACTTGTGTATAGTTTGTGATCCATTAATTCTGCTAAGCCTGTAATTATCCGTTCGTTTATAGAGCCTTGTCTCGCATACCTTTTGTCAGCAGTAGGCAATAAGACTTCCACGGGTAAACCTTTAATTAGTACTACATCAGGAGATTGCTCATCTGCTTTAGCAAGGGAACGTAAACTCGCGATCGTTTCATCGGGTAGAAATTCTCGTAAAGTGTCTCCCATTAATTGAAGGCCAAAGTGATGGCTTTCGTAAGGATTAAACTCAAGACTTTGAACAAATTTTGAAAGTTCCGTGGATGTATCTTTACGCATTCGCGCGGTTACAATCCTAGCCGAGTTTAATGTACCGCTCCACGAGCCTCCTTCTTCGGGAAGCATCATTCCAAGGACACTACTCTTTATCGCTAATAAATTTAAGAAAAGGACAACGTGTAATATAATTTTGTTTAATTTACTCTTTTTCATATGTTTCTCCGATTGTTTGAGTTAAATACCCCCAACCTTAGAAGAGTATATATACGCACAATTGACATGTCAACTTTAATATACGATAGAAAAGGATTTATAGAAAAATTTAACAAAAACAATTTCTTATGTTTGCTTTTGTAAAGTAAATTTGTTGCTTTATGATAAGTCATTTGTATGAAATATGGCTGATGATGTAAATTTACGATAATATTTCGATTTCAGTTTGATTTTCATATAAAAACCTCTTCTTAAAAGATTTAAAGAGAGAAATAAAATTATCTGTGAAATATGAAAATTATCGACCTATCTATCAAAATATATCATCTCGTAAATATGGTTGAGAAGGCATTTCAAAGCCTAAGAAAACCCGGTCAAATACTATTTTAAGTGAAAAACTTACAAAAATTATTTAAAATTAATAGGTTAGAACAAAAACACTTTCATGTTTTACGATACTGTGTTAGAGGCCAATATACCTAAAGTTAACTATTTATTTAAAGGATGTTTTCATGTGTTGCGCTTATAAATTGTTAAAAATTCCTGCTTTGATCCTCCTCAGTCTTTGTCTTTTGCGTGTGCATGCTAGTTTTGCGATGTATGTAGCTGATGAAAGTGAAATTTATACCACAGAAAAGCGTTTTTCTGCTCCATTCTATGTAAAATTTGACATTTAGAATCCATGGGGACAGGTCAGGATGACGGCATAAAGAGAGTTATTGCAGCTTTACAAGACACTCAGGTGTCCAGATTTGGGTTGTCGCATACATCATTGCAAGATGAGACTTTATATGCTTTAAAAATCGTTTTATTAAACAAGCCCATAAGCTGGTTAGATCTTAGTCATGTGAATACAGGTCAAGGACTAGTGTGGATTGTGCAAGGTTTATCCAAAACCGGTACTCGCAGATTATGGTATACATCAAGTAAACTCATCGCTCATGAATTAGATAGTTCTCTGAAGTTTTGGAGAGAGAGTAAAGAGGTAACAGCGAGGGAAATCAAATAAGTTGTCTTCTTTCAAATAGGCAATTTAAAAGTTTGTGGTTTGTTTTTACATTGGTTAAAATTGAGTCAATCTCGCGTGATGTGGTAATGTTATGAATCTAAAATTCTTCCTTAGTTTATTAAGTTTTGTTGTTTCTTTCCCTTGCTTGGCAATGGATGAGGACGAAGGAAACGTTTCGCTGGGATTTCTGCCCGTCCTTCTTTCGATCGATGTGAAGTGTTTAGGGTCCTTCATAGCATATTAAGTCCTGCAGAGGTTTCATTTAATGAAGCTTTAGCAAAACTATTTTGCGCTATTAATTCTGATGCGACGAAAGTGCCTTAACATATTCATTCCAAGCGACTATTCCTCCCGCAAGGTTGTTGGCCTTTAAAATGCCATATGCGTTTGCCATTGCACAGGCTTGGCGGGAACGGTAGCCACTTTTACAGATAAAAACATAGGATTTTTCTGGAGGCGCTGATTCTAGGAAAGATAAAAAATCAGACCCAAGGGATGCTAATGTTGCGCCATCAATAGACCCATCCGGTCCGGAAAGCTCAAATGGTTCTCTGACATCAACAAGGATGTAGTCCTTTTGATAGGGGTAAAGTTCCTTTGGCGTGAGTTCGTTGATCATCATGTTTACCTTTTAACAAAAAAAGAATAAAAACAGAATAAAATATTGAGACTAAGATACAACAAAGGTAGAGTACCTCAGGATGTCACTCCCGCGAAGACGGGAATCTATTCCTTTTAATGAATGATGGGTCCTCGCTTTGGCGGAGATGACAGTCCCTAACCTTAATACAAATGTCCTTCTGGGAGTTTAGAGTATGTCACTTGACAGAGAAACAGTTAAACGAATTGCTAAGCTTGCGCGGTTAAAGCTTGCGGATGAAAAAGTTGAACACATGCAACAGGATTTAAACCGCATCTTGCATTTTATTGACCAATTAAATGAGGTCAATACGGATCAGGTCAAAGCCCTAGCAGGAGTGAATGTTCCTGCAATGCCCATGCGTCAAGATGTGATTGATGATGGTGATGAGGTGAATGAAATTCTGGCAAATGCCCCTGAAGAGGCCTGTCATATGTTTGTTGTCCCGAAAGTAGTGGAATAAAAATCATGAATGAACTGATTCGTTTAACAATGGCTGAAGCGCGTGAAGGGCTTCGAAGTAAAAAATTCTCCGCTGTCGAGCTAGCCAAAGCTTACCTGGAGTCGATGGCACATCATAAGCATTTAAATGCCTACATCCTTGAAGCTCCTGAGCGTGCCCTTGAAATGGCCAAAGAAAGTGACCAGCGTCTTGCCAAGAATGAAGGAAGACCTCTCGAGGGATTGCCCATTGCTATTAAAGATTTGTTTTGCACTGAAGGTATTCAAACGACGGCTGGATCTCATATTTTAGAGGATTTTAAGCCACCTTATGAATCAACAGTCAGTCATAATTTGAAAGAAGCAGGAGCTGTTTTCCTTGGAAAAACAAACCTTGACGAATTTGCCATGGGGTCAGCCAATATTACCAGCTACTATGGTAACGTTGTAAATCCTTGGAAGCGTCAAGATGGCAAAGATCTGACGCCTGGTGGATCTTCCGGTGGTTCATCTGCATCAGTTGCGGGAGGTCTTGCAATTGCAGCCACAGGGACGGATACGGGCGGATCCATCCGTCAGCCAGCCTCCTTTACGGGGATCGTGGGTATTAAGCCGACTTATGGACGTTGTTCCCGTTGGGGCATTGTGGCCTTTGCTTCTTCCCTTGATCAAGCAGGTCCTATGACCCGCGATGTGCGAGATGCAGCCATGATGTTAGAAGTCATGGCTGGACATGATCCAAAGGATTCAACCTCTGCTCCTGTTGAAGTTCCTTGTTTTGAAAAAGCGCTGGATCTTGGTGTTAAAGGCTTAAGAGTTGGCATTCCAAAAGAGTATATGCTTGAAGGAATGGATGACACTATTGTAAAACTATGGGACAAAGGGAAAAAATGGCTGCAAGAAGCCGGGGCTAAGATCGTGGATATCAGTCTTCCCCATACAAAGTACAGCCTTCCCACCTATTATATTTTAGCACCGGCAGAGGCTTCTTCAAATCTGGCACGTTATGATGGTGTTCGTTATGGTTTGCGGGTCCCTGGAAAAACCCTCGATGAACTCTATGAAAACACACGTAGTCAGGGTTTTGGAGATGAAGTCCAAAGACGCATTCTTATCGGTACCTATGTTTTGTCTTCAGGATATTATGACGCCTATTACCTGAAAGCGCAAAAGGTGCGCCGTTTGATAATGCAGGATTTCGAACTCGCTTTCCAAAAGGTGGATGTGATCCTCACGCCTACCACGCCAACGCCTGCATTTGCTCTAGATGAAGCGCCAAAAGATCCCGTTGTGATGTATTTGAACGACGTTTTAACTGTTCCTGCGAACCTTGCGGGTTTGCCAGGGATTTCAATTCCTGCGGGTCTTTCGCCAGAAGGACTTCCCTTGGGACTTCAACTTTTAGGCTCTGCGTTTGACGAGAATGTTCTGTTTCGTGCGGGACGGGTTCTTGAAGAGGCTGCTGAATTTAAACCATTGTTAGGGAGATAGATGACTGAAATGACAGATAAATATTTTTATCAAGGCACAACGGGCCCGTGGGAGCTTGTTATTGGTCTAGAAGTTCATGCGCAAGTTATCTCGAACGCCAAGCTTTTCTCAGGTGCTGCCACAGCTTTTGGTGCTGAGCCTAACGAACAAGTTTCTTTTGTTGATGCCGCCATGCCAGGCATGCTTCCAGTCATCAATCAATTTTGTGTTGAGCAAGCCATTAAGACGGGACTTGGCATTAATGCGGAAATCAATCTGGTTTCTGTGTTTGATCGAAAAAACTATTTTTATGCCGATCTTCCTGCAGGATATCAAATTTCTCAGTTTAACCAACCCATCGTTGGAAAAGGTCATTTGGATATTGAATTGGAGGATGGAACCACACGTCGCATTGGAATTACTCGCTTACACCTTGAACAAGATGCAGGAAAAAGTATACACGATCAGCATCCGGAAAAAACTTATATTGATTTGAACCGCAGCGGTGTGGCGTTGATGGAAATTGTGTCTGAACCTGATATGCGGAGTGCAGAAGAAGCGGCTGCCTATGTACGCAAACTTCGCTCAATCGTGCGCTGCTTAGAAACCTGTGACGGAAACATGGACCAGGGCAGTATGCGTGTGGATGTTAACATCTCAGTCCGCAGACCAGGTGCTGAATTTGGAACACGGGCGGAAATCAAAAATGTGAATTCTATCAAGTTTTTGGCCCAAGCCATTGAATATGAAGTAGAACGCCAAGTGACTCTATTAGAAGAGGGTGGCGAAATTGTTCAAGAAACCCGTCTTTTTGATGCAAATCGAGGCACAACTCGGCCCATGCGTTCAAAAGAACATGCCCATGATTATCGCTATTTTCCCGATCCAGATTTACCACCACTCGTGATTGAGGGGTCATGGGTAGAGGAGCTTCGCAAGCGTTTGCCCGAACTACCCGATGACAAAAAGTCCCGGTACATAAAGGATTATGACCTTTCAGCTTATGATGCTTCCGTCCTTGTAGCTGAAAAAGAAACCTCTGTGTATTTTGAAGAAGGCTTAAAAGGACTGATGTCGCTGGATGGAAAGTCAGCAAAATTGCTTGCAAACTGGATTCTTGGTGAGCTCTATGCCGCCCTAAATCGTGATAGTAAATCAATTGATGTGAGTCCTGTCAAACCGGCACAATTGGCGGGCTTGATTGGGCACATTCAAGCTGGGGAGATCTCAGGCAAGATGGCCAAGGATATTTTTGTCTTGATGTGGGAATCGGGGCAGAATGCAAAAACCATTATTGACCAACATGGTTTTAAGCAAGTGTCCGATGATGGAGCAATTCTTACTGTGATCGATAAGGTATTAGCTGACAACCCCGCCATGGTTGAAGAATACCTTGGTGGAAAAGAGAAGCTCTTTGGCTTCTTTGTCGGGCAAGTCATGAAAGCTATGCAAGGCAAGGGAAATCCAGAGGTAGTGAATAAGCTTTTGAAGGAAAAGTTGAAGTAAGGTATCATTTATGAGAAAAAGTATCGTTTTCTTATATCTAACTTCCATGTTTTTTACAGAGCAACTTTTGGCAAGTAAAAAATCTAAGCAAAAGTTTGTAACGATTAAAGAATTGCCTCCTGAAAAACTATATGAAATTGCTGAAAAGTTTGAAAAGGAAAACGAAGGTGCGGAACAGAAGTACGTTGTCAAATATGAAAAGGTTCCCAAAAAGCAAAAAAAAGTATCAAAATCAAAAGGTCAACTCCAACGAGAAAACGTTCAATCAATTAAGGCTCTCGATTCAAAGTTAGGAAGGCCACAAGACGTTAAAAAAATTGCGAGTGATTACGAGAAACAAGACAAAGCAATTAAAGCTTTATATCATAGTCTGTTCTCTCGATGAGATGAAAAAAACATAAACATTTTAGATTAGAGATCTTCTCGTTTTTCTATGTCATATAGTTTTTTTAATAAGGACGAGCTTGTTTAGCCAGGCAACCTTGCTCAAGGTCATTTTTCGTTTGTTTCCTGAAAGCACATATTGACCTTGGTGATCTTTTAAGTTGATGGCTCTCATATACCAATTAAGAGCCTCTTCTCTCGCTTCGGTTTTTTGAAGAGCGTCAGCAATCTTTATATAAAGACTTAGTTTCTCGGGCTCAGTTATAGAGAGATTAGAAAGTTGATTTTTATAACCTGCTATATCTGGAGTAGAGGCGAGCTCGGGTGGAATTATTGGGATCTGTCGTTGACGAGGAGGTTGTTGCTTTTCAGCAAGGTTTATTCGAGAGTAAGTTCTTTGGGGAAGTTTTCTCGAATGATTCTGCTCCGGTGGTGGAGGAGAGGAAGGAGAAAGGCCTGTTTTTCTTTTTTTAGGAGGTAATGTGGATGCTTCAGAATTTGGAAGCCTCGCCATGGCTCTTTTTTGTTGATGCGGGGGAGGAATAAAATCTGAATCATCTTTCATGGCTTTAAGTGAGTTTGGTTGGATGCTATATATTAAAAAAATCGAATAAATTGATACTAAAAATCGTTTTGTGAAAAGCAAAATTAACTCCTTAAAGAAAAGTCATTATTGCACAAAAGAACCTCGTGTCAAGAAAAGTCATTGAATAAAACAAGGTTTTTCTAGCATAAAGATGACAACAGAGAGTTGTCATACTTGAGAAAAACAGGGTTTATTTTTCGAAGAACAACATTACCATAATTTATTCGAGTATCTCAGGGTATTAAGAATGAATGTTCTTATTTGAAGGACTTTAACTTTTGAAAATGTCATGCCATACTTCCTTTCTAAATAACGGAGAGACTATGGACCGAAAAAAGCGGAATCTTCTAACGGTAGGTGCGATTGGCCTCAGCGTCTTATTGTTTGCCATCCTTGGCATTGTTCAATCTTATAAGTCTCATAAAACCGTGGCCTTTGCCCATAACACAGAAGAAGTCCAGGATGGACTCCCCACGATTGGTGGAGCCTTTGAATTGGTCGACAAAGAGGGGAATAGTTGGAAAGACACGGATTTTAAAGGTAAGCCCATGTTGGTTTATTTCGGCTACAGTTTTTGCCCCGATATCTGTCCAATGGCTTTGTCCCATATGACGGAGGCGATGAATAAATTGGGAGGAAGCAAAGTTGTGCAACCTGTTTTTGTGACCGTTGATCCTGAGCGGGATACCCCTGAATTTCTTAAGCTTTATGGGGAAAATTTCCATAAAGACTTTATTATGCTAACAGGCTCTCGAGGCCAAGTCGATCAAGCCAAAAAAGCCTATCGTGTGTATGCTGCCAAAGCTTCCGATACTCCCGGAGCTGAAGATTACTTGGTTGATCATTCCTCTCTCATTTACTTGATGGGTAAAGATGGTAAGTATTATGCCCATTTCAACCATCAGACTCCTCCTCAAGAAATGGTGGAGCGCGTCAGAGCATATTTGCAAACAGGGAAGTGAAATAGGACGGTGCTGCGGTGAATCGTGTTGACTAATTTTCCGAGACACGGCAAGTATATTTATGAAAATATTTGAATTTTATTCTCTTTTGAAGAGATTTTTCCTTACAATTAACGGCGTAACGTTAGATTTTAACGACTACTTACATTTAAACTCAGGGCCTTGAGCCTGTATGATCTCACCGTGCCAAGAGCAACTCTCTTCAGCGAGGCGCACAAAGGCTTCGGTAATTTCTTCAGGAGAGAGCAACGTTAAGGGATCTTCACCGGGCATCGCTTCGGCGCGCAAATCCGTACGCACTGTACCAGGATTGATGAGATTGACTTTAAAAGCCGTATGCTTGACTTCTTGAGCATAGGTTTTGACCATGGTTTCAAGGGCAGATTTGCTGGTGGCATAAGCGCCCCAATAAGGTGATGGATGGGTTGTAATTCCCGATGTGACAAAAATTAGTCGCGCGTCTTTTGCCTCCACAAACAAGGGTTGAAAAGCTTTTAAGAGGTGGAAATTGACGTGCAGGTTGGTTGTCATAACTTGATGCCATATACTTGCGAGGGTATGGGTAACGGGTGTAAGTCCTCCTAAAATAGCAGCATTTCCAACAAAAATGTCCACGCGTCCAAAGCGTTCCGCAATAGATTTTGCTAGGTCATCAATCCGAGGGAGGTCGGTTAAGTCAAAGGGAACAAGGGTTGCGGGAGGGCCATATTGCTGGACCACATCATCGACTTCTTCAAGATAGGCTGAGGAACGAGCGACAAGAATAAGTTGAGCGCCCTCTTGAGCATATCGTTTTGCAACTGAAGCGCCAATTCCTCGAGATGCTCCTGTAATAAGGGCAATTTTATTCTTCAGCCGCTGGGTCATTTTTCTCAATGAGTTGTTTCAGTTGTTCGTGAGAGTCAGGCTTTGGAGGAGATTTTGGTTTAAGTGTTGATAAGTTCTTAACCGTTTCCTCTAAATGAGGAATGCTGTTTTCTATAAGGTCTTTGGCATCTAAGGGATTCATTTTTGAAGAATTTTTGAAATCATGGGGGAGATAGTCTTGGGGAATTAGACGTTTCAACTCATCTGCGCCTTGTTTGACCCATGACATAAAGCGAGCGTTAGAAATAGATTCAGGAATTTCTTGAGGAGGGTAAAAAAAGGTCATAGCGAGATAAATTAGGCAAATCACGATTAATCCTCTGAAAAAGCCAAATACAAGGCCCAGAGATCGATCGAGTCCTCCAAACATACTTCCTTTGACACTAGAGGAAATCAAACGACTGATGAGGATAAAGACCATTAATGAGATGATAAATAGAATACCGGCGACAATGGCATCGGCGATCATGGGATTTTGAATGTACTGGCGTCCTAATGGACGGAAAAGAGGAAGGCCATAAAACACAACGATAAAGGCACCAATCCAACCCGCAATGCCAAGTATTTCACGAGTAGCACCTCGAAAAACACCAATAATAATAGAAAGGCCAAGGATAAAGAGAATCCCAAAGTCTATTATATTAAGCGTTGTTGCTGCCATATTTAAGCTCCATAGACCCGTTGGGGGCTTCTTTTTACATCCAAATAATGGGCAAGTTCAGCAATATGTGCAAGTGGGATCAATGTTAAGTCTGGCATTGTGAGGGGCTTTGTGGGTTTGGGAATAAAGGCTGTTTTGAATCCCAGCTTGGAGGCTTCTTTGAGTCGAGCTTCCTGTTGACTAATGGGACGAACTTCGCCTGAAAGTCCAATTTCGCCGAAGAAGACGGCATCATTTGGCAAGGATGTATTGGCAATAGATGAAAGAAGAGAAGCCGCCACAGCAAGGTCTGCTGCAGGCTCCGAGATTTTGAGACCTCCTGCAACATTCAAGAACACATCCCTATTCCCACAGGTCAGACCACAACGGGTTTCGAGAACGGCGAGGATCATTGATAAGCGAGCCGAATCCCATCCTACGACGGACCGACGGGGTGTTCCCAGGGAAGATGGGGAAATTAAACTTTGAATTTCCACGAGAAGGGGTCGTGTTCCCTCAACTCCAGCAAAAACGCATGAACCCGTCACGTCTGCTTCCCGTTGGGGAAGGAAAAGGGCGGATGGGTTGGAGACTTCTTGTAGACCTTTATCAGTCATTTCAAAAACGCCAATTTCATCGGTGGGTCCGAAACGATTTTTGACGGATCTGAGGATTCGGAAGTGATGACCCCGCTCACCTTCGAAATATAGGACTGTATCCACCATATGTTCAAGCACCCGGGGGCCGGCAATCAAGCCTTCCTTTGTCACATGACCGACGATAATGATGGTTACCCCATATTTTTTAGCAAAACGTATCAATTCATGAGCACTTCCTCTAACTTGGGAAACACTTCCGGGTGCTGCGTCCAAAGCGTCAATATACATGGTTTGAATTGAGTCAATGACGGCTACTTTGAGACCTTGATGAAGTGATTTGAGAATATCGCCAATGAGGGTTGTTGTTGCCAATTGAACAGGGGAGGAGGACACCTGTAGTCGTTTTGCGCGCAATCGCACTTGATCTGCGGCTTCTTCACCTGAAATATAGGCACAGGGAACTTTACCACTAATGATAGCAGCTACTTGAAGCATCAGGGTTGACTTCCCAATTCCTGGGTCACCGCCCACAAGGAGGACTGAGCCGGGGACGAGTCCACCCCCGCACACGCGATCAAACTCGTGAATTCCTGTCAAAAGTCGAGGCAGAGGAGGAGTGATATCTTCAAGGGATGAAAACTCAACTTTTTGAGCATTTAGAGCTGTCTTCTTGCTGAAGGATTGAACGGTGGCTTCTTCAACAAGAGTATTCCAACTATTGCACCCTTCGCATTTTCCTGACCATTTGGGATAGCAACTTCCACAGGATTGACAAACAAAATGAGTGGTTGATTTACTCATCAGGCAACGTGCCGTACGTCTGTTTCAAGTTGAATAGGGCCTTCGGCACGGCCATGAATAAATTGCTGAACATAAGGGTTCTTACAATCGTCAATATCTCTTGAAGGTCCGCACCAAATGATTTTTCCTTCATAAAGCATGGCAATCCGATCACCCACGTGACGGGCACTATTCATGTCATGGGTGATGGTAATGGCAG
>CAYRHD010000008.1:31995-44275 GCA_964424065.1 uncultured Alphaproteobacteria bacterium
ATAAGTCCGTTAATGACTGAACTAAATATGGGATCTAGGCCTGATGTTGGCTCATCAAAGAAAAGGACGCTGGGTTGGGTTGCGATAGCGCGCGCAAGGGCTACTCTACGTTGCATACCCCCTGATATTTCGGCAGGAGAAAGACCAGCTACACGCTCATTCAGTCCAACGCTAGCTAGTTTTTCGAGAGCAATTTCTTTTGCTTTATTGCGATCCATATTTTGTGCATTAATTAGCCGAAAAGCGACATTTTCCCAGACCGTTAAACTATCAAAAAGGGCAGACCCTTGAAACATAACGCCTATATCTTTAAGGCGCCTTTCGTTTTGTGCAGACGTTTCTTTCATGATTTCTTGACCATTCATGAGAATGCTGCCTTCATCTGCGCGAATAAGATTCAGTAAACACTTGAGCAAAACAGATTTTCCAGTTCCTGACCCTCCAATGATCACAAGAGACTCTCCCTCTGCAATCTTTAGATCAACGTTTTGAAGAACGGATTTATTTCCAAAACTTTTCTTGAGATTTCTGAGTTCAAATTTAGGTGTCATAATCTTACCTTAAGAGAAAAGAAGAGCGGTTAAAAAATAATTGGCGATAAGGATGAGAATTGAAGAGGACACGACTGCATAAGTCGTTGCTTTACCCACACCTTCAGCTCCTCCTTTTGAATTAAATCCATGGTAACAGCCCATAAGTGAAATAATAAAACCAAATACGGCAGCTTTGACAAGACCTGAGGTGACATCTCCAAGTTGCATAAAGTCAAGGGTCTGCTTCATATATGTAGCAGGGTTGAATCCAAGTCGATAGATGCTGACCATATAGCCGCCAAAGACACCAATAGTATCTGCAATCAGAACAAGAATAGGAAGCATAAGGACTCCTGCTAAAAGCCTTGGGAATACAAGATACTTTCGGGGATTTGTTGAAAGTGTTACGAGCGCGTCAATTTGCTCTGTAACCCGCATGGTTCCAATTTCGGCCGCCATTGCTGCTCCAATACGACCCGAAATCATGAGCCCCGCAAGCACAGGCCCGAGCTCACGGGTCATAGAAAGGACAATCACATTTGCGATCGCATTCTCAGCATTGAAGCGGGAAAATCCTGTGTAGCTTTGAAGAGCCAAAACCATGCCTGTAAAAAAAGCAGTCAAGCCAACAACAGGGAGGGAAAGATAACCAATTTCCCAAAATTGGCGAAGAGTTTGGCGAAAGTAATAGGGGGGGCGTAATCCTTGAATCAGAGAATCGGTGAGGAAAAGGGTTAAACGTCCTGTGGACATTAAAAAGTTTAAAAAGACCCGACCAATGTTCTCGAGTGCGCCAACCATTATGCCACCTCTTGTAGATTTTTGCGTTGAAGGTAAAATCGCTCATAGCGTGGACCTAACTGGGTAAGCATTTCCCATGGAATGGTATTTGCTTTTTTAGCAACGCTATCAATGGAGATATGATCGCCAAACAACTCCATCCAATCTCCGACCTTAATTTTACTTGGGGAAACATCTGTAATATCAATACTAAGTAAGTCCATAGAAACTCTTCCGGCAATTGGCATACGATGCCCTTCAAAGAAAACATCTCCTTGACCGCTAAGGGCTCGTGGATAGCCATCGGCATAGCCTATACCAAGAGTTGCAATTCGAGAGGCTCTTGACGCGATAAATGTTGCATCATAACCGACGGAATCTCCTCTAGAAATCTCATTGATTTGGAGAATTTGAGCGTAAGCTTTGACCACAGTTTTTAAGAGTGGTTCTTTGGGCAAGAAAAGAGGATGGTTTCCTGTAAGTGCCAAACCTAAACGAACCATGTTATAGTGAAACTTGGGATCTAAATAACAGCCACCGCTATTGCTGAGACTTGCGGGAGCAAATGGGAAACGTTTACGGATGGCTTCAAAAGCCATCCATTGGGCTTCGTTCATGGGGTTTGATGATTCGTAAGGACATGCGAGATGGCTCATAATGCATGTAATTTCAGTATGGGAAAGATCGTTCACACCCAAGTTTTTTAAGTCAATGGGTGTAATGCCTGTACGAGACATACCTGTATCAAAGTGAAGAGTTGCTTTAAAACACTTTTTCTTGTTTTGACAAAAAGAGTTCCACGCTCGAATTTGTGAAAGGTCACTGAGAACGGGTATTAAATTATAATGGACATAGACTCCTTCATCACCTTTGCGAAGACCATTTAAGACATAAATGAAGGCTTCCTTGCCGATAGATCCTTTGAGCTCTATAGCTTCTGTCAGATGGGCAACAAAAAAATGCCGGCAGCCTTCTGCATAAAGCCGGGCAGAAACTTCTTTTAAACCCATTCCATAAGCGTTTGCTTTGAGGACGACTGCGCAAGAAGTTCCTTTTTTAAGTTTTTGAGAAAGTACATGATAATTATGAGCAAGCGCATCCAAGTCTATGACGAGCGCTAAAGATAAAGAGGGGGAGTAAGGGAATCCGTTTGCTTCAGGCATAGTGCACCGCTAAATAACCAGGATCTGCCAAATCAGAGAATTTGGTGAGCCTTCCTTCAAAATGCAGACTAACGGTTCCAATCGGCCCGTGACGCTGCTTTCCGATAATCACTTCTGCAATGTTTTCAACAGATTTCATGGCTTTTTCCCATTCAAGGATTTTGTCGTCGCTACCTGTCGGTTTTTTTCGCGCTAAATAATACTCTTCACGATATACGAACATCACCACATCGGCGTCTTGCTCGATCGAACCTGATTCTCTGAGATCAGCGAGTTGAGGGCGCTTATCGTCACGTTGCTCTACGGTACGGGAAAGCTGGGAGCATGCAATGACGGGGACATTCAGTTCTTTGGCAAGTGCTTTGAGGCCACGTGTGATTTCGGAAAGCTCAAGGACACGATTTTCTGCAGCTCGCTTTCCGGGGCTGGAAATAAGCTGCAGGTAGTCAATGATAATCATTCCAAGACCTTCTTGGCGCTTGAGCCGCCTCGCTCTGGTTCGTATGGCGGGGACGGAAATTCCTGGTGTGTCGTCAATAAATAAAGGAAGAGAGTTCAAGCGATTAGTCGCTTCAACGAGACGTGGAAAGTCTGATTTTCCAATATCACCCCTGCGAATAAGATCTGAAGAGAGACCGGCTTCCTGTCCTAAAATACGATTAGCGAGCTGTTCAGCGGACATTTCAAGGGAAAAGAAAGCAACAGGTGCTCCTTCATTTTTTTCAAGGACGGTAAGGGCTGCATTAAAAGCAAAGTTGGTTGTCAGAGCTGTTTTTCCCATGGATGGACGTCCTGCAACAATGATCAAGTCAGACGGATGGAACCCTCCTAAACATTCATCCAACTTCTTAAACCCGGAAGTAACGCCAACAACGTGACTATCTCGTTTGTAGGCCACTTCAGCACTGACAAGTGCCGCTTTTATAGAAGACGAAAATGTTTGAAGCCCCTTGTCTTGTTGACCAACAGTTGCAAGATCGAATAGTTTTTTCTCAGCAATTTCGATTTGATTTGTAGCTTGGATGTCCAAATCAAAGGTATGAGCCTCATTGACAATATTTTCTCCAATATCAATGAGTTCCCTTCTGAGGAAAAAGTCATAGATTTTTCGCCCATAATCCGCTGTGTTGATAATGGAAACAACAGAAGCTGCGAGTTCAGCGAGATATTTACCCCCGCCAACTTCATTTAGTGTATCGTCTTTATCAAAATACTCTTTTAAGGTAATGGGATCAGCAATATGACCACGGGTAATGAGGTTTGTAATCGCTTCAAAAATGCGACCATGAGTTGGATCTGAAAAATGCTCGGGTCGTAGGAACTCAGAAACCTTTTCAAAAGCTAAATTATTGTGGAGTAGGGCTCCTAAAAGAGCTTGTTCCGCTTCAAGGCTTTGAGGAGGATAACGATCCATAGATTCATGGTTGATCAGTGTTGAAGAAGGAGAGTCTAATTGAGGACTTAAATCTGTGCTCATATGATCATCTCCATTCTTCAGTTGTTCAAAAAATGCAAACCTCACCAAGGTGAGCCAATACCCTGAAAAACAGAACTAATCTGCGTCAGATGTCGCAGCCTTTACCTGTTCTAAGGTTTCTGCTTGGGCTTTTGCTTCATCCTCTGACATTGCCACATTCACAGACAAAATAACAGAGACTTCAGGGTGTAGTTGGATGCGTACCGCGTGGATTCCCAATGTTTTAATCGGGTGATCAATACGAATATCGCCCCGCTTGATATGGTCTTCCGCGCAAACGTCAGCAATGTCTCTTGGGGTAACGGAACCATAGAGTTGACCGCCTTCACTGGCTTGGCGAATGAGGGTAACAGATTTACCATCAAGCTTTTTAGCTAAAGATTCTGCATCTTTCATATGTTTTTCGTTGACCGCTTCAAGTGCTTCTTTTTCTTTGTTGAAATGGTCAATGTTTTCCTTTGTTGCGCGAAGAGCGACTTTTTTAGGTAGCAAGAAGTTTCGGGCATATCCGGGACGTACGTTGACAATTTCGCCCATTTTTCCCAATTTTTCAACGCGTTGTAGTAAGATGACTTCCATAGGTTTAGCTCCTGAAAAAATGAATTTCCTTTTTTCTATCAAGTTTGGAGGAAAATCACAACTGTTAGTTTAATGAATGAGGAGTGAATTTCATATTAGACTTAAAATTTTCAGAATTATAAGATAGGTGAATAGATTAAATCCAAAGCTAACAAGTTACATTGCTTAGGGCTGTCTTAATTATAAGGTGTAGATATAAATGAAGCTTTAGATTCTATAAGACTCTCTTGACTTTCTTCAGGATGGTACCGTTGATGCAATACCCCCATCACAAATCTATCTGCATTCACAAAATCTGTTCATAGAAAAGATGAAAGTATAACCTCAGTGTGAGCATATGTTCCTGTTCTCTCGATGCAGAGCTTTGATGTTGTCCATTCTGATACTGAAGGGTAAAAATGGATAAAGGACTAGTAAAAGTTGGCGTTGGGGGAGGAGTCTGCGTCTCATCGTCGTAATCAAAATCTTCAGGTCTTCTAAAAAAATGAGGAAGAATATCGCCTAAGTTGCTATCCTCGCTCTCGCGTTCATAAAAGCTCTGTGAAGGGAGAGGATTAGGTTTCGCATTAAGGGATTCTTGGTAAATTAAGGAAACGAAAATTGTAAATAGGCAAATTATTTTCATATTATCAAATTCTTCCTTTATTCATTCTCTGACTTCATTTTCTCAATCCATGGTTTTAAAATGCCCAATACTATGACAAAAAATGCGGGCCAAAAGAGAAGGATCAGGAGAAGATAAAATAAAGCAAGAGCAAAAGAGGCATAGGTAAACTTATGTAGCCATCGGTGAACAACGCCAAGGCCCACCAAAAAGAATGGCAATATTAGGACAAGGGCTGCATTTTTACCAAGCAACTCAAGGGCACCAAGCCCCACAAAAGAGAGAGCAAGAGAGACGCCGAGGGCAATGAGAAAACTTTTTGGTGTTTCTAATTCACCCAGGGTTGGCGAAGGGCGAAGGTTACGCTTTTGACGTACCAAGATGCCCTGAGCAATGGTTCCATTAAAGAGCATCATCAAAAACCAAGAAAACGCAAAAAAGCCGGGTAAAAGTGTGAACATTGTTTGTAAAAGGGCTTCGCCATTTTGCATATGCTTTTGAGGGTCAAAGGTTTCAAGGATGACTTTGATAAGTGCTCGGACATCTATGCTTTGAATAAAATAAAGATATAAGCCCAATCCGATTACCATGATGAGGCCTGCGATTAGGGTGATGTCTCTTAAGAGGAGAGAAGCCGGATACCAATTTTTGCCAGATGAGGTTTTACGGTGAAGAAGAGCTCTATTGACGAGGAATACAGGGCCTAACACTGAGCCGACCAAGAATTCTATTCCCATGAGGGGACCTTCGAAGGCAAGAACAGTTAAAGATGCAACGAGGGTTGCTCCGTAGAGAGGGCGAAGCCCTAAACCCAGTCCAATCAAGAAAAGAGGAAGAGCCGAAAAATATGAAAGGAAAATTAGAGCAGGAAAAGAAAAAAGATGTAAAACAGAAAGGGTGGCACTTAAAAGGCCACCCACTATGCTGATAACGATTGGATTTGACTCCTTCGTCATGCCTTAATCAACAACATAAGGCATGAGAGCTATAAACCGTGCGCGTTTAATCGCTTGAGCCAGTTCACGCTGTTTCTTTTGGGAAACAGCCGTAATGCGACTAGGAATAATTTTACCGCGCTCTGTTGTAAATTTTTGCAACAGTTTCACATCTTTATAGTCGATTTTGATGCCATCTGGGCCTGAGAATGGACAGGTTTTGCGACGACGAAAGAAGGGTTTACGTGTTGTTGGAATGGCACTCATTCATCTTCTCCTTCTTTTTCTTCAGTTTCGGACTGTGATTCATAGGATCCATAGCCTTCATGCTCTTCAAAGGTCTCATACTTACGCTCACGGTGTTGCTTGCTTTGCATGAGAGCGGAAGGTTCAGGATCAAGCTCTTCAACTTTGATGGTGAGGAACCGGAGGATATCTTCATTGATCCGCATTTGCCGTTCCATTTCTTTCACAGCAGGAGCGGGAGCTTCAATGTTCATAAGGACATAGTGTCCTTTTCTATTCTTTTTGATGCTGTAGGCAAGTGTTCGGAGTCCGCAAAATTCTGTTTTTGTGACTTCGCCCTTACCTTGTTTCAGGACGTCTATGTAATTGGTTGCCATTGCCTCAACTTGTGCAGCTGAGAGATCTTGACGCGCAATAAAGACCATTTCGTAAAAGGCCATGTATTTACTCCTTATGGCTAATCGTATAAAGCCCCATGCCTTATACAAGCCGGCATTCCCGGCAAAGAGTTACTGTTCTTGTAATACAACCACACAAAGAAAGCAAGAGAACAGTGTAAAGCATTTTGTCTTAATTATGTCCCCTTCACCCGACCTTGTGGGGCGACCACTCCCCCCGAGGGAGTGAGGAAGTCCCTGACTATTTTATAGCCAATTGTTACAATTTCTTGTGCACTTATCCTCTTACGAAATCGTGGCAGTCTCTCCCGTCTAACTTTGATCTCTCCCGCTTGAGAGAGAGATCGCAGCTTGCTGCGGGTGAGGAGCAAAAAATCAAAAAAATTTAAGACTTAGATGCCTTCTCTTCATCCGCTTTTGTCTGGTAGGTTGTTTTTTCAGGTATATCTTTGTTAGAGTAAATGCTGACGAGTTTTAACTCTTTCTTTTTGCTCTGGTTGACCACATTATGGACGACTCCTTGTGGGACAAAAATCATATCGTGCGTTTTTATAGTCGTCGTCTTTCCAGCAATAGTGGCCTTTCCATTACCTTTTGCGACAAAGATGATTTGATCGAACGGATGAGTTTCTTCGCCAAGTTCATTGTTTGGATTTGTTTTAGAAGAAACGCTCATAAAGACAACCTGCGCATTCTTCCCTGTGATAAAGGCTTTTTTCCAACTGTTGTTTTTTGCTGCTTCCTTGAAAAGTGTTGGAACCACTACTGGTTTGACGGCTTTTGGAGAAGGTTCCTGTTTATCAGCAAAAACCGACGTGGAAATAATCCCGATTGATAACAGCGCACTCAAAAGAATTTTAATATTAGCATTCATCATATTTGCCTCCTATGTTCATTTATACTTAATGATGAAGCATGAATGTAAAAGTTTATCAGACTCGATGCAACAAGAGAATGCTCCATCATGACCTAGTTTTCTCTTTACTTCTTTTTCTTTCTTGCTTTTTTCTTCTTCTTTTGAGGCTCTTTAGGTGGATGGTCTAGACTGCTGCTTTCAGTTTCCAGTGCTTCTCGGATATCTTCCAGCCGTCTGCCTGTCATCATGCTCGGATTATGGCCTTTTCCATGAGGCGCGTGAAAAGATACAACCGATTTACCAATTCTGCCTTTGTGCCCGGACCCTCCTCCTGTTGCTGGTCCAAAGTATCCAGACGAAAGTTCTATCATCCGCCCCATAAGGTGCTTCATTTTACGCAATTTGATTTGCTTTTTACCGGTTAGTCTTTCAACTTCCCCTTGCACCCTCTCTACTTTCCTTCTATGAGACGCGTCTTCTTCTGATTCAGGAGAACTTGAAGAAGATGTCGTGGAAAGAGGAGTCACAGGAGCTACTTTCGCAGGGATTTCTTCTTCAGCATGCTCCTCTTCTTGAGAAACTTCTAGGACTTCAAGAAGTCGGACATAGAATTCATTTTCTATCTCTGTAAATGTCGCACTCAGTTCAGCAGCTAACTCACTATTGGGCTCAAGCACATCCTCAATACCAAAGTTTAAGATAACTGCGTAGATGACTTTTGCACCTTTAGCCCCCAGTTCATAAGCCCTCTGAATATAATCACAGCCTTTTCTCTTGTTCTCAAGGCTTTGGTTGTCGATAGCAAATAGTATATATTGTCCTGCACAAAGAAGACCTTCTGGATGGTTTTGCGCTGCAGCTTTGTCCAGGTATTCAAAACAATCTGGGTTGTCTTCAGTAAGTAACCAATAACCACGTTCAAAATCAATGTCGGTTATAAGTGTTGGATCTAGAGCTGCTTCATCAAAGTATTTATTAATCAAAGATAGGTCTTTGGAAGCACCACCCCGATTATACATGTGCATCATCGCAAGATTATACGCTGCTAGAGCATGATGTGTTGGTTCACTTTTATAAGCTTTACTTAAATATTCAAAGGTTTGGATATCTGTCTCGGGTGTACGCTTTTCCATCAAAAGAAAACCCAAGTGGTTCAAAACAAACGTGTTTCCAGCAGCTTCAGCTCTTTTATAAGCAGCGATGGCTTCCTCAGAATGTCCTTCTTTTTCTTTGTAAATCCCAATCTGAAAAGCTGCCTGATCGTCTCCTCCTTCTTCAGCCATTTCAAAATGCCGCCAGAAATTTCCTGCAAATTTCAAGTCCCGGATCGCCTTATCGTCATTATAATGAGTCAGAAAGATGCCACGAGAAAGATAAGAAAAAGGGTTATCTTGTGTTGCGAGGAAATCAAATACTCTTTGACGATAAGGAAATGTGAGATCTTGCTGCATCGTATCAAAAAGCTGAAATACGTAAAATACAATTTCGTCAAATTGAAGATTAGAAGCATGATCAAGAACCAACCCAATAGTGGCAGCAACTTCTTCATACCTTTCGAGTGACCTGAGTCTTTGATTATATCGCTCGATGACTTCAAATTGACCCAGTTGAATCAACCTTTGTAGATAGGGAAACTCTCTTTCAGGATTATTTTGTAAGGTATCTGCTGCAGATAAAAGAGCTCTAGTGTTATCTTGTTCACAGCCTTGCGCAATCCAATACAACCTTTCTGTTTCGTCTTTTGTACTTTTTGCCAATGATAATTGGGCTTCTTGTTGTCCAAAAATGGCAGCAGTCGTATAAAAGGATAGTTCAAAAAAATCGTTTGTACGACCAAGTTCTGCAGCTAGCTCATATAAAGATTCCCCTTCGCCATGCGTTTCTAATTTCGTTTTTAGGCTTCGACCAAGGATTGCAAAGTCAGTTACTTTTCCAGCGTTAAATGTGATTCGGACATTTTCTCGTTTGCCAGATTCCAACACACTTCTTGGATCAAGAATCGTTCCTGTAAATTTGTTTCCTTTAATGGCAAGGCCACGATTAAGAGCTTCATCAAGTGCATCCTTTTCAATTTGAGGTCTGAGAGTTTGATTTTCTAAAAGACGTTTGAAGTGATTTTTATTCCCCTCAGATGCCATACGAAGGATAAATTCCCTTAAGAAAATTTCATCAGCGTGGTCTCTTTTTTCTTTGGCTCTTAATTCTATTGCAAGCTTACGGCAAGCATAGGCTGCTGCGGGTAGATCCTCCTTAGCATATAATCTGAGCAACTTTAGATATGCAACTTCTTTTGCATCTTCATCTTTGCCGTCCTTTAGCTGTCTGAGGGCGAGTGAGGTTTGGTACCACCCTTCGACAAGCTTTTTATAAGGATTCATTCCCTTAAAAACATCTTCCTGCACAGGCATTTCATCGGGCATAAGGTGTTGGCAATAGGGATGCGCAATGGGTGTCCCTTTGTGAAAAGAACGAAAGAGTGTGCGAGCTTTTTCATCGTCACCTTGTTCAAAAGCTGAAATCGCGTCAAAAATAGGTGTTCCCGCAAAAGTGTGAAAAGTATAAAAATATGTTGTAAATATAAAAAATAGAAGTATGCGCATAAATATATCCTCTTAATAAAACTATAAATAGTAACACTCTGTCTAATCGTCAAGTGGCAATTTAGACGCCATTGACTTTTGTAAGAAAGACAGGCATGTATAAAAGTTCATGTTAAAAACGGAGGGGTCCATGAATATTTTACGATTTAGAAGCGAGACCAGAAGAAATATTAACCTTTTGAACTCACTGATAACTAGGATCCCATTATGTCGAAAACGAATGTCATAAAAAAAACACTCAAAGCTCTCTTACTTCTTGCTTGTTCTCACTCTGTAAACGCTGCTCCTCCCTCCAAAACGATAGCCATTACGCAATATCTTGAACATATTGCTGTTGATACGGTGAGGAAAAGTGCCTTGGAAGAATTAAAAAAGAAAGGATATGTTGAGGGGGAAAATTTAACAGTCCACTTTGAAAATGCCCAAGGAAATGCGGCAACTGCAGGTCAGATCGCGCGTAAATTCTTAGGACTTAAACCTGATGTTATCCTGGCGATTACAACTCCATCTGCTCAAGCAATGGTCAAAGTTATTGGGAAAAATTCAATTCCTATTGTTTTTAGTGCTGTGACAGATCCTGTTGAAGCAGGACTTGTTTCTTCCGTAAATGACCATAAAGGCAAGGTGACAGGAGTACAAGATGCGCCCCCGATTAAAGAGCAAATAGCCTTTATTAAGCAAGTCCTGCCCGATGCAAAAAGCATTGGTGTGCTTTATAACCCCGGCGACAGTGGTTCAGCTGCATCTCTTGAAGCGATTCAGAAGGAAGCTGAGGTCAATGCTTTAAAGCTATTTGAAGCAACGCCAGTAAAATCATCGGACATTCAAGCAACTCTCTTACAACTTGTTGGAAAAGTAGATGCTATTTATGTCCCTCTTGATAACATGATTGTCTCTGCGATGGAATCGTTGGTCTCTTTAGCCTTAAAACATGATCTTCCCATTTTTGCAGCGGATAGTGGGTCGGTTAAATCAGGAGCCTTGGCCTGTGTTGGCTATAGTTATGAGCAAATGGGATATGAGACTGGTCAAATTATCAATGAAATCCTTGATGGTAAAGATCCGAGTGAAATATCCGTTGCATCTCCGTCCACAACGGATATATTTATCAACCGAAATACGCTTGAGAAATTAAAGATCACTCTTCCTGAAATGGTTCGCTCTCAGGCCCAGTATTATTAGAGAAATGGAGTTATCAGCATGAATTTATTACAATTCATGGGTGCAGTAGAACTTGGTCTTCTTTATGGCTTGGTTGCCATGGGAGTATTGCTTTCGTTCCGTATTTTGGACTTTCCAGACTTAACTGTGGATGGAAGTTTTCCTTTAGGTGCTGGAGTTTGCGCGATTTTGATTGTCTCGGGAACAAACCCCTGGATTGCAACATTTGCCGCAATTTTGGCGGGAATGGCAGCTGGTTTCACAACGGCCTTTATCAGTGTGCGTTGGAATATCTTGCATCTATTGGCCAGTATTTTAACCATGACGGCTCTATATTCAGTTAACTTGCGTATTATGGGTCGTCCAAATATTTCGTTGTTGGACGAACAAACTATTTTTTCACCGATTGAAGCATTGCCATACCCTCACATGTACACCATACCATTGGCTATGTTTGTTGCTGTAGCTGTTGTGTTTGTGCTTTTGTATCGATATTTGATCTCCCAAAAAGGTATGGCTATGCGTGCAACCGGTGCAAATATTCGGATGGCGAAAGCCCAAGGGATTGCAGTTAAACGTCAAACGTTGATGGGAATTGCTATTAGTAATGGCTTGGTAGCACTAGGTGGTGCTCTTTTTGCTCAAATTGCTGGGTATGCTGATGTGAATATGGGTGGAGGAACGATTCTTATTGGTTTAGCAGCTGTCATTGTTGGAGAAGCATTTTTTAACCCAAAGGTTATTGCTACTGCTGTACTGGCCTGTGTTATGGGGTCGATATTCTATCATCTTGCTAGAGCCATGGCTTTGAATGCTAGTTTTTTGGGACTTCAAGCATCAGACCTTCAGCTCGTTACCGCGGTTATCGTTGGTTTTGCAATGGTTACACCAGCTCTTCGTGCAAAGATATTAGATTTTAAAGCAACTAGGAGCGCTTCATGATTCAAA
>CAYRHD010000008.1:44285-64666 GCA_964424065.1 uncultured Alphaproteobacteria bacterium
ATGATATTCATGTTACCTTTAATCGGGGTACAGCCTTGGAAAAGCGAGCGTTACGAGGTCTTAACTTGAACATTGAAAAAGGTGAGTTTGTTTGTGTTATAGGTGGCAATGGTGCTGGCAAATCAACTCTGTTAAATGCTCTTTGTGGGGACGTCCTCCCTGAAAAAGGAGAGATTTCCATCGATGAACAGAATGTTACAAACCTATCTTCTTGGCAGAGGGCTCCATATGTTGCTAGGGTGTTTCAAGATCCGTTGGCAGGGACATGTGCTAATCTCACCATTGAAGAAAATATGGCTATTGCGATGAGTCGTGGGCAAAAACGGACTTTACGTAAGGCTATTCGTAAGGATCAGCGGGAGAATTTTCGTCATCACTTAAGCCGATTGAAACTGGGACTTGAAAATCGATTAAACGATCCGATTGGTCTTCTTTCGGGAGGACAGCGTCAAGCGGTTAGTTTGATTATGGCTGTTTTACAACCTATGAAAATCATAGCTCTTGATGAGCATACTGCTGCTCTAGATCCTAAGACTGCTGCTTTCATTGTAGAGTTAACCCATGAAATCGTTGAAGAAGCGCACCTCACCGCCTTAATGGTAACCCACAGCATGCAGCAAGCCATTGAGATGGGAAGCCGGACACTGATGTTGCATGAAGGACGTATTGTCTTTGATATTCATGGTAAAGAACGTAAGGGTTTAAAAGTCCCTGATCTTTTAGAGTTGTTTCACAAAGCAAGTGGTCTCGAGCTTGATGACGATACCTTGCTTTTGAGCTAAGGAATTAAAAATTTATTTTAGACGCGCCATGAGCTATTGGCAAACTTCTAATATTTGTTGCAAACGATAAGGAAAGTCTATGACCTATGTTGTTACTGAAGCTTGCATAAAGTGTAAATACACAGATTGTGTAGAGGTGTGCCCCGTGGATTGTTTTTACGAGGGCGAGAATATGATCGTCATCAATCCAGAAGAATGTATTGACTGTGGTGTTTGTCAGCCTGAATGTCCTATTGATGCGATTCAACCCGATACCTTGGAAGGCATGGAAAAGTGGGTTGAGATCAATGCTCGTTATTCAAAGGAGTGGCCCAATATCACGCGTAAAAAAGACCCTTTGGAAGGGGCAGATGACTGGGCAAAAGTTGCAGATAAATATCCGGAACATTTTAGCCCTGAAAAAGGTTCTTGAATTAAGGTATACAAAGAAAAAATGGATCCTTGTGTCAAGAAAAGTCATTGTTTAAAAAACAAGACTTTTCTAGCAGAAGGACACCCAAAATTAAGTGTTGTCATCAACTATGTTGTGAAAATTAAAAATCCTCATGAAGAGTCTTATCCTTTTTTCTACCTTGTCCTCTCTGCTCTCTCACATTGTCATCCCCGTGAAAACGGGGATCCATGCTTCAGCTTTTTCCTGGATTCCCGCTTTCGCGGGAATGACACCAGAGAGATGGTAGCCTGTTCTCTCCGTGTCATACTTAGAAAGCAAATGGTTTGCTTTTCATCGAAAAACATACCATTGCTTGTCCGAGAATCTCATGGAAGACGAAAAAGTAGTGTTTAGTTTGCAATGAACTGGCTAAGATACGCTCGGACATTCCGTTCGAGCTCTTCATCAAGGTTATTCATGATTTTTTCCATCATGACAATCCATACTTTACGTCTTTGACCGAGTGTGAAGTTCTCACCAACAGAACGTGATCCCCTCGCGCGGGCATAGGCAAAACCTTTGACGTTACCAGCCTCATCATAGATCTCAAGCTTTACAGCAAGTTTACCTTCATATTGTTCAGATTGGTCGACTGTGAATGCACCTCTAATGCCAGGTGTTCCCTTGAGGGAGGCTTCAGTCACAGAGGCGTCTTCAATGGTGATAACAGCATATCCTGATCTTCCGACAGGTAACAAGTGATCTTGAACCCATTGTTGGATCATCATAGATGGAGGAATAGGCAGGTCCTTCTCTACGTGAGGAGGTGTTGAGGATTCTTGATATTTCTTAACAACTTCAACCCGTGCCACATTGAGGTGGATTGGTCGGTTTGAAAGGTATGTCAAACCTACAGGATCTGGAAGCTGGGCAGAAGGTGAGCAAGCCACCATGAAAATACAGAGACAGAGTAAAGAAAAATAACGCATAATTAGCTCCTTAGTGAATGGTAATAAGTTCTTTTCGATCAAAGTTATAACTATGATTACAAAATTCGCAGGTCATTTTCAACTGTCCATTTTCGAGGAGCTCTTCGACCTCTTCTTGGGTTAGTGAGGACAGAAAAGCTTTGATCCTTTCTCGTGAACACCGACATTTTGCTTTAAGGGGGGCACCTTCATAAGTCAAAACGCCTCCTTCATGGAAAAGCCGATACAATAAAGTTTCATGAGGCGCTGAAAAATCTAAAAACTCCTCTAGTGAAAGAGTGCTCAAAAGAGCATCAATATGGTTCCATGATTCTTCGTTCACTTCTTGTGCGGGAAGTTGTTGAAGAAGAAGCGCACTTGATCGCCATTTGCCATCTTTTGTTTTTTGTGATGCCACAACAATTTTGGTTTTTAATTGTTCCGATTGATCAAAATAATGTTCAATGGCAGACGAAAGAGATTCATTGTGCAATTTGACGATGCCTTGATAGCGATCAACATTTAGGCCTTGATCGACAGTATAAGCGAGATAACCGTCACCAAATAACTCGGAAAACGTACTGTCTTGGTGTATGGCATATTCATTAAATTGAGAAAAGCCTCGTATGTTTCCAGTGTCCGTTATGTCAATCACCAGTAACTCGATGGGGCCATTAGACTTTGTTTGCAGGGTAAAAATGCCTTCGTACTTTAATAGCCCAGCAAGAGCAGCACTTGTTGCTAAGAGTTCAGCCAAAACTTTCCCTACAGCAGGAGGATATTTATGTTGCTTTAAAATGGAGGAGCTAACTTTTTCCAAGCGAATGAGACGCCCCCTCACTGAAAAATGGGGCAAAATAAAGGGGACAGAAATGTCAGTGTCTTGATTCTTTTCCATGAAATAATTCTGTTTTTTAACTGTTATTACCATAGACTCAAAAGTCAGTCAAACATTGGTCCCTTCCAATATTCATAAAATTGTAGATTTTTTTCATAAGGGAATGATGAAGCCGTTTCATTTTCATATAACAATTCTGTAATTTATTATTTATTTTCTGTTAATACTTAAAATTTTATCTTTTTCATTAAAATAAAATATTGCGTAAAATGAGTTGGTTACGCGTTGTTTTGATCAAAAAACATAAAAATTTACGAATTTTTAATATCAATCCCTTTTAATGGATCATAGGAGGCGGATTAATTTGTCCGCAACTGAAATAATAAACAAAGGGAGTCATAACATGGCAAGTATGCAACATAAACTAGATCGTGTACGTCCTCCACGCGTACAAATTACATACGACGTTGAAACAGGGGGAGCATTACAAGCTTATGAACTTCCCTTTATCATGGGTATTTTGGCTGATTTGGCAGGAACGCCTTCTCAACCCCTAGCTCCATTGAAAGATAGAAAATTTATTGAAATTGATCGGGATAATATAAATGACGTCATGGCGTCTTTAAATGCCCAACTCCCTTTGCGCGTTCAAAACGTTCTTGGAGGAAGTGCACCTGATTTGAACGTTCTTCTATCATTTACTTCAATGGATGACTTTGATCCCGTTAATATCGTTGCACAGGTAGATCCATTAGCAACGCTTTACGCGAAAAGAGTCGCACTAACTGACCTTTTATCCAAGTTAGATGGAAATGATGCGTTAGATGCTGAGCTTCGTAACATTGTTGATAACCCCGATGTTCTTGCTCAACTTCAAAAAGAACTTGGCTCAACAAAGTAAACCCATTTCAGACAAGGGAGTGAAAAATGGCAGACGATAAAACAAATCCACCCGCAGATGGCGGAACAACAAAAGCACCAGCAAAAGGTGGTGCTGGTGGTGGGGGAACCACCGGAGGAAGTCAACTCAGCACCATTATTCAAAATGGTAAGTTGGCCCGTGATCCTTCTCAATTGGAAAATGCGCAAACCATGGTTGGGGAATTTGTCAACCAAGTTGCGGCAGCACCTAAGGGAACCGTTGGCGATGATGTTTATTCTTTCATTGTCAGCTGCATTAGCCAGCTTGATAGCACCATTTCTCTGCAAATGGATCAAATTGTTCACAATCCAGACTTTCAAAAATTTGAAGGATCCTGGAGAGGTCTCTTTAAGCTTGTGATGGCAACAGAAACAAGTGAAACCTTGAAGCTCAAACTCTGGGTGATCACAAAGCAAGAGCTAATGGACGACTTGGAACGTGCAGTAGAATTCGACCAAAGCCAACTCTTCAAGAAGGTTTATGAAGAGCAATATGGTACATACGGAGGTTTGCCCTTCTCATGTCTCGTTGGTGACTATGAGTTTGGCAGAGATCCTATGGATGTTGAACTTGCCATGCTTATTTCAGGCGTTGCAGCTTGTGCGCATACACCATTCATCACAGCAGCGGCACCTGGAATGTTTAACTTTGATAGCTTCACTGAATTGAGTGGTCCACGTGACCTTTCAAAACTCTTTGACGGTACAGATGCTATTAAATGGAGAAGTTTCCGAGCAACCGATGACTCACGTTACTTTACATTAACGTTACCTCATGTGTTAATGCGCTTACCTTACGGGAAAAACACAAATCCTGTGGAAGGCTTTGATTATGAAGAAACCGTTGATGGAACAGATAACACTAAGTTCTGTTGGGGAAGTTCGGCCTATGCTTTGGCTCAAAACATAACGAATGCTTTTGCTCTCTATAAATGGACAGCGGCTATTCGCGGTGTTGAGGGCGGTGGTTTGGTCTCTGACTTGCCCGCCTTTACTTTCAAGACAACTGATGGTGACTTGGCAGTGAAGTGCCCAACGGAAACTGCTATCACGGATCGTCGTGAAAAAGAATTAAGCGATCTCGGCTTTATGGCTCTTTGCTATTGTAAAGATACGGATTATGCAGCTTTCTTTGGTTCGCAAACAACTCAAGAGCCTAAGCTGTATGAAGACGACTTTGCAAACGCAAACTCACGTATTTCAGCAAGACTACCTTACATGCTGAATGCATCACGATTTGCCCACTATATCAAGTCTATGATGCGTGACAAAATTGGATCATTCATGTCTAGACAGGAAGTATCGCTCTTCTTGAACTCATGGATTTCTCAATACATTCTACTTTCTGATGTAGCACCAGAGGCGGTCAAAGCAGCATTCCCATTGCGTGAAGCTCGCATTGACGTTTCTGATGTTCCTGGAAAACCAGGAAGTTATACGGCTGTTGTCTTCTTGAGACCATTCTTCCAACTTGAAGAATTAACGGCTTCATTGCGTTTAGTCGCATCACTGCCAAAACCAGGTGCAGGATGAAAACAAGGATAATGAATAAGAGAAACAGAAATAGAACGATGAAAGGAAAATAAAATGGCTAAACAAATGGAAATGCCAATGGTTACAGGAGCATCATTTGCTGCGAACGAAGGCACCAACACATCGAACTTCTTTATCAATATTAATGATAAAGGAACCGGTACCCTAACAGGAGATACAGTTGACTCCAAACTTGCAAAAGCAGATCGACTCTTATCTTTTAGCTACGGAATGAGACGTGAAGTCAATACAGCTGCTGAAAACACATTATTTTCAGCGGGAGAAATTGATGCAAGCTGGGTTTACATCGAGATTCTGCGGACCCAAGCTGCGATCTATGCTCAGAATTCCTTTGTACAGGGAAGCAACCTTCCCAGCATCAAAGTGTTTCGCGCTGATGTCATCAATGGAAAGTTGACCGTTACAGAGGAAATCGATTTTTCGAACTGTATCGTAACACAACTCAATACAACAGTTGTGGCTCTTGAAGGGCAAAAATTGGATGCTCTGAAGATCTGGTTTAGGTACACAGGATGGCAAGATACATTGTTCTTCTTTAGCCAAGAAGGACAACCGATCGGTCAAGATGTCTTTACCGGTGACTTCACCAAAGGAACGCTTAAATCCTCCGGCGGCGGCGGCGGCGGCGGTGGTGGCGGCGGTGGTGGCGGCGGTGGCGGCGGCGGTGGTGGCGGCGGAATATAGTCATCACACGACAACTGCTTTATTAAATACGAAAGGCGCCATTTACGGGCGCCTTTTCCTTTTATGGCACGAAAAAAAATGTTATTATGACTTTATAACCTTTTCGGGAGAGAAAAAGATGAAGCGGACTAAAATTCAGAAAGGAACGCTTCCGCCCCTTTTTGATCGTATTGTCGTGGATCGGACAGGGCAAGGGCTCGAAAGCAAGCTTTTGAGTGCGCAGGAGTTAAAAGAATCGATCATCCGCGAAGTATCAACGGTGTTGAATACCCGTTGTACAGTGCGCAAAGCCATCTATAGGGACCACATTGAAACGATTCCCTTTTTCGGTATGCCTGATTTTTTTGGTTTGGATGATTTCAGTTATTTTGATGCCTCAAATACAGATGAATGGCCCGACGCTGTACGATACATCACAACGGCAATTTTAGCGGCTGAGCCACGTTTGAAAAATGTGAGTGTAAAGGTTGACTCTTATGATCCCGCCAATCAGGCGCTGTATGTAAATGTGTCAGCTGCATTAAAAGAAGAAAAATTGCTTAAGGAAATTCACTTTCCTTTGACGTTACAGTCACTCAGGTCTGGACGGAGTAAAGCTGTCGCTTGAACTTTAAACCCAACCACTCTCTCTATGCCGGCGAGGTCCTTTGCGACAAAAACCGTTTGAAATCCTTGTTCATGGAAGAGTTGTTCGATGTCCTTTCTCTGACCTATTCCAAACTCAAAAACTGCTATGCTTTTATCACTCATTAGAGGTCTAATCTCCTGTGAAAGGATCCTATAGCAAGCGAGCCCATCTTTCCCTCCAAAAAGGGCGAGGAATGGGTCATATTTGCGAACAGCGTCTTCCAGAGCTTCTTTCTCTGATAAGGGAATATAGGGAGGATTGCTGACAATGATGTCAAAGGTCTCTGTCAGCCCTTGGGTCCAATTATTTTGTAGAAAACTAATACGCTTTTCGACCCTGTTTTGAGTTGCGTTTTCTTGCGCCATTTTGAGGGCTTCCTCACTGATATCTACACCAAGCCCGGTGGCATTTTTTAGTTCATGAAGAAGAGCAATCAGAATACACCCAGAACCCGTTCCTAGGTCTAGAATTCGAAAAGGTTTATTCTGATTATCTTTTGTAAATTTAAGGACTTCTTCGACAACGAGTTCCGTTTCAGGGCGGGGGTCAAGTGTATGTTCATTAATGCGAAAGGGGAGACTCCAAAACTCTCGAATTCCTTTAATGCGTGAAAGAGGCTCATCATTTAGGCGCCGTTTAATCCATTCTAGGATTTGCATTTGCTCGGTAGAGGAGGGTGCGTAGTCTGGATGAAGTGTAATGAAGCTATTTTCTTTTTCGAGAGCATTGGCAAGAAGCCATTTTGCTTCGAGAGACGGATTTGGAAAATTAGCTTTGGCGAGGGCTTCCTCTGTTTCCATTCGCCAGTCTTTGATTGTCTTTTGAGAAATATGTTCCTCTCTCATAAATACCTTCAGGTTGTCTTGTGAGTATAGTGACATTGGTCTTGTACGGGGCACGTAGGGCATAGAGGACTTCTTGCCTTACAAATATATCGCCCATGAAGAACAAGCCAGTGATGTGCTTTTAAAAGCCACTGAGAAGGGATGCGTTTCATCAGCTCTTTTTCAACGTCGAGGGGGGTTCTTCCTGGTGCAAGGCCCGTCCGGTTTGCAACGCGAAAGATGTGGGTATCCACTGCAATGACTGATTCGCCAAAGGCTGCGTTTAAAACAACATTAGCGGTTTTCCGACCCACGCCTGGTAGAGATTCGAGTGCTTCACGATTATGGGGTACTTGGCTATTGTGATCGCTAATTAGTTTTTGACTGAGTCCAATAATATTCTTGGCTTTTGAATTATAAAGACCAATTGTATTGATATACGTCTTGAGGCCTTCCTCACCGAGGACCAAAATTTTTTCTGGTGTGTCTGCAGCTTTGAACAACTTTTCAGTCGCTTTGTTGACGCCTTTATCTGTGGCTTGAGCGGAGAGGACGACAGCAACAAGAAGAGTGAAGGGGTTGATGGAATACAATTCTCCCTTTGGGTTGGGATCGGCAGCATTTAAATTTTCAAAAAATTGTTCAATTTCTTGAGACGTCATGAGTGTTGTCATAAAGGCATTCCTACTACATCATCCATCGTATACATACCGGAAGCTTTACCATATAACCATTGGGCTGCAGTAAGGGCTCCTTGAGCAAACAGAGAACGGTCCAGTGCACGGTGATTCAAAGTTATCATCTCTTTTTCCCCGGCGAAAATGACGGAATGATCACCAATAACGCCACCTCCGCGCAAGACAGCAGATTCAATCGTTCCAGAGGAGCGAGGGGACTCTGAGGGATAAGGAGGTTTGTTATGTTGAAGATGCTCTATATTTGTTAGGGCTTTCCCAAGAGAAAGGGTTGAGCCGGAGGGCGCATCCTTTTTGTGACGATGGTGCATTTCCAGAAGACTGATATCATAAGAGGGGCCTAAGATTTCAGCTGTGAATAAGGCTAATTTCTTCAAGAGGATGCCACCAAGACTTGTATTCGTCGTTACCAAAACAGGAATACTTTGAGAAGCTTTTGAGAGAAGATCTTGGTGCTGTTGATCCAGGCCTGTAATGCACGAAATAAAAGGTTTCTTATACTGAGAAGCAACATGAAGATTATTCTCAAGAACATCATAATGGCTAAATTCGATAATGACATCGGCGTTTTTAAAAGCCTCTTCGGGATCTGCAGAGACAAAGACATTTAGCGGTTCTTCGCCGATCAGAGTACCCACATCTTGTCCAACAAAAAGATTTCCAGGGCGGGCGAGGGCTCCGGCCATTTCTATAGTAGGGTTTCGGTTAATTTCGATAAGAAGAAGTCTTCCCATTCTTCCCGTGCACCCTGTAACGGCAACTTTGATCATTGTTTTACTTTCAGTTCAATTTTTATCATCCCTATGGGATCGTTTTTTATCAATTTTAAAAGTGGAACTTTGACTCCATGATACTCAACAAAAAGGGGATCTGGCAATCTTTCTAGTGGCGTATCTGCACAAAGCTCAACACATAACTTAAAAGGAACGTCTTCTTGAAATGGAAACTCACAAATCCCAATCCCTCTGACCTCGATTAAACCTTGAATTGCAGGAGGTGGTGATAGTGTCAACTGATCTCCTTCACACATGATGATTGTTTGATCATCAGAGATCAGAATTGCTCCACGGTCAATAAGTTGCAAAGCCAGCGTCGATTTGCCCGTGCCAGGCTGTCCGGTAATTAAAATTCCCTGATTGTTGAGGCTGATGCTGGATGCATGGAGAACTTCTTTCATTTCAATGCTTTCTGAAATTTGGCGGCAAAAAAACCATCTGTTTCTGTTCGATGAGGGGATAAGCTTAAAAAATCTTGGTGATCAATGCCGCAAGGAACGATGGCAAACTCAGCATGGGTTTCAAGAAAATTATGGGCGACATCTTCATTTTCTTCCATGAGGAGAGAACAGGTAGCATAGACAAGGATTCCTCCAGGCTTAAGACACGCGGCAGCGCCTGCAAGTAACTCTTTTTGAAGTTGGGAAAGTTCTTGTATGTCCTGAGGTTTTAAATTCCATTTCTGATCCGGATTGCGCCGCCAGGTTCCAGTTCCCGAACAGGGAGCATCCACAAGGACGCGATCAAATCGATTTTGTTGGCGTTTAAGCCATTTATCTTGAATGCCTGTGATTTCTCGCGTTTCAGCATTATAGACCCCGGCGCGCTTGAGTCTTTCTTTCATTCGCTTGAGGCGCCAAGCAGCTGTATCCGTTGCAACTATCCTTCCTTTATTCTCAAGATGAGCAGCGATAGCCAGGGTTTTCCCCCCTGCGCCAGCACAAAGGTCTAACACCGCTTGACCTGGCTTGAGATCCATAAGTTGCACGATTAACTGAGAGCCTTCATCTTGCACTTCTACATGCCCTTTTTGGAAGATTTGGTTTTGGGCAATGGGCTCTCTTTTATGATGTCGCAAACCAAGCGTTGAATGTGCTGTTGGTTCAAAGGATAGGCCCTCGGATTTAAGGTCAGAGAGGGCTTTTTCACGTGTGGTTTTTAATGTATTGACCCGAAGATCAAGAGGGGCTTGTTCCAGGAAACGTGACATTTCGTGACCGAGATTGTCACCAAAGCGGCGCAGTAAAAAAGGATGAATCCACTCAGGATATTCATATTGAATCCAAAAGGGAAGGCGCGAAAGGTTTGGAAGCTCAGTAAAAAGAGATGTTTCTTTCGTTGATAATTTAGCGGGTGCATATTTTTCGCCTGAAAATAAGATACCAAATTTTTCGCGAGAGAGGTGGTCAATGACCCACAGATAGGCCAAAAGGCGTATGCGGGCTGCATCCTGAGTTTTCATCAGAAGAGGAGAAAGTCCTCGCTCCAACGCCCACCAATCACAAGATGCACGGTGACGCATGATTCCATAAATGATAGTTGAGATTGCAATACGATCTTTAGAACCTATGTAGCGGCGTGACTTAAAGTAAGTATGACAAACTTGATCAAGAGGTTTCTTTTCAGTTTCTTGTTGAATTAAGAGGTCGAGAACACTTTGAAGGCGGGCACTATCTTTCATTGGCGAAATCCTAAGGCAACAACGTACATTTCCGATGAATCCGCACGACTTGCTGGTGGCTTGAAATGAACGACTCTATCAAAGTGTTTTTTGAAAAGGGTTAAAAGCTCTTTTTCCGTACCTCCTCGTAAGACTTTGATAACAAGAGAACCGCCAGGTGCAAGGACTTCTTGAGCAAAAACAAAAGCTTCTTCCGCAAGGCCCATGATGCGTAAGTGATCTGTTTGGCTATGTCCTGTGCTAGGGGCTGCCATATCACTTAAGACAACGTCAACCGAACCAGTTAAATTGGCTTTCAACTCTTCGACAATTTTGGGGTCACAAAAATCCCCACAAATGAGAATGGATTGTCCTATCGGATCCATGGGTGTTAAATCGATTCCCACAACATATCCTTGAAGCCCAACCCGTTCTAAGGCGACTTGAGTCCATCCACCCGGAGCGGCTCCCAAATCAACAATCTTTAAGCCAGGTTTAAGAATTTTGAATTTTTCATCAATTTCCAATAGTTTATAAGCAGCTCTAGAGCGATAGCCATCTGTTTTTGCTTTTTGCACATAGGGATCATTAAGTTGACGTGTAAGCCATCTTTGAGACGAGATTTTTCTGCCGCGAGAAGTTTTTAGACGTGTAAATAAGGGGCGTCCAGATGCTTTCTTTTTTGTCATTTGTTCATCAAGTCTAAGAGGATTCCCTCGCGGAGTCCGCGGTCGGCCACACGAACCGGGTTAATGGGGAAAATATCGTAAATACCTTCAAAAATTGCTACACCGCCCATGACAAGCTCTGCCCGCATTGGGCCAATGCAAGGGTGCAGAAGACGCCTTTCAGGTGTCATGGCATAGAGGTTTGAAATGGTTTGAGAGATAACCTCGGGCGTTAAATGAAGACCACTGACGCGTGTACGATCATACTTATCCAAGTTCATATGAATGGCGGCAAGCGTTGTAACCGTCCCACTGGTTCCAATCAGTTGAATGTTCTTCTTTTTCAACTGAGGATAAATGTAGGCTTTATCACAAAAGGTTTTCATCTCTTGGGCAACAGCTTTGCGGATTTTTTGAAGAAAAACAAGCGGGGACGGTTCTTGTCTCAATGTTTCAGCAACAGTGACAACACCTAAAGGAAGAGAAACCCATTCGATAATTTCAGGAAGTTTGTTGGAAAACAGTTCCATCCACATGACTTCCGTACTACCGCCCCCTATATCAAAGGCAATGGCATACCGTGTGCTGCTATCCAATAAATCAGCACAAGCTATAATCGCCAGGCGTGCTTCTTCAGCGGGTGAGACGACTTCTAGCTCAAGACCTGTCTTACTGCGGATTTCTTGCAGAAAAACTTCACGATTTGAGGCCGTTCGACAAGCCGCAGTTGCGACGTAGCGATGACGGGTGACATTGTATTGCTTAATTTTATCTGCACAGATAGAAAGCGTACGAATAGCACGTCCTGTTGCTTCTTTTGAAATATGGCCTTTTGTCGCGAGCTCATCTCCAAGTCTGATCACGCGGACGAATGAATCCACAACGTGAGGTTCATTGGAGGTAATTTCAGCAATGAGCAAGCGACACGTATTGGTTCCCAAATCAAGAGCAGCAATATGCTCTTGGGAAGGATTGTGATCGTGCCCATGTGCAAAAGACTTTAACATTTCTCTACTCTAATGCGGCATTGGCGTTTAGACAACGCTTATATGATGGAAGCAACAACAAATTTAAGAGCTAATCTGAATCTCTTCTTTATAAGTTTAATTTTACGAAAAATTAAGAAAGAAGTGATAGTATCAAAACTCTAAGAAATGAAAGGAATATGATCATGAAAAATACAAAGTTAACGGCTCTATTAATGACAGCATTTAGTTTGGTGACATTTGAAGAAGCTCAATGTGATACAGCTTCTCAAATGAAATCTGAAACGAATCAACCAATGGGTCTTGTGGGTAACTGTGAAGATAGTAAACTACAAAGGTCAGAAGAGACAGATCCCGCGGGAAAATCAGGAGATATTGCTGATCCTGCTTTGTTAGCTCCACGACAAGGATGTAACATGGATTGTGGAACGCTTATGAAAAAAGAGATAAAATCGTCGGCTAACCCCGAGGGAAAATCAGGATCCATTGCGCAACCTGTTGATCGTACTCGTACTCAAATTCCTGGTTCTTAATGGAAAGTTGCGTCTTTCGTGAACGTTAAAAACGCGCTTTTTTCTAGCAATCTTGTGGGTGTGGGCTTACGTCCACCCCACTATTCTTACGTGCTTGAGGAAACGCCGCCTGTCGGATGGCTTGAAATTCACCCCGAAAACTATTTCATGAAAGGGGGGCTCTCCCTTTCTTATGTGGATAGACTCTCAGAAACATATCCTTTTAGCCTACATAGTATTGGCGTATCGCTCGGTTCGGCCCAGGGGGTTAATCAGCATCACCTAAGTTTGGTGAGGGATCTTGTTCAACGTTGGCAACCCTTTCTTCTCTCGGATCATTTATCCTGGTCTCGTGTTGATGATGCATTTTTTCCTGATTTGCTCCCTGTTCCTTATACGGATGAGGCTCTACAAGTATTTTCAGAGAATATTGCGCAAGTTCAAGACTTTTTAGGGCGAGAGATTCTGATTGAAAACCCTTCATCTTATCTTGAATATAAAGAATCTTGCATTGAAGAAGCGGAATTTTTAAATACGCTTTGCAAGAAAACCGGGGCTAAAATTTTGCTGGATGTGAATAATATATTCGTTTCAGCATCAAATCATGAATGGGATGCATGCGCATATATCGATTCAATTGATCCTAATCTTGTAAAAGAAGTTCACTTGGCAGGTCACGCGCGCAGAACTTATGATGACGGGGCTGAAGTTCTTATTGATTCTCATTCAACTCATGTGTGTGATGAGGTTTGGAACCTTTATGATTATACGATTCAGCGAGGTATCATTGTTCCTACATTGATTGAATGGGATAGCGATCTTCCCGAATTCAATGTTTTGCTGAAAGAAGCTCAGAAAGCCCAACAATATATTCTGGATAATGAGAAAGTCCATGAGTAGTCTAATCAAACAACAACAGGATTTTTTAAAAAGCTATCGAGGAGAAAAAGGCTTTGAAAGCGTGATCAAATTGAAGGGGCTTTCTCCTGAGCGACGCCTTGCTATTTATCATGATAGCGTACAAGGATCACTTGCAAAAGCCTTGAGCGTTATTTATCCATTGACATGGAAGCTAATTGGCAAAAACTGCGCTGACGCTGCGGCGCATCAGTTTATAGATCAAGAAATGATCCTTCCTAGTCAGAATTCTTATGATGAATGGACAAAGGAATTTGCTGGGTTTTTGGAAAATTACCCTCCTACACAAAAGCTAATGTATCTGCCTGACTTTGTTCGCATGGAATCACTTATCTACCAAGCCTATAAGGCAGAAGATAAAATCGTTTTACAGGGTACTCATTTTGCGGCACTCGATCCAGTGCAGTTTGACAAACTTGTCCTTGAGTTCCATCCGGCTGTTCATCTTTTTTCATCTGAACATTCGCTGGATCAAGTTCTTGATGTCGTTCGAGCTGATAAGGAGGCTGTGACACTGAAAACGAAGACTGTCTATGGCATTATCACCAGACCCTCGACGATTGTTGATGTTGTATGGACATCAAAAGAAAATTATAACTTTTTAAGTTTGATGTCTCAGGGATCGACTTTAATCGAGTGTTTAGAAAAAGTTGAGTCGCCTGACTTTGATTTCGAGGATTTTCTAAGATTTTCTATCCAGAAGGGTCTATTTTCTGAAATTAAAATTCTTTCCTAAAAGCAAAAATCTTCAGTTTTTTATTGCATACAGACTTCTTCATAAGGTCTATAGTTTTATAAAACCAATTCGGGGTATATATTATGAGAATCGTTGGTGGAAAGTGGCGTGGGAAAAAGTTACTTGCGCCCACACATATAGCAACACGTCCCACCTCTGATCGCACCCGAGAAACCATTTTCAATATCCTTTTGCATAATCCCAATTTTGGTTCCTCTGTTGTGCAGGACAAAAATGTACTCGATCTCTTTGCGGGAACAGGAGCACTGGGATTAGAGGCTCTTTCAAGAGGAGCGAAAACCGTTACGTTTGTTGAAAACAATCGAGACGCCCTGAAAGTTTTGTATATGAACATCAGTACCTTTGATCTACAGACCCGCTGTGTTCTGGAGCAAGATGCAACAACGTTCATATCTTCTCACACCTTTGACTTGGTTTTTATGGATCCTCCCTATCATAAAAATCATGTGTTACTATCGCTTGAACATTTGTTAAACGCACGTTTGTTAGCTAAAGGAGCAGTGGTTGTAGTTGAAATGGCAAAGGAAGAATCCCTTCAATTACCAGATCATTTTGAACTCGTAAAAGAGTGTGTGTCAGGGGTGGCCAAGCTTTTGTTTCTCGTAGCAAAATAAAATCGTAGGTTAATGATCCAAAATCAAAGGATTTGAATGCTGCAAAACAGAATAGAAAGGACCACTAGAAACATAGAAAAGATGTATCTTTTATCAATTCCTTAACCACAATGAGTCATTTTGGTGTATAACAGAAGAAAATGGAGGCCTTGATGTTGAAACCAATAAGTCGCACTTTTTTTGTCTTTGTCGCAGTCTTGGTTGTACAATCTGTATGCTACGGGCATACGTATAATCCTTGTAATCCCATCAAGTTGAACAAATTCATGGTTAATCAATTTGAGAAAAGTCTAGCCGATATTTTTGTTGAGATAACACCTACCACATTTGCGGGATGTTTTGATGAATGTACGCCTGTCCACGAAAGGTGTAAAGAAGCTTGCCAGAATTTAGACTTTGAATGGGTGAAGTTAAGTGTTGATCCTCAATGTCAAGACAAGGGCAAACCTTTGGGATGCTGGTGTACATCAGTCATTACGTAAAATTAAAAATAGGAAAGTTAATCAGACTTTCAAAGGGGGCTGGACAAGTCCTAAAATTTTATCTATAGAGCTACATGGAAGCCCAGATAGCTCAGTTGGTAGAGCAAGGGACTGAAAATCCCTGTGTCGGCGGTTCAAATCCGTCTCTGGGCACCACCTTTCCATATGGCGGAGTAGCTCAGTTGGTCAGAGCAGCGGAATCATAATCCGTTTGTCGGGGGTTCAAATCCCTCCTCCGCTACCATCCTAATTCTTTGTTTTTATGTCTTTTTAATTTCTCTGCAACACATTGAAAATGTGGAAATAAATTATTTATTAACCTTTTTCATATAACATAGAATAATGGTGAAACAACGTGGGAGGTGGTCATGCGTAACGTTTTTATTGCTTTATTGGGAGCGTTTTTATTTGTCGCAACTGATGCTCAGGCATTGATTGATTCAAGGGGGATAGACATTTATGGCAATAAAGTTGGCCCTGAAAGTCTGAAAACAGTAAACGACTTTAACACCATAAATCATGATTATTTGTTTGGAAGTTCGTTTATACCAGACAAAGAAGACTTCGCAAAATAAGGGAGAAAAAAGAATGAACGTACAAACGTATAAATATCTGCTGCTAACAGCTGTGATGCTTGCCGTTGTCAGTTGCGGACCAAAAAAGCAAGAAGAGGCAAAGCCTGAAGAATCACCAATGATGGAACTTCAAAAACCAGAAGAAAAACCGATGATGGAACTTCAAAAACCAGAAAAAGGAGCTAAGGAAGAAGCACCTTTAACTCCTGAACAAGAGGATCAATTAAGAATTGATGACGATAACGTCCTGAATCCGCTTCCAGGCTAAGCAAGGCTGAACTGTTTCACAAGGCTCTGGTTTTCTATATGCATCCAGGGCCTTTTTTATTGTTCCTTATAAAAAGCAAATCAAATTAACGAAATTTTTAGTCTCTCTCTTTAGAATTTTAAATAGAGAGGACATATGAAAAAGAATCTTCGATTTAGTATTCAGGGAATGCACTGTGTCACATGTGCGACGCGCATTGAAAAAGCAATCGCCTCCGTTGTGGGCGTGAAAAAAGCACATGTCAATTTTGCCAGTGACAAAGCGGAAGTTGAAGTTGATTCAGAAGCTACATCTCTCATTAAATTCATTGAAAAGGCAATTGAAAATGAAGGGTATAAAAGCCACTTCGTTTCGGGAAAACCCTCATGCTCAGACGGACACACACAAGGACATATGGCTCATGGGCTGACACCAGATTACCTTGATTTGGCAATCGCGATTGTTTTTACCATTCCCCTTTTAGGCCACATGCTTGGTATTCCGTTGTCGCCTTACATTCAGCTTGTGTGTGGAACAATTGTTCAATTTGGGGCAGGACGTCAATTTTATCGGAATGCGTGGCGTTCCTTAAAGAAATTCACAAGTGACATGGATTTGCTGGTGACGCTAGGAACGTCAGCTGCCTATGGTTACAGTGTGATTGCTGTTTTAATAGGCACTCATGATCTTTATTTTGAGGCCGCTGGCGTTGTGATTACGCTTGTTCTTTTAGGTCGCTTCCTTGAAAATCGTGCCAAAAAGTCAGCCAATGCTGCAGTAAGATCTCTTATGAATCTAACGCCGCTCATGGCTCTTGTGGAGCGGGATGGCGTCTATGTTCAAGTTTTAAGCCATGATATCAAATCAGGTGATCGCGTCATGGTTAAAGCATGGCAGCGGATTCCTGTGGATGGTTTGATTATCGAAGGAACCAGTGAAATTGATGAATCCATGATTACTGGAGAAAGTATTCCTGTGGTTAAAGGAACAGGAGACAAAGTCATTGGAGGGACCACCAATACCTCAGGCCTTTTTTATATGAAAGCTACAGCCGTTGGAAACCAATCAACCCTTTCGCGATTAGTTCAGTTAGTGGAATCAGCACAAGCTTCTCACCCTCCCATTCAAAAATTCGTTGATCAAGTGGCGGCTATCTTTGTTCCAGTTGTTCTTTTGATCAGTTTTATTACATTTGGAGCATGGTTGTTTACGGGGGGAACCTTTCAACAAGCTTTACTCTCGGGTGTTTCAGTCTTGGTCATTGCCTGTCCCTGTGCTTTGGGACTTGCGACGCCAACAGCCATCGTTGTTGCTATGGGGGCCGCGGCGCGTAAAGGAATCCTTGTGAAGAATCTGGAAAGTCTTGAAGCGTTGCGAAAAGTAGACATGGTCGTGTTTGATAAAACTGGGACGCTGACAAAGGGTGAGTTTACACTTACTTTAACAAAATCATTTGCCGGTTTGACAGAAGGGGAGGTTGTTCAAATCGCGGCATCTCTTCAAAAAGGGAGTGAACATCCCGTTGCAAAGGCCTTTTCGAAAGCATCTAAAGGATCGCTTTTGTCCATTGAAGATTTTATTTCACTTCCGGGAAAGGGGATTCAAGGAAAAGTTGATGGGGCAACCTATTCATTGGGCTCTGAAAATATGATGGAAGAACAGGGAATAGAAATTCCCACATTACGCAAATCAGAGCAGACTGTATCGTACCTTTCAAGAGGGACTGAATTGTTGGCCGTATTTTATCTGACGGACCTGCCGCGTAAAGGCGCTTCGGAGGTTCTTGAGGATCTGAAGAGAATGGGATTAAAAACCGTCATGCTGACGGGAGATCGCAAAGAAACAGCGCAACTGATTGGGGAAAAAGTGGGTATTGATGAAGTCGTTGGACAGCTTCAACCCAAGGATAAGGTCAACTTTGTAAAGGCTCAGGAACAGTCTCAACATTTGGTAGCTATGGTAGGAGATGGGGTTAATGATGCGCCAGCGTTGGCTATTGCTAACGTAGGTTTTGCCATGGGGTCGGGGACGGATGTGGCCATGGATGCAGCACCAATTACACTGATGCGGCCTGCGCTTGAGTTGATTCCTGAAGCCTTTGATTTAGCCCATAAGACCTTTCGTGTGATTCAAGAAAATTTATTTTGGGCTTTTATTTTCAACGTAATTGGTATCGGATTTGCAGCCTTTGGTCAGCTCAATCCTGAAATAGCGGGTGGGGCCATGGCTGGAAGTAGTATTATGGTTGTCCTGAATTCTCTGAGGCTTAAGAGGATTTAATATTTACAAACTTAGATGGATAGTTACTACAGTAACTCTGTCCAGCTTAGGATGTATCGCGCATAGCTGGAGGTTGCATCGATGATAAATAGACCTGTTACAATGAGTGCTTTTTTCATAATTTTTTCCCCTGATAAAAAAATATTACAAAAAATTTATTAAAAAAGAGTTAACCTTAAAATTTAAAAACTCAAGTTTATAAATTCATGAAATTCACGGTTTTCAAAAGGGTTGTTTCATTGTAAGAATAGAGACAATAACAAAACCAAAGGGCACAAACCGTGAACCTTTCTGCGAGTCAAATCTTAAATGCGCCGTTACACGGGGGTCTGGAGGACTACCTGAATATCGTTGTTTTTATGGCGGTGGCCTTCGGACTTTCTGTTTTTCTCATCCTTTTGTCTTTCTTAAGGGGGCCTCGAAAACCAGATGCTGCAAAGCTATCTCCCTATGAGTGTGGATTTGAAGCCATGAGCGATGCACGTATCAAATTTGATGTGCGGTTTTATCTTGTGGCCATTTTGTTTATCATCTTTGATTTGGAAATTGCCTTTCTTTTTCCGTGGGCTGTTAGTTTAAAAGACATTGGTCTTTATGGCTTTTTCTCCATGATTCTGTTTCTGGTTTTCCTAACAGTCGGATTTATCTATGAATGGCGCAAGGGAGCGTTGGAATGGGAGTAAAAAAACCAATTCTTACCCCAGAACTATTGAAGGCAGGTTATAGCCTCGATTCTCTTCCCCAGGACGTATCTTCTGATGTTTTGTTGGACACACTTGGTCAGGAAGTCAGCCAAAGGGGCTTTATTATTACGCAACTCGATAAGCTTGCGGCTTGGGCACAGTCTGGTTCTTTGTGGCCCATGTCTTTTGGCCTTGCATGTTGTGCCGTTGAGATGATGCAAACGGCGGCTTCTCGCTATGATTTGGACCGCTTTGGAGTGGTGTTCAGAGGAAGCCCCCGTCAGTCTGATTTGATGATTGTCGCAGGAACACTGACTAACAAAATGGCGCCAGCTCTACGAAAAGTCTACGATCAAATGGCTGAGCCTCGATATGTTATTTCTATGGGATCCTGCGCGAATGGGGGAGGGTATTACCATTACTCCTATTCTGTAACAAGGGGTTGTGATCGGATCGTCCCTGTGGACGTGTATGTTCCTGGATGTCCCCCAACGGCTGAAGCGTTGCTATATGGGATTCTTCAGTTGCAGCGCAAAATTCAACGTGAAAAACATTTTTCGAGAGGCTAGGTTTGGCACTAAAGTTAGAAGATCTCGGGACATTTATTGCAGCTGACATTGGGACTGAGATTGTTTCTTGGTCCATTGAATTGGATGAGCTAATCATGACCGTTGATCGCCCTTCAATTGTCCGGGTTTTGACCTATTTGCGGGACACGAGCAAGCTTCAATTTGCTGAGCTTATTGATATTTGTGGGGTCGATCATTTGGGAAATGCCCCACGTTTTGAGGTGGTCTACATCCTTCTCAGTTTGGTTCATAACCAACGGATTCGCATCAAAATAGGTGTGGATGAGGGGGTGCCTGTTCCCTCCGTCACATCCGTTTTCAGTAGCGCCAATTGGGCTGAGCGGGAAGTATTTGATCTTTACGGAATTCCCTTTGACGATCATCCTG
>CAYRHD010000009.1:0-52977 GCA_964424065.1 uncultured Alphaproteobacteria bacterium
TTGACGATCATCCTGATTTACGAAGAATCCTTACGGATTATGGATTTGAAGGGCATCCCTTAAGAAAAGATTTTCCACTGACAGGTTATGTTGAGGTTCGTTACGATGAAGAGGAAAAACGGGTGGTTTACGATTCCGTCAAGCTTCCCCAAGAATTTCGGAATTTTGATTTTGAAAGTCCTTGGGAAGGGATGGATCACGCTGCTCAAGCCTTAATGCCGCAGAAAGAATCTCATGAGTGAAGATATTCAAAAAGATAAGCTCTCTACTCAAAGTTTCGCCATGAACTTTGGCCCGCAACACCCGGCGGCTCATGGTGTTTTGCGTCTTATTTTAGAAATGGATGGAGAAGTCGTTGAGCGTGCCGACCCTCACATTGGGCTTTTGCATCGAGGAACAGAAAAACTCATCGAATATAAAACTTACCTTCAAGCATTACCTTACTTTGATCGCCTTGATTATGTTTCGCCTATGTCTCAAGAACATGCTTTTGCCCTTGCCGTTGAGAAGCTTTTGGGCCTCGATATTCCCCTTCGGGCGAAATATATACGTGTTCTCTTTTGTGAGATTACGCGCATCTTGAATCATCTACTGAATATCACAACCATGGCGATTGATGTTGGTGCGATTACGCCATTTTTGTGGGGCTTTGAAGAGCGTGAAATTTTAATGGGATTTTATGAGAGAGTCTCAGGAGCACGCATGCATGCCAATTATTTCCGTCCTGGAGGTGTCCACAAAGACCTGCCGCCAGGTCTTGTTGATGACATTGCGGCTTTTGCAGATCGTTTCCCAAAAGTAATTGATGATATTCAGAATCTTCTTACGGATAACCGCATCTTTAAACAAAGAACCGTAGATATTGGTATTGTGAATTCGGAACAAGCTTTGGATTGGAGCTTTACGGGGCCTATGCTGCGTGCTTCCAATGTGGCTTGGGATTTGAGGCGTAATCAACCTTATGAAGTTTATGAGCAACTGGAATTTTTTGTTCCTGTCGGAAAAAACGGCGATTGTTACGATCGCTACCTTGTTCGTATGGAAGAAATGCGCCAGAGCGTAAGGCTCATCAAGCAATGCTTGGATAAAATGCCAGAGGGGCCCGTCAAGGTGGATAATTATAAAGTTACCAATCCGCCCCGTGAATTGATGAAGACGTCCATGGAAGCGCTGATTCATCACTTTAAGCTTTATACAGAAGGCTATCATGTACCGAAAGGTGAAACTTATACAGCCGTTGAAGCGCCGAAAGGTGAGTTTGGGGTATACCTCATTTCAAAAGGTGGAAATATGCCCTATCGGTGTAAAATACGTGCCCCAAGTTATGCGTTTTTGCAGGCACTAGATTTTATGGCAAAAGGCCACATGCTTGCGGATATGCCCAGCATTATCGGGTCCTTAGACATTGTGTTTGGCGAGATTGACCGATGAAGAAAGAAACTGAACATTTTGCATTTTCTAAAGAGAATCAAAAGCAAGTCGTGGAGATTCTCAAACGTTATCCTGAGGGACGGCAAGCAAGTGCTATTTTGCCGCTTTTTGAGTTGGCTCAACGTCAATGCGGGGGATGGTTGCCAGGATCTGCGATTGAAGTCATTACGGAAATGCTTGGACTTCCTGTGATTCGTGGCTATGAAGTCGCAACGTTTTACACCCTCTTTAATCTCAAACCAGTGGGTAAGTACCACGTTCAAGTGTGTGGGACGACACCTTGTATGCTGCGAGGCAGTGAAGAGCTAATGCAAGTTTGCAAGAAAAAGTTTAAGGTCGAATGCGGAGAAACCACAGAAGATGGTCTTTTTACCCTGAGTGAAGTAGAGTGTATCGGCGCATGCGTCAATGCCCCGGTCATTCAAATTAATGATGATTTCTTCGAGGATTTATCCAAGAATAGTCTTATTGAGCTTCTTGATAATTTAGAGAAGGGGAAATCTGTAAAGCCTGGTTCAGCATTGGGTCGACAGGGATCGGCTCCCTTAGAGAGGAAGAAAAATGCTCAAAAAAGGTGATCGCATTTTTACAAATCTCTATGGTACAGAAGATTGGCGTCTGAAGGGAGCTCAAGCGAGAGGCGATTGGGATAAGACAAAAGATCTTGCGAAAAAGGGACCGGAATGGGTTATTCAAGAAGTTAGTAACTCAGGTCTTCGGGGCCGTGGAGGAGCAGGCTTTCCCACGGGGCGGAAGTGGTCCTTCATGCCCAAAGATGATGGTGTCACGCCACGCTATCTGATTATTAATGCGGATGAAAGTGAACCCGGAACGTGCAAAGACAGAGATATTCTAAGGTTTGAACCCCATAAATTGATTGAAGGGGCCCTATTGGCGGCTTTTGCGATCCAATCTCATGTGGGCTACATTTATATTCGAGGTGAATTTTATCGAGAAGCACAACATCTTGAAGAGGCGATCGCAGAGGCTTACAAGGCTGGTCTCCTAGGCAAGAATGCAGCTAAAACAGGTTGGGATTTTGATCTCTACGTGCACCGCGGAGCAGGGGCATATATTTGTGGAGAAGAGACGGCTTTACTTGAAAGTTTAGAAGGACGCAAAGGCATGCCACGCTTGAAGCCTCCATTTCCTGCTGTTGTTGGTTTGTATGGGTGCCCAACAATTGTGAACAATGTGGAAACAATTGCTTCGGTTTCAACAATTCTGCGGCGCGGGGCAAATTGGTTTTGCAGCATTGGTACAAAGGGTAATACGGGCACGAAAATTTTCTGTTTATCAGGTCACGTGAATACACCCTGTAATGTCGAAGAAGCCATGGGAATTCCTATGAAAGAGCTGATTGAAAAATTTGGTGGAGGTGTGCGTGGCGGTTGGGATAACTTATTAGCAGTGATCCCCGGAGGATCTTCCACGCCGCTATTGCCCAAAGAAATTTGTGAGACAGTATCAATGGATTTTACTTCTCTCGCGCAAGTTAAAAGCGGCCTAGGAACAGCTGCTGTGATCGTGATGGACAAATCAACGGATATCGTGAAAGCAATTGCGCGCCTTTCTAAGTTTTATATGCATGAAAGCTGTGGCCAATGTACACCCTGCCGGGAAGGGACAGGTTGGATGTGGCGTATGTTGATGCGTCTTTCTCAAGGTACGGGCACTGTTGAAGATATTGATCGCTTGGAAGAAGTTACCTATGAGATCGAAGGCCACACGATATGTGCGTTTGGAGATGGGGCGGCCTGGCCCGTTCAAGGCTTAATTCGCCATTTTAGACCAGAGTTAGAACGCCGTTTACGAGAACAGGTTGCTTGAGGTAAGAAAATGCCAAAATTGATAATTGATGATCAAGAAATTGAAGTTCCAGAGGGGATGACCGTCCTTCAGGCGGCAGAAATGTTGGGAATTGAAATTCCGGTTTTTTGTTATCACCCTAAATTATCTATCGCGGGAAATTGTCGCATGTGTCTGGTTGAACAAGAAGGTGTTCCTAAGCCTATCGCCAGCTGTGCTATGCCTGCTTGCGATGGCATGGTCATTAAAACTCATTCTCCCATGACGCAAAAGGCACGTAAAGGAAATTTGGAACTCCTATTAATTAATCATCCCCTTGATTGCCCCATTTGTGATCAAGGAGGAGAATGTGATCTTCAAGATATTACGGTTGCTTATGGGGGGGATGGGAGTCGATTTGAATTTAATAAAAGAGCCGTTCCTCAAAAAGATTTTGGCCCTCTGATTGCAACAGCCATGAATCGTTGTATTCAGTGTACACGATGTATACGGTTTGCAACGGAAATCGCAGGGGCATCCGAGATTGGGGCATTAGGACGTGGTGAGATGATGGAGATTGGAACCTATGTTCAGCAGGCGATCAAATCGGAACTTTCAGGTAATTTAATTGATATATGCCCGGTTGGTGCATTGATGTCCAAACCCTATAGTTACAAGGGAAGATCTTGGGAGTTAAGCAAAACACCTTCCGTTGATGTGTTTGATGCCGTCGGAAGTTCCATACGTATTGATTCAAGGGGCACAGAGGTAATGCGTATTCTTCCCCGTCAAAACGATGACATCAATGAAGAGTGGCTTTCCGATAAGTCACGTTTTGCTTATGATGGACTTAAGTATCAACGCTTAGATCGTCCCTATATTCGTGGGAAGGATGGACGGCTTCAACCTGCAACTTGGGATGAGGCTTTTCATACCATTGCAGATCGGCTTCAAAATATACCTGGTGATCGAATGGCAGCCGTTGTTGGTGATCTGGTTGATGTTGAGTCAATGATGGCCCTCAAGGACTTAATGACATCTATGGGATCTCCTCATCTTGACTGTCGTCAATATGGCGAAGAAATTGAGGCCTCACCACGTTGCAGCTACTTATTTAATACAACAATAGCCGGTATCGAACAGGCAGATTTTTGTTTGCTCATTGGCACCAATCCTCGATGGGAAGCTCCCCTTATTAATGCAAGAATTCGAAAAGCTTATTTAAATTCGGATTTATCTGTTGCTTCTATTGGTCCCTTATATGATCAAGGTTATCCCGTCCAAGATTTGGGAAATGATCCGTTCATATTGGAAAAAATCATCAGTGGCAAACACCTCATTTGTTCGACCCTTAAAGAAGCAGAAAATCCCATGCTTATTTTAGGACAGGGACCACTTCGGCGAAAAGATGGGGCAGCTATCCTTCATTACGCAAGAAAAGTAGCAGAAAAATATGGGTTCATCCATAAAACGAACCTTAAATCACGGGAACATTGGAATGGGTTTAATGTTCTTCAAACAGCGGCGAGTCGTGTTGGAGCACTTGATATAGGATTTGTGCCAGGATCTAAGGGATACTCACTCAAAAAAATGCAAGAAGCTGCTTTGAAAAAGAAGTTAGAGGTTGTCTACCTCTTAGGGGCTGATGAAATTGATTTAAAACCATTCCAGTCTGCGTTCGTGATTTATCAAGGTCACCATGGTGATCGAGGAGCTTCTGTGGCGGATGTAATTTTGCCTGGTGCGTCCTATACTGAAAAGTCTGGCACTTATGTAAATACAGAAGGACGCGTGCAACGAAGCCTTCAGGCTGTTGAGCCTCCTGGAGAGGCTAAAGAAGATTGGAAAATTATAAGAGCTTTATCTGAGAGATTGGGTCTTAAACTTCCTTATAATACAATTCAAGAAATACACAGACGTCTTGTAGAGTTGAATCCATTATTTGATGAAGTTGATCAGATTCAAAGAGCCGCATGGGTTGACTTTGGACATGAAGGGAAATTGTCATCTGAACTTTTTGAGCCAATCGTGAATAACTTTTATATGACAGATTCTATTACTCGTCATTCTCCTACAATGGCAAAGTGTACCCAGGCAATTTTGGAGGGTAAAGCTGCATGAAAACAGTTGAATTTCTTTGGACTGAGTTAATATTTCCAGCCATCATCCTAGTCGGCTATAGCTTATTGATTATCGTTCCGTTATTGATTTCCATAGCCTACCTCACGTTTGCTGAGAGGAAGGTCATTGCCGCTATGCAGTTGAGGGTTGGGCCAAATGTGGTTGGTTGGTTTGGACTTCTTCAGCCTTTTGCGGATGGACTTAAGCTTTTGCACAAAGAAACCATCATTCCCAGCCGTGCTAATCCCCTTATGTTTCTCCTAGCCCCTCTCATCACCTTTGGTTTGAGTCTTTCCGCATGGGCGGTCATTCCCTTTGGTCCTAAGATGGTCATTAGTAATATTAACGTGGGAGTCCTCTATCTTTTTGCGATTTCTTCCCTGAGTGTTTATGGGATTATCATTGCTGGGTGGGCCAGCAATTCCCGCTATGCCTTTTTGGGAGCTTTACGGTCAGCTGCTCAAATGGTTTCTTACGAAGTTTCTATCGGTCTTGTTTTCATTTCCGTTCTTCTGACTTCAGGTTCTTTAAATCTGACTGACATTGTTCAAGCTCAAACGAATCTGTGGTTTGTCTTTCCTCATTTGCCTATGGCTGTTATTTTTATTGTCTCGGCTTTAGCGGAAACAAACCGTTCTCCTTTTGACCTCCCAGAGGCAGAAGCTGAATTGGTTGCAGGATATAATGTCGAATATTCTTCACTCTCCTTTGCTCTCTTCTTTCTAGGAGAATATGGAAATATGATTCTTATGAGTGCGATTGGAAGCATTTTGTTTTTAGGAGGATGGCTTTCCCCACTTCAATTTGTACCTTTTACTTGGATTCCCGGCATTGTTTGGTTTGCACTAAAAATGTCATTTCTTATTTTTATATTTTTATGGGTACGTGCTACATTCCCACGATTTCGTTATGACCAACTCATGCGCTTAGGATGGAAAGTTTTTCTCCCATTTTCATTTGTTTGGGTTGTTTTGACAGCGAGCTTTTTAATGTTTTTCAATCTTTTACCAGGAGCCTAGAGCAATGAAAAGGTACTTAGTTTTAAAGCCCATTGTTCGTATTCTGAAGGCTTTTACGCTGTATGAGCTGTTAAAGGGGATGGGGCTCACCCTTAAGTATATGCTTTTTAAGAAAAAAGTTACAATTGCCTATCCTTATGAAAAAGGGCCTCTATCTCCTCGATTTAGAGGAGAGCATGCGCTCAGGCGTTATCCAAATGGTGAGGAAAGATGCATCGCTTGTAAATTATGTGAGGCGGTTTGTCCTGCTCAAGCGATTACCATTGAAGCAGAAGAACGATCCGATGGGAGTCGTCGTACAACCCGTTATGACATTGATATGACAAAATGTATATATTGCGGCTTATGCGAGGAAGCTTGTCCTGTGGATGCTATTGTTGAGGGGCCAAACTTTGAGTTTGCAAAAGAAACGCGAGAAGAGCTCTTTTATGATAAAGAAAGACTTCTTTCCAATGGAGATCGATGGGAAGTTGAAATTGCTGCGCGCTTAGCGCAAGATGCATTGCATAAATAACAAGAGGCACACCCGTATGAATATTGCTCCGCTCATGTTCTACATTCTTTCAGGTGTAATGCTATCATCAGCAATGATGGTGGTTGTGTCTCGTAATACGGTTCACGGCGTTTTATTCTTGATCCTTACGTTTCTCAATGCCGCGGGATTGTTCATTCTCTTACAAGCCGAATTCTTAGCCATGATTCTGGTTGTTGTGTACGTTGGAGCCGTTGCTGTTCTCTTTTTGTTTGTGGTGATGATGCTTAATGTGAGCACTCCTCAAATGGTAAAAGCTTTTAAAGCGTATACACTTATTGGCCTATTTGTTGGTGGTGTTTTTGCGTCTGAACTGATCTTAATGGTCATAACGTGGAAGCAATCTTCAGAAGCCTTCAATTTAACTTCGTCACCCGTTAATTCATATGGTGGGAAGACAAATACACAAGTGTTGGGAGACCTCCTATACACCCACTATGCCCTGGTATTTCAGGGGGCTGGTGTTGTCTTGCTTGTCGCTATGATTGGAGCGATCGTTTTGACGTTGCGACAAAGAGAAGGTGTAAGACGACAAAAGCCTAGGGATCAGGTCAACCGGAAAGCAAAAGAGAGCGTGACCCTTGTTGATATTCCCTTGAGAAGAGGAACATAGAAAAATATGATTATTTCAATTGATCATTATCTTATTGTATCTGCTTTGCTCTTTTCTATAGGGGGCGTTGGGATTTTTTTGAACCGACGGAATGTGATCATCATTTTGATGTCGATCGAGTTGATGCTTTTGTCAGCAAATATCAACTTTGTCGCTTTTTCCAGCTATTTGAGTGACATGGTTGGTCAAGTATTTGCGCTCTTTATCTTGACAATTGCAGCAGCCGAAGCCGCGATTGGGTTGGCTATTTTAGCCGTTTATTTCAGGAATCGTGGCGATATTTTTGTGGATGACATGACGTTGATGAAGGGTTAGGCATGAATATCATTATATTATCCGTTGTGTTCTTGCCTTTATTAGGATCCTTTTTGGCGGGTATTCCTGGACAAAAGTTGGATGAACGTTTTAGCCAATACATCACTTGTGGCTTAATGGGCCTATCCACTATTTGTGCTGGTTATTTGTTTTATAAAATGGGCCTTGGGGAAAAAACACTTTATATCCCGCTTTTTACATGGATAAAGGTAGAGTTTTTCGAAGTCAACTGGGGTCTTCAAATCGATAGCTTGAGTTTGGTTATGATGGCAGTTGTCACTCTGATTTCATGGATGGTTCATATTTATTCGATTGGCTATATGAAGGGCGATTCTGGCATTCCAAGGTTTATGTCTTACTTAAGCCTCTTTACATTTTTCATGCTTTCTTTGGTTACGGCACCGAACTTTCTTCAAATGTTCTTTGGTTGGGAAGGTGTGGGGTTATGTTCCTATCTTTTAATCGGATTTTGGTATGATAAGCCAAGTGCGAATGCCGCAGCTATAAAGGCCTTTATTGTCAATCGAATTGGAGACATCGGATTTGTATTGGGCATATTAACTCTTTTTGTCACTTTTGGAACTGTTGAGTTCAATGGTTTGTTTAGCCTGATTCATGAGCACCATAATGATTCCATTACCTTTTTGAATGGACAATATCATGCGCTAACGTTGGCTTCCTTTTTGCTATTTTTTGGTGCCATGGGTAAATCAGCGCAGCTTGGCTTGCATACCTGGCTTCCTGATGCCATGGAGGGACCGACACCAGTTTCTGCGTTGATCCATGCAGCGACCATGGTTACAGCTGGGGTTTTTCTGGTTGTAAGAATTTCTCCTATTCTTGAGTATGCTCCACTTGCTAGAGAGTTTATTACGATTATAGGGGCCGCAACGGCTCTTGTTACAGCAACAATGGCGTGTGTTCAAAATGATATAAAGAGAATCATCGCTTTTTCAACTTGTAGTCAGCTAGGGTATATGTTTATGGCGGCTGGTCTTTCTGCCTATAGCGCGTCCATGTTTCATTTAACAACCCACGCTTTTTTCAAGTCACTTCTCTTTTTAGGAGCTGGTTCCGTTCTTCATGCGATGTCTGATGAGCACAATATTCAGAAAATGGGGGGCATTTGGAAATATGTTCCTGTGACATTTATTGTCATGTGGATCGGAAGCTTAGCGCTAGCAGGAATTCCTTATTTCTCAGGATTCTATTCAAAAGATTTAATCCTCAATGTTGACTGGGTGTCGAAACTTTCTGTGGGTAAGATGGCGTTTGCTTGCGGTGTTGCTGGAGCTGTCTTAACAGGATTTTATGCATGGCGCTTGCTTCTTCTTACATTCCAAGGAGAACAGAGAGCAGATGACGTGGTGATGAGTCATGTTCATGAATCTCCTGTGGTGATGTTGGGGCCACTTCTTGTTTTAGCTGCAGGAGCAATCTTCTCGGGGATTGCTTTGGATCACCTTTTTGTGGGTGGAGAAACAAAGTTTTGGGGAGATGCAATTTTCGTGTTGCCTGAAGATGAAGTCATTAGGGCAGCACATAAAGTTGATTTTTGGATCGCATGGTCAGGTGTAATTGCTGCCATGTTAGGGATTGGATCTGCTTATCTTTTCTATATGTATGCTAAGAGTTGGCCGCAAAAATTATCAGTGACGTTCAGAGGCATCTATGCCTTTCTTTACCATAAGTGGTATTTTGATGAACTCTATGAAATGTTGTTTACAAAGTCCTCATTAAAACTGGGTAAGGTTTTGTGGGAAGAAGGCGACCAAGAAGTGATTGATGGATTGGGGCCAAATGGTTTGGCATCTCTTTCTTTAATTAGCGGAGGTGTGCTGTGTCGATTACAAACAGGATATGTGTATCATTATGCCTTTGCCATGGTTATAGGTCTTGTACTTATGATCGGATGGTATTTTTGGACATAACGTAAGGAAATCTAAATGGGTGCTTTACCTCTTCTGAGTATGACAATATTTCTTCCTCTTATGGGAGCGATAGCCATTTTTGTGAATAAAGGAGATGGTGAACGATCCAAAGCAATGAATGCAAGATGGGTTGCTTTGTGGGTTTCACTTGTCACATTGGGTCTCGCAATCATTTTGTGGTGGAATTTTAATGCGGGGACTTCTGATTTTCAGTTTGAAGATAAACTGGATTGGATGCCGCTTTTGAATGTGGGATATCATGTTGGACTTGATGGCATTTCGTTGCCTCTCTTTTTTCTCTCAGCGCTCTTAGTACCCATTTGCATTTTATCCAGCTGGACAGTCATACAAGAGAAAGTTCCTGAATATATGATCGCCTTTCTGATCTTAGAAACTATGTTACTTGGCACTTTTTCTGCCCTTGATTTCATCCTTTTTTATCTGTTTTTTGAGGGGATTCTCATCCCCATGTTTTTCATTATTGGTATATGGGGAGGGCCAAACCGTATTTATGCGGCTTTTAAATTTTTCCTCTATACACTCTTGGGATCAGTTTTAAGCTTGTTGGCCATTCTTTATATCTATTTCGAAGTGGGAAGCAGTGATATTCCACTTGCTCTCACTACACCCTTTGATCCCAAAGTGCAAATTTGGTTGTGGCTCGCATTTTTTGCATCCTTTTCAATTAAGATTCCCATGTGGCCATTTCATACATGGTTGCCGGATGCGCACGTTGAAGCCCCAACGGCTGGTTCAGTTGTGCTTGCAGGTGTTCTCTTGAAGCTGGGTGGATACGGATTTATTCGATTCTCACTTCCTATGTTTCCCGAGGCGTCTTCATACTTTACGCCATTGATTTTCACCTTAAGTGTCATTGCTATCATTTATACTTCCTTAGTAGCTCTCGTCCAAACTGACATGAAAAAACTGATTGCATACTCTTCAATAGGTCATATGGGGTTTGTAACTTTAGGTATTTTTACGGTTGATGCCCAAGGTCTTCAGGGAGCTGTAACCCAAATGGTTAGTCATGGTTTAATATCAGCTTCTTTGTTTTTGTGCGTTGGTATTTTGTATGATCGCATCCATACACGAGAGATCTCTGCCTATGGGGGAATTGTTCATGTTATGCCCAAGTATGCTGCCGTCTTTTTGTTCTTTATTTTGGCATCAGTTGGGTTGCCAGGAACCAGTGCTTTTGTCGGAGAGTTTCTTGTTCTTTTAGGGACATATCAAGTCAGTACTTGGGCAAGCACTCTTGCTTCAACAGGGATTGTATTGGTTGTTGCCTATGCATTATGGTTGTATCGACGAGTTATTTTTGGTGTTCTTACCAAAGATAGTTTAAAAGGGTTATCTGATTTATATTGGCAAGAAAAAGTTGTGTTTGCCCCTCTTGTCTTAGGCGTTTTTGTTCTAGGAATTTACCCAATGCCACTTCTTAACATAGTCGACTCATCACTTGCTAACGTCATTGATCAGTATAATCTGGCTAATGAACCGGAAAATGCCCGCCCTCTAAAAAGCAAGAAAGGTGTTCGTGTGGCTCTCAATGACTAAAGGAAAATTGTAATGGAAGGTTTTTATCTCCCGGATTTAAGACTTATATTACCTGAAGGAATTCTCATTCTTTCTGTGTTGTATATCTTAATAGAGGGTTCTTTTCGAAAAAATGGTTCATCAAGTGGCACGCGCCTCTACAATCAGTATGGCCTTTTTGCGCTGATCATAGCTTTTGGTGTTTTGGTTTTGCTCCACAAAGGGGGTGAAAAATGGGTTACATTTGAAGGGCAGATTTACCAAGATGATTATATTTTCTTTGCAAAGGCCTTAATTCTTCTTGGATCAGCTGCTGTTTTCTCTATATCTATGCCTGCTATGGTCAAAGAGAACTTATCCTACTATGAATATTCAGCTCTGATTCTTTTGGCAACGGCTGGAATGCTTCTGATGGTTGAAGCCAATGACTTTCTTGTTCTTTTTATTGGCTTGGAACTACAGGGACTTTCCCTCTACATCCTTGCCGCCCTTAGTCGTCAACAAATAAGAGCTTCGGAAGCAGCTTTGAAGTATTTCATTTTGGGGGCTCTTGCGACATGCCTCTACGTCTATGGAGTGAGTCTGATATACGGACAAACTGGCTCAACAAATTTTGATGTTATTTCCTCCTTTATACATTCAGAAAGTACGAATGGAATTACCTTAGGTCTAACTATTGGGCTTGTTTTTATCGTTGCCGCATTATCATTTAAAGTGTCAGCCGTACCTTTTCACATGTGGACACCCGATGTTTACCAAGGATGCCCGACGCCTATTACAACTTTTATTGCAGCGTCTCCAAAGGTTGCAGCAATGCTGATTTTTTTGCGTATTATGGTCAATCCCTTTGAGCTTCTTTATGGGGAATGGAACACTTTGATTGTCATACTCTCCATGACATCAATGATTTTGGGAGCGTTTGCAGCCCTCAGGCAAACAGATTTAAAACGGCTTCTCGCTTACAGTGCTATTAGCCAAATGGGCTATGCCTTAATGGGCATTGCATCAGGTAATGATGAGGGGGCACAAGCTGTTCTGGTCTATCTCAGTTTATACCTTGTTATGATTGTTGGGACATTTGGGTGTCTTCTATCTTTTCGGACCAAAACCACAGAAGGTATTCAAAATATTGAAGATTTGACAGGAATATCTCGTCTTCATCCTAAAATTAGCTTCATTTTAGCAGCGTTTATGTTTTCGCTTGCAGGCATTCCTCCATTTGCAGGCTTTTTTGCAAAGTTTTATGTTTTTAAAGCAGCACTCGCTGCCGGGCTTTTTAGTCTTGCCATTGTGGGAGTTTTAGCATCAGTCGTTGGAGCATTCTATTATTTAAAGATCGTTAAGGTCATGTATTTTGACGAGGTTCCAGAAAATCCCTCTTCATCTTATGGGCAGACTGTTGTTTTATCCTCTGGTCTAAAAGTTGTCTTGAATGCCTGTGCACTGATTACGATCTTGTTTTTTGTGTATCCAAACGCGCTTCTAGTCCTCGTCCAAAGAGCGGCGCTGGCACTCTTGAATGGATAAAGCCATGGCGAGCTTTTACTTTTTTGATACTCTGACTAGTACCATGGATGAAGCTCACAATCGGGCATTTAGGGGATCTTTAGAAGATCAAGTGATTGTTGCAAAAGAACAAACAAAAGGAAGAGGGAGGAGAGGACGTTCCTGGGAGTCTATCTCTGGCAATCTACATCTGACCTATTTGACATATAGTGATATTTCGTTAAGTAATGCCCCGCAACTTTCTCTCGTTTCTTGTGTTGCTTTAGGACAAGAACTACTGACATGGATACCTTCGACAGAAGCTTTAACCTATAAATGGCCAAATGACCTCTTGTTAAATGGGAAAAAGGTAGGAGGACTATTACTTGAGGCTTTGCCAAATCCTGAGCTAAAAAAGACGTGCTTTTTGATTGGATTTGGACTGAATATAAAGTCATATCCTCAAGGAACTCGCTATCCTGCAACATCGCTTGAGCATGAAGGTATTTTTTTATCAATGGATGACATCATGCGTCCTTTAGTAACCTCTCTAAAAAGTTATATCAATAAATGGGAAGAAGCAGGATTTGATTTTATTCATGATATATGGATGAAAAGAGCCGCCTATTTTAATCAAAAGATTTCTCTTGAAGTTGGTGGAAAGATTCAAGAAGGTATTTTTCAGGGAATCAATAATGACGGAAGCATGCTTCTTGAAACTTCCGATAGGACTCAAATCATTGCTGTTGGGGAGATTTTGTAATTGTTCTCAATCAGAGATATCAGCCCTAGTTACTTCCTTTTGTTTTTCTAAATAGGAAATGACCACATCACTTGGTGAACGTTTTGTTTTCGTTTCCTTATGACAAACTAACTTTTGGAATCCGTCTTTCCCACTCGCAAGATAATCGATCGTTGCAAGAGAATAGGTTTTTCCAATATCCAAAGGCTCGCCATGAATACGTATGTCTTCCGTTCGTTTTCCAGTGGGAGAGTTAGGATTAATCGTGTAAGTAATTCCAGATGTCTGGAGAAAAGAACCATTCGGATCAGTAGAATCAGCAAGGCTATTTTCGAGCCATTGCTTGAGGTCAGCGCCTGAAATATCACAAATAATACACACATCTTCAAAGGGAAGTTCTTGAAGGATGTTTTTTCGCGTCAAGGTTGCTCCCTTTAAATAGAGCTTATCTCCACGGATTCCCCCTCCATTAACAACACCAATTTGGGTGCCAAGCTCATGTTGGAGAGCTTTAGCCACAAATGTTCCCATGGACGTCCTCTTGCTATCCAAGTCGCTGCGGCGAGAATTCAGGGGGACGTCAAGTGTGGCAAGGGTTTCGTTCAAATGTTTGGGTAGGTTTTTTTGCAACTTTTGAATGAGCTTGAGAAGTTCAGGATCAGGCTTTTGATTCCTCACTGGGATTATTTCCCATGTCGGAATGATGTATGTATGTTTACCTTGTTGATTTTTGTATTCTTCAATTTTCAAATCAATGACACCAAGGTAGCGGGCATCAAATCCTGCCTTGAAAACCATTTGTTTTTGATTGATAAAGTACACAATCGGTTCATGCTCATGACCACCCACGATCAGGTCAATTTCAGGAATAGCCATCAGAAGAGATTTATCTTCCTGAAGATTTTGGTGAGTGATGGCAATAATCACATCGACCCCTTCTGCCTTGAGTTTGGCAACAAGCGATTTTGCTGTTGTAATCGGATCTGTAAAAACAACTTTTGATCCTGGAGAAGAAATATACTCAGCTTCTGGAAGTGTAAAACCGATCAGAGCAACTTTTGTATCACCGAATGTATAGATTTTATAAGGAATTGTTTTCCCAAATGGGGTGTGATCTTTGAATTCAATATTGCTATTGACCCAAGGAAAGGTTGATAAATGGATCAGAGAGAGCGTTTCTTTAACTCCGTGATCAAACTCGTGATTTCCGAGAACTGCCGCATCAATCCCAAGATGATTCATCAGGATGATTTTATCTTGATAAGAGAGGGGGCACCCTTCTAAAGTTGCGGGGAGAAGATCTCCACCAAAAGTTAATAGAGAATGTTCCGATTCTTTTCTCTTTTGATCAATCAGTGTCTTTAGTTCAGGAAATCCTGCGAAGGATTGGCCCAAGGGGTCCTTTTGGGCAGCTACTTCATAAACATCATTAAAATGAAGAATCCGAAGGTTTAAAGATTCTGCCGCCCCTGAAAGAAGAGTGGCTAGGGAAAAGATTATAAAAAGCAGTAAGGTTTTTATGGGCATCTTTTTGATTCTTCTTTATTTTTAATAAGGATTTATCATAACATAAATAGGATAATGCGTGCGTAAAAAAAGGACACAACAGTGATTGGTTTAATGGGAGCAACTCATGAAGAGATTTTGGGGCTTGCAGATCATATGGATGATAAAGACGTCACTCGTTTAGCCAAAAGAGATTACATATCGGGCCGCCTCTTTGGTGCGGAAGTGGTTATCGTATTGTCAAGATGGGGCAAAGTTGCGGCATCTTCTACGGCAACGACACTGATTCAGAAATTTAATGTAAAATCTCTAGTTATGACAGGTCTTGCGGGTGCTGTGGATTCGAACCTGCAAGTTGGGGATATTGTTGTTGCTTCAAGCTTATATCAGCATGATCTTGACTCACGACCTTTATTTGAACAATTTGAAATTCCTTTTTTGGAACGAAGCCACATTGCCACCGACCCCAATCTTTCAAATCGACTCTTGAAAGCTACCAAGCAGTTCTGCCTTAAACATGCGCCTGATAATCTGACCTATTCTGGCACAATCATCAGCGGTGATCAGTTTATTGGGACAGAAGTGAAAAGAAATGAGCTAATTGCAAAGTGTTCCGATGCAGTTGCTGTTGAAATGGAAGGAGCGGCTGTCGCTCAAGTTTGCTATGAACATGGCATTCCTTTTGGAGTTATACGAACCATATCAGATGCTGCAAATCATTCTTCTGCAGAACATTTTTCTGATTTTCTTAAAAACAAGGCACCCCTTTATACTATTGAAATTATAAGAGAGTTTTTACAAACATCATAAATATCAATGGAATGGTTAAAACTTCGGGGTGAGTTGCGATGATTGTAACATTTTTTGAGCCGGTCTATGAAATGACCATGTCCTCTTATTTCATAGGAACTTATACAAAATTGCATTTCTTCCTTGATTTTCCTTTAAAGGCACTGTAAACAAGATCTCACAAGGTCCCCTTCGTCTAGAGGCCTAGGACACCGCCCTTTCACGGCGGCAACACGGGTTCGAATCCCGTAGGGGACGCCATTTCTTAAGTTGATTCTTCTTTAACAGTTAATAACGCCATCTTTCGACTGTCTTCGCGCATACGATTAATCTTTGCAACATAGGATTTGAACTCGTTAAATAATTTTCCTGCAAGCTTTGTTTTCGGGAGTTGGGTAATTTTTTGAGGATTCACATGCTTCCCATTTTGGATCAATTCAAAATGAAGATGAGGCCCAGTTGCTTGGCCTGTAACACCCACATAGCCGATAATTTGTCCTTGTCTGACTTTCGAACCTGCTGAAATACCTTTTGCAAAGCGACTCATGTGAGCATAGGCTGTTTTGGTAGCTCCATTATGACGTACACAAATATAGTTCCCATACCCACCAAATCGATTGCAACGTTCCACAACGCCATCACCAGCAGCCATGATAGGGGTGCCGATGGGGGCTCCAAAATCAACGCCTTTGTGCATTTTTGTGTAGCCTTTGATAGGATGTCTGCGGTTTCCAAAGCCTGAATTGATCCGGGCTCCATCAATGGGCGTGCGGAGGAGTCCTTTTTGAACTGCCTCGCCAAGGAGGGTGTAATACCCTGGAACACCGCCTGTGGGTTGGAAACGGTAGATTTCAATCTCTCTGCCGGTGAGCACAAGTTTCCCATACAAAAGTTCTCCTGGCCTTTCAAAGCCTGATTCTTCATCTTTGTAGGTATCATAGAAGAGAGAAAACTGATCGTCCGAGTGAATGTCCCGTTGAAAATCTACATCAAAGCTAAAAGCTTTAATCATGTCATACAGCATTTTGGGTGAAGCGCCGGCCCTTAAAGCATCCGCATACAAGCTCAGATTAATATTACCATCAACAGCAACATGCTTATGTGTTAGCTCTTTTTTATATTTTGTCGCTTCAAAAATTCCTCCACCTGTTTGAATAAGTTCAATACTATGTTCAAAGTCGGGCCTTAGGCGAAGGAATTTGAGGTCATTCTCTTGACTATCGGGTTTATTTTCGTAAACAACATAAACTTCTTGATCTGCTTTTAAATCTTTGGGGTTAAAGACTTTTAAAAGAGCTGAGATCGCTGTATGGGCTTGAGAAGAGGGAATGCCAAGACGCCCTAAAACAGAAGCTAGAGTATCTCCTTCTTTAATGGTGAGTGTTTCATCATAGGGGCCTGTTTCTTCCTCTGCACTTGCAACTTCGGTTTGGGTAACAGGCAGAAGAGCAGGGGGGGCGGAATTAGACTCAATAGACAGGGGGCTATAAGAGATCCACAGCACAATGGAATAGGCGAGAATCAGGGGGGCAAAAAAAGCAATAATTTTAATCAGTTTTGGCTTCATCGATTCCCAAAGCATCCTCATACATTTGAGCTAACTTTGCGGGTTTAGGCCATGAAGTCAAGAGGGGTTAGAAAGAAAATTATAGATAAAGTTTTAGCCATTAAAATGCTTAGCTAAAGAAAGAAAAAGAGCCTGGAAAGGCCAGGCTCTTGGTTTTCAAACCTTAGAAATTTAAGCCATGTCGAGTGAAGAATGTGTCCATACTTGCATCGCTTTCCTCTTAAAGACGGTGCATGCTCGCTATTGCTTGTTGTCTAAATTCTTCCATCTCTTTCCGAGCTGCTTGACCGAATGCCTCTGTCTCAGCTAAGGATCTTTCATATTGTGCCCGAATTTCAGCTTCTGTATAGAAAATCTTTCCTTTCTTCTTGAGTCTCTTCTCTTGCTTTCTTTTGGCTTTTTTAAATTAAGTTTCGCTTATGCATATCATCCCCTGTTTTCTTTGTCATTCCCTGCTGTAGCGGGAATCCAGAAAATCATTTAAAAATGACATAACGATCTTTTCCTCAATAAAGTAGCTTCATACAAAAACTTCTATGATTCAAATGCTTCTTGGATTCCCGCTTTCGCGGGAATGACATTGGGAGTGGGGTTATGACAAGAGAAACAAGAAAATGACAATTAGAATTTTCGCCTTGTCATTTCTTTATCATAGAACTGTTGAAAATAAGTTGATAGCCTCTCCGCTTGGATCACGGAGTGAAACAAGCGGAGAGGTATCTTGCATATATTGTATAACTTTTCCAGCCTTCCACCAGAGGTGGAGGTATTGACTAATATAATAAATTATAAATATTACAAGAAATATTTACAAAGAATGCTTACTTTACCTTTAAAGAAAACCGTATCTACTGGACAGATCTGAAAGTCTGGGAGGAGATTGTTCTTTGAAATTCGTTCAAACCCTATTTTTTCGTAATAGCTTTGAGCGGCTTCGAGCACGGAAACGGTCCCTAAGTAGATTGTTTTAAATCCACTCTTTTGAGCGTCCTTGATAAGCTTGCTTACCAATTTATGAGCAACGCCTTTGCCCCGGCAATCTTGCCGGACGAAAAACTTTTTCAGTTCTCCAATTCCGTCATTGATTTTCTTCAGTCCAATGGATCCAACAATATGACCGTCTTGATTGGTAGCATACCAAAAGTGGCAACGATTATCGTAAGAATACTCTTCTTCTGCTTTTATAATAGAAGCATTGATCTCAGGCGTGATGGGGATTGAGAATTCATTGATTTGAATGGTTTCAATCATATGAACGATTTGTTGACGCAAAGGGCGGGAGGTTGACAGTACATGGATCTTTATTCCCTCACGTTCTTTTCGGCTTTTTTCAAGGGCGTCTGCATACTTTTGCAGAGATGAAAAAAGGGACTTGTGTTCTTCTTCAGTGAGATGATCAAGTGCTCCAATGATACGGGGGTTTGAATAGACGTCAATCTTTTTGATTTCATCTTTTCCGAAAGAAGTGATGAGAAGACTTTTTTCTCGCTTGTCCGCCCCTTTTTGCTCGGTAACGAATCTGCTCTTCATGAGACTTTCAACGAGACGTGAAGTAGCAGAAGGAGAGAGAAGGAGGTGATTTGAGAGTTCTTTAACTGTGATTCCGGGTGTTTTATTGATTTCAATAAGAGCATGCCAGTGAGAAGACGATCGACCATCATTCAATTGATTGAGATTGAGCATACCGAGTTCGCGAATAAGCTTTCGAGACGCTTCGCGGAGAGCAGAAACAAAGGATTTGTTGATCATAATAAAACTCCATAAGTGTTATGATGAGCTTATTTTAGTTAAAATAAATGCATAATGCAATTAAATTCTCGTAATCCAAACGGTTCCCAATTTTTATATGAGAGCTACAGCCCATAGTTAAATTTCATTTGAACTTATACATATATAAAAATAAATTTTGACTATACATAATTTGTATTTTATAAATAATAAAATTTATCTGAGAGGTTATGATGCTAAAGTCTATGAGAGTTTTATCTTTGTTTACAACTTCTTTACTCGTTCTTTCTTCGGCGAAAGGTATGTGTATGGAAGGAAATGAGTCTAAAAGCGTTCCGGTTGTTGTCAAATCAGCCCCTCTATCACTTTATCCCCATACTTTTAAGGATGCGACTGACCCTTGCACAAGTCAAAAGCGTGCTGTTACTGTTCAATTGCCCTATCCGTACCAAGCGGTAGATCCAAAATCATCATGTTTATTTTTCGAGGGCCAGGCCTTTATTATTGATCCTTCCACATCTCCCTTTGATGCCTTTGTTACTCACCCGCTTCTTCCCTGTCTTTTTGGACGAATTTTTGATCCAGCAACGGGAAATAGCCTCGTTTTTCACAAGTATGTAAGGCATGATATGGGCTCTTTAAAAGTACTCTTGGAGCAGTTGGCGCCGCCCCGACCCGAAGATCTATCAATAACACTTTACACATGTGAAATGACCCCTACTGCTTTTCAGCCACATATGAAGTGGTTTGGATCAAGAACTCAACTTCAAGAGATGAATGCTGTGCGTGATTTTCTAGCCCAACATTTTTCAATTCCAAACGGAAATATTGAAAGGCGTTTCTTTACGGCCAAGCAGCATATGGGAATGCTTCTTTTGGGCCAGTACGAAGGCGTGGGTGTGACGATTGGTGTTAGAAAGAATGGAGATGTCTTCACAACAACTTTGTTTCATCAGGATAGTTTTGGTATAGGTCATAAACTCGTACCAAAAAACAAAAAAAAGCTCATAAAGGGAAATAAAAAAGAAGTTTCTTTTCTCCCAATGAGAGAACACGTACAATTTGGTATGAGTACAAAAAATATCATCTCATCGACTGTGAGAGGTCATTTTGAGCCGAAGGCTGCTGAAGCGACCGTCTGGAGCGTCCCATTTTTTGATCATCCAGGATTGCATGTTTCCATGTCTTCACTCGGAGATCTTTTTATGATTGAATTTAAAGATTTCAAGCTTGATTCAAAAAATCCGTTTGCAGCAGAACTTATGGATCAAACTGAAGCACAAAATGAAGCAAGTGCAATCGCAGAATAGCCTTTTACACTACTTTTTTACTCTTCATTATCCTTCTTTATGTCTTGCTTGACGCGGGGAAGATTCAAGAGAGCATCAATTCTTTGGGCTTCATCGAAAGACGCATCAGTTTGAAACTGAAGGCGAGGAGAAACACGAGTTGTCAGCTTATGCGCTACTTCTCGTCTAAAATACCAAGCGTGTTCTTTGAGGGCGCTCAATACTTCAGGAAGATTTTTCCCGCCTAAAGGCATGATAAACACGGTTGCATTTTGCAGATCGGGACTCACACGAACCTCTGTAACTGTAATTGAGGTGCGATCTAACACTTCGTTACCTGAATGTTGGTGTTGAAAGATATTTGCAAGAATGTGCCGGACTTCTTCTGCAACACGCAACTGACGTTGGCTTGGACCTTTAGAATGAGTCATGATTGTTACTTAATGGCTAAAGTTATTCATCAAGGGTACGGGTGATTTCTTCAATCTCAAAGCACTCGATTGTATCGCTTTCTTTGATATCATTGTAGTTTTCAAAGGCCATACCACATTCATACCCTTCACGAACTTCTTTGACTTCATCCTTGAAGCGCTTAAGCGTTTTAAGTGTACCTTCGTGAATGACAATGTTATCACGTAGCAATCTAACTTTGGCGCCGCGTTTGACAATGCCTTCCGTAACCATACATCCAGCAATTTTTCCAACTTTTGAGATCGAAAACACGTTCCGGATGTCGGCCTTTCCAAGGTATTTTTCCCGTAATGTTGGGGCAAGAAGACCACCTAATGATGCTTTGATATCATCAATGACATCGTAGATGATGGAATAATAACGGATATCAATGCCATCTCGTCGCGCTGTTTCACGGGCTTGTGGATTTGCACGGACATTGAATCCGATAATGATAGCCCCGGAAGCCTTTGCCAGAGTAACATCACTTTCGGTGATTTCTCCAACAGCACTGTGTAAAATATTGACCTTAACTTCATCCGTAGAAAGTTTCGCGAGGCTGCCTCCAATGGCTTCCATAGATCCTTGAACGTCAGATTTTACAATGACGGGTAGTTCCTTGACTTCACCGGCTGCAATTTTAGAGAACATTTGTTCCATTGAACCACGAGCAGAAACAACCGATTTGGCTTCGCGGGCAAGACGTTGCCTGAATTCTGAAATTTCACGGGCGCGGTTTTCACTTTCAACAACAATAAAGTCATCGCCTGCCATAGGGGCTCCGTTAAAGCCTAAAACTTCGATTGGAAAGGAAGGTAGAGCTGACTCTACTTGGCTACCATGGTCATCAACAAGAGCTCGCACACGGCCGTACTCTGCACCAGCAACAAAGATATCACCGACTTTAAGCGTACCTTTTTGGACCAGAACGGTTGCAACAATACCGCGTCCACGTTCAAGTTTAGATTCAATAATGACACCCTCAGCGATACGGTCGGGGTTTGCTTTCAGGTCTAAAATATCCGCTTGTAATAGAATAGTTTCTTCAAGTTTATCAAGGTTTAACCCCTGTTTTGCTGAAACTTCAACATCCAGGATATCCCCACCCACTTTTTCAAGGTAGATTTCATGCTGCATCAGCATATTCCTGACACGCTCTGGATTAGCATCAGGTTTATCAATTTTGTTGATCGCAATAATGATTGGAACGTTAGCAGCTTTTGCGTGCCGGATGGCTTCGACGGTTTGATCTTTTACGCCATCATCTGCTGCAACGACAAGAACGACGATGTCTGTTACGTTTGCACCTCTTGCACGCATTTCAGTGAAAGCAGCGTGACCAGGTGTATCAATGAATGTAATCTTTTTCTCTGATGGAAGTGTGACCTGGTAGGCCCCAATATGCTGAGTGATGCCACCAGCTTCCCCAGCGACAACATCGGTTCTTCTGAGAGCGTCTAAAAGAGATGTTTTTCCATGGTCAACATGCCCCATAACTGTTACCACAGGTGGACGTGGTTTAAGTTTTGAATCGTCATCTTCTTCGAGTCGCAGTCCAATTTCAATGTCTGCTTCAGAAACTCGTTTTACGTTATGACCAAATTCTGTCGCAATCAATTCAGCCGTATCACCGTCGATAGATTGTGTAATTGTGGCCATCACACCCATTTTCATCAAAGCTTTGATGACGTCCGAGCTTCGTTCCGCAAGACGGTTTGCAAGTTCTTGAACAGTAATAAATTCAGGGATTACAGCGTCACGAATCACTTTTTGTTGTGGCATCTCAATGGCTGCCATTTTACGCTTTTCACGAAGACGTTTGATAGAAGCCAAGCTGCGCGTTGGTTTTTCTTCCTCGCTTCTCAAGGCTTGGGAGATGGTCATCTTACCGCTGTCTCGACGAGGCTCAGTACGCTTCACGACAGGTATTTTAATTTTGCTCTCGCTTTTCCCACGCCGAAGCTCGCTCTCTTCGTCTTCTTCCTCATGAAAAGAGGAAGAGCCTGTCTTCTTCTTGTGGTGATGGTGTGGTGTGTGTGCTTCCGTTGGTTGTCCAACTTCCTCTGTCACTGCTTGAGTTTCTTCCTTCTCCTTGGCCTCTTCAGTCTCTCGTTCTCTTTGGGCTGCCTCTACAGCTTCTTGCTCTTGTTTTTTTGCTAATGCTTCCAGGCGGAGACGTTCAGACTCGGAAGCTTGTGTTTGCATAGCACCATGGATTGCGCTCAGACGTTCCTGAATCTGTTGAGGTGTAAGCCCTGAAGTATTAGCAGATTTTGAAGATTGTCCACCGGATTTCTCAGAATCGGGAAGAATGATGCGCTTTTTCTTAACTTCAACGGTGACGGTTTTTGAACGGCCATGCGTAAAGCTTTGTCGCACTTTTGCACCATCACCATCTTTTTTCAAGGTGAGGGTTTTTGAAGAAAGCGTCAGTGGCTTTTTATCTTTATTTTTTTCGTTCGTATCCGTCATTCCAATTAACTTTCAATTGACTCATCTTCTTTTTCAAACCAATGAGCACGAGCAGCCATAATAATTTGCTCGGCTTGTTGCTCAGTTATTAGACCTTCAGGAAGCAGCTCAAGAAGTTCATCTGTTGCTAAATCGCCTAGGTCATCAAGTTTAGTAATTCCTTTTTCCCCAAGTAGAACAACCATTTCAAGGTTTAGTCCTTCAAGGGAACGAAGGTCTTTGTCTACTTTGAGCTCCTTTAAACGTTTTGTCAAATTACGTTCGCGGGCTTCAAGGTGTGTTTTTGCACGATTTTGGAGTTCGGTTGCTAAGTCTGCATCAAAACCTTCAATTGAGGACAATTCAGCAGAGTCAATGTAGGCAACTTCTTCGATTTTTCTAAAGCCTTCTCCGATAAGAAGGTGGGCAATAACTTCATCTACATCTAACGCTTCAACAAAAAGTTTTGAACGAGTTTTCATTTCTTCTGTTCGGCGCTCAGATTCTTGTGCTTCCGTTAAGATATCAATTTTCCAGCCTGTTAAAAGTGAAGCCAAGCGTACATTTTGTCCGCGTCTTCCAATAGCAAGGCTAAGCTGTTCATCAGGGACAACCACATCGATACGTTGACTTTCCTCGTCAACAACGACCTTTGCAACCTCTGCTGGAGCCAAAGCATTGACAACAAATGTTGCAGGGTTGCTTGACCAAGGAACAATATCAATTTTTTCACCTTGAAGCTCAGAGACAACGGCTTGAACACGGCTTCCTCTCATACCGACGCAAGAACCTACAGGGTCGATTGAGGGGTCAGATGTGGTTACAGCAATTTTAGCTCGACTTCCAGGGTCTCTTGCAACGGATTTGATTTCAATAATGCCATCGTAGATTTCAGGAACTTCCTGGGTGAAAAGTTTTGCCATAAATTCAGGGCAAGTTCTGGACACAAAAATTTGAGCGCCGCGTTGCTCTTCACGAACATCAAAGATGTAAGCTCGAACTCGGTCTCCGACACGAAGATTTTCTCTTGGGATCATTTCATCCCGCCTTAAAAGAGCTTCAGCACGGCCTAATTCAATAAATGCGTTCCCAAATTCAACACGCTTGATAATGCCGCTAACGACCTCGCCAATTCTATCCTTGTATTCATTGTATTGACGTTGACGCTCGGCATCGCGGACTTTTTGAAAGATAACTTGCTTTGCTGTTTGTGCCGCTACGCGCCCAAAATCAATGGGAGGGAGGAGATCCGTAATAAGATCCCCCACTTCAAGATTAGGGTCTATAGCTTTTGCTTCTTCCAAAGTTAATTGAGTAGACGGATTTTCGAGTTCTTCAACAACTTCTCGACAACGTACAAGTGTGATTTCACCTGTTTTGCGATCAATTTTTGCTCGAATGTCATGTTCATAACCATATTTCGAACGCCCAGCTTTTTGGATGGCTTGCTCCATAGCTTCTAAGACCTGGTCTTTATCAATTGCTTTTTCCCGCGCAACTGTTTCAGCTACGACTAAAAGGTCTTTGTTTCCTGGGCCTGTATGTGTTTCCGTCATCATTACCTCAATTGTCATAATCAGGAATTAACTTTGCCTTTTGAATATCGGAAAAGGTAAATTCCATCACTTCATTTTGGGGCTGAAGTTCAAGTTGTACAAGGTCTCCTTCAATCCCCAGTAAAAGACCTTGAAATCGTCGACTCCCTTCAATGGGAGTTTTAAGCTCCATTTTAACCCTTGAGCCAGCAAATCGCTCGAAATCACTCTTTGCTATGAGAGGCCTATCTAGACCGGGAGAAGTGATTTCTAACATATAAGACTCATGGATAGGATCTTCAACATCTAAAAGAACAGAGACTGTGTGGCTAACAAGAGCACAATCATCAACACTGATATTCGCTTCATCAATGCGTTCAATCATAATTTGCAAAGTCATACGCTTTGAACCTTGTAATTGAACGCGAACAACCCTAAACCCCTTATGCAGAAGGGCAGGCCTAATAATCTCATCAATGTTTTGTTCAATGTTCATCAATAGCTATATTTCAAAAAAAGAGTGGGCTGTAACCCACTTCTGTATAATTGCATCAATTTAGGACATATTAACAATTTTTCGTTAGGATGCAAGTATGAAATATATTTTCGTGTTCATGAGATGACAAAGGAAACGAAAGTCTGTATAACAGAGCAATAGAAAGGACGTATTCATGGCGTTTTTAGATCTCCTCCTTTTGGCGGCTATTGCTGCGTTTCTAGGATACAGGCTATGGGCTGTATTAGGAACGCATGAAAAAGATAAACCCATACGTAAGAGGCGTTCTTCTCTTGATGATGATGTGATTCCAGTGAGATCAAAAGCGACGAAAGCTGAAAAAGCAACGGAAACAAAAGCTGAACAAGCAACAGATACAGAAATGGCACCACCAGAAACAATGGATCGGGATCGATTTTTACAAGGTGCTGAGATTGCTTTTCGCAAAATTGTTGAAGCCTATGCTTTTGGGGATATGTCAACTCTAGGAAAACTTTTGGATCGTCCTCTTTTAGAGACATTCCAAGATGCCATTCAAAAAAGAGAAAAAAACAAGCAGACTCTTGAAGTGTTTATCTCTCGGATAGTAAAAGCTGAGATTCTTGATAAGCGAGAAGAAAAGGATATGGTTTACATTACTGTCAGGTTTGTATCCGAACAATGCCTGGTGACAAGGAATTCTAAGGGACAGGCGGTTCAAGGTGATCCAGATCGATATATAGAAGTTACGGACATTTGGACATTTGCGCGCCCATTAGACAGTTCAAATCCCAATTGGAAACTTGTGGCGACTCAGATTGATTCCAACTAGAAGTAATAAAGTGAGAGTGTCTCATTGAGGCAAAAAAGGGGGCGGGAGTGAGTGCGGATACGGCTAGCACCCGTCGTACAAACTCCGCCCTAATTATTATATTACTATACAAGTAAATAAAAATCAAGTAAAAAATAATAAATATAAAACAAAAAGAAGAAAAGTGGCGTTTCCCTTGTCAGATAGAGCATTTTTTGATATAGTGCACGTTGATACGAGCCAAATCCAAGTCCATGTCCATGTCTTTATTTAACCATCTTAAAATGTGCAGGAAAAGAAAATGCGCAAACAAAAACATGTGGCTCCCGCCAACTCACTGATTAGATTTATCCTCTTTTTTGTCAAAAAACAGTGGGTTAAAATACTTGTCGTCCAAATTCTCTGGTTGGGATGGTCACTTGATCAAACCATTTTTCCTCTCCTATTTGGCAAAATTATTGATGGATTTACGCAGTATACAGGAGACAAGTCTGAAGCTTGGGAAGTATTAAAGTTGCCGATCCTGATGGCGATTGGCTTATGGGCCATGATTGAAGTTACATTTCGTGTGGGAGGGGTGTTGATGGCATATACATTCCCCAAAATGGATAAGCAACTCCGCATGTATGTGTTCTCTCATATGCAGGAACAATCCCACGCTTACTTCTCCTCCCATTTTGCAGGAAACATAGCTACAAAAATTTCTGACGTGGTGGATAATATTCATCATATCGTCGAATTGTTTATAACACTTTTCATCCCAGTAATCATTGCATTGCTTATTGCAACCACTGTCTTTTATCAAATTAACTCTTTCTTTGCTGTTCTTCTCCTCGGATGGGCTATTATTCATTTGGGCTTTGCCTTTAAAACAGCATCTCGCTGCTCGAACGCTTCCCTAATCCATGCAGAAGTGCGAAGTGAATTAAATGGCAGGATTGTAGATAGCATCACTAACTATTTTGCTGTGAAGTGTTTTGCGAATAAGCGCTATGAAATGCATTACGCAGGAGATGTTCAAAAACGCGAGCAAAAACTTCATAAGAATATGTTAATCTATATAGAGAAAGTAAGAGCTGTTCTGGGTGTGGTCGGCTTTTTGGGGGCAGGGCTTATTCTCAATGGATATGCTTATTGGTGTTGGCTTAATGACTATATTTCTGTGGGGGATGTAGTGATTATCTTCAATACGATTTGGAACCTTATGACCATGTTATGGTGGGCAACCCTTGAGTTGCCAAATGTTTTTAAAGAGATAGGTGTTGTACAACAGGCCCTTTCTTTACTCCGTGAACCTATAACTGTTGTTGATGTGCCTCATGCTCAAGAGCTTCAAGTGAAAAAAGGTGAAATTCAGTTTCAAAAGGTTCATTTTCAATATGAGAATGCAGATCCTCTCTTTAGCAATAAATCCGTCAAAATTCATTCAGGTGAAAAGATTGGGCTTGTGGGTTACTCTGGAAGTGGCAAATCAACGTTTGTAAATCTTATTTTACGGCTTTACGATTTGCAATCAGGCCATATTTTTATTGATGGGCAAGACATCTCCCAAGTCATTCAAGATAGTTTACGGCAATCTATTTCGTTGATTCCTCAAGATCCATTTTTGTTTCACCGGTCATTGATGGAAAACATTCGATTTGGGCGTCCAGATGCATCTGATAAAGAGGTTATGGAAGCGGCAAAAAAAGCGCACGCTCATGATTTCATTGCACGTTTTGACAAGAGTTACGAGACGCTTGTTGGAGAAAGAGGCATTAAACTCTCTGGCGGACAACGTCAACGTATTGCTATTGCTCGAGTTATTTTAAAAGATGCACCTATTCTTATTTTAGATGAAGCAACCAGCGCTTTAGACTCGGTCACGGAGAATGAAATTCAAGAGAGTCTCGGGCACCTCATGCAAGGACGAACAACCATCGTTATTGCACACCGACTTTCAACGCTTTTGAATATGGATAGGCTTCTGGTTTTCGACCAAGGCAAAATCGTTGAAGAAGGGACACACGCTCAACTGATTGAAAAAAAGGGTGTTTATCAAAACTTATGGCGTTCTCAAGTGGGTGGATTCTTGCCACTTTCCGCAGATGACAAAAGCGCTTAACCTTTTACCGTTTTCTTTTTGGCTGCTGGCTTTTTGAACGTTGTTTCGTTAGTATTTTCCTTTTTTGTAACTTTGCTTGTAGCTACATTTCCTAAGGCTTGCTCTTCTTTTCCAATATAGTCTCGTGTTAAACAGGCAGAATCTGGATTACGAACCATTTGAATTTGAAAGACCATAAAGCCTCGTTTTCGGAAGGCAACTTCACAAGATGCGAGATAAAACTCCCACATGCGATAGAAGCGCTCGCCCCATTTTTGGATGACCAGATTTGAGTTTGCAACAAAACGTTCACGCCAGTGACGAAGCGTTTCCGCATAATGATGATAGAGAATTTCAATATCAGTAACGTATAAACCGCAAGGCTCAAGATCCAATAGTGTTTCTGAAAGCGCCGGGCAATATCCTCCTGGGAAAATATATTTATTGAGCCAGGAGTTTGGAACACTTGGTCCTGTAGAACAGCCAATAGAGTGAAGTACAGCGAGTCCATCTTCCTTTAAAAGTGAAGAGACGTGAGTAAAAAATTCTTTATAATGTTTCACGCCAACGTGTTCAAACATGCCAACCGAAACAATGCGGTCATAAGTTTTCGTCTCATGACGATAGTCGCGCAGATGGAAGCGAACACGATCCTGGAGTCCTTCTTTTTGAACACGCTCTGTTGCAACCCGATGCTGCTCTTCTGAAAGAGTTAAGCCCGTGACATCAACACCTGTTTCTTTTGCAAGGGTAATGGCAAGTCCACCCCAACCGCATCCAATGTCGAGAACTTTATGCCCTGGTTCCAGTTTAAGTTTTGCCGCGAGATGATTTTTCTTTTGGATTTGAGCCGTTTCAAGATCATCGTCTAAGCTTTTAAAATAAGCGCAAGAATACTGCATATCCTTATCCAAAAATAGCTGGTACAAATCTTTGGACAAATCATAGTGGTGAGCGACGTTTTTTTGTGATTTGCAGACAGGATTATGCTCATGCAAAAAGTTACGAAATAGGCGAAACTTTCCCAGAAACTCTTCTATGAATGAAGGCTTACGTTGAGCATCATTGATAGCGCAAAACATAAGGAAATCATATATGTTTCCTTTTTCAAGCGTAAGGTCACCATTCATATACCCTTCACCCAGTGCAAGCATGGGAGAATAAAGGAACTTGCTTTCTATACTTTTGCTATGCAGGTGAAAAGATAATTGAGGAAGTGAGGTTGCTGAAAACGTATGTTGGTTTCCTTGCGAATCTGTATAACTAACTGTTCCAACCTTTACAAAATTCTTTAGAAAATGGTGAAGCACTTTTCTCTCCCATGTTACCTACCCCTATAGGTATGACCTTACTATCCTGTATTTCCTTATTAAATCACAAAATGAATAATCAGAAAAGAATTTATTCAAGGTTTTTCCTTTGATTTCGCTTCATGGAAAACAAAATAGCGATGATAAGAGTAAGGAAAATTACGGCTAATGACACAAAAATAGGAATATGTAGAAAGTCCTTGAGAATGAGTTTAAAACCTACGAACCCCAAAATAAGTGAGATGGCATGTTGGAGATAATAGAAACGCGTAATGCTATGGGCCAGCAAGAAATAAAGGGATCTTAATCCACATATGGCAAAAATATTGGAGGTAAAGACAATAAAGGGATCAAGAGTAATTGCAAAAATGGCTGGAATTGAGTCAATGGCAAAAATGACGTCGCTGATTTCAATTGTTAAAAGAACGAGTAGGGCAGGAGTGATATACCATTTGCCATCTCTATAAAGAAAGAAATGACGTCCTTTGTAATTTTCCTTCAAAGGTGCCCATTTTTGTACCCATTTGACAAAACCATTGTGCTTGAGTTCGAGAGTCTCTTCTTTTTTCCAGTACATTTTATAGCTAGAATAAATAAGAAGAGCGCCGAAAAAATAGAGAACTTCCTCGAAGAGATCGATAAGTTTTAGCCCAATGAGGATAAATATGAGCCGGAAAATAATGGCGCCAATAATACCCCAAAACAAAATGCGATGTTGGTGATAAGAAGCAACAGCAAAGTATTGGAAAATCATCACAAATACGAACATGTTGTCCAAACTGAGCATTTTCTCGAGGGCATATCCTGTAAAAAAGGCAAGAGCAGGCTCGGGTCCATGCCATACCCAAATAAAACCATTAAAAGAAAAGGCCAGTACTATCCAAATAGTGCTGGTAATCAGGGCTTCCTTAGCTGAAATTTTATGTGGTTTGCGATTGAATATGCCCAGGTCGACTAATAAAAAACCAAGGATAAGAGCAATAACAATAAGCCAAATAAGTATTTCCATGAATTTAAGTTCCCTCTCTTTTGGGGGAGTATAAACGAAAATCCTTGTCATCATAATGGGAAAAATGTTTTATATTCCTTAATAAAGGAGAATTTGTTGTGATGATGTGGAAAAAAGAGACTTTGCCGTCTTATGTTGTGGTTAACGATCCAGCTTGTGAAAATAGGGACGTTCTACGAAACCAGACGGAACTTGTCTCTTTTCCTTTAGATGAAGCAACCCAAGAAGTTGTGCGCATTCTGGAAAAAAAATTTGACGCAGAAGAAAACTGTGCTGGTCTTGCCGCACCACAAATAGGTTTTAGCAAACGCATCTTAGTTTTGGCTGCAGAAGACGATGACACAATTAAAAAATATAGACCTGATTTTTCAGATACACTTCCTAAATCCATATGGATAAACCCATCCTACAAGCCATTGACAGCAGAAAAAACAGAAGATTGGGAAGCCTGTTTTTCTGTCGGTGACTTGGTGGGTAAAGTAGCACGTTTTACACAAGTTTCTTATGAAGCTTGGACACCTGAGGGGAAGAAAGTCACAGGGAAAGCAAGAGGATTCTTGGCGCGCATTATTCAACACGAGATTGATCATTTAGATGGTATTCTTTTTATAGATCGGGTGATTGATGGGCAGCTAATGACGCGGGACGAATTTTACGAAATGCGCGAAAATATGTAGTATCTATAATGATAGACAGGACGGAGTTAAAGTTGATAAGTACCCATCTGAATAAAATGTTAGTAAATTAGATTCAGACTCTGCTAATGTAATCGTTCGATAATAAAAAACGAAAAGGAGAACTAATGAAGTCTTTTTTAATTTCTGCACTTTGTGTAATAGCTCTTAGTCAAGTATGTGTCGCTGCGGATACAGAACATTCCCTGAGTGAAATTCCCAATGTTGTGAAGCATCGTGCGGAGACGATGAAACATCGACCTACTGTTGGTATTATCGTGGGATCTGACTCTCTCCGTGCTGAAAGTGGAGAAATTGCCACTTTAATAATGATAAATGAGGGGTTTAAGGTTGAAAAACTGGATGTTGTGAAAAACTTAGATGTGAAAGAAGCGCTAGAAAAAATGCTAGCCAATAAAGACATTGAAGCGATTTTATGTATTGGAGGAACAGGTATTTCTCCTCATGATGTTACGATCGAAGCTGTGAATGAAGTGGTCGATAAAACTATTCCTGGATATGGAGAATACTTGCGGGCATTGACTCGTGAAAGGTGGGCTAAACATGAAGATATGCTTGGACTGATGGGGTTAGATACACGTGCCATAGCTGGCGTTGCAGGAAATAAAATCATTTTCACACTTCCAGGTTCTCCGGATGGTACGCGTCTAGCCGTTGAGAAAATCATTATACCTGGCCTTCCTACACTCTATGGCCAGCTTCAGAAAAAAGAGAAATAGTCTTGATTCCGGGAGGGTTATCTAATGCTAATAACCTTCCCATTTGTGAGATTGGGAAGAACCTCTGCGTTCAATTGAAAGACGGCATTGGGTGTTCCTGCAGCTGCCCATACTTCTTTATAGGTTAATAAATCTTCATCAATAAATGTTGTTATGGTCTGCTTATGACCCACAGGGGGGATGCCGCCAATGGCAAAGCCTGTGACTTCGCGAGTAAAGTCTGCATCAGCCTTTTCAAGTTTTTCGCCAATGAGAATGCTGATAACCTTTTCATTTACTCGGTTAGGTCCACTGGCCAAAACAAGGATCAGTTGATGCGTTTCTTTTGTTCTGAAAATTAAGGATTTGACAATCTGACCGATGACGCAACCAATCGTTCGGGCCGCATCTTCAGCGGTGCGTGTGCTATCTGAAAGTTCGACAACGTTGAATTTTTGTCCTTTTTCCCTTAATGCGTCTTGAACAATTTGAGCACTTTTACTGAACATGAGAGCTTTCCTTGTGGCTAGATCGATATCATGCTATACATTATCCCTAACATTCGTTGTCAACAAGTAAGAAGTCTTATATCGGTCATGATTCAAAGTAAGTTCTCAAAAAACCTCTGTTTTCTTTATAAGCGACCGGAAAGCTTTTTCGCCTAAATTTTCTATTATTAATTCAATCATTTTCAATGTGAGTTTGCTAAAGAAACTCATTCAGTAGGAGCATATGCTATGACTATAAGTTATAACGATTTTGTCAAAGTTGATATACGATCAGGAACCATTGTAAAGGCCGAAGCCTTTCTGCGCGCTCATAAGCCAGCCTATAAAATATGGGTCGACTTCGGTCCCGATTTGGGCATTAAACAAACGTCTGCACAAATTACGGTTCACTATACCTTGGACTCCCTCGTGGGACGTCAAGTGTTAGGAGCTGTTAATTTGGGGACGAAAAACATTGCAGGTTTTGAATCTCAGTTTTTACTTTTAGGATGCAGTGGTGCTGAAGACGGTATTTGCCTTGCAACACTTGATCCAAAAGTTGGGAATGGACAGAAACTACACTAAAGAGTTTTCAACCATAGCGTTCACAACTGCTGTTCAAGTGCGGTCGATATTGGTGATGGTATATTCCCCTTCGTCTGAGGCGAGTAAGCGACCCTATCCATATTTATTCGATGAAACACAGCAAACAGTTAAAAACTATGGAGCAGAATGCACGCCTGACTTCTTCGTTTTTGATAAGAGTCTAGTTTGTGTCTATCGTGGACAGTTTGACGACTCAAGATCTGGCTCGGCTGATCCTGTCACAGGTGAAGATTTAAAAGCAGCTTTAGACTGCCTTTTAGGGGGGAAAGCCTGTGCCTCAGGATCAGACGCCAAGTATAGGATGCAATATTAAATGGAAATGATTATGGATATCGACTCATAGCAGCCTCCTTTATCGCTCTTAAAAATAAATCGTTTTGCCCTTCTGTTCCCAGTGAAACGCGGATGGCGTTAGGAATACTATGAGAGCAATCCAAAACGTAGATTCGATATTTTCTAAGCATATCCATGGTTGGCTCCCAGTTTTTCAAAAGAACAAGAATGAAATTTGTTGAACTATCATACACTTTTTCAATATTGCTTTGATTTCGAAGGTTTTGGATAAGTTTCTCACGACTATGCTTGATCCAAACCCAAGAGGAAAAAGTATTCTCAGGGCTTAAGAGTCGTTCTTCAACTTTGTATTGGGAAAACGTGGAAAGTGAAAACGGGAGTTGAACACGTCTTATAGCATTAATAATGAGCGGGTCAGCAAAAATGGCGCCACATCTGATGCCAGCAAGACCCCATGCTTTCGAAAGAGTGCGTAAAATGATGAGGTTCTTATGTTTATTTAGTTTAAACAAAAAAGAGGGTTCGGCTGAAAACTCAATATATGCCTCATCAACAATGACAAAACCGTCGATCGTATCGCATAAATTTTCAATGAGCTGAGGGGTCAGCATTGTGCCGGTTGGATTGTTCGGATTACAAAGGAATACCAATTTAGGATCGATCTGACGAATCTTATCAATATCAAGAAACTCCAGATTTGGACCCGTGAAGGGGATATTCTTTATGGTCAGACCATGAATAAGCCCCCAGTGTTCATAGGCTGAAAAAGTCGGTGCCCCAAGGCAAATTTTGTCATGAAGAGGGTCTGTAAAAGTGCGGAGAAGAAGATCCAACCCTTCCATAGATCCTGCGGTGAATATGAGTTGATCAGACGTCATGAGTTGAGCCTCAATCTCGGAAAAAAAAGAGGGGCGATTGATTGATAAAATTGTTTGAATGTATAAGTTTTTGAGTTGTTCTTGTCGGACATCAGGATAGTCTGCGTACTCTCCTAAATAAGGGTTTGTATTGTTGCTAAGATCGACATCCCAATCAATGTTTTCATAATACTTTTGAATAGGAGTAGGAAGGGCAATTTTTGAAACAATGGGACGTGTTTTTTGGTGAATAATCATAGATTTGGCCCTCCCGCACATTTAATTTTTATCATATTACAATAAGCTTAAATGATAAAAATTACAAACGCAATATCAAAAATTATTAAACATATCAATGAGATAGTTTAATGGATATATTTTTTTGATTTCGTGTTTTTTGTTTTAAGGTTGTGCTGGGTAGGTGCAATCCTTACGGTTCCACCAACCTCCACCCAAGGCTTGGAAAAGCGCCGCTGAGTCTACAAAACGTGCTGTTAACGCTTGAATACGACCAATACGGGCTTGGTGATATTGCTTTTCCGCTTCTAACAAATTCAAGTAACTAACAGATCCGAGTTTATACTGGTTTTCTGTTAACTGTAGCGCTTGATAAGCGGCCTCTTCACCTGCCGTTTGAATTTGAAGTTGATGGGCATCGAGTTCAAGAGCCCGAAGTGTGTCAGCTACATTTTGAAAACCAAGAAGGACTGACTGACGATATTGGGCAAAAGCCCCCTCAAAGGCTGCGATGGCCATTTTACGATTCGCCCACAAGGCTCCACCCTGGAAAACCGGTTGCCCGACATTCGAAAGTATACTCCAGATGTTTGAAGCATGACTAAACAGTTCTGTAAATTTGTTGGTTAAATATCCATAGTTCCCTGAAAGGGTCACTTGGGGGAAAAGGTTTGCCGTGGCAACGCCAATTTGCGCGCTTGTACTATGTAACAAAGCTTCTGAAGCCCGGATGTCGGGGCGTTGACGTACAAGGTTTGAGGGAAGGCTGATAGGAAGATCGGTGGGGAGTGTAAAATCTTCTAGGTTAAAGCAGGTGAAGCAGCTTTCGCTGGGAAGCTCTCCCACTAAAACAGCAAGGCTATGGCGTGCCTTTGAGAGATCGTTCTCAAGCGGAGGAAGAGTTGATTTGAATAGGGAAAGCTGGGCTTCTTGAGCGAGAACATCTAATCGAGACACATCGCCTATCCGGAGCTTTTTCTTGGTTAATTCCAATATCTTCTCTTGAGCGCTGATTTGTTCTTTGGTGGCTTGAATCTGGGCACGGAGTGAGGCTTCAGAGAGCGCTGTTGTAACAATGTTTGTGATCAAAGTGAGGTAAGTCGCTTCGACTTGAAATCTTTGGTATTCAATCTCTGCCTCTGAGGATTCAATCTGCCGGCGGATGCCTCCAAACAAATCAAGGGTATAGGAAACATTCACTGTTGCATTATAAAGATTAAATGTCACCGGCTGTGTTGCTGTGACGTCAAAAATTTGTGGGTTAAAACGTTGTCTTTGTGGATAGGCTTGCAAACCGACAAAAGGAAAAAGGCTCGCTGTTGATATCTGTAAATTGGCCTCAGCTTGATGGAGAGATGCTTGAGCCGCTTGAAGGCTAGGGTTATTTTTGAGGGCTTTTACAATCAGTGCGTTCAAGGGTTTTGAGCGAAAGAGATGCCACCAATTGCCAGGAATATCTTTTCCCTGGATAAAGTTTTGAGCTTTCCCTCCGAAACCATTGGTTTCAAGTGTTTTATCGGGTAAATTGGTATAGGTGTCTGCTGAGGGCGATTCAGGTGATTGAAAATCCGGTCCAACGGCACAACTCACGAGGAGAAGGCCCGCCATCAAGAAAAATAGTGCTTTCCGGAAAAGAAGCATTTATAGCGCTTTTATTGTTTATGTTTTCATTAGACTAGACGTCATTTTTGAGGGCATTGTCAACCCTTCCAGCGTATCCCTATTTTTTTCTGAATTTATCTAGTGTAATAATATTCCCTTTATCGTCGGGAGAACTTGGTTCTGACTTAGGTTCTTCTGTTTCAGCGAATTCTGGTGCGGGTGGCGGTGTGAATTGAAGCCCAAACTTTGCGTACGGATCCATAAAGCTCAGAAGTGCGTGGAAAGGTACATAGATTCTTTCTTGCGAATCGCTAAAACTGAGTGTGATAGAAAAACCGTTATTATCAACTTCAAGGTCCCAATACTGATGTTGAACAACAATGGTCATTTCCTCAGGATGGCGTTCTCTCAAGTATTCAGCCAGCTGAACGCTAGGATAGTCTGTCTTGAAGGCGATATAAAAGTGATGGGCGCCCGGAAGTCCTTCGCGTGCAGTTTCCTTAAGAGCTTCACGAACGACGCCTCTCAAGCCTTCTTGAACCATTTCTTCGTAATTAAATCCGTCCACGTTTTCATCCCTTTTGTTCGCTTTAAAATTCAGTGAGGGGCTTCTGTTGCCCGGTGCCCCTCAAACCGCGATCAATTCAAGGCTTAAGCGGCTGCTTTTGCAGCAACTCGTACCCCGGAATCGTTAGCTACCGCACCCATAGGGTTAGAAGCAGCTAGACGACCTTGACCATAAGTATTAAATGCTTTTGCATTTATATGTTTAGCCCGATAACGGTGGTACAATACCGAGTGAAAATCAGACCTTTACTACGCACGTCGATCCTAATTCACCCCCATAATTTTCTTGGTGGAGGTGCCGGGTTCCGCCCCCGGGTCCGTAACGCCTATTCCGCAAGACGTTTATCACTATAGTCAAGTTTCCTTGACACCTTATATATAAGCCTTTTTTAAGAAAAATTAAAGAGCCATTTTTAGATTACTTGGCTAAGGGAAGTAATTCACAGGAAGTTGAAGTGCTTAAAGGTAGATTTATGGATCGCCAAGCCATTTGGACTAACGATCCAAAGAATCTTAATGAGTGATACTATTTTTTGTCAGCAACTTTAGCAAAAAGTCTGAATAGATCCCACTCTTTTGCCGTGTATTTTGTCCCAGAGCTGTCAGTAACTTGGCAAAGCAAGTCATTTTTATCATCACCATTGGGAACAAGTTTTCCACCTAGTGTTTGAGCACAAAAGACTGAAGCAGGATTGGGCCGTGCAATTGCACCTGTGGAAGCAACCATGGCTAAAGCAATAGCAAATGTTGTTAAGTTTTTCATTCTCATCTCCTTTATGTTGAGACTTCGTATCCTGGCAGAAGATTCTTAAAAATATATTAAAACTGACTAGTTTTAAAAAATCACACTCCGTATTTTGAGCATTCCTAAAAACTGTGTATACTATGAACAATAATAATGCGGGAGGCAAAATGTCCCTTAGGGAGATCACGCTAGAAGATAAATACTTTATTGAGGAAGGTCAAATTTACTTGACCGGTCTCCAGGCGCTGACGCGTCTTCCTTTGATGCAACGCAAGCGAGATTTGGCCAATGGTATAGAAACTGCAGGATTTATATCGGGCTATCGAGGGTCTCCTCTCGGTGGGTTTGATCAAACGTTATGGAAAGCCCAAAAATATCTTGATGAAAATCAAATCACCTTTGTTCCTGGAATCAATGAAGATCTTGGGGCAACGGCTGTATGGGGAAGTCAGCAAACTCCTCTGTTTAAAGGGTGCCGCGTTCAGGGTGTCTTTGGTATGTGGTATGGAAAAGGTCCAGGTGTGGATCGGAGTGGAGATGCCTTGAGGCATGCAAATATGGCGGGAACATCAGCCTATGGAGGTGTCCTGGCCATTGCGGGGGATGATCATGCCTGCAAATCATCAACCTTACCCCACCAAAGTGAATTTGCTTTTATGGATGTTTCAATCCCCATCCTGGTTCCTTCAAACGTGCAGGATATCCTTGATCTTGGTCTTTATGGCTGGGCACTTTCTCGTTATTCCGGGTGCTGGGTCTGCTTTAAAGTTATTTCTGATACAGTTGATACGTCTGCATCTGTCTTTGTGTCTCCAAAGCGTTCACCCATCCTTTTGCCCACTGATTTTCCTATGCCAGAAAGTGGGCTGAATATAAGGTGGCCTGATTCTCCTCATGATCAGGAAAGGCGCATGCGGCTCTATAAGTTGGATGCAGTCAAGGCGTTCGTGCGAGCAAATAAGCTTGATAAGACATTGTTTAAAGGGCACAAAGCACGTTTTGGTATAATTACGTGTGGAAAGACGTTTCATGATGCCCGCCAAGCGCTTGAAGATTTAGGTCTCAAGGAAACAGACGCTGCAGAGATGGGCATAGCCCTTTACAAAGTTAGCGTGAGTTGGCCTCTTGAACCTTCTGGTTTAATTGAGTTCGCGAAAGGGCTTGAAGAAGTTGTTGTTATAGAGGAGAAGCGACCGTTTATTGAAACTCAGGTCAGGGACATTCTTTATCAATTGCCTGAAAGCCAACGCCCTCGCATCGTTGGAAAAAGAGATGATAAGGGAAAACCCTTTCTCTCCGAACTCGATGAATTGCACGTTCCCGAGGTTGCCCATGCAATTGCCACGCGCTTTTTAAACATATCGAAGTCAGCAAAAGTACAAGAAGGCTTGAAGAAACTTGAGGCGCTATTAAAAAGCGAGTCCAAGAGTGAGGCAGAGATTGTTCGCCTTCCTTACTATTGCTCGGGTTGTCCTCATAATACATCCACAACTCATCTTCCTGAAGGTAGTCGAGCCTTGGGAGGTATAGGTTGTCACTATATGGCAACTTGGATTACGCATCATACAGAGACCTTTACTCAAATGGGAGGGGAGGGCGTTCCTTGGATTGGACAATCGCCATTTACAGATGAAGAACATGTGTTTGCCAATATTGGTGATGGAACGTACTACCATTCAGGTTTACTGGCGATTCGGGCAACGGTTGCTGCGGGTGTCAATATTACCTTTAAAATTCTCTATAATGATGCGGTTGCTATGACAGGTGGACAGTCTGTTGACGGGCCACTTGACGTTGCCATGATCTCAAATCAAGTTTACGCCGAAGGAGTTCGGAAAATTGTCGTTCTAAGTGATGCGCCTGAAAAATACCCTGTGAATTTTGGATTTGCGCCTGGCGTTCAAATTGGCCATCGAGATGAATTGGATCGGGTTCAGGAAGATATTAAGAAATGGCCTGGTACGTCTGTCATCATTTATGATCAAACCTGTGCAGCGGAAAAGAGAAGAAGGCGCAAACGGGGGCTTATGGAAGATCCAGACAAACGGATCTTTATTAATGAGAGAGTTTGTGAAGGGTGCGGCGACTGCAGTGTTAAGTCAAATTGTCTTTCTGTCGAACCCATTGAAACCGCATTTGGCCGAAAGCGAAAAATCAATCAGTCCAGCTGTAACAAAGACTATTCATGTGTAAATGGATTCTGTCCTAGCTTTGTAAGTGTTCATGGTGGAAAAATCAAGAAAGCCAAATCGCCCGTTCAGATTGCCAACCTTGAACATACTTTTCCTGATCCCGAACTTCCGTCCTTGGATAAACCCTATCCTATCTATGTAACGGGGGTTGGTGGAACGGGGATTGTCACCATCGGGGCTATTTTAGGGACTGCAGCTTATCTAGAGAAAAAGGGATGCTCAGTTGTGGATATGACGGGCCTAGCTCAAAAGGGTGGTGCGGTTGTCTCTCACCTACGAATTGCTAAACGACCTGAAGATATTCATGCGACACGCATTTATGATGGGGAAGCGGGTCTTATTTTTGGATGCGACTTGGTTGTGACTGGAAACCCCAATACGCTTAAGTTGGCAAAAAAAGGCAAAACAAAAGCCATTGTGAATGTCGATCAATCCATCACAGGGCACTTTATTAATTCACCCGATTATGACTTTCATCACGATGAGTTATTAAATGGGGTCAGAGAAGCTTTGGGAGAGGATCGCGTTGATTTTGTTGACTTTCAAAGATTGGCGACAGGTTTGATGGGAGATTCAATTGCAACCAATATGTTTATGGTTGGGTATGCATATCAAAAGGGATTCCTACCGATATCTCATGAAGCCATTGAAAAAACGATTGTTCTGAACGATATAGCCGTCGACGCTAATATTCAAGCCTTTCGATGGGGGCGGTATGCTGCCATCGACTTAAAGGAAGTTGAAAAAGCAGCTGGTTTGCAAGTTGAAGAGAAGTTGTTTCATGTCCCTACCACGTATGAAGATATTGTGGCACACCGCAAAACTTTCCTAACCGGGTACCAAAACGAAACCTATGCCCACCGATATAGCGCTTTTGTTGAGCAGGTAAAAAAGGTGGATGACAAACTCAAGCGAAAAGACCTTTCCATCAGTGTGGCTAAATATTACGCCAAGCTTTTGGCCATCAAGGATGAATATGAAGTGGCGCGCCTTTATACAGATGGGACCTTTATGAAAGAGCTGAAAGATCAGTTTGAGGGGCCTGTACAGCTGAACTTTTATCTTGCCCCACCTCTATTTTCCAGAAAGGATCCTTTTTCTGGTCAACCCAAAAAAATGACCTACGGATCATGGATGATGCATGGATTTCGTCTTCTTGCAAAGCTCAAGGGACTCAGGGGAACAGCTTTTGATATCTTTGGTTATACAAAGGATCGAAAACAAGAACGAGCCTTGATTACAGAATATGAAACGTTGATTAAAGATATTTTAGAGAATGTAACTCCCAAGAATTATGATATTGCGGTCGAACTAGCATCTCTTCCTGAACATATCCGTGGGTATGGACATGTGAAGACGCGGCATATAGAAGACGTGCGGGTGAATGGGACAGTGCTTAAAAAACGATTTAAGGAATCATAAGAATTTTAACCATAATTTAAGATTTGTTATATAACTTTAAAGAAACATTAAAACTTGAGATAAGGGGTTTAAAATGAAAATGAAGGAAACATTAGCAATAGCTTTCATAACAATAGGATTAGCAAGCTTGATATCATTTGAGCTAAAAGCTTCATGTTTGGGTGATTGCAAAAAGCAACTTGAGAACTGCAGGGGTCATATTTCTTGTGATGCTCAGTATGACGCTTGTGCTGCTGAATGCTTACTTTTGAACAAAAAAAACAATAAGCTTTGATAATCTGAAAATCTTACTTCGAAAATAAAATTTTCACAAATCGACATAATATGTATTAATATCAATTGTATGTGGAGTAGCCAATAACAGGTATCCATGGATATGGACATGTGAAAATGCGGCTTATCGCGGATGAAATATTAAATCAATTCATCATGCAGGAGCGTTTTGAAACAGCATAAGGATCCTTAAAAAAATGTAAAGCTTCCTATTATTTAAATAAGCTTAGTTACAGTTATTTTTCGTATCATTGTAAAATTTTCCACAAGCACCAAGACAAGTGTCTTGTGCTGCCTTACAGATACTGTCGCACGTAGGCAAAGTCGTACTTTTTATGCAAACTTCATTTATGCAGGTATTTGAATTAGTTGATTTTTTATAAGCGCAAGCAAGTTTACACGCAGTATTCATTTCATCTAGAGAGGTCTGTATCACGTTACAAGAATCAAGGCAGGTGTTATATATGCTAAAGCATGCATGTCTGCAATCGTTGTTACCGCTTCCACGATCGGATGATGCATGGTTTATATTTGCCAGTGTAAGCATGAGTGCCGCTGAACTTATAAGCATTGTTTTTTTAAGCATATATTCCTCCTTTGATAGATTAATTAAATTCTAAGGAAATAAGCTTAAGAAAAGATTAAAAAAAATTTAGACTAACCTTTTAAAAGCATCTTCAAAGGAAAGCTCGATTTTTTCACCTGAACGACGATTTTTCAGTTCGCACTGACCGGATGTGACACTTCGAGGGCCGATAATAAGTTGCCAAGGAAGACCAATCAAATCCATGTCGGCAAACTTACCGCCGGCTCCTAAATCACGGTCATCATAAAGAACTTCAATATTTGCTGTTAAAAGCTTTTTGTAAAAGTCTTCACAGAGGTCCGTACATTCTTTGTTTTTAATATTCAGGTTCAACAGTCCCACTTTGAAAGGCGCGATACTTTCAGGCCAGATAATCCCATTTTCGTCATGATGGGCTTCAATGGTTGCACCGACGAGTCGAGAGATACCAATGCCATAGGATCCCATTTCCACAGGAACTTGTTTGTTATCAGGTCCCATCACATAAGCTCCAAGGGGAACAGAGTATTTTGTGCCAAAATAGAAGACATGGCCAACTTCAATTCCGCGTGCAGTCTTCAATTTTTCTGCAGAAACAGGGCAATTCTTTGGGTCGTGCAGTTCATCAGAAGCTGCATATAGTTTTTGAAGTTTTTCTAAGTCGAGTGTGTTGATATCTAAATTTTCGTATCCTTCATCATAGAAAATTTCACTTTCGCCTGTTGCTGCCAGGACTTGAAATTCATGACTTAGGTTCCCTCCGATAGGGCCAGGATCGGCGCGGACGGGGATGGCCTTGAGGTCCATGCGTGCAAATGTTCTGACATAAGCTTCTAGCATCGCTTGGTAGGAGGCTTTAGCTCCTTCGAATGTAAGGTCAAAGGAATAGTTGTCCTTCATTAGGAATTCACGGCCGCGCATAACACCAAAGCGTGGGCGGATTTCATCACGGAACTTCCATTGAATGTTGTAAAAGCGTTTTGGGAGGTCCCGATAAGTTTTGATATAGCGGGCAAAAATGTCCGTGATAACTTCTTCAGCTGTTGGGCCAAAAAGCATTTGACGCTCATGGCGGTCCGTGATGCGCAGCATTTCTTTCCCATAGTCATGATAACGGCCGCTTTTTTCCCACAACTCGGCGGGTTGAATCGTCGGCATGAGGACTTCTAGACTACCCGCTCTGTCTTGTTCTTCTCTCACAATTTGTGCAACTTTTTGAAGAACTCTGAGACCCAAAGGTAGCCAAGTGTATATGCCCGAGGCCACTTGAGTGATCATGCCTGAACGGAGCATGAGCCGATGGGAGACGATTTGAGCTTCTTGGGGTGTTTCTTTTAAGGTGGGGTAGAAAAATTGGGAAGCCTTCATTTTTCGTTTTCTCCTTAAAGTTTGAATTCTTTACCTAAATAAACGCGTCTAACGTTAGCGTCAGCGACAATTTCATCGGGAGAGCCTTCGCGTAGGACCACACCTTCGTTGATGATATAAGCACGGTCAACAATGCCAAGTGTATCACGAACGTTGTGGTCCGTAATTAAGACACCGATGTTCTTATCTTTTAGATGAGCGATGAGGTCTCGGATTTCAGCAACCGCAATAGGGTCGATACCTGCCAAAGGCTCGTCAAGTAACATGAAGTGAGGATTGCTAGCTAAGGCACGTGCGATCTCTGTACGTCGTCTTTCTCCACCCGAAAGAGACAGAGCAGAGGAGCTTCGGATATGTTTAATAGCGAATTCATCAAGAAGCATTTCCAGGCGTTCTTCCCGTTGATCGCGATCGCGTATGATGAGTTCCAAGATAGATCTAATGTTGTTTTCAACAGTTAACCCTCTGAAAATAGAGGTTTCTTGTGGAAGGTATCCAATTCCCAACCGGGCTCTACGGTACATAGGAAGCTTGGTAATGTTGTAATTATCTAAAAACACATCGCCAAAGTCCGCTTTAATGAGACCTGTGATAATCGAAAAGCATGTCGTCTTTCCTGCACCATTGGGACCTAAAAGGCCAACAGCCTCGCCTCGTTTCACGTAAATACTGACGTCGTTAACAACAGTTCGACGTGCATATGATTTACGCAAATTCTGAGCTCTTAGTCCGTCTGCTTCAGAAAGCTGGTTTTCCAGTACTGACATTTGCTAAAACTTCACTCTATTTATGAAAGTTATTTATTGCTTGTAGCAGATCTTGGGAAGCGTTGTCTATCCTTGTCATTTGATTTCTTTCCAGGAACGATTTTATCTCGATTCTCTTTGAGCTTGCTTGAATCATTTGCCATGATAATTCCATGGATGCGCTGGGTTGGCCTATCAGTGGAACTACGGGGAGGCTGGGTGAACATCTCAGCTATGCTTGTGTCGAGGTTATAGCGAACATAGCCTCCTTCAATAATATTGTCATCTTGTAACAATTTTACGTTATTGAAGACCTCAACAATCTTTGCTTCTGCCAAATAATGTCCACGATCTCCTGTGACAATACCCTTAGGATTTGAAGCGAGAATATTACCTTCAGCTTCAACGCGATCTAATTTTTGCTTTTTATTTTCACCCTCGGCTTTTCCAGGTGAACTTTTGAAATAAGCCACAAGAGTATCGGCTTGTATAAGCTCTCCTTTTTGAGGGAATGTGGCAATAGCGTTACCTCGTGCAATCGCTTTATTATCTGTGTGCCAATACTCAAGGGAGTCTCTAGCTGTTAGATATTCATTGGGAGTAGTAACCTTGAGATTGCGACCAGTCATGATAACCCGATCAAGCGCAACATCATAGTGGGCATGCTCACCATAAGCGTGATCAGTTGGTGTTTCCATGCGAACATTTCCGTCAGCTGTTATAGCTGTTATCTTCCGGTCCTCAGAAAAGTGAGCCGTTAAAATATCTCCAAAAATCTTATTCGTACCCTTTTGGGCCATAGCGTGACCTGTAGCCGTACACTTTTGTGCCGTTTCATCACAGACGACTTCTTCTGTGGCTTCAATAACGAGGGGAGCGTCCTTGTCCGCTTGACCCATCTGATCTGTAATTTCTCCGTAACATAAAGAAGAACTCATCAAAAAAAGGAGCAAAGATATGAAATTAATTTGCATCGCCCTTTTTCTCCTTCTCCTTTTTTAATGTTTCATTATTAATAACAATCCTTGATGCACCTTTGAGTGTAATAACTTTTTTATTCTTCGCTTTCGTTTCAATTTTGAAGCCGTTGGTCCCCATTAGTGAACCCGCCGGCCCTTCGCCTTTGATCATTGAATTTCCTTCGATTACTTTATTGTCCAGTGTTACATGCGCTTCTTGTGTTGTAACGGTGTACCCATCTGTGCTGGTGAGTACAACACTGTCCTTTAAGTCGATGGTTTTGTTATCTTTATTGTAAAGTCCCTTTTTTGCTTTGAGACTATAGATTTCACCTTCAAATAGCGTCATTGTTCCATCTGGATTAACGAGGTCTGAAAGGCTTTCAGAATGATTTTTAGCCCATTCTGCGGTAATTTCAAAAGGTTGTCCCTTTTGATCAGTTGATAAATAGTGAGGACGTACCATGCGGTTTTCTTTAATTTCAGGAAGGGACGTGTCAACGGCAACTATTTCAGGCGCGTTTAAGGTTTGCAGATATGGCCATCCCAGAGCAAAGACGACAGAAAGCACAATCCCAATGGGAAGAATAACTTTCATTAAACTAACGTAACGTGAGTAATTTTTTGTAACAGGGGGTTTCATTTAAGCTAGCCCTTCACGTAAACAGTCATGAAGACGAATCAATCCAACAAGTTTTGATGTGCTTTCATCAAGAACAAATAAATTCGTAATGGAACCACGATTCATAATTCCCAAGGCTTCGGAAGCAAAAGCAGAAGAGCGGATGGTTTTTGGAGAAGTTGTCATCACGTCTTTGACTGTTTTCTCAAGAAGGGAAGGGCCCATATGACGACGTAAGTCTCCATCTGTAACAATTCCTATAAGATGTTGATTTTCATCTAAAATGCCAATACACCCAAATCCTTTTTCGGTCATTGTCACAAGAGCCTCACTCATAGAAGTTTCCTCCGTAACTAAGGGTAACTCTTCAAAAGATCGCATGATGTCAGACACATGTAATAGCTTTTTTCCTAAACCACCGCCGGGGTGGAAGTTTTTAAAGTCTTTTTCTGAAAATCCTTTCCTTTTCAAGAGAACCACAGCAAGAGCGTCACCGAGTGCAAGCATAAGGGTCGTTGACGTTGTGGGAGCAAGGCCCATCGGGCAGGCTTCAGTAAAGGGAGGAAGTAAGAGGGTATAGCGTGCTGCTTTTGCAAGAAGGCTTGTTTCCTTTTGCGTGATAGCGATAAGAGGGATATCATAACGTTTGGCGTAGTTAAGCATATCTGTCAGTTCTGCCGTACCACCTGAAAGAGAGAGAACAACAAGAACATCCTGCGGTGTAATCATCCCCAAATCTCCATGGCTGGCTTCAGTGGGATGGACGAAAAACGCAGGGGTTCCTGTTGACGAAAAAGTGGCTGCAATCTTGTTAGCCACATGTCCACTTTTCCCAATTCCTGCAAGAATCACGCGGCCCTTAACTTCCATCAACAAGTCAACGGCATTTTGGAATGTATCTCCCAAGCTTTGGCCAAGTTGCTGGATGGCTTCTGCCTCAAGATTCATGACGCGTTGGGCCTCTGCAAGGTCATCGTGAAGAAAAAGTGTTGTGACAGTTGACTTTTGCATTTTCGATGACACCCTTAAAATTTCTGCTTTATTAAACTTTTCATATTTTATACTTAATGTTGAAAAATATCAACCTCATTCCATCCTTGAATATCAAGTTCACAGCGTGCGGGAATAAATTTAAAGCAAGCCTTCGCAATAGATTCGCGTCCTTCTCGTTTGAGCATATCCTGAAGGGCCGCTTTTAATTTGTGGAGGTAGAGAACGTCACCGGCTGCGTATTCCATTTGTTTTTCCGTCAGGATTTCAGAACCCCAATCGGAGGTTTGTTCTTGTTTGGATATTTCAATGCTAAGAAGTTGTTTGCATAGATCTTTTAGTCCATGTTTGTCTGTATAAGTTCGAGAAAGGCGTGAAGCAATTTTTGTGCAAAAGAGAGGAGAAGGGTCAACTTTGAGGTAATATTTTAAGATAGCGTAATCAAAGCGAGCAAAATGATAGATTTTTTCAATATTTTTATCATTTAAGAGGGCTCTCAAATGGGGCGCTTCATAGGAAGAATTGAGAGGAAAGTGAACCAAGTGGCAGTCCCCGTCTCCGGATGACAGTTGGACGAGAGTCAAGCGATCCCGTGGGATATAAAGACCCATCGCTTCCGTATCTATGGCAACGGAGTGTTCAAATTTGACGTTAGCGGGAAGGTCTCCTCGGTGGTAATGAATCTTCATATTTTACTTTCTATGATTTTTAATCATTAAACATACAACGAAATGGTGCCCAGGAGAAGACTCGAACTTCCACGAACTTTCGTCCACTAGGACCTGAACCTAGCGCGTCTACCAATTCCGCCACCTGGGCCTTCTGCATTCGTTAAAGTGGTTTTAGTGGAAAGTCAATAAAGGAGTATCTTTCGGGATGAGACTCATAAACGCTAAATAATATATTCTCACATTCTACTCTTCAGTGAAAATCAGTAAAGTTCCAAGTTCCCCCATGGTCGAAAGAATTTATTTTTGGTACACTCTAGGAAACGGGGGTTGAAAATGCGTACAGTGACAATTTTTGGTGGGTCTGGCTTTATCGGTCGGTACATTGTTCAGAAGTATGCAAATAGGGGAGATCTGATTCGCGTTGCGGTGCGCAATCCTATGGCGGCCAACTTTCTAAAACCCTTAGGGGAAGTTGGACAAATTACACCTGTCCAAGCTTCCATCCTTTCCAAGGATCAAGTGGCACGAGCCATTCAAGGGTCGGATATTGTCATTAACCTTGTAGGCATTTTGTTTGAGAAAAGGTCGCAAACCTTTCAGTCCGTGCATGTAGAAGGTGCGCAGTTAGTTGCTGAAATGGCTGCCAAAGAAGGTGTTTCTCGGCTTCTTCATATGTCGGCTTTAGGGACAGATCTCAACTCAAAATCACGCTATGCACAGACAAAAGCCAAAGGCGAAGAGGCAGTTCTTAAGCATTTTCCTAACTCCACTATTATGCGGCCAAGTGTTGTGTTTGGTCCTGATGATGCCTTTTTAAATCGGTTCGCCGAGATGGCCATGTTTTCCCCATTCCTTCCATTGATGGGAGGTGGACGCACACGCTTTCAGCCAATTTATGTTGGCGATGTGGCCGAAGCTTATTTAAAGGCTTCACTCAAAAAAGAGACCCAAGGAAAAGTGTATGAGTTGGGAGGGCCAGAAGTTTATACTTTTAAAGAGTTGATGCAGTATTTGCTGGAAACCATCCATCGGAACCGTCTTTTGGTATCAGTACCGTTTTGTGTCGCCAAGCTGATGGGAGCCTTTACACAGTTTTTGCCTAATCCTCCGCTAACACGAGATCAAGTTGAACTCTTGAAATCTGATAGCATCGTTTCATCAAAAGCTTTGAAAGCAGAGGACTTAAGGGTTCGCAAGCATGCTCTTGAGGTGATAGCACCTTTATATTTGGCACGTTATGGATCGAAAGGTTTGATTTAATGCCCGCGTTCGTTATCTGGGTCTTTGCCATTAAAGCGTCCCACGTTGCCAAAGATTTGTTCTAGAACACCAAACTCATGGCCCGCCGTTGGCGTGGAGCGTTGGATGTGGGAGATTACCTGATGATCTTTTTCTGAGAGTGAATCCAGGGCGATGACTTGTCCTTGTTCATTAAACTCAATTCGCGTGACATTACTTTTCAGGACTTTTGGATCGAAAAACAAGCGACGCTGGGTTAATTCCGACATATAGAACCAAGTTTTATTTCCAAAAGGAGCAACGGAGGAAGGTGTTCCCAAGAGTTCTTGAACTTGCGGTTTCGTTGTGATCCCGACCTGTATTTTTGCCAGCTGATCTGGATCCACCTCGTGTCCACGGTTGTCAATAACAGCACAACCAGTAAGGCCGAGGGTTAGAACAAGAGAGATCTTTAAAGTGCTTGATTTCAGAGTCATTTCTTTGTACGAATCTTTGTATCCTGAATTAAGTGAAAATAACCATGCCTATCCTTGCCTCTGCTGTCAACGGTCTCTTGAAAAAAATAAATTGCTCACAGAGCGAGGCCTTGTGTGCAATGGCTTTAACACAAGCGCGAGAGCCTATTTTTTATGAAAGATGGGGAGTTCCCGATACACTTGAAGGACGCTTTGATTGTGCGTGCCTGCATATGGTCTTGCTTCTCAAGCATTTAAAAAAACCTTTGTCACAAAAAGTTTTTGACGCCTTTTTTGCCTATACGGAAATGACGTTGCGGGAAGTTGGCGTGAGTGATTTGAGAGTGGGAAAACAAGTCAAAAAATGTGCTAAATACTTTTATGGAACGATGAAATCCTATGAGAGTGCATTAAATAGTGCAGAAGATTTAAAAGACGCCCTGACTCGCAACTTATTCGGAGGAAAAGCCCCTGAAGAGCTTTCAGCCTTGCTAGCGTATGTAAGGGAATCGGATCAGCTGTTAAGAAGCCAAGATATTGAAAAGAATGGTCAAATCCAATGGCCCAATTTGGAAAAAGGAATGTAGATGATGTCACCTCTTTCAACGGTTATTAATCTTGAAACGTTAGCGCCAGGCACTCATGATTTTCACTTGGATGCAAGCCATGAGGAGCGGGAAGACGCTGCCAACCGCTTAAATCTTATTTTTATTGAAAAACTCAAAGCTGACCTGAAACTTGAACGAGATGGGCGCGTGATTTTGACGGGTAAGATTCATGCTCAGGTAACCCAACAATGTGTGCGGACGTTGGTATTTTTTCTTCAAGAACTTGAAGTTAAAGTTGATGAACTATTCTTTTTAGAATCACCCAAAAAATTAAGCGAAGAAACCCAGGAAGAGGGAGAAATGCTAGAAGATTATATTTTAGATCTCGGTGAAGTTGTAATTCAAATCCTCTCCTTAAATCTTGATCCCTATCCGGTGGCACCGGGGACCGAGCCCCTTGAATACCATGAAAAAAATGGGAATCCTTCTCCCTTTGAGGTACTAAAAAACAAGAAGGAAGAGTAAGTTCTTGTTGAATAAACAAGACTTCTTTTGTTAGCGCGCATCTCTCAACGTGTTTACGAAATCAGTAATGGTTTCTCTCGTCAATCTATCCTTTGAGGGAGTGGATGCAGGTTGAACCAAAACCAAATAAATTAATTCAGCGGCGTCTCCTGCCTTTGATCTCATAAGGGATTCTAAGGATGCAACTAACCGATTTGGATTGATATCAGCTATAAGAACAGTTGAAAATTTTGTCAGCGGATAGCAAGTGGAGAGAGCATGACCATTAGATGAAGGATTATTAGAAATAGCCTTCCTTGCAAATTCGATATGTCCATTTTTATTTGTTGCAAATTCATCATCTGAAGACACTGAAGAATCAAAAGATCGAGTATCATCTTGAATTCTAAAGTATCCACCATAATTGATATTATGGAGACAAGATAAAGAATGCCTTGATTCTCTTCCTGTTCCAACAATGTGAATGCGGTTCTTCACTTGTAAAAGCCAAGAAAGCACAATCTGCATTCCTGTTCTGGGAGTATGAGTTCCTCTACATAGAGCTGATTCATTGGTCAAGATCCCAAAAATGTCACAGATAAAACCCATGTAATTCTCAGCTGGGGTATTCAAACGCGCTAATGTTAAAGTTCGAACCAAAGAATCTATTGATGACGCATTATAAACGCGAAGATAGGGCGGTTTTTGTGTTGGTGTTCTTTCGATCCAATCATATGTATTTTCAACAAGAGTTAATAAGGCAAGGAATTCTTGAATACTATCCAGAGGTAAGAATTCTTCTTGCCTCTGTAAACATACGTTAACTATTCTAAATTTGGTCGCTTCTAAGTTCAAAAGCTGAGTGACTGCACGTCTAAACGGCTCCTTCCGAGACAAGCTATCGGCTTCATCGCGCTGATAGACAGAGTAAAGAGAAGAGAGTCGCCTTCTCCTATACATTTCACGCTCTCCTTCAGATCCTCCACCTTTTTCAACATTCTGCGTTAGAGTCTCCAGAGCACCCTTAAAGACGGGGCAAAAAGATGGAAGGTCGTCATTGTCTTTTATAGCCATTCCGTTACATAAAGTAGAGAAAGACACGAAGAAGAAAAGAGATAAAAGAGTTCGCATAACCATACTTAAACCATAAATTTATCTATTAATGAATGTGTTTGTATTGCCTAAGAATAGGAAGTTGTCAAGAAAAAGCTAGCCTTTACAACCCTCTCTATCTAAAAAAACACTTTATTGAAACCTGTCATTAACTCTATTGTTTTAGTAGAGAAAAAGAAGGTACTCTTGTCCTTACTTTTATCCTCCCCACTTTCCTTATGGATGAATATTCCATCTTTTCAAGTGCTTGAAAGTTATAACATTAATTGAGATTTTTATCCGTGACAAATGAAATTGGTTCTTATAGATTGGCAGAAAGTTCACATCATATATAACGCATTCATGATTATATTTTATCTCACGAAAATAAAAAATGTAGTTAGAGACTCTGCACTGTCAATTTTAAAAAGTCCTTCTACTTTTAGCCAAATCTTGACTTTCAGTGTTATAGGTATCAGCCTCTGTCTTTCACTCTATCTTAGTGTAGGAATGGACCTCGGGGATGTGTCTTTAAACACCATACTTTTAAATGAATGTCTTTATCTTCTTTTAGGTTTATCAGTGCTTATGGCTCAGCACCTTTCTTTGTTTCCGATTGCGCCAAAAATCAATTCAAGCCTTATGGTAACCACGTCTTTAAATGTGCTGTACATGCCTATTTTGTGGCTTCTTCCTCATGATCTATCATTGTCGATGTCTGTTCCATTGATCAACTGGTTTGTTCTTACTTTTTTCCTAGAAGCCCTCCAAAAAATTAAATTTAAACCTTTTCCACAAGAGAGCAAAATAGTTCCATCAAGTCCTCAACATCTTGAAGAACTGTTCAAACGAGCTCCGCTTAAGATTGATAACAAATCTGTATATCCTTTGTTAAAAGACAAGCGCATTTTAATTATTGGAGCTTTGAATTCCTTTGGAAACGAGCTTCTAAAATATGTGGGGCAAGTAAAACCTTCACGGCTTGGTCTTGTTGATAATCATGAATATCTGTTGTTTCAAGCTGCATTAGAAGCCAAAGATGTGGCACCAAAGGTAGCATGCGAAACCTTTTTGGGTGATATTAGCTTTCGTGATCGGATCCGACATATTATCTCTACCTTTAAACCTGAAATCGTTATTCATGATGGAACCCTGAGACAAGTTCCTTTTGGGGAAGAAAATCCGTCCTATTGCGTCTTAACAAATGTTATCGGGACACAGAATATTGCTGATGCTTGTCGAGACTTTAAGGTAAAAGCCCTAATTAATTTGTCTTCTCACGATGCACAGCAGCCTGTGAATGTTGTTGGGGCAACCAAGCGCTTGGCAGAAGGCTATTGCCAGTCTCTCCATGTACTTGAAAAGAAGAAGCCAAGTGGAACGAATTATGTCAATGTACGTGTGGGCAACCTCCTTGATGCTCCTGGTTCTGTAGTGCCTCTTTTTAAATCTCAACTTGAAAAGGGGGGGCTTCTGACGGTGACTCATGTGGATGCGATGCGCTACTTTATCCGTGCGGGAGAGGCTGTGGCACTTGTCTTTCAATCCTTTGCATTAGAGATGGAAAAAAGCAAAAGGGAATCTTCTGTTTATGTCGTGGATAGGGGAGAACCTTTAAAGATTGTTGATTTAGCCAATCAGATGATTCAGATAAGTGGTGGAAAATGTAAGGTTGAATTTATTGGGCTCAGGCCTGGTGATAGACTAATTGACCCATCTTTTAATGAAGAACTCCAGTCGACTTCTCATGATCATGTTTTCACGGTGGAAAATCGTTCGATGGACCATGGTTTTCTGATACGCGCTTTGCGTGAATTAGAAGTTGTTGCCAAGAACCAGGATCAAGATTCGGTCATTCGTCTTCTACAAGCCTTAGTTCCTGATTATCAAAGATCTGGGGAGCAAGAGGAATCAGTTTCTACTGGTACAAATTAATCTTTTTTAATAATATAAATTAAATTTATAAAATTCTCTTGAAAATTCTTAACACAGACATTAATTAGTAATTTATGTTTATATTTAT
>CAYRHD010000009.1:52987-63697 GCA_964424065.1 uncultured Alphaproteobacteria bacterium
TATTTATTGAAATATGGGGGATGTCCATGAAAAAATCAGTTCAACAATTAACACTCACTTTGATGATGACTGTAGCAGCATGGGATTATACATCCGTTCAGGTTATGGCCGGTGAGGATGAGGACGTCCTTGGGAACATCTCACTTTTAATTAAGAAAGTGAATCAGAGACATGGCGAAGAAGATAAGCATCAGAATGCTGTTCGTACGCGCATTTGTTCAGCTTTTGATCTCTCTCCTGAACAGTATGCATCTAAAAAATATGAGGACCCTTTCACAGAAAGTACACTTGGCGAGGTTGATGAGATACTTGAGGTCGCTCGTATTATTCTGAGAGGTAAGAAACCTGATATTTCAGAACTCTCTTTCATGTTAAATATCCTTAGAACCTCTTTTAAGACAGGAGAAGGAGAGGAAATTGCTCGATCCTATAACTTATTGAGTAAAAATAAGTCTTTCAGTATGGCACTTTTTTGTTTCTTAAGGCAAGTTCCTGCAGGTGAAAGAGAAGAGGTTGCACGTGCGGTTTCTCTTTTAGTGGATGATAAAACTAAATCAAGTGAGAAGGCGGATTTGATTGAGGAAATGAATGGGGTTCAAACAGGCAAAAGGGAAAAAATTGCCAGGGCTATTCAACCATTTCAAGTCCAGGCTTCAATTAAGAGAGTTTTTGTGAAGCACTTAGCTTCTCTTTCTGATGACGATATAGCAGATGTTATGAAAGCTGCTTTTTTATTTTATAGTATAAGTGGTCAAGACGAATCGAAGACGATTGGTATTATCCATCCTTTGGCTAATACAGTGCCATTTGGCGCAAGAGAAGAAGTTGCTTCCGCCGTTGCTACATTCAACAATCCTCAGTTTGAGCGAATACAAAAAGACAGAGATTTTGGTCCACTTGTACAAGGATTTGCGAAAGTGAGAAAAGGTGAGCGAGAGAAAGTGGCTCAATTAGTTCTGCACCAGAGGGTTGATGATATCAAAGCGAGTGAGCTTAGAGAAATGATCGAGCAGTTTGCTCAATTGTCTTCAGAAACGTTAGATGCTTTACTAATGCTCTCAAATAGGGTGGCGCCTACAAATTTTGCTTTTAAACTTGGGGAAGTTGAGTTCTCTGGATTTACAGAGGAAGCGAAAAAAATAGGATACTCCCAAAACAATGGAATGAGAGTATATATAGACAATGGAAGTAGCTGTTTACCTTCAGTCAATACCTTAAGATTTCGTGAAGGACAAATTTTCAGCTTGAATTTTGATTTTGAGAGCCGTGAAGGCAATCTTTATCTCGGTTTTTTCAATAAAGATGGCCAAATACTGGAGAAGATTCCTTTAACGGTCGGTCAACATCATATTGAATACCTTGTGAGTAAAGACCAAGAATTTGGTTGTGATTTGATCACTGATACGCCTGATCTGCATTTTGCCATAAGGAGAAGAAAAGTTAGAATTTGTGCGCCTATTAAGAGCGCGCATCCTACAGGAGAGGCTGACAGAGTTATAACAGCAAGACATAATCCATTCCATTTTAATGAGGGCTTTACGATCGATGGTAGCGGGGAATGGCTATCAATAAATGCGCCTGCTAAAGGCGTGGCTCGTTTGTGGCTTTATCAAAATGGTGCTTTAGGTGATGCTAAAGAAGGGCATAAAAAACAACCCATCCGACTTGAGGAAGGTGATGAGCTAACAGTAACAGTGAATATCCCCAAACTGACCGGAAGTTTAGAGCTGGCACTTGTCTTAGACATCTTTAAGGAAGTTGGTAAAAAAATAATTTCTAAAGCCGGGCAGCATACAGTGAAGTTTAAAGCAGGCCCCGGAGGGGCATTGGTAACACCTGACATTGTTTGCAAAAACAATGCAACGAGCTTTTCGCTGGGGGAAGTTCAATTCAAGGTTGAACCTACGAACAAAAGGGCTGAGTAGTTTTCTGTATTGAGATAGAGGACAAAAAAATATCCATGGGGTTTGTATTCTCCATGGATATTCAATTCTTCAAGTTAGCAGCGTATCTACGCCACCTCCCTGCTTTCAACAGTGCCAGAATTTAATGATTTCCTTTAACAGGATTACCTTGGTTATCAACTAGGATATTATTGCACTTGCCGGATGAATCCCAAAGGTTTTCGAGGGAACAATTTGATGTGCTGTGATTATTATTCCAATATCCATTACACATATCACCGTCCACTGTGCCTCCTAAAACACGACATAGATCTTCTGGTTGAAAAATAGTATTAACCTTTTCTGGCTTCGCTATTTCACCCCAGTAAAATCTCCATGTATCAGCACCAGTATCTCCCCATCTGCAGTAGCCAAGTTGATTCTGCATTGTATTGGGCCCATAATAACCCGTACAAAGTTCCCCGCTAGCCTTAAGGCACGCACACTCAACAGGATACCCTAAGTTATAACATTTTCCATTTGCCCAACAGGGAGCCATCTGATTGTTTGGAGGATTAACGAGATTATTACATTCAGCTTCCGTCGTAACCTTTGGATAAGTAGCAAGCTGTGAAGTTGGAATACAGCCTTCAAGATCAGCAAAAAGAACCGATGATGCCATAATGAATAAGCCAATAAGTACAAATATAAATTTTATTTTCATGATTTTTCCCTGTTGTTTCTACTTGGTTATCTTTAAAGGATGGGGGTAAGTAGGTGATTTGTCAATGAGATTTGGATACAGACCTCCCATGTTTTTGTAAAGATTACCTCATTAGTTTAACTTTAAATTCGTGTCATACTTGGGAAGCGCATGGTTTGTTTTTCGTCAGAAAATCATTACCATAACTTATCCGAGTATCCATTGAATGAAGAAATGAAACAGAAGTCGGTTATCTGGATCAACTATGTTAGAAACTTAATCTTATCCTGGCTTTCACCGTGTCATCCCCGTGAAAACGAGGATCCATTTTTCAGCTATTTCCTGGATTCCCGCTTTCGCGGGAACGACAAAGAAGTCTGGATTGCTTCGCTCTGTTCGTAATGACGGTTTTTTTAGTCTCTGCTTCATTGCGAGGCGTCAAAGACGCCGCGGCAATCCAGGACAATAAAATCGCAAGTTTTCTTTTAGAGGCAATTGGTTCGTTCCGCTCGGCTTCGGTTTCAATCATATGTAATGTTTGTGCATCATTGCTGTAAAGAGTCTCCTACATTTGAGGCTTGCATCCCGCCAGATCTCTTTGTATGACAGAGAGAACCCGGGAGAATTTTATGACACAAGCGGCACTGAAACAGCCTATAAACCCTTCGCAAACACCGATGATGGTCCAATATTTAGAGATAAAAGGCCAGTATAAAGATTGTTTGTTATTTTATCGAATGGGTGACTTTTATGAGCTGTTTTTTGAAGATGCCATTATTGCCGCAAAAGCTCTGGATATTACATTAACCAAGCGCGGGAAAGGAAAAGATGGGGAAGATATACCCATGTGCGGCGTTCCTTTTCATGCGAGTGATAATTACCTGTCACGCCTTATTCGTCAGGGTTATCGAGTGGCCATATGTGAGCAAACGGAGGATGCTGCCGCTCGCAAGACAAAAGGTCCCTTGAAACGAGATGTCATACGGGTTGTGACGCCAGGGACTCTTACAGAGGAAGGTCTTCTCGAAGCAAGCCAAAATAATTTCCTTACGGCACTTGTCTCTAATAAATCAGGTGAAGTAGGCCTTGCTTCCATAGATATTTCGACAGGGGATTTTTTTGTTGAATCAACTCATATTCCAAACCTTGAGACGGTGCTTGCCCGCTTGAGACCAGGTGAATTGTTATTGCCTGATTCTTTCTTAAAAACACCTGAGCTTTACGAGCTTTTTCAAGATTTGAAAAAGCGTCTCACTCCACTGCCTTCCAGCCGATTTGATGAACGTAATGGGTTGGAAAGGTTGAAGGAACTCTACAGCGTTCACAGTCTAGATGCCTTTGGAGAGTTTAAACCTCAGGAAATTGCTGCCTGTGGCGGCCTTGTGGACTATATTCGTTTGACCCAAAAACAAGACATTCCCAGCTTAAAACCGCCGCGCCGCTTGAAAGAAGGGGGGCGTCTGGAGCTAGATGCAGCAACACGTCGGAACCTTGAGCTTCATATGTCACTTTCCGGTGAGAAAAAAGGAAGCCTGATAAAAGTCATTGATCAAACAACAACACCCATGGGAGCCCGTCTTCTCTCCCATCATTTGGCGGCACCTTTAACCCAACGAGAGGCCATTCAAAGAAGACTTGAATGTGTGGATTTTCTGGTTGAGAATTCAACTTTGTGTCAAGCATTACGTGCAGTTTTAAAATGTTGTCCCGACATTGAGCGCCCCCTATCACGTTTGAGTTGGGGCAGGGGAGGACCACGTGATTTGGCTTCTCTTAACAATGGTCTTAAGCTGATTCCTGATATTCGAAAGATCTTTGAAGGGCTCGAGATTCCTGAAGTTCTCAAAGTCACCCTTAAAAAACTTGGTGATTATGATCTTTTAACGGAACGGCTGGGAGCTTCTTTAAGGGATGAACTTCCCCATTTGGCTCGAGATGGCAATTTTATACGCAAAGGATATCATCCGTCTCTCGATGAACTGCTGGCACTTAGAGATGATAGCAAGGGTGCGCTTGAGGAGTTACAGCAAAAATATATCTCTGAGACGGGGGTAAATTCTCTCAAGGTCAAACACAATAATATTGTGGGGTATCATATTGAAGTCACCAGTCTTCATAAGGACAAGCTAGGGCCAGAGTTTATCCATCGCCAAACCATGGTCAATGCCATGCGCTTTTCAACGGCGGAACTTGCCGATCTTGAAAAGAAAATTGTAGGAGCTCTTGAGCAAGCCCTCTCTCTTGAATTGAAGCTATTCCAAGCCCTTGTTGATGAAGTCATGACAACGGCAACAGATATCGGAGAGACGGCTCATGCTTTGGCAGCTCTTGATGTGGCTGTAAGTCATGCTTCCTTGGCTTTGGAGAAGAATTATTGCCGTCCTGAATTGGATGATTCTTTGGCGTTTGAGATTCAAGAGGGTCGCCACCCTGTTGTGGAGGCTCTGCTCCCTCAAGGAACAACTTTTACACCAAATAATTGCCATATAAATGGTTTGTGGCTTTTAACGGGGCCAAATATGGCCGGTAAAAGTACCTTTTTGCGTCAAAATGCGTTGATTGCTTTGATGGCTCATATGGGCATGTATGTTCCCGCAAAAAAGGCACACATTGGGATCATCGACCGCATATTTAGTCGAGTGGGGGCATCTGATGATTTGGCAAGGGGACGCTCAACTTTCATGGTAGAAATGACAGAAACGGCCATCATCCTTAATCAGGCCACACCACGGAGTTTTGTAATCCTTGATGAAATTGGACGAGGAACAGCGACTTTTGACGGGCTGTCCTTGGCATGGGCTGTTGTTGAACATCTCATCCATGTAAATCAGTCTAGGGCTTTGTTTGCGACCCATTATCATGAGCTAACAGCTCTTGAAAAAAGCTTGGAGGGTGTTGCCTGCTACACCGTCAATATTCGCGAATGGGAAGATCAAATTATCTTTCTTCATCAAGTGGTTAAAGGCACTGCAGACAAATCATATGGAATTCACGTGGGAAAGCTTGCGGGGCTTCCTCAGTCCGTCGTTGATCGAGCAGAATCCATTTTAGGGACGCTGGAAGAAACAAAACCGAGGCCAAAGCTTGCTGAAAATCCTCTTCCCCTTTTTGTTGAAGCCTATAAGTCGCCTTCACCGCTCGAAAAAGCAGTCCAGGGAATTAATCCAGATAGCTGTTCACCGAAAGAAGCATTGGATTTGTTATATAATTTAAAAAAGCTTATTAAAACTTAGGCTGCTTTTTTTGGTGATTTTTTTCGTATGGGACTTCTCAAACTCCGGATGATTCCTCTTAAGGTGCGTACTTCTTGTTCTGTTAAGTTTGATCTTTGGAAAATGCCACGAATATTTTGAACTATGGTTGCCCGTTTTTTGGGATGGCGGAGAAAGCCTGTGATTTCAAGCTCTTCTTCTAAGTGATTGAAAAAGTTCCCAATTTGTTCACGCGTTGCCAGATTTGTATATCCTGTCCGAAAGATATGGGAGGGGTGGTCGATAGACTGCATAAACCACTCGTAAGCAATGAGAGCAACTGCTTGGGAAAGATTGAGTGAAGGAAAAGCAGAAGCAGTTGGAATTTTAATGATAGCCTCACATTGAGAAACATCTTCATTGGTTAAGCCACATCTCTCGCCGCCAAAAACAACACCGACATGTTCTCCTTGCCGAGAGGAAGCTTCGAGTTGCTCGACCGCAAGTTGGGGAGAGTAAATGGATTTGATTAAGTCAGGGGAGCGACTTGTGGTGGCAAAGACTCGATTTAGATCACTAACAGCCTTTGGGAGAGAAGAGAAAACTTTTGCGTTATCCAGGACCTGGTCTGCGCCTGCTGCCATCGGATAAGCATCGGGGTTGGGCCAGCCATCGCGTGGGTTCACAATCCGTAAGTCCGTGAGCCCAAAGTTTAACATTACTCTGGCAACAGCTCCTATGTTTTGACCAAGCTGTGGTTCAATCAGAATAATCGTTAAGCTCTTTTCGGCCACAAACCCTCATTCATTGTTGTTTCCAGGTAGTCCCCTCTGGGCCATCTTCTAATACAATTCCTTGATTTAGAAGGTCGTCTCGTACGCGATCAGCCTCTGTAAAATTTCTTTCCGCTCTGGCTTGATTGCGTGTCTCAATTAGCTCTAAAATTTTCGCTTCGTCAATCCCTGTTGTTCCTTTGAACCAGCTTTCTGGATCTTCTTGTAATAAACCAAGCCACTCGCCGCTGACTTTTAGAGTAGAAGCTAATTCATTTTTCTCTATTTCCGACGATGCTTTATTTAGACGCGTTGCAATATCATGAAGGGCTGAAATGGCAAGGGGTGTATTGAGATCATCTTCAAGAGCTGTCTTAATGGGTTCGAACACGGGGCTTTTTTCATTGATTTCTCTGCCCCTCAGTGCGTTGTATAGGCGATCAAGGCCTTGTCGACACTGAAAAACGACCTGATCATTCCAATCCAGGGGCTGTCTGTAATGAGAAGAGAGAAGAACAAATCGGACAAGTTCGCCCGGCATTTTTTCGAGGAGTTGATGAACCGTAATAAAATTGCCAAGAGATTTCGACATTTTCTCACCATTCACCGTTAGCATGCCATTGTGAAGCCATACACGTGCAAATGTATTTGCTCCAAAGCAGGCCTGACTTTGTGCCATTTCATTTTCATGATGAGGGAAGATTAAATCCTGTCCTCCGCCGTGAATGTCAAAAGTTTTATCCAGATATTTTGAGGACATAGCGGAACATTCAATATGCCACCCAGGTCGACCTTTGCCCCAGGGGCTTTCCCAACCTGGGATGCCCTCATCAGAGGGTTTCCATAGAATGAAATCTTCAGGGTCTCTTTTATAAGGGGCAACTTCAACGCGCGCGCCAGCGATCATTTCATCATGGTTGCAGCGAGAAAGTTGACCATAGGCAGGGAAGGTTTTCACTGAGAAGAGGACATGTCCATCCTTTTCATAAGCATTTCCTTTTTCAATCAAAGCTTCGATAATCGTAATCATCTCTTTGACGTGTTCCGTTGCAAGAGGCTCAACGTTTGGCGGAATATTGCCAATGGCTTTCATGTCGTCTTGAAAATGGCGGGTTGTGCGTTGGGTAAGATCGGATATGTCTTCGTTATTTTCTTTTGAAGCTTTGATAATTTTATCATCGATATCCGTAATGTTACGTACGTAGGTGACTTTGGAATAAAGATGTCGCAAAAGGCGATTCAGAACATCAAAGACAACATAGGGACGACCATTTCCGATATGGGCAAAATCATAAACAGTCGGTCCACAAACGTAGAGCCGAACGTTGTTGGGATTCAGGGGTTCAAAGGTTTGTTTTTGACGGGCAAGTGTGTTGTATAAAATGAGTGGCATTTGTTAATTTCCTGCAGATTGTAAACGGCTGAGCACTTTTGAGCGTCCCATAATAAGAATCAAGTCCCTTAATTCAGGGCCATGTTCTTGTCCGGTAAGGGCTTTACGAATCGGCATATACAGTTCTTTTCCTTTGAGTCCCGTTTCATCTTTGACTTGATGCATCCAAACGCCAAACGTACTATTGTCCCAAGGTTCAGGCGGTAAGAAATGTTGTGCGACTTCTAAAAGGCCTGTGTTTTCTTCCCTATAAAATTTGTGTCCATAACAGACTTGCCACCAGTCTTTGACTTCTTGAAATGTCATAATATTTTTTTGGACCAGATCCCAAAAGGCAGGTGTAATGCCTTTAAGATCCATATGCTCAAAACGAGGCTTGATTTGGTCATAGGGAATGAGTTGAAGAATCTTTGTATTCATTTGCCATAGATCCTCTGTTGCGAGTTTGGGTGTTGCTCTGCCAAACCGCTGGATGTCAAATTCACCGAGGACACCTTCTAAGCTAATATGCGGTGTAATGGGATCGGATGTCCCTAACTTTGAAAGAATGCTATTAATTGACATTGGTTCGAGTCCCTCTTTGTGGAGCTGGACTAAACTTAAACTTCCTTCTCTCTTTGACAGGCCTTCTCCCTTGCCTCCTGAAATAAGAGCCAAATGACCAAATTGAATGTTATTTGGTTTCTCGCTGAGCGCTTCCATTACTTGAATTTGAATAGCTGTATTGGTAACATGATCTTCACCACGGATAATATGGGTAATATGCATATCAAGGTCATCGACAGCTGTTGCAAGAGTAAATACTGGGCTACCATCTTCTCGAAAGAGAATAGGATCATTCAGCAATTCACCTTGAAACACCACTTCGCCACGTATCATGTCATGCCAACGGATTTCGCCCTTTTCTATTTTAAAGCGCCAGTGTGGTATACGACCTTCTTCATTATATTTTTGAATTTGATTATCGGTTAAAGAAAGGGCTGCCCGATTGTAAAGAGGGGGCTTTCCCGAAGAGAGTTGTATCTTTCTTTGAAGTTCAAGCTCTTCTGATGTTTCATAACAAGGGTAGAGCCTTCCCTTTTCTTTGAGGTTTTCCGCAGCCTTTCGATAGTGTTTAAAGCGATCAGATTGATGGATGATTTCGTCATAAGTTAAGCCAAGCCAATGAAGGTCGTCTTGAATTTGTTCAGCGTATTTATCTTGGGAGCGTTCGCGATCAGTGTCATCAAGCCTGAGAACAAACAAGCCACCGTGAGTACGTGCAAACAACCAGTTAATTAGGGCAGTGCGAGTATTGCCTAAATGCAAGAATCCTGTAGGAGAGGGAGCAAATCGAAGTTTTGTCATTGTTGTATCTTTGCAACTTTCTTAAATATTTTTTAAAATTTTGTTTATATTTTTTTAACCTCTTAGACAACCCATGTTATTCATATCCTCGTAAACTTTCAAGAAAGGATATGAAATATGAAGAAAGTTTCTTTGCTTACAGCACTTTTACTATCAGCCGGCATGGCATCTACTGCGTCTGCTGATGTACTAACGGGCGGTTGCCCTCAAGCGTTCAAGGGTTTCCACGTTGGTGGTATTCTTGGTTATGGCGTAGCTACAATTTCTGCAAATGGAGCTAGAGCTGGACTTCGCGGCATTGAAGGCGGTATCGGAACTGGTTATACATTTGCTTGTGGTAACTGGAGATATGGACTCGCATTTGATGCAATTTGGGCTAGCACCAAAGGAAACGGCTTCCGTTTGAAAAACTCACTTGAGCTCTATGGTAAACTTGGTTACGTTATTTGTGACAAAGTTATGCCATTCTTGGGTCTAGGTTGGGCGAACGCCAAGTGGAGCGGGAATGCTGGTGGAGAGAGTGGAAGTTCACGTGTGAACTCCTTGCTCTGGAAAGCTGGTGTTGACTTCTTGATGACAAAACATGTCGTTATGGGTATGGAATATGTTGGAGCTTACGGTAAGAAGCACGACGTTAAATTCCAACCAAACAGATTTGCTGCTACAGTTAGATTTGTATACTAGATCTTACTTAGAAAGCATATTTGCTTTTAAAAGCCCCCTAATCGGGGGCTTTTTTTTGTCAAGCGCTGAGGGAAGATACGAATGGGTCCTCAGATAAGAAAACTTAACGCTATTGGCTCACATGCGCTTGCCCACTTGACCTTTGATTAAGATAGAAGTAACATTGTAAACAGGATTACAATAACTATATTTACAAAAGGAGATGGTGATGTGGACAAAAACGCATACAAAGATTTATCAAGGCGTTAAAAAAGAAGCCATTTGGACGATATGGGCAGACGTCAATAAATGGCCCGAATGGCATGATGATTTGGACTATTGTCGACTCGAGGGACCCTTTGCCGTGGGCAACCACTTCTACCTAAAACCTATAGGAGTAAAGCCTGTTAAAATTGACCTTATTGACATTGAGAAAGGTCAACACTTCACGGACTGTACTTCCTTTTTTGGGGCAAAAATGTATGATACTCATGAAATGGAAGAAACAAAGGATGGCCTTCGCTTGACAAACACCATAAGGGTAACGGGACCACTTAAATGGTTATGGGTGAAACTGGTGGCGTCTAAAGTGGCGGAGACGGTTCCTCAAGAAATGGAAAATTTGATTAAACTGGCTAAAAAGCATGGGAAAAAATAGTCCATCATTTGGATTTGAAAAGCCAGAGGATAGTCCTGGGCTATTGCTCTGGCAAACAACGATGACATGGCAACGAATTATTAAAGATATTTTAACTCC
>CAYRHD010000009.1:63707-64509 GCA_964424065.1 uncultured Alphaproteobacteria bacterium
AATCATACTCAGTTTGTGGTTATGGCAATTCTGTTATGGTATGAAGAGCATGCGGAAATCCCAACGCAGATTGCTATTTCACGCTTTTCAAAGCTTGAAAAAATGACAGTTTCCAAATCATTGAAACAACTTGCTTCTCAAGGACTTATTCAGAGAAAGGAAAGTCCGGAGGATTCACGTGCCAAGTGGGTGATTCTGACGCCCCCAGGAAAGCAGTTGATTCAAAAACTTGTTCCATTGATTGAGCAATCGGACAGTTATTTTTTTGGGAAGCTTCCGAAATCAGATGAAAAGAAACTTGTTGAGATATTTAATAAACTTGTAAAAAACAAATAAATGACCATGAACAGACCCTTGAAGTCCATCACAAAGTACTTAATCTTATAGATGGGCAAAAGCATGTGTTATCAATGTTTTAACAAGACAAGGCTCGTGCTTCTTTATTGACGGCGAAAAGCCATTTGCTGGATAAGGATTAAGCACCCAGGATAAAGTAAGGACCTTCCACCTCTGGCGGAGGGCTGAGAAAGTTATACAATATATGCAAGATGCCTCTACGCTTGGATCACGGAGTGAAACAAGAGTAGAGGTTATCAACTTATTTTCAACAGTTCTATGATAAAGAAATGACAAGGCGAAAATTCTAATTGTCATTTTCTTGTTTCTCTTGTCATAATCCCACTCCCAATGTCATTCCCGCGAAAGCGGGAATCCAAGAAATAGCTGAAAAATGGATCCCCGCTTTCGCGGGGATGACAATGCGGGAGAGCAGAGAGGACAAAGTGTTAGAAAAGATAAGAAT
>CAYRHD010000010.1:0-26393 GCA_964424065.1 uncultured Alphaproteobacteria bacterium
ACTTTCCAAAAAGGATACGGTCCCCAACTTTGACGTCTAAAGGAAGGATCTTACCGTCTTCGAGGCGTGTGCCCGTTCCAATAGCAATGACTTCCCCTTCCATGGGTTTTTCTTTTGCAGTGTCAGGAATGATAATTCCGCCTGCTGTTTTTTCTTCTTGTTCAATGCGTTTTACAAGAACGCGATCATGTAATGGTCTAAATTTCATCGTATTCACCTTTAGTTTTCGGAATCGAATGTTTATCATAAATTAGCACTCATAGAGTAAGAGTGCTAAAATTGTTATATAAGAGAGCGTTTTTCCTGTCAACACCTTCCTGTAAATGGGCAATTAAAGGACTCTTTGTTATGTAAAATGTACCCAGATAAATTTCGTTCCAAATTTTCTCTCTTCCCTTTTTCTGATTATTTTTGTACAAAATTAAGAATGTTTTAATTTTGTTTTGAGAGAATGGTTCCATGACAGAACAGAAACCACGTAAACGAAAGCCTGGTGGAGGACGCAAGCCCAATCTTGTTCCCACAAAGGCCGTTCGCCTGCCTCTTCCCCTTGTCAATCAAATCATGGATTTGAAGAAGAAAGGGAAATTGGGTCCCAATGGAATGATTCCTACTCCTATTCTTTCATCCCTTTCTGTGCCGTTGTTTGAATCACGGGTTCAAGCGGGATTTCCTTCACCTGCGGATGATTTTAGCGAAGGGATGTTAGATTTGAACATTCACCTGATTAAAAACAAAGCTGCCACTTTTTTCGTGCGAGTGGTGGGTGATTCTATGACAGGCGTTGGGATTTTTCCCGGAGATATCCTGGTTGTAGACCGGTCTTTGCCTCATAGTTCGGGAAAGATTGTGATTGCCGTTTTAAATGGAGAGATGACTGTCAAGCGCCTCAAGCAAAGGGGAGATATGCTCCAATTGTGCTCGGAAAATGAGAAATATCCACCGATTGCCGTTTCGCCCGATGAGGACTTCGTCATTTGGGGCGTTGTCACCAACGTTATTCACTCGCTGTCCTAATGTTTGCTCTTGTTGATTGTAATGCTTTTTTTGTATCTTGCGAAAAAGTCTTTCAACCTCATTTGGAAGGTCAGCCCGTCATTGTTCTTTCCAGTAATGATGGCTGCGCCATTGCTCGTTCCCAGGAAGCCAAGGCTCTGGGGATTCGCATGGGAGATCCGCTGTTCAAAATTAAGGACTTGGTTAAGGCTCATAATGTTCAAGTATTTTCCTCGAACTTTTCTCTTTATGGCGATATGTCGGCACGGGTCATGGATGTCCTCAAGCGCTTTTGTACTCACATTGAAATTTATTCCATCGACGAGGCTTTTCTTCAAGTAAACCCCGAAGATCCGCTTGCCTATGGGGCTCATTTGAAAAAAATTGTAAAACTATGGACAGGAATTCCTGTGAGTGTGGGGATTGCACCAACAAAGACTTTGGCGAAAGTAGCCAATCATTTGGCGAAAATGAAGGGCTTGGGGTGCCATGTTTTGATGTGTCCTCAAGAGAGAGAAAAGGTCTTAAAAGACTTTCCTATCCATGAGGTTTGGGGAATTGGATCCCAATGGTCAAAAAAACTGGTGTCCTATGGTGTGAAAACAGCCTGGGATTTTGCTCAAAAGGACCATCGCTGGGTTCGCAAAGCCTTTAATATTATTTTAGCACGAACAGCTCTTGAGCTTCGCGGAATTTCTTGCTTGAGCTTAGAAGAAGTTTCTCCTCCCAAGAAAAGTCTGATTTCGTCTCGATCCTTTGGAAGTTCTGTGACATCCTATGATGTGTTAAAAGAATCCATCAGCTTTCATACAAGTTCTCTTGCTCAAAAACTGCGGCGTCAGAAAAGTACAGCCGCTTGTCTCAGTGTATTTATTCGAACTAATCCTTTTCAAAACGGTGGATCCTATTATGGAAATTCCGTTATGGCCTCGCTGTTGATTCCGACATCTGATACGACACTTTTACTCAAAGCAAGCCTTTCCGCTTTTGAGCGTATTTATAAAGAAGAGTTGTCTTATAAAAAGGCAGGGGTGATGGTTCTCCAGATTTGCCCAGAGGAAACAACGTCTCTGTCTCTTTTTCAAAATGCGCTTGAGGTTGAAAAGCGAAAGGTTCTTTTGCAAACATTAGATCAGCTCAATGATCGCTTTGGAAGAGGGGCTCTTGTTTTTGCAAGTGAAGGGGTCCGAAAACGGTGGTCTCCCAAGGCTTTGCTGAAAAGCCCGTCTTTTACACAAAACTGGGATCACTTGCCGTCGGTGAAATGAGTCTTTCTCATAAGCTCTCTTAACGCGGTGATGTCCTCATGAAGGTCAATGATGTGGCCTTTTGGTGTATAAGTCATAGCCGCATTTAAAAAGGGCTTGGTTTGAAACGAGAGAGGTTCATAGGTGAGGACTTTCAAGATGGTTTCGTAATAATCCAAGCCGGTGGCTTTTTGGATAAGGTCCGCCATTTGGGTGGGGGCAAGTTCTGTCGTGAGTCCCAGTAAGCGAGGGCCCTTTTGTGAAAAGCGTAGTTGGGCACAAAAGGAACCATGGAGAAAGCCTAGAGCAGAAAGAACGTTTTGAAGGTATGAGTTGAGAATGGTCAAAAGGCCAGAATCAAGAGTGGCTGCAAAAAGATAACCAATGTGTTGATTCTGGTCATACACTTTTTCTAAGACGCTCAAAAGGGATAGGCTGCTATGTCTTGTAAAACCAACAAGTGTGTACTCAGTACCTTGAACGATTTCTTCTGCTAAGATTCCCTGAGGTAAGGTATCCAAAAGAGAGTAAGCCTCTTGACGGGATGTTGGTAAACCTATTTTTTTTCCATCCAAAGATTTGAGAATACAAGGAAAATCAATGTTGTTAAGATCCTGTGCTTCATAGGCGAGCGAATAAGAAGGTTGAAGAAGAGGCAGTAACCTGAGCGTTTCCCGAATGAGATCAAAGCGATTCAGTCGAGAAGGGAGAGGTTTTTGAAGGAAATTAGCGACTTTATGGGAGAGGCGGGTTGTAGATTGGGTTCCGCAAATAAGTCCATCAATGGCAAAGGTATGATCCATTTTCCTAACCAAATCCAAGACGGCATTTTCATCTGTGAGATTTACTTGAAAGAAAGAGTGAGAAGATTCAACAACTTGGGTCGCTTTGCAAAGCGTTGAAATAACAAGGGTGCGATATTTTTTCTCTTTTGCTTTATGGACGAGAGGGAAATAAGACGCACAAGGGTCTATAAAAACTAGTGTTTTTGTATGTTTTACCCTAAAACTCATGGAACCTACCTGTAAAAAGTTAATCTTATAAATTATCATATTTAGATATTCATTTATGATAATTTATGTCAATATATTTTTAAATTCATGATTCATTGAATATGCTGTCTTTTCATTTTTTTGTCTGTGCGTTATGTATGGAAAGCAACAGGTTAAAGAAAGATTTGAGATGAATATCAAAAGTTCACTTTTAAAGAAGGCATGCCTAAGAATGGAAATGGCCGCTCAAGATGGCTTTGGTTGGGATTCGTCTTTGAAGGCTCTTCAGAAAGTAAAAGAAGAAATTGATGAAATTGAGCAAGAATTGAAGCAACCGAACTCCTTATCTTGTAAAAAAGCCCTTCAAGAAGAAATTGGTGATCTTTTTTTGGCTTGTGTTTGTTTGGCAAAGTATGCAGATGTGGATCCAGATCAAGCACTGTCATTGGCGCTTGCTAAATTTGATCAGCGTTATATTCGTATTCAAGACTATGTAGCTGCAAAAGGTCTTTCATTTCAAACAATGAGTTCTGATGAAATTCTCTGCTTATGGAACCAACTTAAAAAAACAAAGCTATAAATAGAGGTTTGGGGCCTCTTATTATGTTTTTTCTATCCATCTTTAACAACATAAAAAATGTAAAATTTTTTTAAATAAATGGGTTGATTGTCGAGTGGATATGCAATATAGAATTATTCATTCCATTAGAAAAGAGGATTAAAAATGACAAATAGAAATGAATCACTCGAATTGACATCATGTGTTGCTGAGATTGTAGCTGCCTACGTTTCTCGAAACACAATGACTACATCTGAAATACCCGCATTTGTTCAAACAGTGCATCGTAGCTTATGCGCGCTGTCATCGGGTCAATCTTACTTGCTTTCAGCAAGAACTGAGCCTGTAGTTCCCATCGAAAATTCTATTCACCCTGATTACATTATTTGTCTTGAAGATGGACGTAAGCTTAAGATGCTAAAGCGCCACTTGAAGACAGCTTATAATATGACCCCTGAACAGTATCGTGAGCGTTGGAACTTGCCAACAAACTACCCAATGGTAGCACCTAACTATGCGAAGCGTCGTAGCAGCATTGCAAAAGATATTGGACTTGGAACACATCCAAAAGGTAGCAAAAGAGCTGCTTAACTTTATTTTAGCTATAAAACAAAAAGCCGATGCTAACTTTTAGCATCGGTTTTTTTTGCCAGGGAGGAGATGCAAAACAGTTTGAAAGGAAATATGAAAACTAGCAGACTTGCGTTTCAATAGAAAACAAGGAGGGGTAGTATTTCTTAAGGGCCTCAACAATGACAAAATGGTATTTTTGGATTGATTCAGCTACACTTTGGGAAGGGCAAGCAAGATGAGCCTTTTTCCCATGAAGAGAAACACTCAGAAAATTGATTTTCCAAAAGTCTTTAAAGGCAACGGGACCAAGTATATTTAGAATGTCTATGCAAACTCTTTTCCATAGTGGATCTTGGATTTGCGAAATTCCTAAATCAGCCAAAACTTTATATTGATGTACTTTTTGATGAGATAGCTCAGAGTTGCTGGGGTCTCTGTTAATTTCATCAAGATTTGCTGTCGCTAAAAGCCAATCAAGGGAAGAGCTCCATTGAGAATATCCATACTCACGACTCAGTGAGGAGTATGAAGCACTATTATAAAGATCTTTCTGCATTCTAGCCACCATTTACTTTTGCTCGTTACAATCTATACGTTATCGTTAACCCTAAAAAAGAACGAAGAAAATCTATTGATTTTCTTCGCTCAAAAGCAGGGATGCTAAAAATGGAGCAACTCTCATTGCTCCTAAATTTACTGAAATGTTACCACTAAAAACTGAAAAAATAACACCAACTATTAATCTATGCACTTCAGTAAAAATTCTTGAAACCATAGCGGAGCGATTGAAAAAAGCATTCAATGAAACAGATGTCTTGAATTTGCTATTTCCCATTCTCATCGCTCCTCTTGGTTAAAAAAACAGCCAGAAAAAATTCCCACCCATTTTCTTTGTTAAATAATAAAAACACCAATACAAACTAAGAAAACTAAATAAAAAACTGAAAAATAACCAAATTATTATTATTAATCTTTAACTAATTTTAGACTACATGAATATGGAGATCGAGTCAAGAAAAAATCGCACTTTTTTCAAAAAAATTTTTTTCGTTGAAAAAAACTGACATATAAATTTCCGCAATGAGGTTTCTTTCAAGTTCGGTCCCTGAAAAGGCAAAGAATACCTTATCGTTAAGCTTTTCTTAAGTTTTCTAAAGTGAGAGGATATGGCTTTGATGTTATGTGCTGACAGGAATGTTGAAGTCTAATCTAGCCTTTCCTTAACAATAAAAGGAAATGTATCGATTAAGAGAGGACCAGTGGGAAAAGATCAGAGATTACTTGCCTGGGAAAAAGGGGGATCCAGGGCGTACGGCAGAAAACAATCGGAAGTTTATCTCCGCAATTATGTGGATAGTTCGAAATGGAGCTTCCTGAAGAGCTTTACCTCCAGAGTATGGGAATTGGGCAAATGTCCACAAAAGATTTATAAGGTGGTCAAAAGCAGGCGTATGGCAAATGATTTTTAATACCCTAGCTGTCGACTCGGATACAGAATGGGTTATGATAGATTCGACCTTAGTAAGGACACATCAGCATGCAGCTGGAGCTAGAAAAAATATACCCAGTGGTACCTCCTAACAAGAGCTGGGAAGATCCCGCGGCGGTTTCACTACGAAGATACACGCAGCTTGTGATGCACTTGGAAATCCATTGCGTTTCTTTATTACAGCAGGTCAAAGGTCGGATTACCTTAAAGCATTGGATTTGATAGAAGGCTTTCCGATGGAGGCGCTTATTGTTGAGAAAGGCTATGATGCGGACTATATTGTTGCTTCAATAGGGAAGGCTGAGGTCGTAATTCTTCCCCGATCTATGAGAAAGTCAAAGCGATCTTACGACGAAGACCTTTATAAAGAACGAAACCTTGTTGAAAGAATATTCAATAAACTTAAGCACTTTAGGCGAGTTGCAACATGATATGGCAAACTTGCTATTGCTTTCTTCTCTTTCTTTCGTATTGCAGCTATCTATATCCTTCTTAAGTGAATGTCGACATGTCCTACGCCAAGGCCAAGATTTTATTTCCAAAGATGACACTTTGGGTTTTTCCTGGATTCCCGCTTTCGCGGCAATGACAAGAAGGAGTATACCTCACTCGCGGCTACTCAGGGACCTCTCTCGCAAGAGGAGATGTCTAAGAGGCGCCAATAAACTGGTAACTCTGAGGAGGTCTGCCTTTCTTTCCCTTAATTCTTTTCTGACTCACCGTCTGAATCAGGCTAAGTCTCAAGAATTCATTTATGTCCTGAATAGCCAGAGGTGGGACGATGCCCAAACGGTTTGCATAGTCTCTTGATGTAAAGATTGCACCCTGACAATATGTTTGAAAAACCTTTAGTCGGCCTTCCATTCTAAGATGTTGAGTAGGCTGAAAAACTATTTCATCATTTTCTTGTTCCAAAGGCACAAAACTTGAAGAAGGTTGTGTTGTGATAAAAGTAGCGCTTTGCGTATCATATTTATCAGTAATAAACCAATAGACTTGCTTCCTGCCCATGCCTCCCAACTCAAGCCAGCCATTCTGTACTCCCAAACATAAATCATATCTATGGACTGAGAACCTCCTCAAATGAGAAGGCAGTCCTGCTACAAAATTCTGGTAATCAGATAACTCAAATTCGCTATTTCCCCCAATTTGCGTGTAAAATAAACAAAGACGATCCATTGTTTTGCTACCTAAGAGAGGTTCTTTTCTTACTTTCTTCAAAGAGGGGCCCCTTACTTCATGAATTTCAATTGCAGCTTGGGGGAAAGAAAGCACAGGGCTCATGATTGAAGCATCTGGCTCTTGAAAATGAAATGTTTCTCCAAAACCATCTGAAACTGATTGTTGTCCGAAGCCCAACTCAGGGATAGGTGAGTATTCATCTTCACTCTCGGAACACAGCCTCAACGGCGAAGGATAGGGAAAACTATCAGAATCAGACTCATATTGACTATTCTGAGAAGCTAACGGAGAGTTTGCTCGTGGGAAGCTTATATCATCAAGGGAGTCCCAGCTAGCATAGCAAAATTTCGTTGTGCTCAAAAGCAAAGCAAAGGAAAAAGAAAGAGAGCTATATTTAAAATACATATATAAACAATCAACATTTTTAAAATTATTGGAATAAAAAATTTTTACTATACTTATTATACTTTGTCAACACAATTAATTATCCAAATTGACGCATGATAATGATAGTTTTTTAGTCAGTATCTCTTATCTCCTAACTTAGGACGCGTCGACATTCATATAGATAGCTGCAATATGAAAGAAAGAGAGGAAAGCAATAGCAAGCTTGTCATATCGTGTTGCAACTCGCCTAAAGTGCTTAAGTTTATTGAACATTCTTTCAACAAGGTTCCGTTCTTTATATAGGTCTTCGAGGGGCAATCTTCGATCCACTGATGGACAGGCATAGATTTAGTTATGCTGGGGATAGATGTTACTTCGAAAAGGATCTGTATGAATTTATGCTTCAAAGGAATATTCCTGAGCGTTCAAAGTACATCATTAAAAGCATTAAGTTTGACTCAAAGCGAGAAAAGTCAATACCTCCACCAGAGGTGGAGGGTCATTACTTTGTCCTGGAACAAAGCACAGGTGTTTTATACGGTGACAAGTGAAAACATCTATTTTATTCCCAGCAGTTTTTGCAAAATGATCCGAATTGCAAAGGATCGCTAAACAGAAAACAAGTGGCAACTCCAGGATATCAATAAGACTACGCGAGTTGTTCTCTCAGCACTTCAATAATATAGTCTTGCGTCTTCTCAAGGAGATAGGGGTGCATTGGCAAACTCAGAACGTGATTTGCAAGTTCTTCACAAACGGGAAGACTTTTTCCTGTGGCCGTTGGATACATTTTATAAGCTGTTTGTAAGTGAAGAGGTTTAATATAGTAAATACATGTTGGAACCCCATGATCTTTCATGGCTTGCATTAAAGTTGAGCGATCACAGTCTTTGGAAAGAACAATAGTGTATTGTGCCCATACAGAGGTTGCATCTTTGGTCACAACAGGAGTTTTAACCTTATCACTGAGGCCAGCTGTATATCGTTCTGCGACCATTTGTCGCGCTTTGATTTCATCTTCAAAGATTTTAAGTTTTTCAATAAGAATAGCTGCTTGAATTGTATCTAGGCGTCCATTGATTCCAATATGGACGTTATCATACTTATCAGTGCCTTGGCCGTGCACGCGTAAACTTTTGATTTTGGATGCAAGTCCATCATCATTAGTAAAAATAGCTCCTCCGTCGCCATAACAGCCTAAGGGTTTTGCTGGAAAAAAGCTTGTGGTTACTATTTGGGCAAAACTTCCAACACGTTGATTTCGATAATAAGCACCAAAAGATTGAGCGGCATCTGCCATGACCCAAAGATTATGCTCATCGGCAATATGAAAAATGGAGTCATAGGCTGCGGGTTGCCCAAAAAGATCGACTGGAATAATGCCACAAGGTTTTAATCCAAGTTTCTTTGCGGAGTTGATTCCTTCTTCTAGGCTTTTCGGGTCTATATTGAAAGTATCTGGCAACACGTCAATAAAGACTGGGGTTGCACCTGTCCAGGCAACAACCTCTGCGGTTGCCGCAAAAGTAAAGCTTGGTAAAAATATAGCATCGCCTGGGTGAACACCTTTAGCCATCAAGCCTAAACCAAGGGCATCAGTGCCATTAGCGCATGAAATAGAATGTTTTGCTCCACAGAACTGGGAAAGATTTTCTTCCAATTGGTGGACTTCAGGTCCCATGATGTAGTTTCCATGGTCTAAGACGCGCTGAATGGCGCGATCTATTTGGGAGCGAATCTGTGTTTGTTGAATCTTTAAGTCAATAAAATCAATAGATTTTTGCGTATCTTTAAGTTCTAACAACATGGCTCAGTCCTTTAATATCACCTTTTATGGCATTCCGCGTATCAATAATTAACTTGCTATTCTCGATAATGATATCGTAATTCACATCATCATGATCCGTACAAATAAGAACAGCATCATAGCTTTGTAACTGCTCCTTCGTGAGAGGGACGCTTTGTATCCCAGACAATGATTTATGCTCCTCTAGATCAGGGATCACAGGAATGTGACAGTCATAAAAATCAACAACTGCTTGTCGATTTTTTAATAATTCGAATATAACAAGGGCAGGGCTTTCACGAAGATCCTCCACATTCTTCTTATAGGCAACGCCAATCACCAAGATGCGTGTATCACGAAGTCCTTTAGCGAATCGTAAGTCTAACTCCTCTCTTAAACTTTCGATGACATAATAAGGCATTCCCCCATTAATTTGACCTGAAAGTTCAATATATTGAGTTGTCATGCCGTATTCACGAGCTTTCCATGTGAGATAAAACGGATCAATTGGGATGCAATGTCCACCCAAGCCAGGGCCTGGATAAAAAGGCATATACCCAAAAGGTTTTGTTTTTGCGGCATCAATAACTTCCCAAATATCAATGTTCATTTGGTCGTAAATGGTTTTAAGCTCATTAACCAACCCAATGTTGACAAAACGAAAAATATTCTCAGTTAATTTGACGGCTTCAGCAGTTGCTGAGCAACTGACTTCTGCAACTTTTGGAACTACTTGAGTATAGAGTGCTACAGCTAGCTTTAGTGAAAAAGAATCGTCTGCCCCAACAACCTTTGGAATATTCGATGTTTCAAACGCGCCATTTCCTGGGTCTTCTCTTTCAGGAGAATAAGCGAGGAAGAAATCCTGACCTGAGATAAGTCCTGTATTTTCCAAAATTGGTTTTATCAGTTCTTGAGTTGTCCCAGGATAGGTTGTTGATTCTAAAATAACAAGTTGGCCAGGGCGCAATATGGATGCAATACTTTCTACAGCAGACGAAACATATTGCATGTTAGGTTCACGATTTTTTGTAAGAGGGGTCGGAACACAAATTAAAATAACATCTGCTTTGCTCAAATCTTGAAATGTTGTTGTGGGTGTGAATTTACCACTCTCTTTGATTTCCTGCGTGCTCTGATTTGATACGCTTTTGATATAAGACTTTCCCGCATTCAAAAGTTCAATTTTGCGTTGATCCGTGTCAAAACCGATAACATTATAATCTTGTTGATTTAAGGCTCTTACAAGAGGGAGGCCGACGTAACCTAACCCAATAACACCAATCACAGCGCGTCTGTTAATAATATCAGATTCCAACTGAGGGACATCGACATTTAAACTTTGTTTCAGTTGCATGGTGAAGAAAACTCCATTGTATTTAAATCAATAAGTTCATTGTTTCTGACTTGATATTGACGTCCCTCTCTTGGGCAAACTAGACTATCATCTAGTCTCTCTCCTGCGTGACTGACCCAACCGATTTGTTTAGCGGGAACCCCCACGACTAAAGCATGTGGAATTATATCTCTAGTAACTACAGAACCTGCGCCAATAAAGCAATAGGCACCTAGCTTAACCCCGCAAACTATCGTGGAATTAGCACCTATTGTTACAGAGCGCTCAACATAAGTTGGAAGATATTCATCTTTTCTTTCAATCTCAGCTCTGGGCGTGTTCACGTTGGTAAAGACGCAAGATGGTCCGCAAAATACGCCCTCTTCAAGTATAACCCCTTTGTATAAGCTGACATTATTTTGAATTTTGCAGTTATGCCCGACTTTTACATCTGGCCCAATCATCACATTTTGACCGATTGTGACGTTTGTGCCAACCTCAACACCTTTCAAAATATGACTAAAATGCCAGATCTTAGTTCCAGCACCAATAATTGTGCCTTCATCTACATAAGCAGATTCATGTACAAAGTAACCTTTATTGCTCATATTCATTCGGCTTTCCAAAGAGGTTTGCGCTTGGCTGAGAATAGATAGTACTTGGATAGCTTCGTTTGAGTCGGTTATAGGTTGTTTTCCATTAATTATGCAATCTAGAAAGTGTTTACATTCATTTTTCAAAGGCTCTTCTTGAGCCAATGAAACAGATTGAGGTTCCGCTTTCTTTACCATGGAAAGTTGACCATCAACTTTCGCTTCATGATTATAAATTTGAAGTTTTTGATCCCAATCCAAGGTATCATCAAAGACGGCCATGGCTTTATCACCAATAACAGTCAACTTTTGTTCTTTAAAAGGGTTTAACCAGGAGACAAAGATATGAGCTTTAACACCTGTTTGAAATTCTAAATGAATATTTGTGATATCGGAATTTGTATCAGTTAAACACTCAGCGCTTGTTGCTTCAACTTTTTTGATAGGGTCACAGACAAGGCCCAAGATCATGGTAATATCATGAGGGGCAAAACTCCACAGAACATTTTCTTCTGTTCGAATTTTCCCAATGTTTAATCGATTTGAATATAAATATTTGATCCTACCAAGATTACCGTTTCTAATGAGTTCCTTCAGCTTTAGATAGGCAGGATGGTAATGGAGGATATGGCCAACCATTAAAATTCGGTTCTTTTCCTTTGCCAAAGCTTGAAGTTGTTTTGCATCCTCTAAAGTCAGGGCAAGTGGCTTTTCAACAAAGACGTGTTTGTTCGCTTTTAAAAATTGGCTAACATGCTTAAAATGAAGAGCAGCTGGTGAAGCGATGACAACACCTTCAATGTCCTTTGACTGAGCGATCTCTTCCATACTCATAATAGGCGTATTTTCATAAAGAGCAGAAATTTTAAGAGCTTGCTGTGAATTAGAGTCACAGACAGCAGCTAAAGCCTTAAGTTCGTAAAATTTTCTAACGAGGTTTTGTCCCCAGTAACCACATCCGATAACTGCAATTTTGGGAAGAGACATCAACATTTTAATCTATTTGTACATGGTGAGAGTTGAGAGGAGTAAAATTGAGAGAAACTATTAACTTTGTTCGTTTAAGGGCGTCAGTTAAGCTTTTCATCTATGTATTCTTTAGTTCACACAATTTAGAATTTATAAGCATCTTTTCAATTTGATGCAACCCATTCTTTTGGGAGATTAGAAAATTATGAATTTTCCGATGGTTGAAGAGTAGCTTCGGGAACCATCTTACACATTGTTTTTATGATATTTTGTGTGTTCTTTGAATAAAGATAAGTTTCTAAATCATTTATATACTTTGCAAAATGTTCGCTATTAGAAGTTTTACTTTGAGCTAATAGAATTTTATCCCGTTTTGTCGGTATGTGAGTCTCATTTTCATAAAAGAGTTCTTCAAATAGTTTTTCTCCAGGGCGTAAGCCAGTGAAAGTAATATCTATATCCTTATAGGGTCGTTTGCCGCTCAATGTAATTAGCCGTTCTGCGAGAACAGAAATCTTGATGGGTTCACCCATATCTAAAACATAGATTTCCCCCCCTTTGCCCATTGCTCCAGCCTCTAGAACAAGTTGACTGGCCTCAGGTATACTCATGAAGAAACGTGTAATTTCAGGATGAGTAACTGTGAGTGGCCCACCCTGCTTCAGCTGTTTTTTAAATAACGGAATAACACTTCCTGCAGACTCTAATACATTTCCAAAACGAACAGTAATGAATTTAGTAGCGGCTTTTTCATTGAGGTCCTGACAGAGCATTTCAGCCATTCTCTTGGTCGTGCCCATGACATTGGTCGAATTAACGGCTTTATCCGTTGATACAAAAATAAACTTTTCACAGCCCTGTTGTGTTGCGAGGTCAGCAATCACTTTGGTTCCAAAGAAATTATTTTGTACTGCTTGGTTAACTTGATTTTCCAAGAGGGGGACATGTTTATAAGCGGCTGCATGAAAAATGATTTGTGGTTTGGTTGCTTCGAAAGTGGAGCTCATAATATTTTTATCCGTGACACTTCCAATCACAGTGATAAAATCTGTAAACTTAAAGGTGTTCTCTAGTTCCCAGGTAATGCTGTAAAGGTTAAATTCACTATGATCAACAAGGATGAGTGTTTTGGGATGAAACTTAATGAGCTGTCGGCAGACTTCAGATCCAATAGAGCCGCCAGCTCCCGTTACCATTATGGTTTTATTTGAAATAAAGCAAGAAACCTCTTCATTCTCAAGACACACACTTTCGCGTCCTAGAAGATTTTCAACAGAAATATCTTCAGAGAAAGCGTGCTTTGATGTGAGTAGCTGAGAAAATGAAGGTAAGACTTTAACGCCAAGATTAAGCTCTTTTGCTACTTGTGAAATCTCTAGGAGTTTTTTAGTGTTTAAAGAAGGAATAGCTATGGCTACAGCATCTGCATTCCCATGACTTGCTAATTTTGGTAGATCTTTAATCGGGCCATAGACTTTGAACCCAAAAATCTTTTTCCCCCATAACTCGGGATTATCATCTAGGATGCCCTCTATGCTATAGAAATCTTGTTGTCTTTTTCTAGACTCTCTTAGGAAAAGCTCTCCCCCTTTTCCTGCACCAATCAATATAAGCTTTGTTTTCTCTTCTTGAGGGAGAAGCTTATTCTGTTCATAGAACATGCGGACGAGAATACGAACGACGCTCAGAAAGCTAAAAGAAAATAATAAAAACACAACCAGAAACTTAATTAGATCTTCACTAAAACCAGTAAAAAAGACACACCCAACCATATAAACAAGGGAAACACATAGAGCATATTTTGCAATATATCTGAAATTATAAAAAGAGATGGAGCGCCATAAATGGTGATGAATTTCAAGAAAAAAGGAAATTGTCAAAGCGATTAACGTTAAAAATATAACGTTCTCGATTGGGCTCAGAAAACTGGGGGAAGAAAGAATGTATGCGGTGATAAAAAAAGCAAAGAGGATAGAGGAGATATCACAAGTGTATTTTATGATATTTTTGCAGAGTTGCTTATAGGGTTCGCAGGCTGTTTGAATTTGATAAAAAAAAGTCATGACCTTAGCTTGGGTGATTACTTCCTTAATTAAATACCTTTATAATCACTTTTTTAAAAATGTCTAAGGAAAAAACCGCATTTGCAAAATAAGGGAAAGTTGGTTCAAAGCAGGACGTCCATATCTTATAAATACTTGTTTTTCGAAGTTATTTATTTTTTATATCTGTAAGTTATGTATTTTAGCTGAGTTTAGCGTTATCATAAGTCATATGAGAACATTCGATAACCATAAAGAAAAAGAGATGACTAAGAAAAATTCTCCAAAACATCATGAAGATGAAAAAGTCGATATTAAAGTTGAAAGTTGGCAGTGGGAGACACGTCAACCTCGCTTCAATTGGAAATATGCATTAGCTTTTGCGATTCTAATAGTGGTTGGTCTTTTGTTCGCCTTTGGTTTTCTTCTCATTGCAGGTATCGTCTTAATTATTGGGTTTGTTATCAACCTTATCTTATTTCTTTTTCAAAGGATTTCATGAAAAATAACTCACAAAAAAGGATTTTTAGAGAAAAGTTGTTCAAATGGCTCTGTTTTTCAACACTTTCATTTGTTGTCCTTTTTCTGGTTTTTATTTTTGGGAAAATCATTTTGTCTGGTTATTCGGCTTTTCTCAGTACAGAAATTAATATTGCGAGTCAGCAAGTTGACCTATTAACGCCTCATTCACCTTATCTCATTGCGCGAGAGAAAGAATGGATAGCAGCTTCTGATCCAGTTGATATGTACGTTAAACACAAAGAAATAGGGAATTTAACGGAGTCACAAATAAAAATGATTGAATCATTGCAACAGAACGGACAAATTCGAACCACATTTAATCTCGGCTTTTTTACGCATTCTGATTCTCGTGAGCCAGAACTGGCAGGCATTTGGGGTGGCATTGTCGGGTCACTTTTAACGCTTATTATTACATTTATGACAGCAATTCCTCTTGGCATTGGGACAGCTTTGTATCTGGAAGAATTTGCACCTAAAAACAAGTTTACTCATCTCATTGAGGCCAATATCAATAATCTCGCTGCTGTACCTTCAATTCTTTTTGGGCTTTTAGCGGTTGTTATTTTCATTCATTTCTTCGGGTTGCCGCGCCCTTCAGCTCTTGTTGGGGGGCTTACCCTCGGACTAATGAGCTTACCTGTTATCGTTGTCTCAACACGAGCAGCACTTTCTTCAGTTCACCCCTCTCTAAAAGAAGCGGCACTTGGGTTAGGAGCAACCCCTCTTCAAGTTCTCTTTCATCATGTTATTCCAACTGCTCTTCCAGGGATAACTACAGGTGTTATCTTAAGCATGGCGCGAGCTCTTGGAGAAACAGCGCCTTTATTGATGATTGGTATGGTTGCTTTTATTGCAACACCACCGACTTCTTTTCTAGATCCAGCGACCGTTCTTCCTGTTCAGATTTTTAATTGGTCTCGAAGTCCCGAAATAGGCTTTGTTGAAAATACATCCGGTGCTATTTTAGTATTGCTTTTTATCCTCGCTCTCTTGAACGGAGTAGCGATTCTTATCAGGAAGAAATTTGAGACATAATATGGCCCCGAAAATGAGTACAAAAAACTTGAATCTCTTTTATGGCGAAAAGCAGGCTTTGTTTAATGTTTCTTTGGATTTGCCTGCTTTTCAGACAACGGCTTTGATTGGCCCGTCGGGTTGCGGAAAAAGCTCTTTCATGCGATGTCTCAATCGAATGAATGACATTGTTCCTGGCGTTCATATTGAAGGACAAGTCCTGTTGGATGGCCACGATATATATGATCCATTCGTGAATGTTGTGGATCTTCGTACACATGTTGGTATGGTTTTTCAAAAGCCAAATCCTTTTCCGCGTTCCATCTATGAAAATGTGGCCTATGGCCCCCGTATTCATAGGCTTTTTAAAAATAAGGCAGAACTTGATGAAATAATTGAAAGAAGTCTTGTACGAGCAGGTCTTTGGGAAGAAGTTAAAGACCGTCTTTTAAGTCCCGCGACACGTCTATCGGGTGGACAACAACAACGTCTTTGTATTGCAAGGGCGATTGCTGTTAACCCTGAGATCATTCTTATGGATGAGCCGTGTTCGGCTCTTGACCCTATTGCAACGGCAAAAATCGAAGAGTTGATAGATGAATTGCGTGAAAAGTTTACAATTGTTATAGTTACTCATAATCTTCAACAGGCTGCACGTGTTTCCCAACAAACAGCTTTTTTTCATAGTGGGTATCTGGTGGAAGCGAGAGAAACAGGGAAACTCTTTACAAGGCCGAGTGATCCAAGAACTCAAGGTTATATTACAGGACGTTACGGATGAATAATCATATTGTCAGAGCTTATGATAAAGACCTAAAGGAATTGCACTCTCTTATTCATCATATGGGAGCTCTTACACTTCAACAAATACAAAAAGCAGCGCAGTCTCTTGTTGAAAGAAATGAGAAATTAGCTCGGGAAGTTATTGAAAATGATGATGAAATAAATGTATTAGAAACAAAAATTGATGCTTTAGCTGTCCGTATTCTCGCACTACGTCAACCAGTGGCTCTTGATTTACGTATTGTTGTGGCTTCCCTTAAAATTTCAAATCAAATTGAACGGATTGCTGACTATGCTGCAAATATAGCTAAGCGTTCATTATATTTAAAACAGGCCCCTCGCTTTCCAAAACTCGAGAAATTTTTTGAAATGATCGAAATCCCTTGTCAAATGATTGAGAAAGCTCTCGCAGCCTATGAAACACTGGATTTAAATTTGGCACTTGAAGTTTGGCATATGGATAGGGAAGTTGATGAACTTTACAACGCATATCTTAGCAAGTTATTTGACGAAATGATTAAGGATGCAAAAAATGTAACGCCCTGTACAAACCTTTTATTCGCTGCAAAAAACATAGAACGGATAGGGGATCAAGCTCAAAATATTGCGGAAGCGGTTTATACTTTGATTACTGGGAAACCTTTTAAAGAGAGAGAAACTTCAGAAAATGAAAACGAAATCTGAATTTTTAACGACACTTCAAGAACGAGGCTTTATTCATCAGGCAACAGATCTCGAAGCACTAGATGTTGAGTGTATGAAGGGTCCTATAACTGCGTACATTGGCTTTGATGCGACAGCAACAAGTCTTCACGTGGGAAGTTTGGTTCAGATTATGTTGTTGTATTGGCTTCAACAAACTGGAAATCGACCGCTTGTATTGATGGGGGGAGGCACAACGAAAATAGGTGATCCGACGGGACGGGATGAATCTCGTAAGCTTTTAGATGATGAAGAAATTCAACAAAACATCAAGAGTCTGACAAAGGCTTTTGAAAATGTTCTAACTTTTGGGGAGAGTGGAGCAGATGCGATTTTGTTGAATAACGCAGATTGGCTTGATCATCTTAATTACAGCAGTTTTTTGAGAGATTATGGGACCCATTTTACTATCAATCGTATGCTGACATTTGAAAGCGTCAAACAGCGTTTGGAGAGGGAACATCCGATGACGTTCTTGGAATTCAACTACATGATTCTCCAAGCCTATGATTTCCTTGAACTTAACAAAGAATACGATTGTGTTCTTCAGTTGGGCGGTTCTGACCAATGGGGAAATATCATTAACGGTATCGAGCTTGTTCGTCGTATGGCTCACAAAACTGTTTTTGGTGTTACGACACCTCTTATTACAACTGCGAGTGGGGCTAAGATGGGCAAAACTGCTCAAGGAGCCGTGTGGTTGAATGCAGATCGTCTTTCTCCTTTTGAGTATTGGCAATTTTGGCGGAATACAGAAGATGCGGATGTGGGACGGTTCTTGCGCTTATTTACACTTTTGCCTTTGGATGAGATTCAGCGTCTTGAGTCACTTCAAGGAGCAGAGATTAATGAAGCAAAGAAGGTACTAGCGGATAATGCAACAGCCTTTATTCACGGACAAGATGCAGTATTTGAAGCGCGCAACACAGCAAAAAGGCTTTTTGAAGAGAAAAATGCTAGCTTAGACGAGGCTTCACTTCCTTCCATTTCACTGTCATCAAGTGAAGTCAAAGAAGGCGTATTTATAACAGACCTTCTTTGTCGCTTAGGACTTACCAGTTCAAAAGGAGAAGCCCGTCGCCTTATTGAAGGGGGTGGTGCGCGGTTGAATGATGAACCCATTGCGGATGAACTTTTTAAGCTTTCGGAAACTTCGTTCCAAGGAGATCACCCTTTGAAGCTTTCTGCTGGGAAAAAGCGACATGGATTAGTTAAGATCGGTTAGGTGCAAAACTAGGACGATTTTTTCGATGGATAGCTTTGCGTGTCCACGGTCGTTTTCCCTGGTAATTTCGAACAGTTTCAATCATTGGCTGATTTTCCTTTAGCCATAAAATAAATCCTCCTGCACGCCAAATGCTATACCAATCCACCTCATGAAAAGCATCTGAACAGGCCTTTTGCTTTGGTTCTAAATATATAAGGAGAGCGCTTTTCACACAGGGTTGATTGTCTTGTTCATAAGAAACTACAATAGGTTTGTTTTGAAACAACATTTTGCAGACACCGTTTTCACAAGGCATCGATTTCACATCTTTTGCAGCCAAATATTTTTTCCAATTTTCGGCCGTAAATTTTCCTTTGCGTAAAGAACTGACATAAAGGGTGCCCTTGTCAAAAAGTCCTACCAGCTTGCCATTGCCATCAACAAGAAGATGAGGAAGATCGGATTTGAAGGCAAGCAAAAATCCGCATAAAAGTGGGACAAGCCCCCAACGTCGCCAAGATTGTTGCCAAATGGAAAGCCATAAGCTCCCGACGATGACCAAGACAAAGGCATAGAGAGGAGGCCGTGCGACCCAAATATTAGAACCACACCAGGAAGAGACAAGAGATGCAATCTTCAGAAGCATTTCAATAGAAGTTTCAAAAGCCCAAAGACAGGTATCTCCTATTCCAAGTGGGGAGAGAAGACAGGTGAGAAAAGCAGCTGGCATAATGAAAAGGCTTGTCAAAGGAACAGCAACAAGGTTGGCTTCAATGGCATGGAGGCTGAAACGGTGGAACAAATAGATGGTAAAAGGCAAAGTGGCGAGAGTCGCAAGGAAAGATGTAAAAGCTAAGCCCCCAACATAAGCAAGGACTTTGCGGATTTTTCCTCCATTGATCATCCATTTGACCATGGGGTTTTTCCAAGTTTCGTGACCTGTGATCAGCGCAATTACAGCTGAAAAGGAGAGCTGAAAACTGGGTCCCAATAAGGCTTCGGGCAAAAAGAAAAGAATAAGAAACGCTGCTAAGGCAACGGTTCTTATAGATAAAGCTGTTCGGTCTAAGATAATAGCGCCCATTACAAGCGAAATCATAATAAAGGCCCTTTGTGCGGGAATTCCAAAACCAGAGAGAATCAGGTACACAAATGTCATGAGGATGGTTCCAAGAGCTGCGATTTTCTTGCTGCTATATCTTAGGCATATTGTAGGAATGATGCTAATTCCCTTTCGTATGACCATAAATACAACGCCCGCGATGATGCTGAGGTGAAGACCGGATATCGCAAGGATATGGGCAAGGCCCGATTGAACAAATTCTTCACGAATGTTATCTGGAATGGCTGCTTTATCTCCTGTAATCAAGGCTGCGGCAATGGCCCCATGTGGAGGTTTCATGTTTTCAATAAAATAAGCCGTCAGTTTTTCTCTTCTTTTTTCAAAAGCGAGGTTCCATGAGAAAGTATTCCCTATCACTTCAGGAGGAGAAAGAGCAAAGCCGGTGGCGCCAATTCCACTAAAGTACGCTTGTCGTCTGAAATCAAATTCCCCTGGAAGAGAGGGTTCAGGAATTGGATTTAATTTGACCTTCAAACGAATGACTTGACCTGGCCATAATCGCTCACGTTTGCCTTTCATGGTTATGCGAACTTTTTCGGGAAGGGTTTCTGGCGTATCGGCTTTGAGATTTGTTAAAATCAACTTTTGATAAAAATCACCTTTCTTTGTTGGTTTTAATTCAACCTGGGAAACGATGCTTTCGATAATGAGAGGTTTTAATGGATACTGAAGCATCTCTGTTTTGAGTAGGGTTGTTCGAAGAAAAGAGATAGAAAAACCTAATATGATGAATCCAAAACCTAAAATAAGGAGGCGCAGGAACTGTAAGCGTACTTGTATTAAACTGATGAAAAAAATACCGAAGCCAATAAATAGCCAGTAAAGTGGTGGTTCAACCGGAAGGCTAAAATAGAGACAAATTCCAATACCAAGGAAGACGGGTGCCCAGAGCGGCCAGCGGTGAAAGTCAGCATAAAAGCATGTTTTAGTAAAATTTATGAATTTCATATGATAAAAATTAATTTAAATTTTATCATATAAGATTATCTAATAAAATTAAAAAGAAAAGATATTTTCTATCGGTCTTTGATAGTTGTCTTTGGGCATTTTGATGAAGGAGCTCAAAAATAGTGTTAGTGGCACGTGCTTTTAAAGTAAAAGTCTACGTCCTCAAAAGCCCTACAATGTCTTGAATTTCTTTCATGTTCTGAGCTGCGATATCGCGTGCTTTATTAGAACTTTCTTTCAAAAGCGAATCCAAGTATTGGGTATCTTTCATGAGCTGTTCCATTTTCTTGCGAACAGGATCCATGATCTCAATGATCTTTTCCGCAAGCTCTTGTTTAAAGGAAGAGAATTGAGCTCCTTCGAACTCAAGGCAGGTTTCCTCAATGCTCTTGTTGGAAAAAGCCGCATAAATACCGAGTAGATTCAATGCCTCAGGGCGATTTTCCATCTTTTCAACTAACCCTTCAATAGGTTCTGGATCTGTTCTCGCCTTGCGAATCTTGAGCATTATTGTATCAGGATCATCTAAGAATTGGATGCGACTGTATTCAGAAGGATCGGATTTGCTCATTTTGGCTGAGCCATCTCTAAGGCTCATGATGCGTGCAGCTGTCTTAAAGATAATAGGCTCCGGAAGTTCAAAGTAATCTTGGCCGTATTCGCGATTAAAGGCCCCAGCAATATCTCTGACGAGCTCCAAATGTTGCTTTTGGTCTTCGCCTACTGGAACGTGGGTGGCTTTATAGGCCAGAATATCTGCTGCTTGAAGGACAGGATACGCATACAACCCCAGGTTTGCTTGTTCACGTTGTTTCCCCGCTTTTTCTTTGAATTGAGTCATGCGGTTGAGCCACCCTAAAGATGTAAGACAAGCGAGTATCCACGCCAATTCACAATGAGCAGGAACAGCACTTTGGGGGAAAAGGATTGATTTCTTGGGATCAATGCCAGCGGCTATAAGGGCTGCTGCCAGTTCACGGATATGCTTTTGAAGAGTTTCAGGTCGAGGTAAGGTTGTTAACGCATGAAGGTCGACAATACAAATCAAACTTTCATGTTCATGCTGCATGCGTGTCCAATGACGAATGGCGCCTAGATAGTTTCCAATATGTAGATCGCCAGTTGGTTGTATGCCTGAAAAAATCCTTCCCATTACGCCCTCTCTGAAAACATAAGCTTAAGTTCATTAAAACGGAGTGCTCCCATGAAATGTGAGAGAAGCATAAATCCAGTTAACCCAAATCCAATGAGTCCGATGACAGATACAATTCTTAAAAAATCCCCAGCAGCTAGGAAAGGATTGAAGACAAAATGTAGTCCTTTGAAAAGAATGAGAGTTCCAATGCATGTAAAGCTCATCCGTAATGCAAATCGCCTGAGGCTAGCTTGAAAATTAAAATGCCCTTGGTGCCATAGCAGGTATCCAAGGAGAAGGGCATTTGTCCATCCAGCAATCGCTGTTGCAAAAGCGATACCCACTTGATGATACGTTCCCATCAAGAGAAGACTTAAGACGATATCAACAGCGATTGCAGCACAGGCTGTATAAACGGGTGTTAGTGTATCCTGGCGTGCAAAGAAGCTTGAGCTGAAGACTTTTACGAGGATATATCCTGGTAATCCAAAAGCGAGTGCTTGAAGTGTCAATGCGGTCGCTTGAGTATCCTGGGGTGTAAAAGCGCCGTGTTCAAATACTAACATAACCAGAGGTTCAGCTAAAAAGATCAGGGCCAAGGTGGCAGGTAATGTTAAATACATCGAGAACTCAATGGCCTGGTTTTGTGTCATTTGGGCACTGTTCCATTCTTGAGACCGAAGTTGACGGGTCAAGAGCGGTAGTAAGGCTGTACTCACAGCTACACCAATCACACTGACTGGGAGTTGATTTAATCGATCCGCAAAGTTTAGGTATGAAATGGCACCTACAGGTAACCATGAAGCTATATACGCACCAATAAAAAGATTAATTTGAATAACGCCAGATCCAAAGGCTGCGGGGCTTAGGACGCGGAAGAATTTTTTCACATTTTCATCAAATTGAGGCCAGATAAAGCGAAGGCCCATGCCTCGTTTATAAGAGGGTAACCAAACCCACAACCACTGTGTAATGCCGCAAATCAGAATTCCCCAAGAGAAGGCATATCCAACATTTGAGAACGAGTCATAAAACATAAAAACCAAGAGAATAATGGCCATATTGCCAATCATGGGAGAAGATGCGACGACGGCAAAACGATCCATAGAATTGAGAATACCGCTGTATAAAGCGGTTAAAGAGATAAAGAAAATGAAAGGAACGGTTATGCGACTGAACTGGACGACATAATAAAAACGTTCAGGGGATGATTTTAGTCCGGGGACAAGAAGAGATAAAAGCTGAGGAAGGAATAGTTCAACAAGAATAACAAGCAGAGCAAGGGCTAAAACCCAAAGAGATAGGATTTTCTCGGCAAAACGTTGGGCTTCGTCCTTTCCCTTAGAGATATATAAGCCTGCAAACAAGGGGACAAAGGAAGCATTAAAAGCACCTTCTGCAAAAAGTCTTCGAAAGAAAGAAGGAACTTTGATGGCCATAACCAAAGCATCGCTGACGGGTCCAGCTCCTAAAAAGGATGCTGTGAGGATTTCTCTTACGAAGCCAAATAAACGGCTTCCGATCGTAAATCCTCCGACTGTTGTAATTGATCGAATAAGGTTCATTTTTACCTTCAATTTATGAACGAACTAAATCCTTTGGCTTTTCCGCTGGGTCAAGTTACAACATTTTTTTTCTGACGCCAATGTTCTTTTAGAGAATTACAATTTCATAAGAAAATAGACCATTAAGTGGACTGCGCTTATCTTGTTAGTTAGCGCTTCATAACCTTTTGGAAATCTTGAAAGTTGAAAACTCCTAGAAAATAGCTACACAAAACATAACTTAATAAACCTGCAAAAATCCATAGCCCGATGACACATATGCGCAGCATTAAGCCTTCTGGAAATGTAAAAGAGGAGCGAAGAGCATAGCAAATTGCTCCCATGAAAAGAGTTGAAAAAATGAGTTTTGGTAGAGCTGCTTTAAGACGTTTATCAAAAACAAGCCACTTTTTCTTATAAAGAAGAAAAGTAAGGGCTAGTGCATTAAACCAGGCGGAAATAGCTGTGGATAAAGCGAGCCCAACGTAACTTAAAGGTCCAACCAGCATAAAATTGAGGGAAAGATTTAAGAAAACCGCACCGATAGCAACAATCATAGGAGTTATGGTGTCTCTATGAGCAAAAAAATGCGTACTCAAAATCTTCACAATCACATAAGCCGGAAGTCCCAAGGAAAAGGCGGAAAGGGCATAGCTAGTATAAACGGCGTCTTGACTGGTAAAAGAATTTCTTTCAAAGAGAAGAGCAACAATAGATCCTCCCAAAACAATAAGTCCTATGGCTGCAGGAAGGGTCACAGCGAGGGAAAATTCAAGAGCGCGATTTTGGGTTTGGACTGTTTGCTCATGTTGCTCAGCTTTTATTGACTTTGCGAGTGCTGGCAATAGAGCCGTGCTAATAGCAATGCCGATGACACCCAGGGGGAGCTGATTCAGTCGATCTGCATAAAAAAGATAAGAGACAGAACCATCTGGTAACCAAGAGGCAAAGATGTTGTCAATAACGAGGTTGATTTGAACGACACCCGCGCCGATTGCTCCGGGAATTCCCATGCGAAGCAACGATTTGATCTCAGGCGTGAGCTGTGGGAAGGAGGGTTTGATGGTAATGCCTTGTCGGTAACAAGAAATCCAAAGCCAGCCGAATTGCAAAATACCCGCCACAAATACGGCCCATGCGAGACTAGTATCGGGTGATAAGCTAGTCATGAAAAGAGCAGCGATCATTGTTAAATTCATTATGATAGGTGTTCCAGCGGCAGCTGCAAATTTATCCACTGAATTCAAAATACCACTTAAGAGGGAAGCTAAAGAAATAAATAGGATGTAAGGAAAGGTGATTCGAGCAAGAGATACGGTATGGTTAAATATTTCAGGCTTTGCTTTAAACCCTGGTGCAAATACAGATACACATAAAGGCATAAATTGTTCAAAAAAGAGAACAAAGCCCGTTAAGCTAAAAAGGATCAAAGCGAAAACTTTTTCACCATAAAGGTGGGCGGCAGCAGGGCCAGAAGAAATAAGAATATGTGAAAATTGAGGGACGAAGGCAGAATTAAGAGCCCCTTCCGCAAAAAAGCGCCTAAAAAAGTTAGGGAGTTTAAAGGCGACAAAAAAGGCGTCGGACAAGCCGCAGGCCCCAAGAATACTGGCAATTAAAATATCACGGATACAACCCGTTACCCGACTCACAAGGGTGAATCCCCCAACGGTGGCAATGGATTTATAAAGATGCATGAGTCACCTGACATAATTCTAGGCCTAAGATATAAGCCTGTAGCGGGTGAGTCAATAGATCTGAGGATATGGAGTCATAGAGATAAAAAAGCAAAATAAGGTAATGGATTAAAGACTTAATAATAGATATAGAGCAAAGAGTTTCTAACTTGAACTTGTTTTTTTTATAAAAAGTATTACTTATAAAAAATAGATATATTCACAGGTGAATTTACCATGTTTTTTAATTTTTTAAGTTTAATGATTTTGTTTGTTTTGTTCCTTCCAAGTGTCTCTTATGCAATCCCCGAAAGAGAAGAGGTAGCTCTGGAAAGTACAGCTCAAGTTGTGATACCAAGGTGTGTTACGTCTAGAGGTCATTTTGAAGGTATGAGGGTTGTGAGGGGTCCTTTTAAGGTTAAAGAAGAACCCTTTCCATTTTATAGTGGTCCTTTGAGAGGACAAAATTTAGGATTTTTATATTTAGGTTCTTTGCCAAAACATCTTCTAGAAGGCACAAGCTATTGGGAATTTCTTGATTTCTTTAAGTCAGCTGCAACTGAATCAAGTGCTCGTAAAAAAACTCGCCCTCCTAAAGGAAATATGGTTATTGTTCCGCTACCACCTTATAATCTTTATCGGTCTTTGTTAGAATATAAAACTTTGCATATGACGAGAGGAGAACTTATAGAAAGGTATGCAAATCCTCACTTTTTTAGCATTTTTTATAATAACCAACCTTTAAATATCTTTATTTTACCTACAGTTCATACTCTATCCTTAGACGTGTTGCCAACGGATATTCAAAGAGCTATTTTTATTCTTGCGCAAACAGAAGGAAGCCGGCTTATTAAAGAGGCCGGCAAGGAGCTATTTTACAAAAATAAAGGTAAAAAGCCATTACCAATTGATCCTCGCATAAAACATAATAACGAAGGTTGTATTGAAGAAGATTTAAGATACTACAAAGAATTGTACGGACCACTTTATAGCGAGATGCCAGAGGAATTGGCTCGTCTCCGAGAAGATAAGGAAAAAATAGTTCGCAGCATTTACTCACAAGGGTGGACAACGACACTTGGTATAAAAAATCGCAAAAGATTATTTTTTCTCGCAAACTTATTAGGAACACCTTTTCAATACTCTGATCAACTTCATCCTCATTATGTTTATTCCCAACTTTTCATTAGGATGGCCTTGCTTTATTCTCCTGTGAATGAGAGTCTAGATGATAGAATAAAAGCTATTTTTTCTAAATATGGAAGATCTGTTCATGGGCTAGAAGTTGAAGATGAGCAAATGAAAGCATATACAGAATCAATATATGAGCCACCAGAAATGGGCTCAGCTTCTTCGGAACTTTGGATTTCTTTAATAGGAAAAATGCTAGAGAAGTTGCCTTTTAATGAATCAGATCTAGGGTTTTCTTCTCCTCATCCTCCTTATAGACCAACATTAGATGACTTAGATTTTGGAGATGTTCATGAGAGGTCGTACCTTAGGGGGGATTTTTCTTCCATTCCTTTTTCAGTAGAAGAGCGAAATCGTAGATGGTGGGAAGAAACAATATCTCCACTCCTAAATGAGC
>CAYRHD010000010.1:26403-63755 GCA_964424065.1 uncultured Alphaproteobacteria bacterium
GAGCGTGCACGCTCTGATTGCTTTCAAACGCTGCCGCCAATTCTTCTTGCGTATGGAGTGGCTCATAATGATGGTCCATCATCAATTACAGGTTGGATTTCTCAGAAGAAGGGCTTTGAGGTAAGACAGTTCTTACGCAAATAAAAATTTCATCCTGAAAGAAGAAAAAATGAAGATTTATCTTTTTTTTCAAAAGCTTTGGAAATAAAGATAAGGGATTTTTTTGCCGATTCTTCACCTATGATTAAAATATAATCAAAGCTGGAAAAATTAACGTCGTCTAAATAACACTCTTGTCTTTCTGGTCGATTTGCCCCACTTTTTGGAATGTAAAAGAATGAATGGATAAAGTTTATGGCCCTCAAACCTCTTCTTGTGATTCCTGTTAGGCTTGCTGCAACACGATTACCACGCAAGCCACTGGCTGATATTCACGGCAAGTCGATGATTTGTCATGTGTGGGAAAAAGCCATCCAATCGAATTTGGGCCCTGTCCTTGTGGCTTGTGGAGATCAGGAAATCGTTGATGAGGTAAACTCTTTTGGAGGGCACGCCATTTTAACAGATCCAAATCTTCCTTCAGGAACAGATCGTATTAAAGTGGCAGCAGATATTTTTGATCCTCAGGGAGAGTTTAATTGCGTTGTTAATATTCAGGGAGACCTTCCCACTTTAGACCCGAATCTTCTGAAAGATGTGTTGGAGCCACTTGAAAATACGGATGCTGATATCGCCACACTCGCAACAACAATTCAAGATTCACAGGAATTGCAAAGTGAAAATGTTGTGAAAGTGGTGTTATCATTAGAAGAAAGTTCAGAGATTGGCCGTGCGCTTTATTTTAGTCGCTTGCCAGTTCCTTCTGGAAACGCACCACACTATCATCATGTCGGGCTTTATGCTTATAAAAGAAACGCTTTGAACCGGTTTGTGAATCTTTCTGTTCATCCACTCGAGGCTTCTGAAAAGCTTGAGCAACTCCGTGCACTCGCTCATGGTATGCGGATTGATGTTAAGGTTGTGAATGCTGATACGCTGTTTGGAGTTGATACACAATCAGACCTTGAAAAAGCCATTCGTATCATTGGCGAAAGTTACTCAGTTTAAGAAGTCGCGCCCAAACGAATTAGGGCTTGCTTTAACTTTTGACTGGCTAACTGCGCAGCCTCTAAGCGACCTTTCTGCGTTTGAATGATATCCTGAGGTGCGCGCATTATAAAATCTTTATTGGATAGCTTTTTCTCAATGGCATCAATCTCTGTTCCAACTTTTTTCAATTCCTTGTGGAGTCTGTCCTTTTCAGAGTCTATATCTATAGCCCCTTCCAGAGGAATTAAAATAGTTGAACCTTCGACGACGACTTGTACCGCACCTTTTGCTTCACTAAGAGATAGAGACTCCGTAGAAACCTTGATTTGATTGAGGCGAGCAAGTTTAAGAAGAAGGTCTTCATACTCTCGAATGCGGCGATGAACCATCGGTCCTGCATCATAAAAACTGAGACTGAGGTGAGTTCCAGGTGGGATATTCATTTCAGCACGGATGCTTCGTACTTCTGAGATAACTTGAATAAGCCAATTGATATCTTCACCTGATTCTGAGAAGGGCAGATCTTGATCTGTGGGCCATAACTGTCCCATAAGAAGACTTTTGTCAGGATGGAGATTTTTCCATAGAACTTCCGTAAAGTAAGGTGTAAAGGGGTGTAATAGACGGAGAATATGGTCAAGAACCCAGGCCACGGTTTTTTGTGTTTCTTGCTTTTCTTTGAAGGAGCCCGCAAATTTTGGCTTACAAAATTCGAGATACCAATCGCAGAAAGTTCCCCAAACAAAATGGTAAAGTAAGTGGGCCGCTTCATTAAACTTGAAGACTTCGATCTCTTCTTTGACATTTTTAGTGAGCTTCATGACATCGCGGACGATCCATTGATTAATGGGAACTTCAAGCTTGAGAGGATTGAATTCAGGGTCATAAGCACAACCATTCATTTCTGAGAAGCGCGCAGCATTCCAGAGTTTCGTTGCAAAATTTCGATATCCTTCAACTTGTGACTGTGAGAATTTCACGTCCCGCCCAGGTGCTGCGAGGGAAGCTAAAGTAAAGCGCAGAGCATCGGCTCCATATTCATTAATTAGGACGAGGGGGTCAACGACGTTGCCTTTTGTCTTTGACATTTTTTGCCCTTTTTCATCTCTGACTAACGCATTGATATAGACAGTTTTGAAAGGGACTTTATCGGTAAAGTGGAGCCCCATCATCATCATCCGAGCCACCCAAAAGAAGATAATATCATGCCCTGTGATAAGTACATCAGTGGGATAGTGACGTTTTAATTCCGGCGTATCTTCTGGCCAACCCAGGGTTGAAAAAGGCCAAAGGGCTGATGAAAACCAGGTGTCCAGAACGTCTTCATCTTGAGTGAGAGAAACTTCTTCCTTGTAAAAAGCTTTTGCATCTTGAAGCGCGTCTTTCTCTTCAAGAGCGACGAATACTTTCCCATCTGGACCATACCATGCAGGTATGCGATGGCCCCACCAGAGTTGACGAGAAATGCACCAAGGCTGGATGTTATTGAGCCACTCAAAGTAGGTGTTTTCCCAGTATTGGGGAACGAATTTTGTTTCACCCGTTTTCACAGCTTTTAGAGCTGGTTGTGCAAGAGTTACCGCATCAACATACCATTGATCCATTAGCCACGGTTCTATGACGACATTGGATTTTTCGCCATGAGGAGTTGGAATAATGGCAGCCTCTTCTTTCTCAAAGAAGCCTTTTTCTTGCATCTCTTCAATGACTTTTTGTCGAGCTATAAATCTTTCCAACCCTTGATAGGCAGCAGGGACATTGTCGTTTAGGTGAGCTTGCTTGTCCAAAATATTAATGAAAGGAAGGTTGTGACGCTTGCCAACTTCAAAGTCATTGAAATCATGGGCAGGTGTAATCTTCACAGCACCCGTAAATTTTTCAGGATCTGCATGCAGATCACTCACAATGGGAATGAGCTCATTAGTTAAGGGGTGGAGCACTGTCTCACCAATAAGATGTTGATAACGCTCATCCTCTGGATGAACGGCGATAGCGACATCCCCAAAAACTGTTTCAGGACGGCTTGTGGCGATGGTGATAAACTCATTGTTGTTTTTTTCCAAAGGATATCGGAAGTAATACATCTTTCCTTGGAGTTGAACAGTTTCGACTTCGATATCTGAAATGGCCGTTTGAAGCTTTGGATCCCAGTTGATGAGTCGTTTATCCCTATAAAGTAAGCCTTGGCGATAGAGTTCAACGAAGACGTAGCGAACAGCATTACTGAGGCCTTCATCAAGGGTAAATCTCTCTCTGTCCCAATCAGGTGTTGCTCCCAATCGACGGAGTTGATGGGTAATCATACCGCCTGATTCTTTTTTCCAGTCCCAAACGCGTTCTAAAAATTTTTCACGGCCTAAATCGTGGCGAGAAATGTTCTGTTTTTCCAGCTGTTTTTCCACAACTATTTGGGTGGAAATGCTGGCGTGGTCTGTGCCCGGTTGCCATAGGACATCTTTCCCTTGCATGCGATTGAAGCGGATTAAAAGGTCTTGAAGAGTAAAGGTGAAAGCATGTCCCATATGAAGGCTACCCGTAATGTTGGGTGGAGGCATCATAATTGTATATGGAGATGCATTCGGTCTTGAGCCTGCTTGTAAAAGGCCAGATTTTTCCCACGCATCATAAAATTTTTCTTCAAAAGATGAAGGTTCAAAGGTTTTCTCTAGCATCTTATTTTTTAACTCATTTTAGAAATAGGACGATTCGACTAAAAGCTGTTCTTATTGCGTTGTGCAGTTTCCTGCACAATACGTTCCACTTGTTCTTGAACCACCCACCTTACGATCGTTGGCAAGTTAGCGTCGAGCCAGTCTTTTAAAAGAGGCTTTAAAAGCTCACGCATAATGTCTTCTATCGTTTTGTTGTTCGGAGTAGGGCTTTGTTTAGAAGGCGTCGTATGACTGACTTTGTTCAGCTCTTGGAAAGCCTTCATTGTTTCAGATTGAGCGCTCGCAGATACATAAGAGTGCTCTTCTTGGTATCTTGGTGCTCGAAGATCTTTAGACTCTTTGGGCAGCAGACTTGAAAGATCATCAGGGTGAGGAATCTTAAGTTCTTCTTTTTCGGGAAGAGGATTCATAAGTTCTAAGATGTCTTCAAAAGAGTCTTCAGGGGACTCCTCTCTTGGTTCTTGATGCTCACCGGAAATGATTTGTCGAATGGAAGCTAAAATCTCATCCATTGAAGGCTCTGACTCATGTTGTGCTTTCATTCTATCACCTCACCATCTTTAACATACCGTAAGTCTTTTCCTTGCCAGAATTGAATCCAAGCATTCTTGTATTCATTGTAGTAGGCATCCGGATCGTAGTATTTCACATCAAGCTTCATTTCGCGAGCGGTTAAACGTCCCATCGCAGACAAGACACCATAGGCCGCCAAAATGAGCTCTTGTTGTGATGTTGCGAGCTGAATTTCGGCATCAATAAGGTTCTGCTCAATTTGTTGCACATCTAACATGGTCTTTGTGCCGGCTTCATATTCTTCAAGGGCTCCTTCAACGGCAAGTTCTTGAGCTTTGACTTGAGCAAGGAAACCTTTGACACTCTCGCGCTTTGCAGCAAGCTGGCTCCACGCCGAGTCTGTTTGTTGAACGACAGCTCTTTGTGCTTTGACAAGGTTTACTTTTTGTTGGCTAACAATTTGAAAGGCTTGGCGAATTTGAGAGTTCGGAATACCTTGTGCGTAGATGGGAATACTTAAAGTCGTTTCAAACCCTAAGTTTGTTGTTTTAGCGCCTGTATGAGATGATACTTTTCCTGGTCCTACAATTCTGTTTCCAACTGTACCTTGAACATCAACTGTTGGTAAGAGACCAGATCTTTGAATATCTACATTATACAGGGCGGCTTCCAGAGTATATCTTGCCGCAAGGATTGAGGGATTCCGACTTTGGGCAATATCCAAGGCTTCTTCATAAGTTTTTGGCAAAGGAGTAGTAACCTTGGCTGGAGCGAGGTTTCCTGGGGGACTTCCGACATCATTCAAGTAGGTCGCTTTTGATGTCTCGAGATTTCCCATGGCATTGCTGACATCAGCTTTGGCACCTTCATATTGTCCTCTAGCATCCTCGACGTCTGTACGGCTTCCTTCGCCAACCTCATAGCGAACTTCTGCGCGCTGAAAGAGGCCGAGATAGAATTTTTCTCTTTTTTGTTGGTAGCTAAGGATGGCTGCATTTTTAAGGATATCTGTATGATCACTTATCGCTTTGAAAAGTGTTTCTTGCTCCGTACTCACCAGATTAGATCTGCCGGAAAGAACATCACTTTCGGCTTTTCCGATGGAGGCTTCTGTTTTTCCCCCATTATATACGTTTTGACTTATTGATGCGGTATAGCCTGTAGAGCGACTGTTTTTTCGGTTTTTTGGATTGACACCGGCTTGTCCCCCAGCCGTACGAGCGAGAGTTTGGTTTCCTTGGACAGAAAGGCTCGGGCGCCAATCAGCGTTGGCTTGAGAAACTGTTTCATCCGTAGACCGCAATCCTGCGCGTGCTGCATCTAAATCAGCATTTTGCATATAAGCGCGCGCCATTGTTTCTTGCAGTGAAGTAACACCCTCGTCGGAATTAGCTTGTTCTAAAGGAATACCTTGAGAATCAATATAGGAGACTTGAGTAGGCGCGTCCGACGCAGAAAACCCTGCAGTTAAGAAAAATGGGCTTATAGCGATAATCGCTGAAACCTTAAAAAAAGTGTTATTTTTCATGTTTTTTCAAACCCGTTTCCTAAAACCTATATACTGTACACTGATTTGCGAACTTTTTCACTAGAAAATAAACGAACAGTCCTTGTGAAAAGCTTTTAGCCGTGGCGCAAATGCATCAAATATTGACGCTTCTGTCAAGAGGCCATTCTTTTTTACAAGTTCAACGCCTTTCATCGTGCCTACCTTAGACTGTTTAAAAGTGGCAATGGTGCCTCCTTCTTTCAGTTGAGAAATAAGTGGTTCAGGTACATATTCCACACAACCGTCAATGACAATTTTATCATATGGTGCTTTTGCATCCCACCCTTCTTGCAAAGGGCCAAGTACGGTTTGAACTGTTGAAAGCTCAAGTTCTTGAATTTGCTTTTCTGTGGCTTGAGTGAATTGTTCTTCGGAATCTAAAGCCACAACATGTGCACCAAGTTGGCCAAGCAGAGCGGGGCCATAGCCAGTTCCAGAAGCGACGTACAGAATAGAATCCGTTGGCTTTGGTTTTATAGTTGACAAAAGATGGGCAAGGGTTGCTGGCCTTAAAAGGCACCGGTCAATTTGCAGGCAAAAAGGTGCATCCATATAGGCTATATGTGACAGTTGTCGGGGGAAAAATTTCTCTCGCGGTATGGTCGAGAAAGACTGAAGGATGAGCGTGTTGTTTATATTTTCTGGTAAAAGCTGTCCTTTCACCATATTTTCCCGCATAAGAGTAAAGTCAGACATGTTTCTCTTCGCTACAAATGAATAAGGCGACTAGAGTAGCTTGATTTGTCTCATCTTAAAAGAGAAAACAATCCAGAAATCTATTTTCCTTTAAGGATTTCAAGGGCTGATCGCAGATTAACAATGCCTGCACCAAAAGTGGCTCGTGATAGTTTTTTCCCATCCAAGGAAATTCGACGGGCAGACCTTAAAAGGACTTGGGCAATTTCCTCTGCTTTGAGAGAGGGTAAGGCCTGTTTTAAAAGACTCGCTGATCCAACAACTATAGGTGCTGCCATAGAGGTCCCTGATTTTTCACCAGTAGTTCCACCTGTAATGAATGACATAATGTGTTCTCCAGGAGCTGTGATGAAGTAGGAGTTTTTAAATCCAAAAGGATTTCTTCCTGGATAGTTACTAAAACTTGCAAGGGTTTCTTTGCCATTTTTATAGGAGGAAGCGCCAACCATGAGAAGTCTTCCATTTATGTGTGGATGATGAGACAATTCAACTAGACTGGCGGTATAGGCTTGGCGCATCATGGGAGCACTCTCATTGCCGGCAGCAATGATAATTAGCTTTCCACTTTGAGCTAGCTGAATGAGTGCATTTCTTACATTTGGACTGACTTCTCGGCCTGTATAACTTAGCTTCATTGATATATTGACGATGTCCGCCTGACTCGAAGCCGCGATTTGGAGAGCCTTCACAAAGGATTGGTCTCCTCCGAGGCCCCCAACCTTAATAGGAATAACTTCAACTTCAGGGGCAAGGCCTGTAATAATACCCGCCACATGGGTTCCGTGACTTTCTAGCCCGAACTGACCTTCTTCAAATATAACGGATTCAGAGATATCCCGGCTTCGGTTATTTGTATTATAGCGGTAGGCACTGAGTTGCTTTTGCAGTCCACTGTGAGACGTGTCAAAACCTTCATCTAAGATGGCAACTTTGACGTCACGGCCTGTAAGGTTATGGTCGTAGGCATGTGCTACTTCAATAACCTCCTGGGGAGAAAATGAAATTGTATTCCATGCTTTATACGCACCGTATCCCACAAGGATTATAAAACATAGTCCATAAATAAAACGAGAAGACATTTATCACCCTTACCATCTGTCGATAGATTAAATATGGGTGTTTTTGTTAAAGAAAACAAGACGCTCAGTTGTTATCTGTAAAAAGAGCCTGAAATGCATTCTCATTAATTTTGACGTGATAACGTACGCGCAAGGCAATGGTATATGCTGTAGTGAAATCATCTTTGTATGATTGCAATAACTTAAGTTTGAATGCTTCCATCTTTTCTTCCCAAACCTTTGTTGTAGGAGGAATAATATTATTTAACACGACAACGGCAAATCCTTCAGGTGTCTTGACCATTCCAGCTTGATTCAGTCTTAAGCTAAAGACAAGTTCTTTTATGGCATCAGGTACATCGGGAGAAGGTGTGCTTAAAGAAACGGAAGGAAGTAGTTTCATCATAGAAACTTTTCGATCTCCTTTGTTAAACGATTCAACATAGGTTTTGGCTTTTTCGTGTGCGACCTTCATTTGTTCAAACTCAGTCCAAGCCTTTAAAACCACGTCTCTAATTTGAGCAAAAGGCTGAAGGGTAGCTGGGGTAATTTTATCGGTGCGAATCAAGAAATAATGACCACTTTTTGCTTGTGTGAAGGGACTATCTGTTCCTTCTTCAAGAGAAAATCCTGTTGCAAGAATTTCTTGCGCAAATTCTTTATCTTCTGGAAGGTTTGGAGAAATTTCATTAAGACGATCATATCCCTGAGCATTGACATCAACCAATTTGATAAGAGCTACATCTTGTTCTTGGGTAGCGAGCTCTTCAAGTGTTGCACCTCCTGCCACTTTATCGTCCAAACTTTGACTCAACTCAAAGGCTTTTTCTGAGCCCCTTTCTTTTTGGAGTTCTGCAACAATCAGTGGCTTGGCTTCAGCCAATGATTTCTTGCCATAAACTTCTGGCTTATTTTCATACAAGGCTTTGATGTCTTCTTCAGAAATCGTTCCCGCCTTTCCTAAGGCAGTTGGGTTGATGACAAAGACTGTGAGGGCACGTAGTTCAGGTGTTTTAAAGGCATTCTTGTGTTGATTGTAAAATTCTTCCAGAGTGGCATCGCTTGGTAGAGCAGGAGGAGCTATTTCTTTGGGAGAAACAACTACAAGTGAGGCTTGTCGATGCTGATATTGTGCTTCGAAAAGTGGTTTGACCATGCTTTCCGGCAAAACAACGCCAACCTGTATCGCATCCATCAATTGGGCGCGTATGAGTTCTTGGCGAATCTCTTTCACAAAAGCGTCTTCAGAAAGCCCGACGGAATGAATCACGTTGGCAAAAAGTGTTTTGTTAAAGAATCCTTTATCGTCTTGAAACACTTTCATGGAATGAATCTGATTTTTAACCTGTTCATCACTGACTGTAAGTCCTAAGTTCTGGGCCTCAAGATTTAAAAGATTATCTTGGATGAGTCTGTTGAGAACCATTTGCGGTAAACCTGATTGGAGGATTTCTTCTTTTGTCATGGATTGGCCCGACTCAGCCATCATTTGTTGGACGTGTCTTTGGGTTTTCTCAAATAATTCATAGCGTCCGACAGCAACGTTTCCAATTTCAGCAATAACGGCATGGCGATCTTGAGATTGGAACCAATTGCTTCCTCCGAAAAAAGCAACGAAGCTGAGGGCAACGAGAGCGAGGAAAACTTTTGCCACACGACTCTGTGAGAACTTTTGTAAAGATTGGATCATTTTTAACCTTTGGGTTTCTTTAAATTTTATAAATCCTACAGATTCTTTGCGAAACTCGCAAGACAAGAAGCTTGACGAGTGACAAGTAATTCGGTAGTTGGAAGGAGTACTTTACGGATGGGTGGCCGAGCGGTTGAAGGCACCGGTCTTGAAAACCGGCAAACGTGCAAGCGTTTCGTGGGTTCGAATCCCACCCCATCCGCCAGTCTTTGCTGGGTCCGTCATCCTCCCATGGCTTGAAGCGGCTGCTTGAGATCGGATGCAGTTCCAATGACCGCTCCATTCAATGCATTGAAGAGTTTGGGTTAGAGCTATGGAATGATCCTACTCGTGTTTCTGAACCCAAGCTTCACACTCTTCGATGGTATCTGGGATGTTACCATATTGATTGCAAACTTGTTCTACAGGCTCCGTTAGGAGTTTATACTTCCGTAAAACATCTAAAACGGCTTCACAGGTCGCAATGAGAAAGATCTCTTTTAAAAACTCAAAACTGTTCTTATCAGTCCATGTAAGTACATAAGAATTAAGCTCAACCGAAATTGGAAGATCTTCATATTCTTTGTCAATTCGATCATATTTGGGTTTCAGATCATTCTTAAGGCCGTATAAAAATAACGAGCCAATCCCAGCTCCTCAAAGAAAAAATGGTCACAGTGACATGCCTCCTCTATCCCGTTCTATAGAAATCGTGTGGGCTTTTTCTTGAGTCATACGCTCAATGGGAGAGCCTCTTGCGTTTCTAATTTTTACTTGCCAATTTGAGAATACCACGTATCTACAAAAAATTGAGGGTCTATTTGATTGATTTCTAGGAAGCTATATCAAAAGGTTCAATAATTTTTATATAAAAATATGGAGGAGAACCCAACAAATGAATTTCTTCTTTAAACCTTCCGTCATGCCCATGTAAGCGGCGTCTATATCCAGTATCGCTTTGGCTGTTTGGTAGTTCTTGCCTTACAGAGGCGAGCATATGAAAAACTGGAGGGAGAGTGTTCTCTGGATTAAGTCTTTGGAGAATTTCAGTTATTTTTGATCCTATTCTTGGAATTTCTAAGGCCATAACAGGCGCGCATCTTTCACATATGTCTAAGCGAGAATGAAGGTGAAAAAGTACACCTTGAAATATAGGTCTTTTAAAGGAAGCTTTTATCCTGTTCTGAAAAACTTCATAAAAAAATTCTTCAAAATTGTATCCTTTTAAATGATAAAATAAATTTTGCTCTGTATGATTATAGGCTCCTTTTATATTAAGGTCATCATACTCTTTTCTTAATTGTTGAATTTCTAGTAAGGTTTTTTCTTTTGATTCTATATCTTTCTCTTTTTGAGATAATGACTCATCTTGCTCTGAAGTAAGCACAACTCTTGCTTCATTTAAAGTTTTTCTTACCTGAACCAACTCTTCTTTTTGTTTTTTTAACTCTTTTAATCTTTTAGCTGCGGCAGCACTTTTATATACAACTTCTTCTCTTTCACCAGTTAATACAAGAGCTTTGGTTAACTTGCTTAGCTTGTCTAAGTATGTTAACCCTACAGAAGTTTCTCGAGATAGTCCGTCCACTACCTCGAAATCCATGAGTGAAGAAGAAAGACCACTTTGAGCTAAGCTCTTAATTGATCCCAGCATATCTTCCATAGATTCCAGAGAATATGGGCTAACAATATTATAAGACTGGGTTAATTCATCTATTTTAATGGAAGGTTCAGGATTCCCTTGCCCTCTCCTAAAAGCGCTGTCACTTAAAAAAACTAAAGGACGGCGTCTGGATAAAAATGAAACATCATTATAATCCCATAAAGGTTCTGTTACCAATTGCGTTTTATTATTTTCTCCATCTTGTACTAAAAAACTTATAGAGCAGAGAACTATGTTGGTGCTACAGGATTTTCCTTGCTGACGCTCCTCAAGTTTTTCAAATAAAGAAAATTCCTGGCGCGCTAAATTCGTATGAATGGAGTTAATCGAGAGTCTTGTTCCTTCCACCTCTGTGTCAAAAGATTCTCTCCATGACCATCCTTCCTTACCACAAAAGGCGTTTGGACTTAATAAAATAACAATAAGAAAAATAAACCCAACAAAACGGATCTTATAAATGCCTGAAATTACCATAACTAATAAACATCTACCTCACTACTCTGGCTATCTTCAATCCACCCTAACATCCTTCTGGCTCCAAAGTGCCAATTCTTGGCAGCCTCTGTTATGAACTTCATACCTTCATCTTTTCGACCTCCTGCGATAAGGATTTGTCCAAGACTGAAAAGAGAATTTACATCTCCAAGAGATGCAGCATATTTAAACCATGCAAAGGCTTTTCTTTTGTCTTTTCTTACTGTATGTCCATGTAAATATCGCTCTCCGATTCTAGCCGCTGCGTGAGAGTCTTCTTTGGTAATAGCCTCGTCGTAATCTTGTTCTAGAGTTTGTATATCACCATGAAATACATGGGGTAAAAGTTCACTTGTAGGATTACTGTGTTTAAGAGAGATCGGGGCTCCTTCAAAAATCTCTCTATTTTTTTCTTCATAGTATTTTCTATGTATCATAGCTATATATTGAGTGACTTCACTCAAATCACTTCTATCACTTAAAAGGATTCTCCAATTTTTGGAATCAATCCAATTTTCAGGAAGCCAAATTAATTTTCTTAAACGTTCTTTACTTACTTGAGTAAAGTAAGTTTTTGCTTCAACTGATGCAGCAGGATTTCCAACGATGTTTAAATATTGAAATTCTGGTCTATCAAGAACTTCCTCAAAAAATGAAAGTCCTTTTAGACCAATTCTGTTAAAAGAAAGATCTAACTCTTTCAACTTAGGAAGAGCCCCTCTTTTCCATAGATTTGCATAAAGGACTTCTGCTCCCTCATCAAGAATGTAGTTGCTGCTTAGATTTACAGATTCCAATGGATCTTCCTGACTCATAAGCTCTTCTGTAATGTTACTTACTGATTTTGGCCGTGGAGAACGAAAATTTACTGCCATACTATCGTCAACAATGCCACATTGACTGTAATCTACATGCCTACCAGCAGCACAAGGAGAGTTAAGTAATGTTAGTCCTAACAAGCCATAAATAGCCTTATACATTTTTTCTCCTTAAGTACTCTTTGCCAATTTAATAATATTTTATGCTTAAATATATAAGATTTCAATATAAATCTTAATGACATATCACAGTGACAATCCCTCTCTATCTCTTTCTCTAGAGATTGAATGAGCTTTTTCTTGAGTCATACGTTTGGTCTTTATCCTAGAAATAGGACCGTAGTTTTGAGAAAATTCTCACTATGATAGGATAAAAAAATAGGAGAGTTTTGAGATGAAGAAGAAACATTTTACAGAAGAACAAATAAGCCTAGCCTTGCATCAGGCAGAACGGACAAGTGTCGAGGATGTGCCAAGACACCTTGGAGTGTCACAAGCTACATTTTATAGATAGAAAATAAAGTATGGAGGCCTTCTTCCTTCAGAGGTGAAACGCCTCAAGCAGTTAGAAGAAGAAAATAATAAACTTAAGCAACTTGCAGCAGACTTAAGCTTAGACAAAAAAATGCTGCAGGATGTCCTTTCAAAAAAAGACTAAAACCTGTTGATCAGCGAGTTGTTGTTCATGAGTTAGGGATTACGTATGGAACCAGTGTAAGACGGATATGCGCCGTCTTAAGGTTTCATCGATCCCAGTACTATTACAAGCCGCATAAAGATCAGCAGGCCTTATTAAGACAGAAAATAAGAGATATAGCTCATAGCCGTGTTCATTACGGATATAGACGGATTCATGTGACCTTAAAGAGAGAAGGATGGGAGATTAATCACAAGCAACATCTTGCAACAACGAAGGAACATCAGCATTTTGATGTTGAGTTACGACTAAAGAAATGCTGTTTTCTAATGCAGCCTCATCAGTAAACAAGGAAACCAACTGATTCAATGTGTTATAAAAGAGGGAACTTCGATTTGCAATGTCTGACTCATTAAATACCAGAACGGGCTTAATGTTACGCTGCCCCCCCAAATAATGAATGAATTGAGAAAGCATTAATGAGATCTGCCTCGCCTCCTCTTATGTCTCCGAATCCTGGGCAATCAATTAATACTCGGTTCTGACCATTTTCATGATCATACCATACTGAAATCTCGCGAGTTCCCGTAACATTTCCTCTTTCAATAACAAACCCTGGAAGCTGGTTAGCTTCATCAGCAAATAATCTATTTCCTCTTGAAGTTTTATCCACATTTAAGGTTCTTCGGGCTAAAAGATGGGCCAATGTGCTTTTCCCTCGACCTGTAGGTCCCACGAGAACCACATTCCCCTCAGATGGAGGGAAAGTATTTAATCGTTCTAATCCCACTTGGCTAGCTGCAATCCGCTGATAGAGTGCTTGAACTGTGTTATCCACACCCGCAGGAACAACGAAAGGTGACGTCAATCCCATTCCGGGGATTGCAGGACATCCGATTCGACTCATGACTGTATAAACATCACCCCCCTGGCCAATCATGTGAGGCCTTAAAAGTTCCCAATTTTCTTTCCGTTGATTTGTCGTTTCATCAACGGACGAAATGCGATAAAGACCAGCAGGAAGATCTGCATCTAAGGGTGCGTTATCCCTCAATAATCTTGTGCCAGGAATAAAGCTTAACCGACGATTCGCGTGATGAGATGCAATAAAGGTTCCATAAAATCCACCTTCTCGCCGCCATCTTTCTTGGGTCACATTCGGATGAAAATACCCGCCTTGTCCGTCGCTATAAATAAGGCGACCCTCTTCACGATGAGGGAGTCTATTTTCTGGCTCAAGATCTCCTATAAAATCATAGTCACCACTTAATTGGTTTGGCAAACCACCTTGGTTTAAAGGAAAGAGATCAATATGATGAATGATCATTCGTTCATGATATTCAATGGGAACATCATTTGCAGCAACAGCCCGTCTTTGACCATTTTCTTCAACAACGTTTACGCGAATGCGAGAGACACCATTTCCATCATAATGATATCTTCCAAGATCTCCATTACCTATAGCTCGAGGGCCCGCTGCCCCCCAGATGACCACGTCTTGCCATTTCATCCGGTTGCATTCCCCATAGGGGTGAGGTCAACAGCGTACTAACGAGTAAGGTAGCGGCTAGGGACTTTCTCATTTTCAATTCTCCTTCGTAGAGTTCAAAAACACCATTAATATATAAAGATTGAGTCGGGAGAAAGGGTGAGTCATGAATCATCAGAAGCCCTCTCAAAATACTGAGCTAGATTCTCGATGTAATCCCGTGAAAAACACTCCAAGAGTATACCCGAGTGAAAATTACTTGGTCACTTTAGAAAATATTACTATCTTTTTCATTGAAGTTTATATTATATCATGGATGATCTTTTTGAATAATTTATGAGCAGAACTATTCATGAGCGCTATTACCCAATTAACTTCCACTTTCGATACTATTGGTGGAATTAAATTTACTCTTCGCGAAATAGAAGTCCTTTCTTGTATCATTCATGGAAGAAGTACAAAAAAAATTGCGGCTATTTTATCTCTCTCTCCAAAAACCGTTGAGAATTATAACTTTAATATTCGTGCAAAACTTTCCTGTAATTCGCGCGAGAGTATCCGAGATTTCTTAGATAAATCGGACCAGGCAAATGCTTTAAGGCAATATTATTATTTTTTGATCTTTCGGTCCGAAGTTGACAAAAGGCTGAAGGAGTTTTCATCTCGAAATGCAGAACCTACTTCTATCAAAATTATCCATTGGAACATAGAAGAACCAAATGGAGAGAGTTATACTCAAGTCAAAAACGTTCTAGAATTAGCGGGATTAAAGCCCGCTGTTCAATTATCAAAGGCTCCCTCAGATCTTGCAACAATTTTAAATGAAGTCACTGAAGTTCCCACTCTTTTTATTCTTCCTCAAGAACTCAAAAAGAATGTGGATACGATCAAAGCTAAAGAATTAAATAATCCAGATGATTTTCTTGTTATTTATAAAAATGGTCATTTCCAAGAAGATTTAAGCCTCCCCCGAAGTTCTCACCTAGATCTTGATAAAACCATTCGTTTTTATACTGCTATGTCACAGATCTTCCAGCAATTAAATCCTAATTCTGGATTGGATGATCTGCTTTTAAAGCTACAAGAGAGTATCAGAACAGGTGGAAACACGATTGAATTCGGCAGAGAAGATGTCAGACAAAAAAAAGATACTTGGATAACTACGATAGGAAAAAGAGGTAGAATCAGTTTAGTTTGCTTCGTAGGTTTTTTATTTATTTCTTTAGGCTTAGCTTTTACCTGGTATCAAAATACAGCTCCTGAAAATACCATTCGTTCTGACCTCCTGATTCCTGTCCAGGATGCTTTATTAGAGCGACCCGAACTTATGAAACAACTCCAAGAAAAATTCAAAGGACAGAAAGGTATTCATACCATTGCCCTTATAGGCCCTGGGGGAGCGGGGAAAACGACACTCGCGCGAATGTTTGCCCATGTACAAAAGAACAATATCATTTGGGAAATTAATGCTGAAACTCCTGAGAGCTTAAGAAATTCCTTTGAAGCTCTAGCAAGTGCTCTTGCTAAAAATCAACAGGAGAAAGAAGTTCTTCAAGAGATTCAGAGCATTCGAAGCCTTCGTGAGAAAGAAAAGAAAGTTCTAGGTTTCGTAAAAGAACATTTAAAGTTAACCCCAAACTGGCTTCTTATCTTTGATAACGTTGAAACTTTTGCTGACATCCAAAACTATTTTCCTCATGATGTTGAAACATGGGGGCCAGGGAAAGTACTTATCACAACCCGTGATAAAAACGTTCAAAACAATAAATTTGTGAATTCGTCGCTTCACATCGGTGAATTGTCTGCTCAGCAAAAAGTGGCGTTCTTCTTAAAAATTATTAATCAGGGTAAAGACCATGACCCCAAGATTGCTCAGAATCATGAAGTCATCAACTTTTTAAGCAACATCCCCTCCTATCCTTTGGATGTTTCAGTTGCAGCTTATTACTTAAAATCAACTCATATACCTTTTGAAGCTTACCTTGATAGTTTAAACTCGTACCATAATGAATTTCTCAAAGTTCAAGAACAACTTTTGAAAGAAAATGGAGAATATCTTAAAACCCGTTATAGTATCGTCAGCTTATCAATCAAAAAGCTCATAGAAACGCGTCCAGAGTTTGCTGAACTTTTACTCTTGATCAGCATGATTGACTCTCAAAATATCCCCGTTGATCTGCTCAAAGCCCATATAAATAGCTTCATTGTGGATGACTTTATTTTTAGGCTAAAAAAATATTCACTTATTACAAATGAAAATAATTTAGAGGCTGACCAAATTTCCACTGTGTCCATTCACCGAAGCACACAAAGTATTGCACTTGCCCATCTTCAAAAGAAATTAAGTTCAGAAAAAATGCAAGCCTCAACAACAAAAACTTCTAAAGCTCTGAAAAATTTTGCGGAAAAAGCGAGCGATCAACAGAATCATACTTTGATTAAACTCCTGCAAAGCCATTATGAAAAGTTTGAAAGCCATCAAGCCTTACTCTCAAAATCTGTGCATAACTCTATGAAATGGATTTTAGCACCCTTATATCAACAGATTGGTGATTCTTCAAAAACTAAAATCTGTTTAAAAAATGCTGGACTGGATGAAGCTTACCGAAAGGGAGATATTGCCATCGTTCGACCACTCATGTTTTTAGGCTATGCTTTAAGAGAATTAGGAGATTATCAAAACTCAAAAGCATCGCTCGAGAAAAGTCTTGTGCTTTGCAAACAACGCGCCGGTCTTGAAAAGGAGCTTGGAAGCACTCTAGTCTATCTGGGGAATACTTATCGTGACTTAGGGAATTATGCGAAAGCGATCGAACTTCTGACGCAAGCTCTTACATTACTGAAGAAAGATCTTCCAAGAGCGAATACTCACTATGCGGAAGCTCTGACATATATGGGAGTTGCCTATTGGTTTTCCACAGATTATGTCAAAGCAAAAGAATATTTAGAAGAATGCTATCGCCTGCATCAACAAAACAATAATGAAAATCCTCTTATGATTGGATGGTCGGGTTCCCATTTAGGAAATATATATGGAGAGCTCGGCTATCCTGAGAAAGCCGAAGAGTTGCTGACAAAAAGTCTCAAGATTCTTTGGCCTGTTAAAACATCCAATGAACGAGGATACTGTTCTTTGCTTTTGGGAAATCTTTATCGAAAATTAAAAGATTACGAAAAAGCAAAAGCTCATATCGAAGAAGGCTATAAAATTCTCAAACAAATCCACCCTGACAACAAAATTAGGCTTGCTGAGGCAACACATTATTTGGGCATTTTGAAAGGAGAAATGGGAGAATATGAAAGTGCGCTAGATAATCTCAACCAAAGCTTAAGCGTTTATGAAACGTATTATGGGAATCAGCACGTCCAATATGGCAGAGTGTTGGGAAATATAGGTAAGGTTTATTTGTTTCAAAGAAACCTGGCGAAGGCTGAACCATTGCTCCAAATTTCATTAGAAATTTTGATAGCCACTAATTCTTCAGATGCTTATCTCGTTTCTGAAGCCTTAGCGGATCTTTATGACCAAAAAGCCGAGTTAGAAACAGGACAGAAAGCAGAAGAACATAAGAAAAAGTCAAAAGACTATTTAATGAGAGCTCACCAATGTTTAATAGATCATTTCCCAAAGGATTCTGTTTATCTCAAAAAGTATTCTTCAACAGGGATTTAAGAAGGTCATTTAATTTTTTTAATAGCTAGAATTTCACCTCCAACTTCTACATTAAAATGAATGACCTCTTGCACACTGGATAGGAAAGAGGTATGGTTTTGCCCGTGCCCGCTTGGTGGAATGGTAGACACAACAGACTTAAAATCTGTCGGGGGAAACCCCGTGCCAGTTCGAGTCTGGCAGCGGGCACCACGTTAATTAACGACTATTTGCTAAATGAAATTGAAAAAGCCAATTGTAACTCATATAAGTACTGTTCATCCTATTTCTGACGTCAGAATTTTTCACAAGGAGTGTAAGTCGTTAGTAAAGAGTGGGTTTCAGGTTAATTTAATTATAACACATGATAAAAAAGAAGTTATTGAAGAGGTCACGATTATCCCTCTCAAACAATACGACAATCGTTTCAAGCGTATGCTTATAAAGCCTTTTAAGGCTTTTTCTGAGGCTCTAAAAACACGTTCCGATCTTTATCATTTTCATGATCCTGAGTTAATTCCTATCGGTTTACTTTTAAAGTTTTTCGGCAAAAAGGTCATATATGATGTTCATGAGGACGTTCCATCCCAAATAATGGATAAGCATTGGATTTCATTCTATCTTAGATCGCTCGTCTCTTCTGTCGTTAAGGGGATAGAAAACATCTCCTCTCGTTTATTTGATGGAATTGTTTGTGCAACGCCTTATATTACAGATATCTTTCTCAAGCGGAATGTCAATACGATCAATGTAAATAACTATCCACTGTTAGAAGAGCTTGCCGATATTCAAGCTCTTTCTTTGCAAAAACGGCAGGACAAGGTTGTCTGTTATTTAGGTAGCATTAGCAAAACAAGAGGGATCTGTGAGCTTGTAAAAGCTTTAGAAGGCACTGATATTACTTTAAACTTAGCTGGAAAAATTTGTCCCACAAGTCTTTTAGAAGAGCTTGAAAGAGAAAAAGGTTGGGATAATGTCGTTTATTTTGGTCATATAGGTAGAGAAAAAATCAATCAAATCCTTGGTTCATCTGCTGCTGGGATATGCATTTTACACCCTACAAGAAGTTACATAAAAAGTCTTCCGATTAAGGTCTTTGAGTATATCTCAGCAGGACTTCCCCTCGTGGTTTCAAATTTTGCTTATTGGCAGGAATTATTGGTGGATTTTAGAGATATCTATTTTATTGATCCTTTAGACCCAGTGGCTATTCGTAAAGCGTTAATTCAGGTAACTCAAAAAGGCTGTGTTGATAGAAATAAGGATGGAATAAAAGCCATACAAAACCTATATAATTGGACGATTGAAGAAGAAAAATTGTTTCAACTTTATAGAAAATTGGGTGTTCATCCACCTACAACTTACCCATTCTCTGGATAACACCGGAAAGATCTTGTGCTTCACTATCATTATCCATAAATTCTCTTGTACCTTTTTATCCCATAAAGAGCCAAGATATTAAGCAAAAAAGTTAATATAAATAGAACAATTCCAAGTCCAAATGCGGCCAGTGTTTTTGCATTGTCAAACTCTTGGTCGCCCGTTAAAAGATTCACGATTTGAACAGTTACGGTTGTGACAGATTCTAAAGGATTGAAAGTTAGGTTAGCCGCAAGCCCGGCGGCCATGACGACGATCATGGTCTCTCCGATTGCGCGAGAAAGGGACAGTAAAAATGCAGCAATGATATTGGGGAAAGCTGCAGGTAACAGAACGAGAAGAATAGTTTCAGACGAAGTTGCGCCCAGTCCCATAGATCCTTCCCGAAGGTTTAAAGGAAGCTTGTGAAAGGCATCCTCACAAAGAGATGACATATACGGAAGAATCATGATGCCCATCACAATTCCAGCATTAAGCCCGCTCTCACTAGAAACAGAGAGATGAAATAACTCGCCGAATTCTCTCATGAGTGGAGAAAGAGTTGTTGCTGCAAAGAAGCCGTAAACAATGGTGGGAATACCAGCCAACGTTTCGAGGAGTGGTTTAAAGATATGTCGCACCTTTGAGCTTGCGTATTCAGACAAATACACGGCAACCATAATGCCACAGGGGACGGCGATAAGAAGAGCAATCAAGGTAATTAGGGCTGTACCAGTAAAGAGAGGAACTGCACCAAACCCTGTTGTTTCTCCTGAGGGAAGAGTTCGAGGTGCCCAGGTCAATCCGAATAAGAAATCAATCAGGGAAACTCGTGAAAAAAAGCGAAGAGCTTCTCCTAATAAAGAACCGACAATACCAACAGTGATGATGATGGCGATCAAAGCACAGAGAAAGAAAAAGTAGCGCAGACTTCGTTCAAACAAAATGGATCTCATAAAGCCCTCTCTGGAGTCAGTGATGTAGCACGATCGTGCATGACTTTTTGTTCATCAGTGTAGAGAGGCACAAGTCCTTTTTTTGTTAGGTATCCTTTGTCACCGATGGCAGCATTTGATGTAAATTCCATAACGTAGGCTTTCCGATTGGGAAATTCAGGGTTGGGGTTTGTTTTAATATAGAGAAACAAGGGGCGACTTAAAAGATAAGTTCCTTTCTGTATAGAAGCAAGTGTTGGCCGAACGTCATTTATAGGCATTGCGCGGAGTTTGTTTTTGTTTTGTTCATAAAAGCTAAATGTGACAATACCTACACGTTGGGGTGCATTGAGCACTTTTTGAATAATTAAATTTTCGTTTGCGGGGGCTTCAACATATTGGCCATCTTGTCGTAGCAAAGACCCGCAAGGCCCTTCGATTGCTTCAACTAATACATCGTAAGTGCCTGAGGTAGGCGCAGGTCCAATAACTTTTATTGGGTATGAAGGTAAATCGGCTTTGATTTCATCCCAAGATTGATATGGATTGAGGATGCATTCATGCTCCTTTGGAATCGTTTGTAGGAGAGCAGAAGCAAGAATTGTTAAGTTGAGGGAGAAAGGGGTTGCTTGATGGCTTTGGATCAGTATGAGGCCGTCTTGTCCTACTTTGAATTCTTTAAAAAATATGCCATGGTCCTGACATTGCTTCTTTTCTTTTGCTGTCATTGGGCGCGATGTGATGGCTCCATCAGGTCCTTGGAGACTCCCGCAAAAAAGTTTAATACCTGCGCCAGTCCCTATGCCTTCAATTAAAGGGACAGAGATGTTTGTTTTATAACTCAAGTGTTCAGCTACAGTCGCCGCAAAGGGAAAAACAGCAGATGAGCCAACAATACGAAGTAGTGAAGTGGCGTTAGCCAGTGTCGAGAAAGAGGAGATAAGAAAGGAAATGATCAGGATTTTTTTAATTTTCATCTCTATTATTATGACAGAAACTCACAGAATCACCAAGAGAATAGAAAACTCAAATTGGAAAAATGTTCTCTTTCAGATATATGAAAAATGTGTGTAATTTATAAAAACAATGCATAAGAGGAACTCTTGAACTTTCGGCAGACTATCTATTCCAGTATATTTTTTTCGTCCTTGTTGACCATTATTTCTGTTGATGGGTTGTGCTCTGAAAGTGAAATCACTCATGAAATGCCTCCCAAAGTTGGAAATTTTATTTTGCCGACGACACAATATATAGCTCCACTTCTTAGTTTTGGGCAAACTATCATCGACAAAGGCCAAGCCCAGTTGTTTCTTTCAAGTACGGCTACGTATGGCTTTAAAAAACATACAATTGATTCGACTCCCGCTCTTTTATACGGAGTAACTGATGATTTTTCGGTTTTATTAAATTTTCCCGTCGCTCTTGGGTATAAAGAAAATAAGGCTCATTCTTCAGGTTGGGAAGACCTATATATTCAGTTTGAGCAGGCTTTTTACTCGCATTCAACTTATCGTTATGAGGAACAAGCAACGGTTGTGACCAACATGACGTTCCCCACAGGATCAACAAAAAAAGACCCCGTAACGGGCGTAGGCTCACCCAGCTTTTTTGGCGGATTAACCTATGAGAGACTATATGCAGATTGGTATGGCTTCACCTCTCATGGGATCCAGTTCACCACTTCTCATCATCATACCAAATTTGGTAATACTTTTCTCTATCAAGCGGGTCTTGGGAGAAACATCTGCACCCTTCAGGATAAGTGGTTGTTTATGTGGCTTTTGGAGTTGAATGGCCAATACACGGACAAGGATAAAGTTAAAGGAACAAAAGATCGGAACTCTGGAGGGAATATCGTTTACCTGACGCCTTCCGTGTGGGTTTCTTCCGAGAAAATTATCTTTCAGTTTGGTGTTGGTATTCCCATTCTTCAACATTTAAATGGCAACCAAAAACGAAATCACTATTTACTAGCAACGAGCTTGGGCTGGACATTTTGATTCCACCACTTACCCCTTACAAGGAACTTCATGATTGAGCCAGGTAAGAAAGCCTTTATTGACGGAACGCACATCGAGCTCACCCATAAAGTTATTATAGGTGATGTGCTCACCAATGAGTTTTTCAATATCCTCCTTGAGCCCATCTTGAGTTTTTACAATTAATACCACTTCGCTTTCTTCTTTGATTTCCTCTTCCCAGCGATAAGCGCACGTAATAGGAAACCAGTTGGTGCAAACGGCAAGTTTGAGAGAGAGAAGTGCGTGACTTATCTTTTTGGCCTCATCCGAGGTATTCAGTGTGATGTAGTATATTTTCATGGGATATCCTTTTTTATAAAGTAAAGGATAATTGGATGTGAGAGGCAATAAAAAAGAGAGCCGAGGCTCTCTTTTCCAACAAAAGGAAACATAATCTTAACGCTTGGAGAATTGGAAGCTCCGACGCGCTTTTTTATGACCATATTTCTTACGCTCAACCACACGAGCATCGCGGGTAAGAAATCCTTCTTTTTTCAAGATGGTTCTCAAAGCTGGTTCATAATAAGTCAAGGCTTTGCTAATGCCATGGCGGATAGCGCCTGCTTGACCAGAAAGTCCACCGCCAGAAGCTGTGCACATCACATCATATTGATCTTGACGATTTGTGATGGCAAAGGGCTGATTCATTAACATTTGCAAAACAGGGCGGGCAAAATAAGCTTTGCCTTCACGTCCGTTGACCGTAACTTTACCTGAGCCTGGTTTAATCCAAACGCGGGCAATTGCGTCTTTTCTTTTTCCTGTCGCATAGGAACGACCATGGGCATCAATCTTTGGTGCTGGTAATTCCTTTTCTTTTTCAAGGCGTGGCGCTTCTGCTTCTGAAACGGCTGACTTGAGAGTATCAAGGCTGACTTTTGCCATTCTTAGTCACTCCTTTTATTTTTAGGGTTCATTGAAGCTACATCTAACACTTGAGGATTTTGTGCTTCGTGAGGATGGGTAGGTCCCGCATAAATTTTAAGGGCTCTCATTTGCTGACGTCCCAATGGACCGCGTGTAATCATACGTTCAACAGCTTTGAAGACCACTCTTTCTGGATATTTCCCTTCAAGAAGTTGCTTCATTGTCCGTTCTTTGATTCCACCTGGATAACCCGTATGCCAATAGAACTTTCTATCGGTGAGTTTATTGCCGGTTAGACGAATTTTTTCAGCATTGATCACGATAATGTGATCGCCACAATCCATGTGAGGTGTAAAAGTAGGCTTGTGTTTACCGCGCAAATACTTTGCAACGATAGAGGCAAGGCGTCCCAAAACAAGATCCGTGCCGTCAATAACGTACCACTTTTTATCGATCTCACTGGCTTTCATAGAGTAAGTTTTCATTTTTCTCCACCTATGGTTAAAGACCAAGTGAATGGATATTTATATCGATAGTTCTCTGCTGTCAAGGGATTTCTTGAGAAAAAAGATGCGGTAGTATGTTACCTCCGCCTAAGGTATGGATCTATTATTTAATGGTCGGAGCGGCGGGATTTGAACCCACGACCCCCACACCCCCAGCGTGGTGCGCTACCAGACTGCGCTACGCTCCGAACGGCTTGACTATAGACATAGTTATCCTGTGAATCAATAAGAATTAAAAGCCTTTTGCCGTTCCAAAAAAAATGGTAGCATTTAGCTAGCTTTTTTCAAAATCAGAGGAAAATCATGAACTTTTTAAAATGTTGTTTGGTGCTCATCAGTTGTTGCTCGTTACTTGCATGTAATGAAAAAGTCATTGTTAAAGAAGTGCCTGTCGTGAAGGAAGTTATCAAAACTGTTCCTCAGGCTCGGGAAGAAATCACCTTAAGTTTTGCTCCTGTCATTAAAAAGGTAGCACCTGCTGTTGTAAATATCTTTGCCGTTCAACGATCAAAAGATCAATACCCCCGTTCTCCCTTTATGGAGGACCCATTTTTCAAACAATTTTATGATAACCTCTATCCCGACAAAAATAGAGACCAAAATTCGCTGGGTTCGGGGATTTTGGTGAATGCTGATGGACTTGTATTGACAAACTATCATGTGATTGAAAATGCAGATCTTATTCGTGTTGTTATGGCTGACAAAAGGGAATACGTGGCTAAGCTTGTGGTTATTGATAAAAAAACAGATTTGGCCCTCCTAAAACTTGAAGGAGGTTCCAATTTTCCATATCTCGAGATTCACCCACACCAACACTTAGAAGTCGGGGATATCGTTCTTGCTATTGGAAATCCATTTGGGGTAGGGCAAACAGTGACGAGCGGCATTGTTTCTGCACTTGCTAGAAGCCAGGAAGGCATTAGTGACTTCCGATCCTTTATTCAAACCGATGCCGCCATCAATCCAGGAAACTCAGGGGGAGCTTTGATTACGACCGACGGAAGACTTGTTGGTCTGAATACGGCGATCTATTCAAAAACGGGTGGGTCTATGGGAATTGGTTTTGCCGTGCCCATCGACTTAGCAATTCCCGTCATTGCAAGCCTGGAAAATGGAGGAAAAATTACCCGTCCTTGGTTGGGCCTCACAATTATCCCCATTAATGATAAGATTTCGAAAGAAATTGGACTCCCTCGCCCATTTGGGGCAATCGTCACCGAGGTTTATCCCAATGGACCAGGAGATAAAGCTGGATTGCGTGAGGGAGATTTTATTTTGGCTATGGATGGAAAAGACGTTGAAGATGATGCAGCTTTAGACTATTTGATTGCTACATCTTCTGTTGGCGCGACGGCTCAACTCACCATCCTTCGAGGAGGAAGTAAAGAGGTCATCCCAGTTGTTTTGAATGCGCCAGTAAGTCCTAAGGAATCCATACCTATTTTGATCAAAGAAAAAAGTCCACTTAAAGGGGCAACCATAGAGACTCTCTCTCCAGAACTTGCTAATAAACTTGGAATCAGTCCTATGACTCAGGCGGTTATTGTGAAAGAGGTTGCTCAGCGAGGGGTTGCTGCGCGACTTGGTGTCAAACCAGGGGATTTATTGGAGTCGATTAACAATCATAAAATCAGGAATGTTGAGCAGGCATTGGAACACTTGAGAGGAGCTCAAAAACAATGGGACATTGTTATGAGGCGAGGAAAACATCGCCTTAGCTTTCAGGTTCGTAGTTAGTGATAAAATCTTCCGTTCCTCTTGCTGAACGACTCCGTCCTCAGGCCCTTGACCAAGTCGTGGGGCAAAAGCACCTGATTGGTCCTGGTAAGCCTTTCTCTCGGATGGTTGAAAAGAAGCAACTTTATTCTATGATTCTTTGGGGAGCTCCTGGAACAGGGAAAACAACGCTCGCCCACATCCTTGCTAAAAGTTGTGATCTTCCCTTTGTTTCGTTGTCAGCAATTTTCTCAGGAGTTAGCGATCTTCGCAAAGTGTTTGATGCGGCTCAAACTCACTTCAATATGGGTAATACAACACTTTTGTTCGTGGATGAAATCCATCGATTTAACAAAGCGCAGCAGGATAGTTTTCTACCTTATGTTGAAAAAGGCGTCATCACCCTTGTGGGGGCAACAACAGAAAACCCCTCGTTCGAGCTCAATGGCGCTTTGTTGTCTCGCTGTCAGGTTTTTTCTTTGCATCGGCTTTCTATTGATGATTTGGAGGCAATCGTGCAGTCTGCGGAATCTCATCTCAAAAGAGACCTTCCGTTGACGGATGAAGCGAGAACTCTTTTGTTGGAACTTGCCGATGGAGATGGGCGCTCTCTGTTAAATCTTGTGGAGGTTATCTCAGAAGAAACACCCTCTGAACCTCTGGGACTATCGGGATTAACTGAAATCGTCATGAAGCGTGCTCCTCTTTATGACAAAGCTCAAGAAGGGCATTACAACCTTATCAGTGCTCTGCATAAATCTTTACGCGGATCCGATCCTGATGCGGCCCTTTATTGGTTTACTCGCATGTTAGAAGGGGGGGAAGACCCTCTTTACATAGGCCGTCGCATGATCCGGTTTGCGGCTGAAGACATTGGACTAGCTGATCCTCAAGCCCTTCCTCAAGCTCTGGCAGGGGTGGAAGCTTATGAAAGATTGGGGTCTCCTGAAGGAGAATTGGCTCTTGTGCAAGCACTTGTTTATTTAGCTACAGCACCTAAGTCGAATGCTCTTTATAAAGCCTATGGCCAAGCGATGAAGGCTGCTCGAAAATCCGGTTCTGTAATGCCACCCAAACATATTTTGAATGTTCCAACTTCATTGATGAGAACAGAAGGGTACGGAGAGGGCTATATATATGATCATGACACACCTGAAGGATTTTCAGGCCAAGATTACTTCCCTGAGACCCTGTCGCGTCAAACCTTTTATCATCCTGTGGAACGAGGGTATGAGCGGGAAGTCCAAAAGCGAATTGACTATTGGAACAAGTTGAGACAGCGAAAAAAAGCTTAAGCGCGTTTGTTATGAATAAAAGGTAACACAAAGCTAGAAACCAGAGCAATGACGCCACTGGTCAGAAACATGATATTGGGTCCTGATGTTGTCCAGATCCAACCGGAAAGGGAGTTTGCGATAATCAAGCAAATTCCATTGTTCACATGATACAAACCGAATCCTGTACCACGGAGAGATTCAGGACACGCATCAGCGATAAGAACCGCTAAAATACTTTGGGTGATACCCATTTGGGCCCCCCATAAAAATACACCCCCTAGAATCATATAAAGACTATCGCCAGTTGCGAGAAAGATATCAGAAAGAATGAGCAGGAAAATGCCCACAGCCATCATGGATTTTCTGCCGATTTTATCCGATAGATAGCCGACGGGGTAAGCCGTGAGGGCTGTTGCAATATTTTGAACAACCATCACCAGAGGAATAAGGTATGTTGCAAGACCCGTATCGCCTGTTCTGAGGATCAAGAAAGCGCCGGAAAAATTGGACATCATAAAGAGGCCACTTAATATAAGGATCAACCAAAAGGGGAGGGGCAAATGAAGGATGTCCTCAAATTTAATTTTTTTGTCTTTCTTTTTCTTTTCTTGGAATTCTTTGCTGATAGGGTCTTTGACGAAAATCAGCAATACAAAGAGGGCTAAAAGCGTTGGGATTGAGCCAATCCAAAACACGAGTGGATAATTGTTATGCGTGTACCAGAGTAAACCAACGGCAATGATGGCACCTGAAAAAGAGCCCATGCGGGATAGAGATTCTCGCAGACCGTAACAAGCACCTTTTATTTCAGAAGGAGCAAGATCGCCGACAAGAGCATCTCTTGGGGTTGCATCTAACCCATTCCCAACGCGATCAAAGGCACGTCCCAAAAAGACACCGCTGATATTTGTGGAAAGGGCTAAAATAGGGCGAGAAATGAAAGCCATCACATAACCAACAGCAATGATGCTTTTTCTTTTGTGGATGAGGTCGCTGAGAACACCCGCAAAAAGACGGCTGGCGAGGGTAATTGCTTCAACAAAGCTCTCTAAAAGACCGACAACAAACGCATTGGCACCTAAAACGTGAGTCACAAAAAGAGGACTGATAATATAAATAATGATGGATGAGACCTTCATGAGGTAGGACACCCAACCCAAAGCCCAAATGCTTATAGGAATCGATGGTATTTGAGTCTCAGATTTCGTCATAGGTCATATATCTTGAATGCTTTTCTAGTATCTCCCACACTTTTAGCGGGCTTGTCCAGTCAAGATTTAAAATAGGGCAGATGTTGTCGTAAAAATGTTACGCGAGGGAGAGATGAGGGAGGGACTGTGTCCCTCCTCTTCGTATTAACCGTAAACTTGCAGTACGCCATCAACAACGCGAAACTCCTTAGGATGCTTACGTGATTTCTTTTGCCAGTATTCAATAGACCGTTGATTAAGTAGACGATCTCTATCACGCCAGTCAGCTTGTGTGTTTGTATCGCGCGGAGCGGGTACAGGCAAAACATTGAGATTATCTCTATTTTCATCATCCATTGCTTGAACGGTTGTAGCCATGAGGCAAGTGCCTAAAAGAGCGGTCATAACCATATATTTATTGAACATCATATTACTCCATTTATTGTTAATGAAGCAGCTATAAATAAAATATGAGAGATATGTCAATATTTAAAAATTATCTAAAATTTTATATTTGTAAGTTGTTTGTTTGTATGAAGAATGCCTATGATGAATTAAAAGTAAGATGACTTTTTCATGAAAGTCCATCTCGAAATGCTAGGACATGATTGCAATATAACCATTGAGGTAAGCTGCAAAAGCACCCCACAGGAATGTTGGGAGTATGAGTAACGCTTCCACTTTTTGTTTGTATTTCCATAAAACTATGAAAAGCAAAAGCAACACAATTTCAGACAAGATGATCCAGATAAAGCCGGCAGTGATGAGGTGGCCCATAAAGAAGATAAAACTCCAGGCCCAATTCATCACCATGTACCCAGCAAAAAGCTGAAGATGTTTTTTGCCATTTTCATGATCCTTATGTTCCCAAATCAATGAGCCTGCAATGGCAAGGAGGGTATAAAGAAATGTCCAAGCAATCGGAAAAACATAGCGTGGTGGGGTAAGAGAAGATTTGATGAGGGTGCTATACCAATCCATATTAGATTGGGTAACATTCCCAATGATGGAACTGATGATAAGAAAAACAATGATCCATCCAATGGTTTTGAGTACGAGTTTTAAGGGCATTGTAAAAATTCTGCCATGACGTTCACTATGAATATGAAACATTTTAATAACTTTAAATGAATAGAGAAAAAGTTTAAATATGGTGTTTTTGTTGGCGACAAAATGATTTTAAGTTTTAAAACGGGAACTTTAGAAAAATCATTATTTTTCATAAAATTATGGTGGGCGATGAGGGATTTGAACCCCCGACCCTCTCGGTGTAAACGAGACGCTCTCCCGCTGAGCTAATCGCCCCATAGGGGTGTGTATACCCCAGACGTGATCATATTTCTAGTAGGAAATTTAAAAATTTAATTCTTCTGAGTGATTTAACAGTTCAAATACGCTATTCTTTGATCAGGAGATATCATGGTCGGTCAAACAAATTATAAAATTATTCTCGATGAAACCAATGATGCTGAAATTCGTGAGACTCTGTGGCAACGAATCAAAGCATTCAACGAACTGTATTTTGGACAAAGAACAGATCATCCTTTTTCACTAACGATTCGTGATGAAAATTCAAAGATCATTGCAGGTCTGAACGGACTTATTTTCTTGGATCATGCCAGAGTGGAGTTTACATGGGTTGATGAACCTTATCGTGGACAGGGATTGGGACGACAGTTATTTCAAAAGCTTGAGGTGTATTGTCGATCTAAAGGATGCAAGGTTATTCAATTGTATACATTTGATTTCCAAGCACCCACCTTTTATGAAAAGATGGGATTTGATTTTATTGGATCTGTTTCTGAATGGACCTGTGGGCGTGACTGTTACTTTATGAGAAAAATTCTCTAGGCTTATTCTTCCATGTGCTTCAGGCCTGCTCGGAGATAGTCAAACCCTGTGATAAGTGTGAGAAGTGCTGCAATCCAAAGTCCTATAAGCCCGAGAACCTCCAAGGAAATAGGAAATACAGGGAGTTCTTCAATAATCAATAGGCTCAAGGCTGTCATTTGAATCCCTGTTTTCCACTTAGCCAGCTGTGTAACAGGAACGGACACATGAACTTCCGCAAGAAACTCACGAAGACCGGAAACAAGGATTTCACGGCACAAGATAATAATGGCCGGTATGAGACTAAGGCCTTCAATACGGTTAAAACCAACAAGCATGAGAATCGTTGCAGCTACTAAAAGCTTATCAGCAATAGGATCAAGGAAGACACCAAAACGGGTCGTTTGTTTAAGTGTTCGAGCTAAATAGCCATCCAGATAATCTGTGATGCAAGCCAGAATGAAAAAGGAAGCCGCCAACCAATTACTTAAGGGGCGATCAAAATAGAATAGACACACGACAACGGGTATCAATGCAATTCTTAGAAATGTTAAAATATTAGGTATGGTTGCTGGTTTCATACAGTTGTTTTTAATATTCGTTTTCCCTACAACACCACTCTAGCTGCTTTCATGGAAAAAATCATATACTTTTTTTGCAAGGCTTTTACTGACCCCTTCAACCATTTCTAAATCTTTCAAGCCTGCGCCTTCCACGGCTTTGATTGATCCAAAATGTTGAAGGAGCGCTTTTTTGCGTGTTCGTCCAATGCCTGGGACTTGATCCAGTTTCGATTCAGAAATGGCTTTGATGCGTCGTTTGCGATGGGTGCCAATGGCAAAACGATGGGCTTCGTCACGCAAGCGTTGAAGGTAGTAAAGGACCTTATCTTGCATGGGAAGTTGAAAAGGTTCTTGATCGGGGAGGAAAAAAGTTTCACGGCCCGCATTGCGCTCAGGCCCCTTAGCGATCGCAATGAGCTGCACATCCGAAATCCCCAGGTCATCAAAGGTAGCTTGTGCGGTCGACAATTGTCCTTTGCCGCCATCAATTAAGACCACATCTGGCCATAGTTGGGTATCATTCTTGTCTCGGGCAAGGGCTTTTGAAAAGCGTCGCGTTAAGACTTCCCGCAACATTCCATAGTCGTCTCCCGGCGTTATGTCGGTACTCCGAATATTAAATTTGCGATAAGCATTTTTAATGAATCCTTCAGGCCCTGCCACAATCATCGCTCCAATGGGTGAAGCTCCCTGAATGTGACTGTTGTCATATACTTCAATGCGCTGGGGAACAACGGACAAGTTGAACTGATTTTTAAAGCTATGGAGAAGATTCTCTTGGGAAGCCTTTTCCGCAAGATGGCGTTCGATGGCTTCCTTCGCATTGGTTTCAGCATGGTGCATAATTTCAAGCTTAGCCCCAGACTGAGGGAATCGAAGAGACACTTTCTTTCCCAATTTTTGAGTAAAGGCTTCTTCCATTAGTTTCCGTTGGGGAAGCAGGCAGTTCACATATATTTCTTGGGGAGGAGGGGAGTCTTCATAAAACTGGGTAATAGTTGCCTCAAGTATTTCATCGAGTGAACTGCCTTCCCCATGAAGAGGAAAACTGGCATAGGCTCCATAATTTGAGCCATTTCTAAAGACAAAAAGTTGCACACAGGTTTGCCCACCCAAAGAGACAATGGCAAAAATATCGGCGTTATGAATGACATTTGTGAAGATAGTTTGTCGGGCTTGAATTGCTGTTAAAGCGCGAATCCGGTCCCGGAAAATAGCGGCTTTTTCATAGTCTTTAGCTTCACTCGCGTTCGTCATATTTTCCGCAAGCTTCTTTTGAATTTCATTCGTTTTTCCCGCAAGGAAATCTTTCGTTTCATAAACTAGCTTTTGATAATCCTCTTGGGAAATATAGTTGACACAAGGGGCGCTACATCGTTTGATTTGATATTGTAGGCATGGCCGTTTTCTATTAGCAAAAACCGTATCCGGACAAGAGCGCAAGAGAAATGCCCGATGGAGGGCAGTCAGCGTTGTGTTCACCGCTTCGCCAGAAGCAAAAGGACCATAGTAATCTCCCGGTAAGTTGCGAGCGCCGCGATGCTTAGTGAGAAGAGGGTAGAGGTGATCCCCCGTAATGCGGATAAAAGCAAAAGATTTGCTGTCTTTCATAAGGATATTGTAACGAGGGGAAAGCTTTTTAATGAGGTTTACTTCAAGAAGTAAGGCTTCAACTTCTGTATGAGTTGTCACAAACTCCATGCGCTCTGTTTCAGCAACCATACGTTGATGGCGAATCGTCAAGCGATCGGGCTGGGTATAGTTTGTAACCCGCTTTTTCAGATTTTTGGCTTTTCCCACATAAACCACTTCATCTCGGCCATTTATCATCCGGTAAACGCCTGGACTTTGGGGGAGATTGCGGACATACTCTTTGATGGTCGAGATGCCTTTTTCAAGTGAAGTTTGCTCTGTGGTCATCAATATGCCAGTTTCCTCTGATCGCATTCTATCGACTCATAGCAGTTATTTACGAAGAAACATAGATATTACACAAACGATTATAAAAATTGATTACATATAGAGTTTCTTTTGTTTATCAGGGTCGTTTTTATGAATTAATATTGACATTTATTTCTTTCAGGTTATATGTTAAATAAATGATTAAAAGTTGGGGCCTTATATTATGAAAATTAAATCATTTTTTGAAAAAGCAACGGTTGTGTTGATGCTCATTTTAGGCTGTTCCTTTTATATTGATAGGGCTCACTCAGAGATAACAGATATTAGTATAGTCAATGAAGAAGATCGTGAAACGGGAGGAACAGCTTTCGGTGTTCTTCGAATTACTTTTCCCCTTCAAAATGAAGAGCCAGCTGCAGAAGTTCAAGTGCAATCTCAGGTTGCTCAGATGGCACCTATAGGTGATGATGTGGATTTTCCAGATTTTGACGCCCCTGGTCAAACTGGTCATCTTCGGCCTATGGACGAAGATTTCTCTCAGAAAAAGCGAAGTCATTTCTTTGGTTTCGTAGCTCTTTTATCTATGGTAGGTTACTTTCAATTTCCTTCATTTGATCTGCTTTCAGAAGGTTGTCATTTAACTCCCTTAACCATGATTTTTGATCTTCAACCGGAACATTCAGGTTTTCCTGGTTTGAGATTTCTCCCTTATTCAGAGTATGGGTTGAACAAACAGACTCAAGTATTGACTGCAATGTATCGACCAGAGTTTGACAGATTCATTGCTGCGGCCTCTTCGGTTAATAATGTCTACTTTTCAGTTCTTTTCATACTTAGTGTGATTAATTATATGAATGAGTAGCTATCTGAATAGCTTAGCTGCACTTCTATCTCACGAATGCATCCAACAAAAATAATCCACGGAATCTGTGGATAAGTTTGTGAATAGCTTGAGGGTCTTAATAGTTTTTTAAGGATTGAGCTGCCCTTCCTTTAAAGTGATGCATTTTTAAGCAGTCAAAAATAACTAACTGAATCAAAATAGTTTTTTAATGTAAAGAGAAAATTTTTGTCTTGTGCAAAAATTTTTTCTTGACCCCAATTCCTGAAAAATACGCATTCTTCACTCCTGTGTATAAAGTAATCAATTTTATTTGATTCTCCGTTTTCCTTAGATAATTTGTGAGTTTTCTAAATTTATTTGCTTGTAGAGGTAAACTTTCACATGAAAATGGAATAAAAATTTAACATATTTTATAAGTTCGTGTATCCTGACTAGCAATAAAAATGACCAATTAAGGGGCGGCTATGATTTCCTTTTTTATACTCTTAAGTATATTTTCCTTCATTTCCCTTGTCTTACCTTGGGTTCTATGGATTTGGATTCGAAGTTTAAGTCATGACGTTAAAGAGTTGAGTTATAGACTTGAGCAATTACAACCAAAGAAAAAACAAAAAACGATTGCTGAACCAATTCATGAAATGTCAGAAGAAGTGTTACCGTTGGAGGAACAGATTGTTGAGGCTCCTCGCAAAACTAAAAAGTCAAAGTCCAAAGAGAGTATTTTCAAATCTTACAATTTAGAAAGAAATTTGGTTCAAAATCTACCCGTATGGATTGGGGGCATTGCTCTGGCATTAGCTGGCTTATTCTTAGTGAAGTATTCCATAGAGGCAGGCATTCTTTCTGTGTCAATTCGCCTCTTCCTGGCGGGCATATTTGGTATAGCTATGATTGTTGTAGGAAATTGGGTTCAAGGTAGATCCCGATTTGCCAATAATATTCGTATTTCTCAAGCTCTTTCCGGAGCGGGGATTGCGGTGCTGTATACATCCTTATATGCAGCAACAAGTCTTTATGAACTTCTTCCGGTTCTCATTGGATTTTTGGGAATGGCCGCGGTTACAGTTATGGCCGTGGTACTTTCTTTAAGGCAAGGTCCTTCAATTGCTTTAATAGGATTAATCAGCGGATTCTTAACGCCTGCTCTTGTCACTTCATCAGAGCCCAACACGCCATTCTTCTTCTTGTATTTATACTTTATTTTAGCCAGCTTTTTTCTCGTTATTAGGCAAAGAAACTGGTGGTATCTTGTAATTCCGCTTCTCTTGGGAACATATACGTGGGTCCTTTTATGGCTTGCCCTCTTCTTTGCCCCTGATGATGGAATCTGGGCAGATTTGTTCCTCGTGGCTTTTAGTATTACAGCCGTTATGAGTTCGAAGAAAGCAATGGAAAATGGAAGCATTAACAAGCAACATTCCCTCATTTTCAATATTTGTTCTTTAGGCGGGGCCCTTCTATTTATGACAACTATCATGTTGAAAAGCCAATTTGGAATGATGGAAGGAGGCCTTTTTCTCATCCTTACAGCCGGAGGAATTGCTCTTTCTTACTTTAATGAAAGGCTCTATGGCTTTGTGCCCTGGGTGTCTCTTGTCCTCAGTGCTTTTTTACTTTTGGCCTGGAAGGGTGAAGACACGGCCATTTTGATAACCTTACTGATTTTGTTTGCAGCTCTCTTTAGCGTCAGTGGGTTTTGGCTCATGTGGAAATCACAAAAACCTTTGCGTTGGGGCCTTTTGGCTTGCGTATCCAGTTTGATCTATTATGGCGTTGCTTATCTTAAGTTCCGTAACCATATCGGGGGAGATGTATTTCTACCGACAGATCCAAGCCTGTGGAGTGCTCTTGCTTTTGGTCTTTTTATCTTGTCGCTGGGATGTGTTTTAAAGACCCTCAATCGCTATACGGATCAAGAGGGAGAAAAACAAAAACTATTGGCAAGTTTTGTGCTGACAGCAACGACCTTTTTGTTTGTCAGTTTGTTCTTGTCTCTTGAAGTGGATATCTTCAGGTTAACCTTGGTTGCTCAAGTCCTTGTGATTTGTTGGCTCAATCAATATGTGAATATAAAAGCTCTCCGCCCTGTTGCTGGCATTCTTGCAGGATCTTTTGCTCTCTTATTGATTCCTGATATCATTCATCAGTTTTTATTAATTTTCTTTGATGGCAAAGATTTTTCTTTCTTTCCAACAGTAACTTGGTCATTGGTAAACTTAGGATTGCCTGTAGTACTGTTTGTAGGATCTACTCTTTTCCTTCGAAGAGAGAAAGATGACAAACTGGTAGGGTCTTTTGAGGGTGGTGCGATTGCGCTTATTACGTTAATGACAAATAATCTTGTCTTTTATAGCTATTTGTCAGGTTACATGTTTAACCTTATAGATATCTCTTATCTTGCGTCATGTATCATGATGAATATTTTTTTCCTCTATGGCCTTGGTTGTCTGTGGGTTGGAAGAGTATACGGCAGAAAGGCCGTGTTGATCAGTGGAATAATTCTTTTTGGCCTGGGGCTTCTTAAGCTTATCTTCGAATTCCTTCTGATCTCTAATCCTCTTTGGTCTGTGACCTATGTAGGATCAATTCCTATTCTTAACTACCTTCTTCTTATGTATGGCTTACCCATGATCTGGCTATTCTTTGCGAGTAAAGAAATGGCAAAAGTCGATATGGAATTCCTCATTCCCTTTACGAAAGTATGTTTATTCGTTCTTGTCTTTGTTTGTGTGAGCTTGAATGTGAGGCAATTCTTCCAGGGTGCTTATTTAAATGGAGATCAGGCGAGTAACGCAGAAATCTATACCTACTCTGTGGTGTGGATTTTAATTGGGCTTGTCCTATTATTCCTTGGGACCTTAAAGAAAGATAAAACCTTGCGGATTGCTTCTTTTGCTTTTGTAATTTTGAGTGTGGGAAAAGTTTTTCTCTACGATGCAGCCGAGCTGGCGGGGCTCTTGCGTGTCTTATCTTTCTTCGGTTTGGGAATCAGCCTATTGGCTCTTAGCTGGTTTTATACCCGTTTCGTGTTTCAAACGAACACGGCAAAAGTAGCAAAAAAGAAACAATAAATTTATCGTGAGAATAAATAGAACATATTGAGATCTTAATCGTTATCTTAGGGTTTCTAAATAAGGCTTCCGATATTTATCAGTGCAGTTTTCGGCAAGGTTGATAACTTAGAAATATCTTCCTCACCAACCGCAGACAGGGCCGCACATACCTCTTTTACAAGCCTTTTTAGACATTACCTTTTCACAATCCTGCATGCATTTATGACAAGCAGATTTTCCTAGTACAGTGCCAGGGAAAGTTACAAAGATGAATCCTATGAGTAAGGTGATGGGAACAATTTTGTTGATCATGCTGAATGCCTCTTCCTAATCATTTTCTTTATTTTAACCAATATATATAAAAATTTCGTTAACGATCTAATGATTAAATCCTACGAATCTTGATACATAGAAATAGTATTGAAAATTATTTTTAAATTATAAATTCACTTATTTTTACAGTGTATTGTGGAGAATAATCGTAATTATTATAAATTACACTTAATATTACTTTTTCTTTTTTACGCTTGACAACTTTTGCGTTTCAGAATGACCCTATTATTAATAAATATCCAAAAATTGAAAAATCTGAGGCTTCACTTAATAAACAAAAAGGGACATATGTCTCTCTCTGAAATTTACAAGGTTTGGGTATTTATTAAAATTATAACAACAAAAAAGGAGGTTTCATTATGAAAAGTTTAACATTACTCATCGCAGGTTTGTTTTTCTTCCTGTGTCAAGGAAATGCGATGGCACAAACGAAAGAAATAACAGTGTCACATGAATGCAGTTCAGAAGAATATTGCAAAAAGCACTTTTCTGGAACAAAGTGCATGCCAGGTATTATAGCTTCAGCTAAGAAGTGGTGTGTGGAACCGTGTGGAGAAAATAAAACATGTGCTTCTGGTTTTACATGTTACGATGGATATTGCCGTTTCAAACCACGCCGCGAGTGCACTTCCTCACCAAGTGTTTGTAATGCGTTCCCTGGAACAACATGCGTGGTCGGCATTTTTGATCCCTCTAGAAAATGGTGTGCAACTCCCTGTGGAAAAGATAATAAGTGTGAGAAAAAAGGCTTTAAATGCGTAGATGGATATTGCCATCCTAAAAAGTGGGCACACCCTAACAATAAAAAGAAATAAGCTCTTTTAAGTTTTCATATACGAAAACAAAGGAACTTCCCCTGTAAGAAGGGGAAGTTTGATTTTCATTATTATATTAGTCAATACCTCCACCTTTGGTGGAGGGCTGGAAAAGTTATACAATATATGCAAGATACCTCTACGCTTGGATCACGGAGTGAA
>CAYRHD010000011.1:0-22593 GCA_964424065.1 uncultured Alphaproteobacteria bacterium
TGACAAGGCGAAAATTCTAATTGTCATTTTCTTGTTTCTCTTGTCATAACCCCACCCCCAATGTCATTCCCTGCTGTAGCGAGAATCCAAGAAATAGCTGAAAAATGGATCCCCGCTTTCGCGGAGATGACAATGCGGGAGAGCAGAGAGGACAAAGTGTTAGAAAAGATAAGAATCTTTAATTTTCACAAGATAGCTAATGACATCTTTAGTTTGGTTCAACTTTAATTCCTTGTCATTCCCATCCTTCTTTTGTCATCCCCGCGGAGGCGGGGATCCATCTATCAACTTTTCTTCTGGATTCCCGCTACAGCAGGGAATGACAATTTCTAATTTATCTATTCTTTATCATATGGTTAGTTGCGATTTCCACTCTTTCATCTTCGTTCGTCTTTTGCCATTCCCATCCTTCTTTTGTCATCCCCGCGGAGGCGGGGATCCATCTTTCTGTTTTCTCCTGGATTCCCGCTTTCGCGCACTAGTGTCCGCGGAAAATTCATCCTTGAAAAAATAGAGTTGAAGCTGCAAAACTTATACCTCTCCCCTTGTGGGAGAGGTATAAGTTATACAGGCTTTTTAGTAGTTAAGACATGAGGATTGAATTTAAGTCTCTTGTCTTCTTTATACCCCCAAGCCAACAGCTTTCCTTACGTTCTGTCTGTTTGCCAAACTTTTCCCCGGACATTAGTGCGCGAAAGAAGGAATGACAATAAATGTTGATTGCGTTACCTCGCCTTACGCAAGATCAGCAATGACAATTGTTTGTTTCCACGGCATTACGAGGATCGAAGATACGCGCTAACCCACTGCTTTTCGAAGAAAAACATTACCAATGCCCGAGTCCCTATCGCCAAGACACTTCCTCTTATCGATTTGACTGGCGCCTTAGAAATGCAGGAATTTCTATAGATTCATCATCTTCGAATCCTGCTTCAGGATTTACTTGAACAGATGGTTGATCTGACTTTGCTATCCTGCTAGCTGGCATTCCTCGATTTGACTTACCTTTACGGCCCATCAATCGATCGAATAAGCTGAAAGCTCCGCTTTCATTAGATTCTGTCTTTTGTGGGGCCGCGTATTTATAAGAATCTTCATAAGATTGTTCTTCTGAATAGAAATGATTCGTTGCCTCTACCTCAGAATATGTAAAGCTCTCACCATCTTCCTGATATTCACTCGCAAACGTTGTGACCTCTACGTCATCCTTCATTACAGGTGAAAGTTCTTCCACTGATTGATGGTTTGCGTTTTTCATTTCTTTTTCAAGTTCGGAAATACGTGATTTACTGAGAAGACTTGCAGCTTGGGCATCTATACCCGTTGCCACACATGATACCCGGATTTTTCCTTCAAGTGACTCATCAAAAGTTGAACCAAAGATAATGTGGGCTTCGGGATCAACTTCTTCACGAATGCGATTGGCAGCTTCATCAACTTCATAAAGAGTCATATCCAATCCACCTGTGATGTTGATGAGAACAGCTTTTGCTCCACGCATAGAAACATCATCCAAGAGAGGGCTGGAAATAGCCGCTTCAGCGGATTCAATTGCACGACCTTCACCTTGAGCTTCACCTGTTCCCATCATGGCTTTGCCCATCATACCGCCCATAACAGCGCGGACATCAGCAAAATCTAAGTTAATCAAACCTGGCTTCATCATCAAATCGGTTACGCTACGCACACCTGAATATAGAACATCATCAGCCATCTTAAAGGCATCCGCAAAAGTGGTCTTTTCGTTGGCAACCCTAAACAAATTCTGGTTTGGGATAATAATCAAAGTATCAACGTATTGCTGAAGTTCTTCAATACCCTTATCAGCAGTTCTCATGCGATTTGAGCCTTCAAAATGGAAAGGTTTTGTGACCACACCAATGGTCAGAATCCCTTTTTCACGTGCCGCCTTTGCAATAACAGGAGCTGCCCCCGTACCTGTTCCTCCGCCCATGCCAGCTGTAACGAACAACATATTACTTCCTTCAATATGCTTATTAACATCTTCAATACTTTCTTCAGCAGATGCACGCCCAACTTCAGGGTGTGAACCCGCACCAAGACCTTGAGTTGCTTCGAAACCAAGCTGAATTTTTGTCTCAGCCAAAGAGAGAGCCAGTGCTTGCGCATCCGTATTTGAAGTGATGAACTTGACACCTTGAAGCTCGCCTCTAATCATGTTGTTAACTGCGTTGCCGCCAGCACCACCAACACCAATAACTGTAATACGGGGTTTAAGTTCCTTTTTACCTTCGGTTTCCGATGAAATCATTGTCATGTTCCTCTCTATTCAAAAATTATTTGCAGACATAATCACACACTTAACATAAAAAGGCCATCACCAAATTTGTTTGATAAATGAACTCATTTTACTCATCACTCCCTGCCCCTTAGCCTGCGGAAACGCTTGCAAATAGGCATGATGTTGGGCCTGACCATAAGACAGCAGACCAGCACACGTAGAAAATGAAGGATCTTGTGAAATTTCAGAAGACTTTAAATGAAGTGGTTTACCAAGACGAACGTTCTTGCCCAATACCATAGCCGCCAGCTCTCTTATGCCAGCCAATTGGCTTCCCCCTCCGGTTAAGACCACACGCCCTCCAGTAAACTGATCGAGCCCAGTTTTTGAGAGGTGATCACGAGCATATTCAAAAGTTTCTTCAAGCCTTGGTCTTATCACAGCAACGAGTGCAGAACGTGGCATTTGATTGATGCTATCGCCTCTATTTTCGCCAACGAGTGGAACTGAGATCATTTCTCTATCATCAGAAACAGAAGGTAGAGCACTTCCATACAAAGTCTTGAGCCTTTCAGCATGAATTACGGTTGTCGATAAACCCCGCGCGATGTCCATTGTGATGGCACTCCCCCCAATAGGAATACACTCAGCATAACGCAATTGACCATCATGAAAAATGGCAAAAGAGGTCGTACTGCCACCCATATCGATAACCAAAACACCAAGATCCATTTCATCTTCAACAAGACACGCTAACCCAGCGGCATAAGGAGCTGCCACTAAACTAGAAACCTCAAGGTGGCTCCGAGCTACGCAAGTGGAGAGATTTTGTAAGGGGTTTATTTTGCTGAACAAACTATAGATAGAAACACAAAGTCTCTCTCCATACATACCTCTTGGATCTTTGATTCCCTTAACATTATCAATGGAATACCCGGTCGGAACCATATGCAACATTTGAACTGTTGGATCATTATGTGATGCTTTTGCTTGAAGAAGAACGCGCCGTGTATCCGCTTCATCTATGGGGTGACCCGATACATTCATTTCAACAGCAAACTTTATTGACTTAAGATGACTACCATTCACACTCACAATAGCATCACGAATAGTGATTCCCGCCATTTTTTCAGCAACATGAACCGCATTGACGATCGAAGTAATCACTTCTTCCATATCAATAATAACGCCCGATTTAACACCACTGGAAAGTTGTTGACTCACACCTAGAATTTCAAAATCACCATTGCCTTGTATCTCTGCGATCGCACAACAAACCTTAGATGATCCAACGTCTAAAGCTGTAATGATTCCGCCACTCTTTCGCGGTCGCTTAAGTTTCAAACTCCTCATCTTCTTTAAACTATCTCCCTAAGCCGCATGACCAACTCTCGTTTTCTTTTCAGCTGCCTCAGGCGTTAAGCGCAAAATGAGTTGTTCCGGCAACCTCATATCTATTGTCATAATTTCTCTTTCCATTAAATGGTGTTTTGTTTCAAGCTCTAATAGATATGTTAAAGCAATTTCTGGATCTTTCTCGGGCAGTTTCAGATCGATTTTGCCGTCTAGCTTTATATCCCAACGGTTTGATCTTAAATAGGCTGCCCCTGTTGCTCGAGACTTAATTTGGGGATACTTACTTAACATGGCAACAAGGTTACCAACATGCTTTGGCGCTTCGTCTCCTGTTACAATAATCAATTCCTTATACTTATTCGTATCATTTGTTTCAATAACGCTGCCATCTTTATCTAAAAGAAATGTTTTAGAATTATTCAGCCAAATGGCCAGCGGACATTTCTCTGAGATGCGAATGTAAAGAGTATCTGGCAACCGTCTTTCAATGCTGACGGCATTGACCCAGGAAATATTCTCAAGCAATTGTTTTGACTCTGATAAATTAATCGAAAACAGGGGTTTCCCTTGTTCCAAGTGAAGTGTTTCTAAGATATGAGATTTGTTTGTTCGTATACGTCCTTGAACCACCACATCCTGTAATTTAAAACCAAGTGAGGCCAGTGCTTGCTCCGCAGAATGTGAAAGCTCTGTCATGAATGGAGAAAGGTGAAAATACCCCCATAAACCAGCAACGAACATACCAACGGTTAGCGTTATAAAGAAAAATCTCCGAATACCAAGAGATTGACGAGACTCTCTTTGTGCTTTTTGACGCTTTTGAGTCACACTTTGAGACGTCTTTACTGACGGCATAAAGCATCCTCCACCATCCATTGAATGAGTTGGGTGTAATTCATACCTGCATGGGCAGCAATCTCAGGAACAAGGGACAAGGGTGTTAACCCTGGCTGAGGGTTTGTCTCAAGGTAATACAGCGTACCTGGCTCTCCGTTGGTATCATCATAGCGGAAATCAGAGCGGGATACGCCCATACAAAAGAGTGCTTTATGCGCCCTTTGCGCCCATTCAAGGACTTCTTCATAAGCCTGAGGGTGAATGGGAGCAGGCATCATATGCACAGCTTTCCCGTCCGTATATTTTGCTTCATAATCATAAAATTCACCGGTTGGGCAAATTTCAATAGCGCCAACCGACTTATCTCCCAAAACTGCAACTTGAATTTCTCTCCCCGGTATAAAACGTTCAACGAGAACTTCTTTTTCAAACGCCCAATTAGTTGGATCAGGTAATGGTGAATTTTCATCTCTCACAATATAAACACCTAGACTAGAGCCCTCTCCAATAGGTTTGATCACATAAGGTGGTTTCATGATCACCCCAGAACAAACATCCTCAAGCTTTGCCACATGACCCTCTGGTACACGAATCCCCTGGCTCCGGCAAATTTCACGCGCGATGACTTTATTCATCGACAGAACTGACCCCAAAACTCCTGAGTGAGAATAAGGAATTCCTATGGCCTCAAGAATACTTTGAACACCCCCATCTTCTCCCCACTTTCCATGAAGAATGTTTAAAATAACATCAGGTTTTTGTATCTCAATTTGATGAATAAAGTTTTTAATATCTCTCGTTACATCGATCGGCACAACATCATGCCCTAACTCATGCAATGCTTTTAATACGCCTTCACCACTTGAAAGAGAAACCTCTCTTTCACCAGAAAAACCACCCATCAAAACAGCCACTTTTCTTTTCATGCTGCCTTCTCTCCTAAATACTTCATATCACTAAACCCAATTTTTTCTATTTCCCAACGCAAGTCAACGCCTGAAGTCTCTAACACACGTTTTCTAACTTCTTCACCTAAAGTTTCTAAATCAAAGGCTGTTGCGTGGCCCAAGTTAATCATAAAGTTAGCGTGAAGCTCAGAAATCATGGCATCACCAATGCGCAATCCTCGACAACCTGCTTTATCAATAAGTTCCCAAGCTCGAATCTGTTCAGGGTTCGCGAATGTACTTCCACCCGTTCGTGACTTCACAGGCTGAGTTTGCCCTCTCTCATTTAGCAAGTCCGCCATTCTTTTCTCAATTTTCTTAGCATCATCAGCTTTCCCTTTCAACCGTGCGCCGATAAAAATCCAATCTTTGGGCAAATCACAATGACGATAAGAAAGACCAAGCTCATCAGGGGTTAAACGATGGATACATCCCTTAGGATCAACTGCAAGTGCATAAACAAGGACATTGGAAATATCTGATCCATAAGCGCCGGCATTCATGCGTAAAGCCCCACCAATTGTTCCAGGAATTCCACACAGAAACTCAAGACCGGTTAGGCTTTCTTGGCAAGCAAACTCGGCAACGTTTCGATCCAAAACTGCAGCTCCAACATCAATCTGGGTATCTTCAATGAAAATATTTGTGAATCCTTGACCCAAACGAATTACAACACCCTCAACGCCACCATCCCTCACAAGTAAATTAGACCCAACACCTATAACATGAACGGGAAGGCTCTTTGGGCAATTTTGCAAAAAGAAGCATAAGTCCTGTACATCTGCAGGCTTAAACGTAACCTGTGCAGCTCCCCCTACACGAAACCAGGTTGTTGGCGCCAAAGGAACGTCAAATAAGTAGCGTCCCCTGACATTTGGAAGAATTTTTTTTATTTCCATTTTTTTTCTCATTTACTCCTCAAACACATTACTAGCGATTTGATTGACTTAATTTCTCTGGCAAAGCATGAGCAATTGAGGAAATCGAACCAGCACCTAAACAAATCACCATATCACCCGATTGAGCTATATTTTGAATCAGTCGAGGCAACTGCTCTGGTTCATCGCAAGAATACACTTTCCCTTTCATTCCTTTAACTAAGTTAGTATGGTTAACTCCATTTATTGGGACTTCACGTGCAGCGTATACAGGCAACACAATTGTACAATGGGCATCATCACAGCATGTTACAAATTCATCGAAATGGTTGGAAAGACGGCTATACCGATGCGGCTCTAAAATAGCAATAATCCTCCCCATCCAAGCACTTCGTGCAGCCTTTAGCGTTGCTTGAATCTCGACTGGATGATGCGCATAGTCATCTATAATTGTCACACCCTGCCAATTTCCGACTCTTGTAAATCGTCTTTGAACACCTTGAAAAGATTGAAATGCATCCTGAATAACAGCTGGTGTAATTCCACATGTCAAAGCCGTTGCGGCAACGGCCAATCCATTAACAACATTATGATGACCATAAAGAGTCAGGAACGTTTTGTAACATTCGCCTTTATACAGTAAATCAAAAGATGTCCCCTTATCAGAAACAACTATATTCTCGGCTTGTACATCGGCCTCAGAGTGAAATCCAAAAGTTACACAGGGCTGTTTGTCCTTTATTTTTTTATATAGTTTATATACCTCTGGATGATCAATGCCCAGAAAAGCCACTCCTCCCTCATCAAGCTTTGTTGTAAACGTTTCAAAAGTACTGAATAAACAATCAAAACTCTTATAATAATCCATATGCTCGGGATCCATATTGGTGACAATGGCATGTTTTCTTGGAATATTAACAAGACTCCCATCTGATTCATCTGCCTCAGCTATAAACCATGAACCATTTCCAGCTTTGACATTGGAGCCCCAGGCATTCATAACACCACCATTAACAACAGTCGGATCTAGACCTGCTTTTTCAAATACCCATCCCATCAGACCAGTTGTAGTGGTTTTTCCATGGGTTCCTGAAATAGCAATCCCTTGCCAAGGCTCCATGAGCAAAGCTAACATTTGTGAGCGGTGAAGAATGGGAAGATTTCGGATGCGCGCTTCCTTGAGTTCAGGATTTTCTTCTTTAATATCCGATGAGATGACAATGATATCCTTTCCATCAATTGCAGCAGAAGAATGTCCCTTAAATACTGAGATTCCCTTTTTTTGAATACGTTCGATGTTACTATTTATCGATAAGTCGCTCCCACTCACGCAAAAGCCCATACCTGCTAAAAGCGAGGCAATTCCGCTCATTCCTATGCCGCCAATGCCGATAAAGTGAATATTTTTGTTTTGTAGGTCTTTATATGTCATACAAATGTCTTTCTTAAACTGCAATTAACTTTACAAGATGGGCTAACCTTAAAGCCGCATCTCTTTGTGCCACGCCTCTGATATTAGCCGCAGCAGCTTTTAACTTCTCAGGTGAATTCATAAGATCCGTAAGATATTCAGCTAGCTTATTAGAAGAAAGCTCTTTTTCTATCATCAACCAACCACCTTTTACTCTTGTTGCTTGGCGTGCATTATAGAACTGATGATTATCCATAGCAAAGGGATATGGAATAAAGATTGCAGGTCTTCCAATGACTGAGGCTTCTGTGACACTCGAGGCCCCGGCACGAGAAATAATTAAGTGAGACTTTTCATAGTGTTCACCCATATTTTCTAAAAATGGAGAGAGTGTGACGCGTGCTTTTGTTTGTTCATATCTCGCTTTCGTAGTCTCAAGGAATTCGGGACGACATTGTTGACTGATATGCAGACGCTTTTGAAGAGAAGGATCTAATTTTTTAACGGCTTCTGGTATAATGTCACTAAAAATCTTTGCTCCTTGACTCCCACCTGTCACTAATAGATGAAACGGCTCTTGATTATTTGAGGGCATGTAGACTGCTTCTTTGATACCTGGTCGAACAGGCAATCCTGTAAAACTGACTTTTGATTGGCAAGGTGCTGGGATATTTTCTACATATGGGAAAGAGGTTGCAATCCGTGTCATCCAACGTGCAAGGAAACGGTTGGTTCTTCCAAAAAAAGCATCTGCTTGATGAATAATCGTCGGATAGCGAAGTAAAGCGGCCGCAAGCATGGTTGGAAATGAGGCATACCCTCCAAATCCAACAACTGCTTGAGGTTTTAAACGATGAAGCTGATAGGCTGCCACAAGACAACCATAGAAAAGGATAACATACCCACTCAAACGCTCTAGAAGTGTCCCTTTTATCTGACAAGACGGAATGGTTACTAATGGATAGGTTTTAGAGAAAGTATGTCCACGTCCATCACTAAAAATTACAACATCATATTGTTGCACTTTTAGCTCATTTGCGAGGGCTAGTGCAGGAAAAACATGCCCTCCTGTACCTCCTGTTGCTAAGACGATCCTTTTTCTAAGATCATTCATGATCTGTTATCCTTTTTCGAGTCAAAGCCAATACAAATCCCATTCCCACGGCTTGAGCCAGCATAGAAGATCCACCATAACTGATAAATGGCAAAGTCATTCCTTTTGTTGGCATCAGGCTTAAAGTTGACGCCATGTTAATGATTGCTTGAAGACCAAACTGAACAATCAGACCGGTCACAGCAAGCATAACAAATAAGTTTGTTTCATCGAGCAGACGACTAAAGGATCTTAAAAGAATAAAAGCAAATAGGCACACAAGAAAAATACATAAAATCAATCCAAATTCCTCCCCCGCAACGGCAAAAATAAAATCTGCATGAGCGTCAGGTAGATACTTCTTGACGGTCCCCTCACCCGGACCTTGGCCAAGCAATCCACCATTCATGAAAGCTTCTAAAGATTGATTCACTTGATATTGATCACCAAATTTGTCGCCTTGACCTGGATTTAGGAATTGATCAACCCGCCGCGTCACATGTGGAAAGAACAAATACGCACCAAAAAGGGCTGCAATCCCACACCCTCCCGCAAGAAGAATCCAAAAAATAGGAAGACCTGCTAGGAAGAATTGAGAAAACCACATCACAGTGATTAAGGCCGTCATGCCAAGGTCAGGCTGAAGAAGTAAAAGAGATATAAGTAATCCAAAGAGGATAAATGCAAAAATATTCCCAGGAAAATTCAGTTTGTCCTGTTGACTCGAAAATAGCCATGCACACACAATTGCAAAAGAAGGTTTCGCAAACTCAGAAGGTTGAATAGAAAAGCCATATACATCAAGCCATCGTGTTGCTCCCTTTATTTCACTCCCCTTAAAGAGAGTAAAGATAAGACCAACAAAGCTAAGCGCAAGAAGAGCCAATGCAACGTTTTTTATTTCCTTAAGTGGCAACAATGAAATACTCACTAAAATCACCAAGGTTGGAATAAGGAACAACAAGTGCTTTTTAACGAAGTGAAAAGTGCTCCACTGGTGTTGCTCAGCAACAGCGGGGCTTGCTGCTAAAATAAGGAAAACACCTAAAAATATAAGAATCATCAATGCTGCCAGTGTCCAACGATCAACTGTCCACCACCATTGTCCGACAAGGCTCGTATTCGTGCGATCTAATGTAATCATCTCTTATCAATACACTCTTTGACTATGTCTTTAAAGACTTCTCCACGCTCCTCAAAATCTCTGAACTGATCAAAACTTGCACAAGCAGGAGAAAGAAGAACAACCTTATTTTCCGAATTATCTTGGAAAGCCATTTCGGACGCCTTTTGCGTTGCCTCTTTTAACGTTTCACAAGTTGAATACGGAACATTTCCTTCAAGGATCACAGCAAAACTATCTGCCGCTTCACCAAATAAAATAGCGTGCTTAATCTGAGGAAAATAAGATTTGAGGCTCTGGATTCCACCTTCCTTCGGTCTTCCTCCCAATAAGCAATAAAGTGCAGAATCATTAAAACAGGCTAAAGCTTTTGCAGTGGCTTCTGCATTCGTAGCTTTGCTGTCATTGATAAAAGTAACATCTTTGAAACGTGCAACTTCTTCTTGACGGTGAGCGAGTCCTGGAAACGTTATCACTCCCTTCATAATTGCATCAGGTTCAAGACCAATTGCACGAAGGGCTGCATAAGCTGCAGCAATATTTTGCCAATTATGTTGTCCCTTCAGAGATATTAAGTTTTTTAAATTGTAAATGGGTTCTAACTTTTCAAACAACATGCCGTCTTTGACGTACATCCCATCAGTTAAGGTTTTACAAACGGAGACCGGAACAAGATTAAAGGCATTGGAAGCCTTGAGAGTTTCATAGATGGTCATACACGGTTCATCATCCACACTAATAACAAGTGTATTGCCACTCTTCATCTTACGATAAATGAGCTTTTTAGCCGCTATATACCCTTCCATTCCGCCATGACGCTCCAAATGATCAGGCGTTATATTTAAGAGAACTCCCACATCAAAGTGAAGCGTTGGTGAAATTTCAAGTTGATAGGATGAAACCTCTAGTACATAAGTTTCATTCTCTTCAAGTGGGTTTAACTCCATAACAGGAATACCCAAATTCCCGCCCACTTCAATTATTTTTTGGTTTTCTTTAAGAATATGCGCGATCAACGTTGTTGTTGTTGATTTTCCATTAGTACCTGTCACGCCAATGTATTTAGCAACTGGTTGACTTCTATACAGAACTTCAATGTCACTAAGTGGACGATGACCTGCAATTTGAGCTTGTGCAACAATGGGGTTTGGAGCAGGATAGTGGTGGGGAATTCCGGGGCTTAAGATGAGATGATCCACTTTCTCCCACGCAATCGTGCTCAAGTCAGTCAAATGAATACCTTCCTTTATCGCTGAATCTCGTGCTGTCAATTGATCGTCCCAAGCAAACACCTGAGCCCCAGCCTTTTCAAGGCTCTTTACAACTGAACGACCGGATTTCCCTAGTCCAAGGACAGCAATTTTTTGATCTTTAAAGGGCAATGGTACAATCATTCGTTTACCGTAGTTTCAAGGTTGATAAGCCAATAAGGGCAAGCACAATAGAGATAATCCAAAACCGAAAGACAATTGTGGGTTCAGACCATCCTTTCTTTTCAAAATGATGATGAATGGGAGCCATAAGAAAAATCCTCTTGCCTCCTGAAAGTTTAAAATAGCTCACTTGAAGAATCACAGAGATAGCCTCCATAACGAAAAGCCCCCCAACGATGGCGAGCACAAGCTCTTGCTTTGTAATCACAGCAACGGCTCCCAGCGCCCCGCCCGCAGACAAAGACCCGGTGTCCCCCATCCATACTTTTGCAGGAGGAGCGTTATACCACAAGAATCCAAGGCCCGCCCCAATTAAAGAGCCACAAAATATGGCGAGCTCTCCAGCACCAGCAACAAAGGGAATATTCAAATAGCTTGCAAATATATGGTTTCCAACAAGATAGGCCATCAATACAAAGCATGCAGTAACAATCATCACAGGACCGATTGCTAATCCATCAAGACCATCCGTTAAATTTACAGCATTTGAGGCACCGACAATGACGAAGATAACAAAGGGAATGTAAAACCATCCCAGGTTAATAAATATATGTTTAAAAAAGGGAAGAGAAGTGCTCGTCGCTAAACTTGGATCTCCTACCATCATCACGCTGTAAGCTGCAATCCCACTGATAAGAAATTGAAAAATAATCTTCTTCTTTCCCGAGAGTCCCTTTGTATTTTGCTTTGCAAGTTTCATATAGTCATCAAAAGCCCCCAAACAACCAAAACCTAAAGTAACAAACAGAACAATCCACACATACGGATTCTCCCAATTCGACCACAAGAGAGTACTGACAGTGAGAGCCACAAGGATTAAAATACCGCCCATTGTGGGTGTTCCTTGTTTTGAGATGAGATGGGACTCTGGCCCATCTTCACGAATAGGCTGCCCTTTTTTCTGTCGACTTTTAAGCCAGCGTATAAAGACTGGCCCACACAAAAAGCTAACTAAAAGTGCTGTTAGAAAGCTTGCAGCTACTCTAAAGCTGATATAGCGAAACAAATTAAAATAAACACTCTCATGCCCTAAAGTTGTGTACAGATAGTAAAACATACGCTATCCCCTCTTTGGCCCCTGTTCTTGTTGAAGCATAAGCAATGCCTCAACAATAGGTTTGACACGTGTTCCTAGTGATGCCTTCACTGTAATGATATCCCCAGATTGAACAGCGCGGCAAACATGCGGAATTAAGTCGTGAGAATTTTCCGCATACGCTCCTTGTAGATGCTGCGGAAGAGATTCATATAAATAAGCCATATAAGGTCCGCAACAAAACACAAGGTCAATCTGGTTTTGGAGAACAGCATCCCTAAGATCTTCATGACGTTGCTGAGAAATACTTCCCAACTCTCGCATATCTCCAATGACAGCAATCTTTCGCCCTTCTCCACTCTCTCCCAGCACCTTCAGTGCCGCTCGCATTGAAGCAGGATTTGCGTTATAGCTTTCATCTATAATCGTAAAATGTCCTTTATAGTGCTGACCGCGCCCCATTGGAACTTCAACTGAAGAAAGAGATTCAGCTGCTTTTGAAACATCAGCTCCGGCCAAAAAGACTGTTCCCAGTACAGCAAGGCTATTGATTGCCCAATGGATGCCGGGCGAGGGAAGTGTATAAGAGCAGTAGGTTCCTTCTATTTCCGCTGTAACCTTGCACTTTATCCCATCTCGGTCCCAACTTAATAGTCTAAAATTAGCATTTGCTGCTTCTCCAAAAGAATAAACTTTTAGGCCGCGCTTTTCAGCAAGACTGCGCAAAAATGTGTAGTGCGGATTATCACGATTTAAAATAACATATCCGCCCTTTTCCATTCCCTCAAATATTTCCGCTTTAGCAGCAGCAATCTCTTGCTCAGAGTTAAAAAAGCCAATATGAGACTCAACTACGTTTGTAATAATTGAAATATGAGGTTGAACCATATGCGTAAGGCAACGTATTTCGCCAGGATGGTTCATGCCAAGTTCAAAAACACCAAATTGTGTATCTGCAGGCATTCGTGCCAAGGTAAGAGGAACACCCCAATGATTATTATAACTTGATACATTTCCATGTGTTCGACCTTGACTTTTAAAAGCACAGATGAGCATTTCTTTCGTTCCAGTTTTTCCGACACTTCCCGTAACTGCAATTCGTAAAGCAGAAGCCCTTCGCTGCCCTGCAACACCCATTTGCTCAAGTGCTTTGAGCGTATCTTCAACACATAATGTGGGCAAAGAACCATCAACGCTTTCAGAAACCAAAGCTGCCGCTGCGCCTTTTTGAAGTGCCTGCTCCAGATAATCATGCCCATTTCCTTGTTCTCCTTGAAGAGCCACAAAAAGGTCACCTTCCTTTAGAGTACGCGTATCTATGGAAATTCCTATGCATGACCAAGGCATTGAAGACTTACTTCCAACAATTTGATCAACAGTCTTTGAATCCCATAGCATCTTCATCATTGCACACATTTTTTAACTTCTTCTACATCACTAAAGAGCAACACTTGGTTTTCGACTAATTGATATGTCTCATGCCCTTTACCTGCAATAAGAACCACATCATCAGGTCCCTTCCCTTCCATAGCCTGAATGATAGCTTCTCGTCTTGAGCTTACTTCAAAGGCACCAGGGCACTTTGCCAGAATTTGGCGACGAATCTCACTGGGATTTTCATAGCGTGGATTATCATCGGTCACAATCACTTTATCGGCGAGGCGCGCTGCAATATCTCCCATAACGGGGCGTTTAAAAGGATCACGATCCCCGCCGCAACCGAAAACAATCCATAACTTTCCCTTTGTATGAGGACGCAAAGCTTTTAACGCAACAGACAAGGCATCCGGCGTATGTGCATAATCCACATAAACACCTGCAGCTGCTTGTTCAAGACGGCCTGGCGCTCCCTTTAAATGTTCGCAAGCCGCCAAAGCCTTCTCAATGTTACCACCACAAGCAATGATAGCCCCCAACGCGCCCATAACATTGAAAACCTGAAAATCCCCAGCAAGGGGTAAATCAAATGTGTATGTTTTGCCTTTGATCAAAATGGATATATTCTGTCCATCTTCTTTTGGCAGAGCAGCAATCAGTTGTATTGTAGCTGATTGAGACTTTCCATAACTTATCAGTTGGATATTCTGTTTCCTACACAAGACCTCCAGCTTTTCAAATTCAGGAATATCCCTATTTAAAACAGCGACACCACCCTCTGTTAGAATGTCTGCAAATAAACGACTTTTAGCCGCAAAGTACGACTCCATCGTTTGGTGATAGTCCAGATGTTCACTTGTTAAATTTGTAAAAACTGCAGCCTTCAGCTTAACACCATCTAACCGATGTTGGTGAAGACCGTGACTTGATGCCTCAAAAGCAAGATTGTCAATATGAGCATCTTTCAGTGTTTGCAATATCTGATGAAGTTTAATTGCATCCGGTGTATTAAGCCCATCCGTTCTTTCAAGTCCAGGTAAGTTATGACTTTCAATACAAAGACCTAGTGTTCCTAAACTAGCTGCAGGCTTACCAAGAGAATGCCAAATCTGACGTATAAAAGAAACTGTAGACGTCTTTCCATTCGTACCTGTTACAGCAATAATTGTATCTGGTTGGCGGGGATAGTACATGGAAGCTAAAAGGCTAGTAACTTCTCGAATCTTTGCTGTCATATAAAAAGCAGCATGGGGAAATTTTTTAATGTAGGAGGCAACACCCCTTTTCCCTGCATCTTCCGACATGATAATGACACTGGCACCTCGTTGAAGAGCTTCCTCAATATAGGCAGCTCCATCATGCTGATGACCTGGAATAGCAATAAATAGTGTGTTCTCTTTAACTTGCTTTGAATTCAATGCTAATGATTCAGGATGATTTTCATGACTTGTTAATGGAGTCAGAATGTTTTGACAGACAAGGTGCGCAAGGTTTAACAAGGTCAGCGCCCTCTCTTTAATGTAACACAGGCTGGAATTAAGAGTGAATTTTTTTCAGGCTGATCATACTCTTCGCGCGCTGGTATTACTTGCAAAAGAGGCGCTATACGGCGAATAATCATACCTGCAATGGCAGCGGCATTCCAACCTCCTGCATTAAACCCGTGAGTTTCAGGAATACCTTGGGGACGATCTACCAGAATCAAGATACTGTACACAGGATTGTCCATTGGAAACCCTCCAAGGAAAGAAGTTAGATTGCAGCCTTTTTTATAACCACCGCTTTCTGCCAAACGATTTGCTGTACCCGTCTTACCGCCCACTCGATATCCCATTACTTGCGCTTTTCGGCTTCTACCCATTGAAACAACCATATACATTAACTTACGCATAGCTTCTGATGTTTTTTCAGAAATGATTCTTTTTCCTGCCAGTTTTTCAGCCGCACTCACTTTTAGTAAAGTTGGCTTATGCATTACACCATTATTTATAACACCTCCAAAACTAGTTGCAAGTTGTAACGGACTAATTGAAATTCCATAACCATAAGATGTTGTAATAGTTGTAGCATCTGTCCAAGTTTTTGGACACAAGGGCCCTGTAATCTCAGGAATCTCAAAAGAAGGGGTATCGAAAAAGCCCAATTTTTCAAAAAATGCCTTTTGGACAGTCGAACCCATTTGAAGCGCCATTTTTGCAGCACCAATATTCGACGACTCCATAAAAATTTCACCGACAGTCAATGTGTTCCCATGCTTATTGTAGTCTGTAATCTTAAATCGCCCCACTTTCAGAGGAGCTCCCACTTCAAAACTGTTCATAACAGAGGTTGACCCATTCTCTAAGTACAGTGCGGTATTAAAGATCTTGAAACTTGATCCCATTTCGTAGGCGCCAAGGGTTAACTTATTAAAGAGGGCATCTTGTGAAGCCATCTTTCCAACATGATTGGGGTCAAAGTCAGGCATGGACACCATAGCAATGACCTCACCCGTATGCACATTCATTATAAGTCCCGCACCTCCTTCAGCGTGAAATTTTTCGATACCAGCTGCAAGCTCATCTCTTAAAACATGCTGAACCCGCATATCTAAACTTAATTGGATTGGCTTTTGGCCACTTAAAAGACTGAGTTCATATTTCCTTTCGATCCCAGCTAATCCATGGTTATCAATGTCGGTATATCCTAAAACATGGGCTAAAAGCTCACCATGAGGGTAAACCCTTCTTTGGTCTTTTTGGAAGTATACACCTGGAATTCCCAAACGAATAATTTCTGCTTGTTTTTGAGGTGGCAAATGGCGCGCTAACCAGATAAATGCTTTTCCAGATTGTAATCGTTGCAGAGTATCTTTATAACTGAGCTCAGGTAAAACACTCACAATTTTTTTAGCCGCTTCTACAGAATCAATTACGACTTTTGGATTAGCATACAAAGATGAAGTAGCCAAACTTGTCGCTAGAAGAATACCATTACGGTCTATAATATCTGCGCGAAAGTTCGATCCTTGAGACGTAAAAGCTAAGACTCCCTCACCTCCGCCTCTGAAAAGACAAACATCAACCAAACGACCAATAATCACTAGAAACACAAGTAAAAGCGCTGAACTCACTAAAAAGAGACGTGTCTTCGCCACTTCCAATGTTTTGTGAAGCGTGTTTTTCGCATCCCATTTGGTGATGCCGTAAAACTCCTGGGGAACATATAACTTCTTTTGATTCATCATTCCCCTTTATATGTTGCAAGCCGCGTTTGCGGCTGTCCTCCGTTCCACAATTGCCTCTCCTCTAATCCTTGGTCTATCGACACCATTTGTTCTACTTTTGCTGGGACCACGTCAAGAAATTTTTCAGCTAATTTTTGCAAACGCCGTGGTTCATTCAAATGGGTCCATTCTGCACTGAGAATATGGAGATTTTCCTTTTCTCTTTTAATCTTACGCGTCGCAATAGCAAGTTTATCCTCAATTTCCACAACAGCATATTTAACTTGAAACAAAAGAAACCCTACAGCCAAAGACATGAACAAGAATATCAATGTCGACCTCTGCATCATCTACGCTCTCCCCTCTCTTACAGCCCATCTAAGTTTTGCTGAGCGCGACCGCGGATTCATCTCCAGTTCTGATTTTTGTGGCTTTAAAGCCCTCCGACTGCCAAGGTGGAATTTGGGCGCCTCCCGATTTAATTCTGGAACATAACGGGAAACGCCCGCCCCTGATTGGCTACGATCTTTTAAAAAGGTTTTAACGATACGATCTTCAAGAGAATGAAAACTGACAACCACAAGTCTCCCACCTGTTTTAAGCAGATCTACTGAAGCTTCAAGCCCTCTTTCAAGCTCGCCAAGCTCATCGTTGACATACAAGCGTAGCCCCTGAAAAGTCCTTGTTGCGGGATCAAAGCCTGGCCGTTCAAATCCAACGATGGGTCGTACAATTTCAGCTAGTTCGGTTGTTGTCTTGAAGGGACGATTTTCAACAATAGCTCGCGCAACGGCCCGTGACCGCCGTTCTTCTCCATACACCCATAAAATACGTGAAATCTCACTTCCCTCAAACGTATTCACAACGTCTGCTGCAGTAATGCCTATTTTTTCCATCCGCATATCAAGCGGGCCTTCCGCTTTAAATGAAAATCCCCGACTGGCTTCATCAAGCTGGGGCGATGAAACGCCCAAATCAAACACAATTCCATCATATTTCTGATCCGGCACAAGCTCAGTCATCTGGCCAAAGCGACCTTTGATAAATGAAAAGCGCTTGGAAAATTCTTTCTTAAATGGCGCTGTCCGCTCTTCTGCTTCAGGATCACGGTCTAAAGCTACTACATTACAATTCGCCTTCTCAAGAATTGCTCGCGCATAGCCTCCCGCACCAAAGGTGGCATCAATATATGTTTCTTGATCTTGAGGAGCTAGCGCTTTGAGAACTTCAGTAAGCATGACCGGCTTATGCATGATCATCCCTCAACTTTAACGTGGCTTGTTTTTCTTGAACTCTTTGGCGTGCTTCTTGTTGATGTCTCTCAAAGGCATCCGGATCCCAAATTTGGAAAGTGGCCCCTCGACCCACAAAAGCAACGTTATCTTTGATCTTGGCATGATCTAACAATACTTGCGGCAAGATGACACGACCATCACCATCAAGCGCTAACGTGTGAGCGTCCGCAAAAATGGTAGCAGTCAAATCATCTTGCACTTCGGAGAAAAGATCCAGCTGATCAACGCTTTCACTGATTTTTTGCATGCGATCAATTCCCATTCCTTCAATCGCAGGCACCTTATATGAACGAAAACCAACAATTCCCTGAAAACTCTGCCCGGAAAGAACAAGACGGAAAGAGGCCGGAACAGAAACCCGTCCCTTCTTATCCAGCTTATTCACAAATGTAGACAGAAACAATGCCATTCCCCACTCAACTTTATTGGAATTCCCTCATGGGAATCGTAATTATAGTTATGGTATAGCATGGGTGATTTTGGGATTCAATGGGATAATCTGGGATGAAAATTAATCACATAGTTATCCACAGACTAAAATAGGTATAAAAAGTGCGTTTTCTTGTTAATGAGGAGGCTTAATATGTTGTTTTAATGTGATTTTTTTAAATGCTTAATAAAAGAGAGGATCTGCAAAAAAAATTTCACTTTCAATTTACCCACCGGCAAAATGGGCATTTTTTCTCTTTCAAAAATAAAATTCATAATATGTTAAGAAATATCTAAGAGGATAAGAAAAAGGAGGAAAACCATGAACAAAATTTTTTTTATCGGACTATCGATTATCGTGAGCGCAAATCAACTGATTGCGGATGATACCAATCAGAAGGCTTCACTGTCATTTGAAACAACTTCTATAAAATTAGATAACTCCAAATATGGCTACTCAGTGGATTATTCGGCTACTCAGCCGAAACCACAACCTCAACTAACAGGTACTCTTGGCCCCAGGCAAATAGACGTTGTAAGACCATATACAGTACCAGGAGGGAACACAGCAGTAATTTGCTATACGGTTAAGCAGGAGTGTTATCAATGTTCTAAATTAACAAATAATGGCACTATTAAAATCACAGAAGATAAAATTCTATGCCCTAGCAGTGAAAAAGTGGAGGATTACATTCCAGCGATCAAATTAAAAGAAAAACAAGCTCATCAAACAGAAGAGAGGCAAAAGGATTCCCAATGACCAGGCCATATAGCCAAAAAAGCTTGGCATGAGAATCTTGTGGCTTTCCGCAATAGCTTTCACCATAAAGTTGGGAGCGTTGCCAATGTAGGTCATGGCACCTAAGAAAACCGCACCCAAAGAAATCGCTTGAAGCGTGTTATTAAGCGTGCCCATCAATGTCTCTGGATTTCCTCCTGCTACATGAAAAAAGACAAGGTAGGTCGGAGCATTGTCCAAAAATGCAGATAGCCCACCCGTCAACCAGAAATACATGGCGTTTTGAGGAACCCCATCTTTTGATACCAGAGCGATCAGTGGAGCCAAAGCTCCATCCATCCCTGCATCTAAAATAGCTAGAACGGGTATCACTGTCATAAAAATACCAAAGAAGATTTTAACGATTTCTTTAAAGGGTTCCCACGAAAATCGATTGGCCTTATGAATACTTTTATCCGTTAAAAACCAAGAAAGAACCGCAATGGCTATTAAACCAACATCTCGCACTATATCTTGCAATTGAAAGGACACAGTGCAAAAAATAAAATGAATGTCAGATTTCCAGACCCCACTCATCAAAACAAGTGCAACTACGCTCAAAAAGAAAAAGCCATTAAATATCCCTTGGAGTTTAATTTTGGGCCACACATGATAAAATTTATGTCCCTCTTTAATGACGAAAAATTGGTCAATCGCATAAAAAATGAGCAACAACGGCACGCTTACAAATAGAACTTCAAGAGATAAATACTGCAAGGGCCAGGAAAAAGAAATTCCATTTAAAAACCCTAAGAACAGCGGAGGATCACCTAACGGAGTCAAAGCGCCGCCAATGTTGGAGACAAGAAATATAAAAAAGACCATATGATGCACACGATAGTGGCGCTGCCTATTAATATAAATAAGAGGGCGAATCAACAGCATGGAGGCACCTGTCGTTCCAATCCACCCCGCCAAGAATGTTCCAATTGCGATCAGAGTTGTGTTCACAAGAGGTGTGGAGTGAGCTTGGACATCGATATGAATGCCACCTGAAATGGTGTAAAGAACACCTAAGATAATAATAAAGGGGACATAATGATTAAAAAAGGTAGTCAAGACGGCGATACCAGCTGCTTCACTACCATAGATAAACCACAAAGAGAGAATACTCATTAAAGTCCATGCAAAGGCTATTTTACCATAATGATTTTCCCAAATATGCCCTGCAAAAAGGGGCATAAGAGCTAATGAGCCCAACATACCCACGAATGGTAAGCACCACCAAAGACTTAGATCCTGACCAGCGAGCACACTGCCTCCCGCTAAAAGAGGAAAAGGAAACAGTACCAAAATGGAAAAGAAGGTTATAATCCCAAGAATTTTTTTGACGACATACATGCTTTCTTAAGCCTTCTTATCCCAGGGGCATACTTCCCTCGTTCTGGTGTAGATCACCGCTTATCTATTTTCGACGCTACATTATAAAACCAATAGATCATAGCTATAAAAACAAGAAGACCAAAAACATCGGTTGAGTTTTTAATCGCATCAGGAACAATTCTAAATACGTTTGTATTTTCGTAAGCAATGAAAGGAATGGCAATGATAATTCCAATAATAGCTTCTCCTGCAATCAAGCCAGAAGCAAAAAGAACACCTTTACGTTCAACAGCTTCCCTTTGAGCATGAGTTGCCTTTTTCTTGTTCATCGCCTTATGGGAAAGTGTTGACACCAACCCACCGAAAAGAAGGGGTACGGTAATATCAAGCGGCAAATAAATACCAACGGCAACGGCAACAACGGGCAAGCGCCAGCTTGCATCATTTTTTTCTAGGATTTTGTCAAATAAAAGCACTATCACCCCCAGCAGAATGCCGATCACAATCATGGTCCAATCCATGGACTGGGTAAAGATGGCTTCAGATACAGCCGCCATTAAAGCTGCCTTAGGAGCACTCAAAGCTTGTGCCGGATCCATTCCTTCACGAGGAAGAACATCGCCAAATCCATAGGCTTCAAACAAAAGTTGAAAAATAGGCGCAAGAGCGATTGAAGATGCAATCACACCAATACCAAGCATGACCTGTTGTTTCCAAGGTGTTGCACCGACAAGCTGGCCTGATTTTAAGTCTTGGAGGTTATCTCCTGCAATGGCGGTTGCACAACCAAAGACAGTTGATATCAAGAGTGTGATACCTGCTGCTCCCATAGCGGCGTGTTTATCTTTAAGAAAATCGATTTGAAATCCAAAGATAAGCAGCAGAAAAAACGAAACAATTAAAACCCCCATCAGAACAACCCCTGAAATTGGACTAAAAGACGTCCCCAAGAGGCCACACAAATAGGCAGAAATAACACTACCGAATGTACTAATCACATAAGTGAGAACCGTAATAAAGATTGCAACGAGGACAACCATTGTGAAAGAAATATCCAGTCCACTGGATAAAACGATTTCTTGGAATAGAAGGTACATAGGCAAGATAAGAAGAATAACACCGCTTGCAACGTATGTGATAGGAATATCAAATTCAGTTCGAATTATATTCTTATGCCCTTCTGCTTTGACTTTTTGAACAGCTTCCAGTGACGTTACAATGGCTGCTTTTAAAGGTTTGAACAGATCGATAAGCATCCATAGCCCTCCAAAAACCATCATTCCAACACCTATGATGCGAATTTTAGCGTTCCAAATTGACACTGCGGCATCGTAGGCTGTTTCAGCCTCTAGAGGTAACCCAAACAAAGCTCCATAGAGAGGGACTGCAAACCCCCAAGAAAAAGCTGCTCCAACGAAAATGGAAATTGAAACGCCTAAGCCTACAACATACCCAGCACCGATTAAAGCCAATGAAAAACCTGTGCTTACGCCGAATACAGTATTCCCGACTCTACCCCAAATGTTGATTGTATCCTGCAGAATCTGAAGCCCACTTTGACAAAACTTGATAACAGCAGCAGCAACAGCAGAGAATAGAATATATTTGGCAGCTGATCCTTCCGTCCCAACCTTTAAAACTTCTGCAGTTGCAATTCCCTCTGGAAACTTGAGGCCTGACTCCAAGATCATAGCTCGCCGTAAAGGAATCGAGAGAAAGACCCCCAATAGCCCCCCAACGGCAGCTAAACCAAAGATTATTGAAAAGGAAAATGAATCCCAATAACCTATCATTACAAGAGCCGGTATGGTGAATGCCAACGCCATGGCA
>CAYRHD010000011.1:22603-63549 GCA_964424065.1 uncultured Alphaproteobacteria bacterium
GGTTTGAACAATGTTATTTTCGAGAATATTTGAGTTTTTAAAAAACTTGAGAAGGGCCATGGATATAACCGCAGCTGGTATACAAGGAGATATGCTCATGCCAACTTTTAATACCAAGTAGGCATTGGACGCTGCCATAAATATAGCTAAAATAGTTCCCAGAACCAAAGCTTTAAGCGTCATCTCAGGCAAACGAATGGATGCCGCTATAAATGGCTCGACCTTTTGGTTGTTCTTATGTGTCATTCTATCCCTAAAAAAAAAAATATTGATAAAATCTTAACTAAAAAAACAATTACATATCAATCGATTCGATGCAAGCAAAAGATGTCCTGTTATTCAGTTTTTGCCATAGCATCCAAACATCCTTGAAGGATATAAGCTGCTGCAACCTTATCTACAACCTCATTTCTTTTGGCTCGAGAGAGATCTGCTTCCAAGAGAGTTCTTGTCACGGCCATTGTCGACAAGCGCTCATCCCACAAACAGACAGGCAAATCACATAAGGACATTAAATTAGACGAAAACTGACGTGTGGACTGACAACGGGGTCCTTCACTTCCATTCATATTAAGAGGAAAACCCACAACGACTCCAATAATATGATGATCTTTAATAATCTTTAAAAGAACTTGGGAGTCGTTCTTCCATTGTGTACGCTTTATCGTACTAAAGGGAGAAGCAATTTTTCGATTTGTGTCTGAAAGTGCAAGTCCAATCGTTTTTTCACCGACATCACATCCGAGAAGTCTACCTGCTTTTTCACAGAAAAACTTTGAAAATTCATTTATTTGTAAAAAAGGCATATCTGTTCATCATTTTTTAATTTTTTTGGAAGTATGATTGAAATACAATTTTTATGGGAGGAATTCATGCTTTTATCACGTCATTCAATTGAAATTCTTTTAGACCTTTTGGAAATCAAAGTCAACGCGCTCGAAGTTCAAGATAGAGATGATGCTCGAGAACTTAAAAGACTAAAAAAATGTCGCCAAGAACTTGTGTATATCTATTCACAGCTCCTCATAAAGCACAAGAAAAAGGTTATTGAACCAACTCCTCTTCGCCAACGGTTGTACAGCAAAAGGTATGCCTCTTCGCTTGATTAATTCGCTTGAAGAGCTGCATTAGCGATCTAAGTCAGACCCTGCACTAAACTTATGGTTAAAATCTCCAAGATTTTTTAACCAAAAGGAGACGAGGAATACGGTACTAGGCACAACGTCTTTCGTCTTATAGTTTTCACGTTGAACTGAAAAGCCTAAGCCGAAACAATCATCTAAATAGCTTAGAGTAACTGACTTTTCAAGGGTGCTACCGTTGTCCTTTTTATTTTGAAGATTCTGTCTGATAGAACCCGAAATAGTCCACTGTTTATGAAACTGAGACGATAAAGTCAAACTAATCTGGTTGAAATCCTTACCACTGGGCGTTCCAACATCTTTGCTAATAAATGTATAGTCTCCACTAAGCCGCGCAATACTTGGCCCCAAAGAACCACCAACTTCGGCAACTCTATGCTTTAAGCTCTTTTGATCAAGACGAAACCTATAGTTTACATCTAGCCAAGAAAGAGGGCTGGCCTCTATACGCCCGACATAGTCAGAGGCACGCCGACCAAATCCCTCGTCTTTTTCAAAACGTTTTGGTTTTGACAAGGCATAGCTTTGTCCTAAAAAGATATCGATGTCTCCAAAGAAACTACCTGTTGCAATAGCCTCTCCACCATAAACAAGTCGACTGCCTGTATCAATTATGTCATAACCTGGAAAACGATCCGGACTAAACAAGTTTGCATCGTTAAATTCAAAGTCCGTACTATCTTCATTGGGAACCAAACGAGACTTGAGACCTACGGGCTTATCTGGAGCAGCGATAAGCTGGACAACAGGCTGAAAGATAAAGCTTTGATCAAAGCATGTATTAATAAATGGCCAACGCCAATTTAAACCTCCTTGCGGAAAAAAGCGTGCACCGCCATCTTTCTTAATAGGAACTTCAAACCCTAAAACGTATTTATAGAGTTTTTGATGAACGCTGTAGAGGTCCCCCCTAGCAGAACCGAAGAGCGTGAAAAGTTGTCCTGAACCCGTAACCCAGGGTCGCTTCCAAGCAACGGAGCCAACACCTCGCTGCATATTGATACCTTCTTTACGGTATATATTTAAAAAATTTCCGTCAAAATTAAAACGGCCACCCCAAGGATCAAGCCCTGAATATGCATTATATTCTAAGTACGGTAGGGCTGTAGACAATCTCTTTTGGCGATCATCATCTCGAAGTCCTTGGAAGTGATATACTTTCATGGCAGCATAGTCTCTCTGGTTTAAAAACCCTTCGACAATTCCCTTTGAGAGTAAATACGCATTATTTTGAGTTTCGGGAAAACCAAAACGACGGAAGTATGTTTTATCCGTAACCCAACCACCACTAAAGCTTGTTCGCCAAACTTCTGAGAGGTTAAACTGACCATTGGCAAGAATATGCCCTCGATCTTGAGGAAGATGATATTTTCCAGCTTCTATATTTTTTTTGTCTTTTGTCGACTTCATGTAATCAATAATGCTGCCATTTGCAGAGAGAAAGCCATTCCCAAACGCTTGTCTATATTCTCCCTCAAACAAAGGATGCTGCTTGGCATAAAAGTTTGGTGTAAAGGTGAAATCCGCATCCTCAGAGAGAGCCACAAACATGGGAACGTCCGTAGCTGGTCCAAATGTGGATGAAACTCGAGGCGAAGGTATTAAAAAACCAGACCTACGCTCAAGAGGCTGGGTCATATATGGTATATAAAGAATGGGAATATCAAGGACACGCATCTCCGCATCTGTAAAGTATATATTTTTGGTAACATCATCTTTAACAGCACGCCGAGCATTAATCTGCCATGTCGGTGGTTTATCTCCACACAAAAGACAAGGTGTATAAACAGCGTGATCAAGTTCTTGTTGATCACAAACTTTACGTCCTTCTAAAGCAGCCACTTTCGCATCATCTGCTAAAAGTGCACGCAATTGGAGAGCCACGCCCTCCTTCATGTCTCCCGTTAGCTCCACGTAGTCAGCAAATTCAATATCACCTGTTTGGCTCCGCAATCTCACATTCCCAGAAGCTGTTACAATATCTGTCTCTTCATTGTAGGTCACATAATCTGCTTCTAAGACGTCGCCTTCATGTTCGAACTCAACATGTCCTTTTAAAATAAGGATACCCAAGGCACGATCATAGGTTTGGCTATCCGCGTAATAGAGGACAGGTTTCTTTCCTTCCTCCTTTGCACATAAGGAACTCGCAAGCAGAGAACTTAAGATAAGATAGGATGCACTTTTAATTATTTTCATTTTTAACCATCTTCTTCAGAAAAAACGGCAACCGCCCCTACCATAATCGTGACAAGGGGGGGAAGCCAAGCAGAAATATATGGGGGCAAACTTCCAGCTGCACCCAAGGCAAACGTCATATCTTTGAAAAAGTACAAAGAAAAACCTATAACGATACCCAGGAGAATCAGCAAAAGAGTCTTTCCTTGACGATAAGGCCGACAGGCAAAAGCAGCTGCTAACAAGACCATTGCTCCAGCCCAAAAAGCACTTGCAATCATGGAATGCCAAGACATTTGGTATTTGAGGCTGTTCAGTCCTGCGGATTGCAATAGCTTTATATATGAAGGGAGTTCTCTGAAAGAGTATATCTCTCGATTGACTTGAAGCTTCCTTATTTTTGATTGGGTTAGTGATGTTTCAATTTCTTTTTCATTGAAGTGCTCTGGTGGCCTTCCTCTTTCCACCAACCACCCATCTTCAAGCAAAAGCCGATTTCCTTTAATTTTACCCACTTTAGCATCAATGCGTTGAAGAAATTGATTTTTAGGAGATGTTGTTAAGAGTGTCATCCCTTCAAATTCCAATTCTTTTAAATTTATTTTATCTGCTCGATAGACGACTTGGTTAGGCCCTCTTTGCTCGCTAAGCCACAAACCATTCGCAGAAACCTTGATATCATCTGCTTCACTCGCAAAAGAATTTCTCACTAACTTTTCATAACGTGCTTGCATGGCAACCGCGAGAGGATTAAAGGCCGTCAAATCGATGAAACCAATTAAGAGGCCCGTCACACTAATGGGAAAAATCAATCGCCATAAAGAAATACCCGTTGACCGGAAAATAATGAGCTCATTCGTTCTGTTCATTCGCCAGAATACAAAAAGCGCAGCTATAAAAATAAGAAACGGAAGGATCTGTTCAAGAAAATGGGGAGCTCTCAAAACAACCATATTCAACTTCATAAGAAACGTGACTTCCTTTGAACTCGTACGACGTTGAATTTCAGCAAAATCAAAAAGAACAATAATAGAAAATAAGCATAGAAGTGAGACTACAAAGCTTGAGAGAAAGCTTCGGCTTGCATAGCGGAAGATAAGACTAAAGATTCTCATGACGTCTCCTCCAAGGCCAATTTAGGCTTGTAAGTCCTCTCACCCAAGGCGTTAAAAGAAGTAAGCACGTTGACACAGTAATCAAAACAAGTCCATAGGACATATAAATCATAACAAAGGACTTCTTTACTTCATGCAGAAGCATGATAGCCCCTACCTCTACCAAACACGCCATGATACAAGCAGCGATAATGCGCTTAGCCTGCCCTCTTCGATTAAAGTGACCTAAAATCATAAAGCATACTCCCAGCAATCCAAACGCCAAGGAATAAAGGGGAGAGAGGATACGTTGGTGTGCAGCTGAAATAAACTCAAGCTTTATCTTTAAGGGAAGCTTAGCTGACGGAGAAAGCAAATCACCTGTAAATCTCTCATAAGCCTTAAAAAAACGCTCTCCCTTTTCCACTTTCTCAGATTTTTCACTTGCTTCAATCACATATCGATCAAAATAGAGAACAGAGGGTTTCCCTGTTTTTTCATCAGATTCCTGTCTATTTCCATTGATTAGCTGAAGGCGCCCCCCTTGCTCTTTGTTAAAAACAACGCCTTTTTCAGCCATAAACCAAGCATTTTTATCTTTTTCACTTCCATCAAAAACCAAAATTCCTAAAAAGTTCCCATTCTTATCCTGACTTCGAGCATAGATTGTATAGTTTCCAAAAGAATTGAATTGCCCGACCTGGAGTAAACTAACTAAAGATTTTTCCCTTAATGAAACTGTAATGTCTCGATATTTTCTAAAAGAAAGAGGCAACAAAAATGAGGTAAAAGCATATATAACGACTGCAAAAAGAATCGAAATCAGAATGGCTGGTTTCGCAAGTTGCCAAAAGCTAAGCCCTGAGGCTTGCATAACAACTAGTTCATGGTCATTAATTAACTTATTGTATATGAAGATAATACCGATAAGCACGGCAATTGGCAAAACAATGACAATCAGGTTTGGGACCAAATAGAGGATCATTTCACAAAAAAGAGAAATAGGAATTCCTTTGTTCGCAATGAAATCTATATACTTTAATGATTGGGCGAGCCATAAAATTGAGGTAAGCAAAAGCGTTGCAGAAAGGATCGTAAAAAAAAGTTGTCCAAATATGTAACGTGTAAGCTTTTTCATGAAACTCATCTTCTTAAAATTACATATGGGACAATCGGTCAGAATGAAAAAATTTTCAAGATCCAAAACCCATATTCCCTAAAATAAAAATAGGTACTATAGTACCCCGGATTCTGAAAACACAGGAGAATGGTCATATGCGTTGTCTTTTACTTCTTTTAAGCTTTGCACTTATGGGAACGCAAACTCATGCCGAGCAAACACCAAGCTCTCGAATCGCAGCCGTTGTGAATCGAAATATTATTACACAAAGCGATTTGATGAACAGACTTAAATTTGCAGCCATTACTTCAGGTCTTGAGCCCACACTTCAAAACACTGAGCCAATGAAAGACCAAATGTTGCGGGTTATGATTGATGAACAGCTCCAACTTGAGCTTGGAAAAAAATATGGGATCGTTATCTCAGACCAACAAATCAAAGAAACTATGGACGATATTGAAAAAACAAACGGAATGACACCCGGTTACATCGCCCAACTGTTACAAAAAAATAAAATTCCAATGAAAACATTTGAAGATCATCTCAAAGCACAGATCATTTGGGTAATCTATATTCGGGAAAAATACCCACTCAAAACGTTAGAAGAGCTCGTTAGAAAGAAAGTTGACAATGACATCTCTCCATCTCTGCAAATTGCTGACTGGGAAGTTGATCGTGAAATGCAAGCGCACAAACAAATGGGAACCAAAACTCAATACCACCTAGCTGAAATTGTTCTTCCCGTTGATCGTTCTGATCAAGAAGAGGCTGTCAAAAAAAATATGGATCAACTTATTGTCGAACTTAATAAAGGCGCACAATTCTCTGTCCTCGCTCAGCAGTTCTCCCAATCCAACACTGCCAACCAAGGTGGGGATTTAGGCTGGATTACAGAAGATCAGCTTGAGCCTGAGATCAAAGACGTTATCTTAAAAATTGCACCAGGACAACTTTCAACCCCTATCCGTACACCAAACGGATATACACTGATTGCCTATTTGGAAAAAAGGCTACCGGACCGTAACGCCAATCTTCTGATGACTTTTAAACAGTTATTATTTCCTTTTCCAAAAGGAGCATCAGACGATAAAATGAAGGAAATTATATCCTACGCTGAGCAAGTATATGCCAAAGCGAAAAGCTGCAGCACAATTGAATCTGTGGCGAAAACTACTTTTCCAGAAACTCTTATTCAAACCGTTCAAGATGAACCCACGGGAAGTTTCCCCCAGGAGCTTTTGGCTATGTTGAATCAACTTGATATCAATCAAGTGAGCCAGCCAGTCGTTACTCCGGAAGGAGGTGTCCTGATTATGCTCTGTGATAAAAAGGTTGAGCAAGTCAAAGAAATCACGAGAGACGAAGCTATCGCAAAAATTGCCTCGAGCAAGCATTCTCTTCTTGGAAAACGGGAACTCAGAGACATTAGGCGTCAAGCTTTTATTGACATTAGAACCTAGATGCAACCCTTAAGGGATATCATCCGAGCTCTAAAAGCAAAAAAAAGCTTAGGTCAGAACTTTCTCATTGACCCAAATATCTTAAGTCGCATTGTTGGAAGTGCAGGGATTCTTGATGAACGAACCATCATTGAAGTAGGCCCTGGACCAGGAGGACTAACGCGTGAGATTGTGAAACAACCCTGCAAAGAACTTATTTTGATTGAACAAGACGAACGCTGTCTTCCCTACCTATCTCCCCTCAAAGAACATTTCAGAGGAACGCTCACTTTATTAAATACAGACGCCCTCACCCTCCCTATCCATAGTCTTGGTGAAGCTCCTCGCAAAATTATATCTAACCTACCCTACAATATATCCGTCCCACTGCTTTTGACTTGGCTTGAACATATTGATTCGTTTGAAAACTTAACTCTCATGTTTCAAAAGGAAGTTGGTGATCGTATTACAGCCGCCTCCAACACTTCTGCTTATGGCAGACTTTCGATTATGGCCCAGTGGCGTGCCCATATTAAAAAAGCTTTTGAACTTCCCCCTGGAGCTTTCTTCCCTCCTCCAAAAGTAACATCCTCCGTATTAATCTTTACCCCACGGCACTCTCGGGAAGAAATTTCTTGGACGTCACTTGAGAATGTCACAAGGGCTGCTTTTTCTCAACGACGGAAGATGCTCAGATCTAGCTTGAAAGAGCTTGTCTCACAACCAATGGATCTATTGGAAAAGGCGGAAATTAATCCAGAACTGCGCGCAGAAAATTTAAGTGTTCAGGAATTTTGTAGGCTAGCTCACATATACGAAAATGAAACAGGTAAGAAGAGTTAAACAATGACTTACAAAAAGACAATATTCCTTATTCCCTTTATCACCTTAATTGTCCAGCCATGTTCAGGTCACAATCTCACCATCACCTGCCCTCATACAACCCTTCCTTTCACTGTCGAAGTTGCAAAATCCCCTCAAAAACAGGCCAAGGGACTCATGTATCGAGCAACACTTCAAGATGATCAAGGAATGATTTTTGTTTATCCGCAACCCCAACCCGTGATGATGTGGATGAAAAATACACTCTTATGCTTGGATATGATTTTCTGTGATGAGAAAGGCGCCATTCTAAATTTGCATGAAAAAGCTACACCGCTTTCACTTGCGACGATTGGACCTATAGCTGGAACCGCTCAAGTTCTTGAAGTTCAAGGTGGAACCATTGAAAAATACAAAATAACAAAAGAGTGTGTTTTAAAGTTTGATCACTAAAGTCATTCCATCAGCAATAGGTAAAAGGACAGGGTGAACGCGCACGTCTTCCTGTAACATCACCTGAAAATCCCTCAGTGCCTTTGGCGTATCCTCTTTATTGTCATGATCCGCAACGGTTCCTCCCCGCAAGGTATTATCAAAGACCATAAGACCCCCAGAACGTAACAACTTTAAACATAGCTCATAATATACAAGATAACGCTGCTTATCCGCATCTACAAAGACCATGTCAAATGGCCCTGTTATAGTCTCAAGCGTCTTATGGGCAAAACCCAAGTGTAGTCTAATTTTTTGAGCAACACCAGCCATCTCCCAATAGCCCCTCGCCACATTTGTCCATTCTTCATGCTTATCCAGGGTTACAAGCTCTCCATCAGGAGGAAGTGCTAAGGCCATCGAAAGGGCGCTATAACCTGTAAATGTACCAATTTCGAGGATACGCTTTGCCTGTCCCCAACGAACCAACAACTCGAGAAAGCGCCCTTGCAGAGGGGTAATCATCATTATTGCTTCAGGCAGTTGATTTGTTTCTTCACGAAGGGCGTTCAAGACCAATGGTTCCCCGCGAGAAACGCTTGTTGCGTAGTTAATAACCTGAGGTGTCGCGAGAAAATCTATCATGATTTTTCATACTCAATGCAATTCTTCCTGTCAAATCTCTTGCTCAATAGACAAAGATATTGTATATGGATGATGTTCGGGGTGTAGCGCAGCCTGGTAGCGCGCCTGGTTTGGGTCCAGGATGTCGGGGGTTCAAATCCTCTCACCCCGACCAGTAAAGTCCTCTTGACATCTTTCCTTAAAATCTCCATGTCTTAAGTACATTCTCACTATTAGAGGGATAATCACAGATGAATGCACTTTTATTTCCAGGTCAAGGATCACAAAGCATTGGAATGGGTCGCGAAGTTTACGATACTTTTCGCTGCGCAAAAGATGTTTTCCAAGAAGTTGACGAGGCTTTAAACCAAAATCTCACAAAAATTATATTTGAGGGTCCGGAAAGTGATTTAACCCTAACAGAAAACACACAGCCTGCCTTAATGGTTGTTAGTATGGCTTTGGTGCGCGTTCTTGAAACCGAAGGAAACCTCAAGGTTTCTGAAATGGCCGCCTTTGCTGCAGGCCATTCCTTGGGCCAATATACAGCCCTTTGCGCAACCGGCTCCCTCAGCGTCGCAGACACAGCACGCCTTTTAAAGATTCGGGGACAAGCCATGCAAAAAGCCGTTCCTGTCGGCGAAGGCGCCATGGCTGCTATCCTCGGCCTTGAGCTTGCAGACGTTGAAGATATCGTCAAAGAAGCAGCACAAAACCAAGTGTGCGAGATCGCCAACGACAACAGCCCCGGCCAAGTTGTCATTAGTGGAAGCCGTGAAGTCATTGAAAAGGCCATTGAGCTTGCGCAGGCTAAAGGTGCTAAGCGAAGCCTTTTATTGAATGTCAGTGCTCCATTTCATTGTAGCCTCATGAAGCCTGCCCAAGAGCGTATGGCAGAAGCCTTTAAAGAGGTAACCGTCTTCGATCCTTGTCTTCCCATCCTGGACAACGTCAGCGCAAAAGCCGTTGAAACAGGAAGTGAGCTCACCGATCTTCTTGTTCAACAAGTCACCGGAAGGGTTCGTTGGAGAGAAAGTATTGAAAACATGGCTCAAAAGGACATCACCACAACCCTTGAAATTGGAGCAGGTAAGGTATTAACAGGACTTTCCCGTCGTATAGCACCTTCCTTAAATGCCATTGCTATCAACACACCCCATGATATAGAGTTATTTCTCAAAAGAGATATTGCAGCTTAAAGGAGAAATCATGTTCAAACTCGAAAGTAAAAAAGCTCTTGTTACAGGAGCCACCGGTGGACTTGGCGTTGAGATTGCTCGCGCTCTTCACCAACAAGGAGCACACTTGGTTATTTCAGGAACACGTAAAGAAAAGCTGGATGCCCTTGCAAAAGAGCTGGGAAGCAACGTCAGCGTTATCCCCTGTGACCTTTCAAATGCTGCCTCTACGGAAAAGCTCATTTCTGAAACCGAATCAACCTTAGGTGGATTAGATATTCTTGTGAACAACGCAGGCCTAACTCAAGATGGCCTGATGCTGCGCATGAATGACGAACAATGGGGAAAAGTGATTGAAGTAAACTTAACCTCTGTATTCCGCCTTTCACGAGAAGCCATTAAAGGCATGATGAAGAAACGCGCAGGTCGTATCATCAATATTACCTCCATCGTGGGTGTGACAGGAAATGCGGGTCAAGCCAACTATGCGGCTTCAAAAGCTGGACTTATTGGCCTCTCCAAATCCTTAGCCGCAGAGGTTGCAAGTCGCGGCATTACCGTCAACTGTGTTGCCCCTGGTTTCATTGAATCACCGATGACCGATGTTCTAAATGAAAAGCAACGGGAAACCATTCTGAGTGAAATTCCCCAAGGCCATATTGGCTCCCCTCAAGACATTGCCGCAGGGGTTGTTTATCTTGCCAGTGATGAAGCCAAATATGTTACAGGTCAAACCCTTCACATTAATGGCGGCATGGCAATGATTTAAGCCCTTGTCTTAAATAGCTAAGTGCTTGTGTTAAAAATTTTTTTAACTATTGGCTAGTCAAACAAGAAAGAGTATGGTAGCAACCCATACTAGCGAATAGGTGGGGATAGCCTTTGCCTATTTAATGTGTATAATTGTGAACAACGTAAGGAAGAGAATAGAATGAGTGACGTTGCTACACGCGTAAGGAAAATTGTCGTTGAACATCTTGGTGTTGACGAGGACAAAGTGACCGATAACGCGAGCTTTATCGACGATTTGGGCGCAGACAGCTTAGATACTGTTGAATTGGTTATGGCTTTTGAAGAAGAATTTGGTTGTGAAATTCCAGATGACGCTGCAGAAAAAATCCTAACCGTTAAAAACGCAATTGACTACGTTCAAGAGCGCTCTGCTAACTAAGCAAAGGTAATTCATTATGCGTCGAGTTGTTGTAACCGGTTTGGGTCTTGTGACCCCTCTCGGGAATGGTGTTAAACCATCTTGGGAAAGGCTTATCAAAAGTGAATCAGGCATTCGACGCATAACTACCTTTGACACTGAAGCTTACCCTTCAAAAATTGCTGGACAAGTCCCTCAGGGTACTGAAGCAGGGCAATTTAATTCAGAAGATTACATTTCCCCCAAAGAACGCCGAAAAGTCGATGACTTTATTCTTTACGGTATCGCTGCTGCTGAAGAAGCCTTGAAAGATTCAGGTTATGTTGCAGAAACCGATGAACAAAAGGAAATGACGGGCGTTATGATTGGGTCAGGCGTCGGCGGACTTCCAAAGATTTATGAAGCATCCATTATGCTTTATGAGGGAGGGCCGCGCAAAATAAGTCCTTTCTTTATTCCTTCATGCCTCATTAACTTGGCGTCAGGACAGGTTTCTATCCGTTACGGATTTAAGGGCCCTAATCACGCTGTGGTCACCGCTTGTTCAACAGGGGCACATGCCATTGGTGATGCGGCACGCTTGATTCAAGTTGGCGACGCAAACGTTATGCTTGCAGGAGGTGCTGAAGCTTCCGTCTGTGAGATTGGCGTCGCAGGCTTTGCGGCACTCCGCGCTCTTTCAACGAATTTCAATGATGAACCAACCAAATCCTCACGGCCATGGGACAAAGACAGAGATGGCTTTGTGATCGGCGAAGGTGCGGGTGTTTTGGTTCTTGAGGAATATGAACACGCGAAAAAGCGCGGTGCAAAGATTTACGCAGAAATCCTCGGCTATGGCCTTTCAGGCGACGCCTACCACATCACAGCACCAGCTGAAGATGGTGATGGCGGTTATCGGGCGATGAAAGGGGCGTTAAGACACGCCAAACTGAGCCCAGAAGATATCGGTTATGTGAATGCTCATGGTACATCAACGCCCATGGGTGACATGATTGAGTTAAATGCTGTGAAGCGGCTGCTCGGTGATAACACTTCCCATGTGAGCATATCCTCAACAAAGTCTGCGATTGGACACCTTCTCGGTGCTGCGGGCGGAGTTGAAGCCATTTTTTCCATTCTCGCTCTGAGAGATGGAATTTTGCCACCAACCTTAAACCTCGATAATCCTTCAGAAGGCACAGAAGGTCTTGACCTTATCCCTCATAAGGCTAAGGAGAAAAAGGTAAAGTACGTCATGTCCAACTCCTTTGGCTTTGGCGGCACTAATGCATCCCTGATTATGGGTGCGATTTAGATTCCAAAGTCCTTTTAGATTCAGGCTTTTTTTGCAGACTCAAGTACGTGAATATTAATCTGTGGCGTTTGACCTGAGGGCGTATTTCGTAGAAGATTTCGCAATGCCTCAAGACTTGTTATGGCCGTTCCATCTACTCTGGAAATCGCAATCTGTTGACGTGAAAGCCCTGCTTGATCAGCAATACCACGCAATACTTCAGGAAATGTTCTGTCTCCTATAATTAGTTGCATATGTTGTGTTTCAGCGAGGGCTTGCTCTTGTATGCCAAATTCTCGGGAAGTCTGCGCTCTTCTACCTCCCAAAGCAAGATTATACTCTCGCGTACCGCCAACGACGGGCACGTCTCTTATCATTATACGATACTCTATAGTTGTCCCACTTACCGTTCCAGCAGCAGGATCCTCTCCTGTTTGTAAACCGTGGACAGAATCAAACCTACGCCCCGCTTCTGCAGATGAATCTATAGACACATCGGAGTTTAGACTATTCTGTACTTCGGTATTTCCTTTTGCCCATGTTGGACCAGGAAGTATTGGGTCAGGATTATCATATGTTGGACGAGAATATCCTTTGTCTTGCGCATTACCGTTCCCTGTTCCAACAAAAGCTGTTGCTAATAGAATCATTATGGTTTGTTTCTTCATATCTTCCTCTCTCTCTTAGGATGATAATCTAAGACTTCGATATAAAATCATATGAAAAAAGAGTTACTAATTGGTTAAGTCTCTTTTCTTCTGCCTTCCTCTCTCTCTTGTTATTCCCGCCTGCGCGGGGATGACACTGAGGAGTTTGATCACTATCTCTGTTATCATGCTTGTTCGAGCATCTCTTGAAGAATTGTTATGCAGGCTCTACCCTCTTGCAATCTTATGCATTTATCTGCACAGTACTCAGGAGAATAAGGACTAAAGGAGCTGCGCTTCATTGAATACCATCAAAACCATGAGTTGGAAAAATTGGTTATTGGTTATTTCCTTCACAAGTCTTGTGACATTGACCCTTCTTGTCTTGGGTGTTACTTTCTGGCTTTATCATCCTATCAAAAATGAACAAGCCATTATCTATATCCCTAAAGGCACTTCCCTTTCGCGCATTACAAAAATCCTCAAACACGAAAAAATTATCAATTCCCCCTTTCTTTTCAAACTTGTTCTCAGAACAACAGGTTGGGGAAAGCGCCTACAAGCGGGTGAATACTGGATCCCCACCTCCATAAGTCCCGTACAAGTTATCGGGATCATCAAGTCTGGAAATGTTATCCTTCACCCTCTCACACTGATTGAAGGTGAAACGAGCCACCATTTTGTTCAAAAACTCAAAGATGACCAACGCTTTCAAGGAGAATGCCAAGTTCCTCCCGAAGGAAGCCTATTGCCGGAGACTTATCGTTTTCCCCGCGGAACGCAACGCCAAGTAATCCTCAATCATTTGCAAAAAGCTATGACAAAGGCACTCGCAAGTCTTGCGCCCTCCTCCTTAACCACACAAGAAATTGTCACATTGGCCTCTATTGTTGAGAAGGAAACAGCCCTTCCCCAGGAACGGCCAGTTGTCGCTGCAGTTTTCTTGAACCGCCTTCAAAAAGGGATCCCTCTTCAAGCCGACCCAACGGTGATCTACGCCCTTACCAAAGGAGAATGCGATCTTGGTCGAGACTTAACCCGCAAGGATCTTCAGACAAGCTGTCCTTTTAATACATACGTAATACGCGGCTTACCTCCCTCCCCCATTGCAAATCCTGGGTTTGCATCCTTAAAAGCTGTCGTTAACCCCGCCTCAGTGGACTACCTTTACTTTGTCGCTGATGGCTCGGGAGGGCATGTTTTTGCACCAACCCTAAACGAGCACCAAAAAAATCATGCTGAATGGCGAAAGAAAAGAAATCTTATCAATGAGCAAAAAGAAAGTTCCAGCTGAGTTAGCTGAAGGTTTATATTACCTAAAAATGAACGAGTTGAAGGAAGTATGTACAGAACTGAATCTTCCTCCTCAAGGTCAAAAGATACTGCTTATAAAGCGCATCCTTACTTTTCTTGAAACGGGTTCTCAAACACCTTCAGTTCCCCTTCCTTACATTTCTAAAGTCGTCAAAGGGCAGTCTTATCCTCTTGCACCCGACACCCTGATTTTGTCAGGAAGCTATAAGAATGATGCTGCAACACGAGCCTTTTTTAAAGAACTAATTGGAAACCATTTTCATTTTACAGCATTTGGCCAAGATTGGATCAAAGCCCGATGGGAGCAAGGAAATCCTCCGACTTACGAAGAGTTTGCAGACTATTGGCAAAGAGAATGTACATCTCGAAAAAATAAGAAGGCTGAGCCGAAACAAGAGTGGGCCTACCTAAATTTCATTCAAACGTGTTCAAAGCAACATCCCAATTTTTCTCGCCAGGAGATTGCCATTGCTTGGGCAGAATTTCGAGACGAAATGGCCAAGAAAGTAAAGAATATATTAGATCAGATAACTAGTTTAGAAAAAAAATAAAGTTTCTCATTGACACTTTTTTAATAAAATTTAGCGGCTATTCTTTACATCTCAAGACTTCCTTTAATGCCTGGATCCAATATCCCGGTCTTTTCCTTCTCCTTTGACCAAATGAGTTAATTCGTCACAAGAGATAATTTTTCCAGCTTGAAATCCAAAGACAGCCACTACCAACACTTCAACCTTTTTTCCGTCTTTCTTGGTGGCATGCGCTATATGGCGGGTGGCCACTTTGTCTCCTTCCGCCAGCATATCCAAAAACTCAATCTTCAAGGATTCCAGAGTTTTGTGCAAATCATCCATATGCGCCAGAAACTCTGCATAATTAAGCGTTTTACCATCCACATTTTGAATGTAATCCTTTGAATAATAGGGGTGAAATTCAGCCGGAGTCGCATTCATATTCACAAGCCCTTTTTGAATAGCTTCTTTGAGTAGAATCTTATTCATCTCCTGCCGAATCTCACTTTTCATGGCATAGACTTTCTCTTGAGCATGGCGGTGAATAACGTCCACATGCTTAATGGCCACAAAACAAACCCCACTTAAAAGGAGCAAAGCTCCCAACGTTACCTTTTTCATATCTTCATTCGTTTCTCGACGTAAAAAACTCAGTCATCTCTTCTGAATTTCTTTTTAATCCCTGTTAAACTTATTTCCATCATAGCTATAGGACTTTCCCTCCATGACTATATCTTTATTGCTCTCAGCTTGAACAATCGGACAAAGACTGCACAGAACCATATTGACTAAAACAACATACTTCATAGTAAGTACCTTTCTTTCTAAAGTTGATTGAACGTTCGTTCGGCTTACAATTCAGTTATACTCATTCACAAAAATAATGTCAATTTTTTATTGACCATTTGTTCAACATTTTCCATAATCGATTCAAATGAAAAGGATTTTAAATGAGAACAAAGAAGCCAAATCAAGAAACAGCCCTCAAAATACTGTTTGCCGCGACGGATGTTTTTGTTGAAAAGGGATTTGAAGGATCGTCCATTAATGACATTGCAAATCATGCGAATATTAACAAGAGCCTGATCTATCATCACTTCGGGGATAAAGAAGGGCTGTGGAAGGCCGTTAAAGCCAACCTCCTTGAACAGCATGCAGGCGCCGACATTTCAGCTCTAGATTACTCAACGAATATGACATTCCAAGAGTTTTTGACCAATGTCCTCATGACTCGTTACAACTTTTATCGAGATAATCCGTCGATTGCACGACTCGTTACATGGCAAAATCTAGAAGCATCAGGTGAGGATATCAAAGGCATCGGCAATACAAAGCTGACGAGTATTGCTCCACAAATTGAGGAATATCAACGGCGCGGCGAAGTTCGCCAAGAATTGGACCCTGAAATGGTTAGCTATATGGTGCTATATTCGGCCTCCACTCCATTTATTGAAAAACCTATATTTTTCACGGCAGACAATCTGCATCAAAAGCAAGAAAACTACTTAGCTATGCTTATCGAAGCGCTTTATTTGGCCTTTACTACCCATGCGACAACTCTGCACAGTGGTGCTCGTATTTATAATTTATATGGTTAAAATATGGATTCCCGCTTCCGCGGGAATGACAATTAAGATGGATTGATTAGTGGGGGTGGCTATAAAACCTTTAGCCTCCCGTAGAAGTCTTTAGCAGCCCCCTCCTGCTACTCTCTCAAGGGTAACTTAGCATATTATAAAAGGATGAAAAGTTGAACTTACGCCTTATTTTCTACTTTCTTCAAGCAATCATTTTTTCTTCGTGATAGTATCAGATATGATTAAAATGTGAGGTTCATATGACAAAGAAAACTATCCTTTCTCTAGCACTTCTTACTTTCACTTCCCTCTCCTTAAAGGCGGCAGAAGAAAATCGACCTTTCACTCTTCCCCCATTGCCCTACAAGGAAAATGCCCTTGAACCTTATATTTCCGCGCGAACGCTTTCTTTTCATTACGGTAAACATCATCAAGCTTACGTCGATAACCTCAACAAACTTGTCAAAGAAAATGAGCTTACTCCAGGCTCTCTTGAAGATGTCATTCAAATAAGTGCTCAAGACCCGAAGTTAAAAACTGTCTTTAATAATGCGGCTCAAAACTGGAATCATACCTTCTATTGGTCTTCCTTGAAGCCACAAGGTGGCGGAAAGCCCACAGGCCCCATAGCCGGATGGATCGATAAGTCCTTTGGAAACTATGACAACTTTAGAACTCAATTCAGAGATGCGGGCACGAAACTCTTTGGAAGTGGATGGGTTTGGCTTGTGCAAGAACCTGATAACTCTCTCAAAATTCTCTCAACACCTGATGCTGATTTGCCTTTTATTCATGGCGAAAGGGCGTTGCTTGTTTGCGATGTTTGGGAACATGCTTACTACCTTGACTACCAAAACCGCCGGAAAGACTACGTTGATGTCTTCTTGGATTACCTTGTGAATTGGGATTTTGCGAATCAAAATTTAAAGAAATAGACTTTTAGGAATAAAATCCTAAGTAAGGTTTTGTCATATTTTGTGACCATTTTCTCTATTCTTTATATTGACCAAAGCCTTTCTCCTCCCTAAATTCCTGCTATGATGAATACACAAGCTAATCCTACTGCTATGCCTCAAGTTGCTGTTATTGGATGTGGTCTATGGGGCAAAAACTTAGTACGCAATTTTTTTGAATTAGGCGCCCTTGCGGCGCTTTGCGACCCCGATCGTGATAAAGCAGGAATACTTGCTGCACAGTTTAAGGCCCCAACCCTTTCAGAAGAGCAAGTATTTACATCTCCCGATATTCAGGGGATTGTTGTTTCTTCCTTGGCGCCTCTTCATCTCGAACATGCTGAGCGCGCCTTAAAAGCAGGAAAACATGTCTACGTTGAAAAGCCAATGGCTTTGACCACAAAAGATGCTCAAGCTCTGTGTGATTTAGCCAAAGCTAATGATCTTACTTTGATGGTTGGACACATCCTCAATTATCACCCTGCTTTTATCGCTTTAAAGGAACAGCTTCCCAAGCTTGGGACCATTCGGCACATTTATGCGAATCGGCTTGGATTAGGCCGTTTTCGCCATCACGAAAGCGTTTTGTGGGATCTTGCAACACATGATGTCTCCCTTATCCTCTCTCTCGTTCAAGACATGCCAACTTCTGTATTGGCTACATGGCAATCTTATTTGACCCCTCGCAAACCAGCGAGCGCTCTCCTGACACTCAACTTTCCAGGGGATATAACAGCACACATTCATGCGTCTTGGATTTCTCCATTTAAAGAACAAAAACTCGTTGTCATTGGCGAGCATGGCATTGCGGTTTTTGATGATCGTAAGCCGTGGGCTGAAAAGCTCCAGTTTTCAACAGATTGCATCCAAATTAACGAAGATATGCCACGTTCGAATGATACATTTGAAACTGTAAATGTTCCTCTCACTGAATCTGAGCCTTTACGAAATGAATGCCTCCATTTTTTAACGTGCATTCAAAACAAAGAAGAACCCCTGACTTCAGGACTTGAAGGGCTCCGCGTCACACAAGTTCTAGAGCAAGCTGAAACGTCTCTTAACAAAGGATAATGCTATGATTCCCTTCATTAATCTCAATCGCCAGCAAGAACGTATACGTTCGAATGTTGAAAAAGCTTTTAGTCGCATCCTCGATCATGGCGGCTACATCATGGGTCCAGAAGTTTTCGAACTCGAAAAGCAACTTTCGGCATTCTGTGGAGCCCCTCACACATTGTCTTGCTCGAATGGCACAGATGCTTTGACCATTGTTCTTCGGGCAAAAAATGTTGCCCCTGGAGACGCTGTATTTGTTCCCTCCTTCACTTTTGCAGCTACAGCTGAAGTTGTTGTGTTAGCAGGGGCAACGCCTGTTTTCATTGATGTCTTTCCTGATACATTTAACATGGATCCAGAAAGTCTCAAAAAAGGCATCCAAAAAGCAAAGGACTTGAAATTAAATCCTTGCGGCATCATTGCTGTTGATATTTTTGGTCAAGCCGCTGACTATGATTCTATCAACCCAATTGCGCAAGAACACGGTCTTTGGGTGATGGCAGATGCTGCCCAAAGTTTTGGAGGAACCTATAAGGGACGAAAAATTGGAACCCTTGCTGAAACCACCACCACCAGTTTCTTTCCCGCAAAACCTTTAGGCTGTTATGGCGATGGGGGAGCTGTCTTCACCATGGACAATGATTTATATGCGCTGTTTCAATCCATACGCGTTCATGGGCAAGGTGCTAACAAATATCAAAACTTGCGTGTTGGTATTAATGGTCGTTGCGATACCATTCAAGCAGCCATTCTTATCGAAAAATTAGCTATCTTTCCAGATGAAATTAATCTGAGACAACAAGTCGCTAATCGCTATACTGCAGGACTCAAAGAAGTTGTGGAAACACCCTATGTGGAAAAACATTGCCAGTCTGTTTGGGCGCAATATACTATTAAAGTTGACCCGAGCTCACGAAAAGAACTGATAGATTTTCTTCAAAAGGCTGGCATCCCAACCATGGTTCATTACACCATCCCTCTTCACCTTCAAGAAGCCTACAAACATTACCCACGTGCTACAGAGCGGCTGCTCGTTTCTGAATCTCTAGCAAACTGTGTTCTTTGTTTACCCATACATCCTTATTTGAATGAGGAAGAACTGAGTCATATCATAAAGAGTATCTGTGATGGTGTCGCTCAACTAAAGACAATGAAAATCGCTTAATCAACTATGTTTAAGTGAAGAAGATAATCCTCAATCGATCCTTGGATTAGAAAACCTAAAGCCTCGGCTTACGCCAAGGCAAGGTTTTCTTTCCAAGGATTGTAAGTGAGAAATGTGATAGATAGAGAAAACGTCTTCGCTCTTTGGTGTCATCCCCGTGAAACCGGGGATCCATTTTTCAGCTATTTCTTGGATTCCCGTTTTCACGGGGATGACATTGGGAATGGGGTTATGACAAGAGAAACAAGAAATTGACAATTAGAATTTTCGCCTTGTCATTTCTTTATCATAGAACTCTTGAAAATAAGTTGATAACCTCTACTCTCGTTTCACTCCGTGATCCAAGCGTAGAGGTATCTTGCATATATTGTATAACTTTCCCAGCCCTCCAACAGAAGTGGAGGGTCCTTACTTTATCCTGGATCCCCGCCTCCGCGGGGATGACAAAAGAAGGACGGGAATGACAAGTAAGATGGATTGCTTCGCTTCGCTCGCAATGACCCAGAAATATTATATATCGTCGTTGCACGAAGGGCCTTTGGCCCGACAAAGCAATCCATTTCTGTCAGCAAATTTCCTTGAATAAGTATTAATCTACTTTCTGTATCGCACTCTCAAGCGATTTAAAAAGGTTAGAAATGCCACTTGCATCAGAACCACCCGCCTGTGCCAAATCTGGTCTTCCCCCTCCTCCATTCCCGCCAACAGCTGGAACAACAGACCGAATCAGATCAACCGCATTATACTTGGATGAAAGATCTGAACTCACGCCAATAACAATAGAGACCTTCCCTTCATTTTCACTCACTAAAGCAAAAATGCCTGTTTTATATTCACCCTTTAGGTCATCCACAATGGGCTTGAGGTCTTGGGGTGGGATATCTTTGAGATGACGTTTATAGAGTGGAACACCTTCTATCATTTCAGGTTTTTGTGTCTCTGATCCCCCTGATGAGGCAAGCCGCTGTCTTAAAGATTGAACTTCTCTTTCCAGCGATCGTCGTTCATCCATAACTTGGCGGACTTTTTCAGTCATCTGAGAAGGTGAAATTTTTAGTTGATCAGCGATATTAAAAACGGTTTTTTGTTGGACATTGGCAAAGTCTTCCGCCATTCGTCCTGTAAATGCTTCAATACGCCGTATGCCCGCTGCAATTCCTGTTTCAGAGATAATTTTGAAATAGCCTATGTCTCCCGTGCGGTCCACATGTGTTCCCCCACAAAGCTCAATAGAAAAGGGTGCATCGACTTCCTCACCCATAGAGACAACACGGACTTCTTCCCCATACTTTTCACCAAACAAAGCCAGCGCTCCTTCATCGGTCGCTTCTTGAGGTGTCATCAAACGAACATTCACAGGAGAATTACGGCGCACTTGATCATTCACCTCTCGCTCAATGATTAACAGTTCTTCAGACGATAAAGCTTTTGGATGACTAAAATCAAACCTTAAGCGATCAGGTGCAACCAGGGAACCTTTTTGGATAACATGATGACCTAAAATCTTGCGAAGCGTATTATGCAACAAATGGGTTGCTGAGTGATTCGCACGCAAAAGCGTTCGTCTTTCAGCATCAACTGTCAAATGGACCATTTCGCCAATTTTAATTTTTCCCTCAATAACAAGTCCAAAATGGACTATTAAGTCACCGAGTTTCCGTTGAGTATCTTCCACAACGATTTTACCTGTGGCACATGAGATCTCTCCCGTATCACCAACTTGACCGCCTGATTCCCCATAGAATGGCGTTTGGCTAGCAATTAAAGCAACTTTATCTCCTTCTTTCGCTTCCGTAACGGAGTGTCCATCCAAGAGCAGAACTTCAACGATTCCTTCTGCAGAGGTCGTCTTGTACCCCAGAAACTCACTGGGTTTCATTTTCTCGCGAAGTTCAAACCATATCTTTTCTGTCTTGCTTTCGCCCGAACCAGACCACGCCGCCCTTGCTTCTTCTTTTTGCTTCTCCATGGCCCGATTAAAGCCATCCACATCAACTTCTTTTCCTTCACCCTTTAACACGTCTTGGGTCAAGTCGAGAGGGAATCCATAGGTATCATAAAGTTTGAAAGCAATCTCACCGGGCAATAAATCTTTGATCTTGTGAGATTCTTCGGAAAGAAGTTTTAGCCCTTTGTCCAAGGTTTGGCGAAATCTCTCTTCTTCCAAATTGAGGGTTTCCACAATTAGCGGTTTGGCTCGATCCAGTTCAGAATAAGCCTGCCCCATTTTTTCAACTAAAATGGGAACCAACTTCGACATAAGTGAATGTTTATACCCCAATAACTGAACATGGCGCATTGCACGGCGCATAATCCGTCTCAATACATACCCACGCCCCTCATTACTGGGCAGCACACTATCCGCGATTAAAAAGCAACTGGCGCGCAAGTGATCGGCAATCACGCGATGAGAAGCTTGATGTTCACCAACAGCTTTTACCTTTGTAATTTCTTCGGATGCTTCAATGATGGCTTTAAAAATGTCCGTTTCATAGTTGTTATGAACACCTTGCAAAACTGCAGCAACTCGTTCAATACCCATTCCCGTATCTACAGAAGGTTTGGGCAGATTGATCATTTCGCCCGTATCAAGCTGTTCATATTGCATAAAGACCAAGTTCCAGATTTCAGTGAACCGGTCTCCCTCTGCATCTTTGCTGCCGGGAGGACCGCCCGCAACGTGCGCGCCATGGTCATAAAAAATTTCCGTACAGGGTCCGCAAGGCCCCACATCCCCCATGGTCCAAAAGTTTTCTGCCTTGTCAGATATGCGGATGATCTTTTCATCTCCAAATCCTGAGATATTTCGCCAAATCTTTGCAGCCTCTTCATCTTCGCTATAAACCGTAATGATCAGCTTCTCTGGTGAAATACCCCATTCTTTGGTAATAAGCTTCCAGGCAAGCTCGATGGCTTCCTCTTTGAAATAATCACCGAAAGAGAAGTTTCCAAGCATTTCAAAAAATGTATGATGACGCGCCGTGTGCCCTACATTCTCAAGATCGTTATGCTTGCCCCCTGCGCGCAAACATTTTTGTGCAGACGCCGCTCGCTTAAAGGAAAGTGTTTCCTGACCCGTGAAGACATTCTTGAATTGATTCATCCCCGCATTTGTAAACAATAGCGTTGGATCATTATGAGGAATGAGAGAGCTTGAGGGCACAATCTCGTGCCCTCTGTTTTTAAAATAGTCCAGAAAAAAAGACCGAATATCGGCAGTTGTCTGCATGTGTTCTTGCTTTCGTGTTTTTACGCAACCTCTTCGTCCGCAATGGTTGAAGCAGACAATTCCTGACTAACAAGGCCAATATTTTGGCGAATTACAACTTCGATTTCATCCATAATTTTGGGATTTTCTTTTAAATACTGACGTGTATTCTCACGGCCCTGACCAATGCGTTGATCCTTGTAGGAATACCACGAGCCGGACTTTTCAATGATGTTTGCTTTGACACCTAGGTCAATGAGCTCCCCGGTCTTTGAAATTCCCTCACCGTACATAATGTCAAATTCAACAACCTTAAAAGGAGGTGCAAGCTTATTCTTCACAACTTTCACGCGGGTCTGGTTTCCAACAACTTCTTCACGATCCTTGAGGGCTCCAATCCTTCGAATATCAAGTCTGATTGATGCATAGAATTTAAGGGCGTTACCACCGGTTGTAGTTTCAGGATTTCCAAACATAATTCCAATCTTTTGGCGGATTTGGTTAATGAAGATCACCATACAGTTTGTCTTGGAAACTGAACCCGTCAACTTACGCAAAGCCTGGCTCATGAGACGTGCTTGAAGACCCATGTGGGAATCTCCCATTTCGCCTTCAAGCTCTGCTTTGGGAACCAAGGCTGCCACGCTGTCTACAACCAAAACATCGATTGCTCCAGAGCGAACCAATGTATCTGCAATTTCAAGAGCTTGTTCACCTGCATCCGGCTGGGAAATGATCAAATTATCCGTATCAACGCCTAGTTTTCGCGCATAGACGGGATCAAGAGCATGCTCTGCATCCACAAACGCACAGGTACCACCCGCTTTTTGCGCTTCCGCAACTACATGAAGAGCTAGCGTGGTTTTTCCTGAGCTTTCCGGACCATAAATTTCAACGATACGTCCTTTAGGAAGCCCACCAATCCCCAAGGCAATGTCAAGCCCCAAAGATCCGGTTGAAATTGATGAAACATCGCCAATGGTTTCCCGCTGCCCTAAGCGCATGACTGAGCCCTTTCCAAAGGCTTTTTCAATTTGACCCAAGGCGGCTTCAAGGGCTTTTTGCTTTTCCATAATCTATTCTTCCTACTTGTGTTGACATATATACTCTATATTTCACAGCTAGCGCGGAAGTTCAATTCTAATTTATGATAATGAGTAAAGTTTGCAGGAATTTAGACATTCAAATAGGATGACGAAGAGAACTGAGAATCATTTATGTAGGCCCACAGGGAGAACACATAGCCATACCAAGGGCATCCTCAACTTTGCAATGTCCGTCACAGCTCTTGAAAGTATCATTACACATACGTGCGATTTCACTATTCTCAACTGATATTTTATCCCAATGGCACTTAACGGATACACTACCTTTATAGTCGTCATGTTTATTAACACACCTACAATAAGCATGCCAATCTGATTTAGCCAACAATGGATCAACTGCAAAAAGAAATATACAAGTTGCTAAAAAAAATAGTCGTTTGTTTTTCGCCATCAAAAAGTTCCTTTTGTTATAAAATAGATATTAAAGCTTATTATTTAAGAAATGATTAATGACTCGGGGCGTGGAGCAAAGTCATGTATCTTTAACAGAAAAAGAGTTCTAAAAAAGCAATGAATCTAATTATTTTTTTTATTTGTAATAAGGCTTTGCATATAGAGTCGGGATCGCTGGGTTGTAAAATGACTTCATTGACTCATGATCAACACTTAACATTAAGGGAAAAGATTCATCGCCCGGATTCAAAAACGTTGTTAAAACAATCTCACCCACCGCTGCATAATTAGCTCCATGAGTTAATAAATGATATTCAAGCTCTTTAGGAGATGCATCCGGATACCATCTTTCGAACAAATCTTTTCTTGCTCGCAAGATGTCTCCTAATTGAGTTGAGGTTAATTTAGCTTTACCAAAATTACCCCCTTCAAAATTTTTTCGTATGTATTTAACCATCTCACACCAATTATCAACTCCCTCACACATATCTGTAATCATTTGCACTTCTACATTTGGCGGGAGACTTTCCACTAAGCATTTTTTGCTTTCTCTAAGACGAGTCATAAACTCATCCTGAGTTATACCAAGTTTTTTCAAAGTAGAACTATCTAATGCTTCAAAATCAGCAAAGCCAACAAAGAAGGAAACATTACAACCGTAACGAGAAAAAAATTCAGAAAGGTATGGTAAAATCTGTAATAACCGCGCTCCTGTTAAACCAATATCCTCGCCTAAATCATCAAAGGTAAAAACAACCTTTCCGCTGGAAGACTTTTTTATAGAATAGTCAGGACAAAGTGGCGTAAAAAGAGTTACCGGATTTTTTAAATAGGCTAGCTCAAGCCAATATAAAACGGGCGAATAATCTTTTGGTTTAGGTGTAATCAGCCCTGCACTTTCTAACGTAAGAAAAAAATGATGTACAAAATTTACAAATCTTATTGTTGGGAGAGATTTTTCTTCATCAATAGCAGGTACATCCAGCTTCCAATATATCAGTTGTGCAACTAAGTCTATACTTCCTCTCACTGGGGAAAGTGTTCTGTGCCATTCTTGTATATTTCTCTCAAAAGGAAAATATTGAAATGCAAGCATGGGATTTCTCATGAAAAGCATAATAAACATAGGGTAGTAAATAGAATGGTCAGGAAAGGCTTCTTGTTCGATCCATGTTTTCATCCTAGTATATTCTGCCCTTAAACTGAGTATAACTTCTTGTGCCATGGAAACAACTTCACTAGATTCGCTCTTTGTCGAATAAATCTGGTCACCCACGATGACTTTGATTATATGCCGACTGAATTCTTTGGGACTTTTTATAATAGTTCTTACTAAGTCTGCCGCTGCGTTTTGACGATGTTGATTTTTACTATGGCGTTCTTCTAGTATAAGTGGAAGCCATGCAATTGCTTGTTTTTTTCGAATATACTCCTTCAATTCATTTAAAAGAAACTTTGCGCCTTTATTTCCTACCTTTTCTATTATCCTAAATGATTCACTAAAAAAACGTACCCATATCTTAGTGGAGTTATTATCAAGAATTACTTTTGATGCTTCTTTAGCTTTGCCTCTTACTGTTTCATCTAAACTACTAAGTAGCAAAACAACAACAGGTACACATTCCATTTTCTCTGCGATTCTTGCCTTCTCTAAGATTTCTTCAATCTTCTCAGTGCTACCCCCTGTCTTCTTACATAGTTCAAAAAGCTCAAACAGCACTGGAACTGGCTTAGGTTCCTCCTGAGAGCCTTTCTTTGTGCCGACAGGATTGCTGTCCATAGATCTTCGCAATTGGGAAGATTTTGTACTCTCGCTATTCTTACCAGATGGATCTCTTCGCTGACCTAGCTTTGCACTGCCTGGCTTTCTATCACCTTGAGTAGAGTCAATATTTAAATACAGACCACTATTTGGGCTAACTGCATCAGAAGATACGCTCGAAGGAACAGACTTCCCTACCTCATGTACAACAATTTTTGGCACTCTCAATAAATCCCGTTTTTTCCTACGGCCATTCGAACTTCTATGAATACCTCTTTCAGAGGGCTCGAGAAAAAAACCTCCGTTACTGCTTTTCATTGCCAGCGTTTCGTGAGAAACAGCTAAGACTATGAATAAGATCAATATAATCTTGCACAAACTGTGATAAATTTTTGAGAAGTTCTCCTTAGCTCTACCTCTATAGCCTTGGATCATAAAAACCTCTTTTACACCGTTTAAATTTCTATCATTTAAAAAACAACCACTATTTATTATGTGTTATACACAAAAAGTCTGATGTCAAGAAAAATATTGCAAGAAACACATGCTTAATTACATACAGTGCGTTGTTTTTACAGAATATAATATTAAGTCCTTTAGATTACGAACAGCCTGTCGTCGAACCACATGTATCACATTTTAAACAGGTCCCATTCCGAACGAGAGTAAAATTTCCACAATCACCACAAGAATCACCTGCATATCCTTTAAGACGCGCTTGAAACCGACGCTCCTCAACCTCTGTGATGGTTCCTAAGCCCACGTTTGGTTGGGAAGCCTCTGTACCTGTTGCTTCATGGAGTAGATAAGTATCTTCATCACAATTTGCAGCCGCCATAACAAAAACGTTATTTCGAACATATCCATTGCTTGTCAACCGATTGACAACGGCTTCCTTTTCCTTAGTTTTCTTAACAAGAGAACCTGTTTCAGCGTCAATTCTGCCAATCGTATCAGGCCGCAGATCCATTGGCTCAGCGTGCGCTAAATCCGTACGCCCCAAATAAGAGATCGCAAGCTCGCGGAAGATATAGTCAAGGATAGATGTTGCCATCTTAATCGTGTCATTGCCCGCGACTGGCCCCGAAGGTTCAAATCGGGTAAAGACAAAAGCATCAACATACTCTTCCAAAGGAACCCCATATTGAAGACCAATGGAAATAGCCATGGCAAAGTTATGCATCAAGCTTCGGAAAGACGCTCCTTCCTTATGCATATCAATGAATATTTCACCCAAACGACCATCGTCATACTCACCTGTACGAAGATAAACTTTATGCCCTCCAATTGCTGCTTTTTGTGTGTAGCCTTTTCTGCGGTTTGGAAGCTTTATGCGTTGCTCACGGTGAATATACTTTTCAACAACGCGTTCAACCATCTTCTCCGCAACAACCTTTGCTTTTTCAGCAGTCGGCAATTCATGAACTTGTTCTTCCGTTTCCTCACCTAACAAAGACGCATTTAGTGGTTGGGAAAGCTTGGAACCATCTCGATAAAGAGCGTTTGCTTTCAAGGCAAGTCTCCAGGAAAGAAGGTAGGCTTCTTTACATTCTTCGATCGTTGCAGAGTTTGGCATGTTAATGGTTTTAGAAATTGCACCTGAGATAAAAGGTTGGCTTGCTGCCATCATGCGAATATGGCTTTCGACTGATAAATAACGCTTACCAATTCTGCCGCAGGGATTTGCGCAATCAAAAACAGGCAAATCCTCTTCTTTAAGGTAGGGAGCACCCTCAAGCGTCATTGTTCCGCAGCAATAAGCATTCGCAATTTCAATCTCTTTTTGACTAAATCCTAAATGCTTCAGAATATCAAAACTCACATTATTGAGTTGCGCATCAGAAAGTTTAAGGACTTTCTTACAGAAATCATCACCCAACGTCCAACGATTGAAAACAAACTTGATATCAAAGGCTGATGTCAGATTTTCCTGTAACAAGCCGATCTCACGATCTGTAAAGCCTTTGCTTCTTAATGTTTTAAAATTGATCTCTGGCGCCCCATCAAGAGTTCCATGGCCAACAGCATATTGAACAATCTCCTCGATTTCCTTTTTGGAATATCCAAGAACGTGCAGTGCTTGAGGAACCAAGCGGTTAATAATCTTAAAGTATCCTCCACCTGCAAGTTTTTTGAACTTCACAATCGCAAAGTCAGGCTCAATACCTGTGGTATCACAATCCATAACAAGCCCAATCGTACCCGTTGGGGCAATACAGGTGGCTTGTGCGTTTCGATAGCCGTGTCTTTCGCCCAGTTCTAAAGCTATATCCCAAGCCTTTCGTGAGGCTTTAAGAAGTGTTGGGCAAGGACAATCCCGCTCATCTAGAGGAACAGGGCTCATTTCAAGGTCTTCATAACCTGACTTTTCACCATAAGCAGCGCGACGATGATTGCGCATGACACGCAACATGTCTTTTTCATTTTTCTTATATTGTGTAAATGTCCCAAGTTCAGCAGCCATTTCAGCCGATGTTGCATAGGATACGCCTGTCATAAGCGCTGACACAGCTCCAACGATAGCACGTCCTTCTTTGCTATCATATGGAATACCTGAAGCCATCAAAAGCCCACCGATATTTGCAAACCCCAACCCTAATGTGCGGAATTCATAAGAAAGTTGAGCAATTTCCTTAGATGGAAATTGAGCCATCATCACAGAAATTTCAAGAACCATCGTCCACAAACGCACAGCATGCTCAAAAGCTTGCGTATCAAAGTGAAGTTCACCTGCTTTTGCTTCTTTCCCTTGGTGGTTCATAAATGCCACAAGATTCAAGGATGCAAGGTTACAAGCTGTGTTGTCTAAAAATAAGTACTCTGAACAAGGGTTTGAAGCCCGAATACGACCACTTTGTGGACAGGTGTGCCATTCATTGATAGTTGTATCATATTGAAGACCTGGATCTGCTGATGCCCAAGCGGCATAGCTAATCTGATCCCATAAATCACGCGCGTGGAGAGTTTTCTGCGTCGCACCATCCGTACGATTGATAAGATCCCACTCTTTATTTTCCATAACCGCATGGAGATATTTGTTTGTCACACGAATAGAGTTGTTCGAGTTTTGCCCCGAAACAGTCAAATAAGCATGTGAATCCCAATCCGTATCATAAACAGGAAAGTCCATATGAGTGTAGCCTTGGCGGGCAAATTGAATCACACGTTGACAATAATTTTCTGGAATCATTGCCTGACGCGCTTCAACTAATGCTTTGTGAAGAGGGGCATTTTCTTGTGGATTGAACCTTTCATCTCCCTTACCATCATTACAAGCTTTTAAAATTGCCTGGAGATGCTTCTTCGCAACTTTTGAACCAACTACAAGGTCCAGAACCTTTTGTTCTTCAATAACCTTCCAGTTGACGAATTCCTCAACATCAGGGTGATCAACATCAACAACGACCATTTTGGCTGCTCGGCGAGTTGTCCCACCTGATTTAATCGCGCCAGCTGCACGATCACCAATTCTTAAAAAGCTCATAAGACCCGATGAACGTCCTCCCCCTGACAAAGGTTCACCAGAACCTCTGAGATGGGAGAAGTTAGATCCAGTACCGGAACCATATTTAAAGAGGCGAGCTTCACGAACCCATAAATCCATAATACCCCCTTCATTAACAAGGTCATCATTAATGCTCAGAATAAAGCAGGCATGCGGCTGAGGATGTTCGTAGGATGATGTAGATGCTTTTAACTCACCTGTTTTATAATCTACATAGTGGTGACCTTGTGCAGGTCCATTAATGCCATAGGCCCAATAAAGCCCAGTGTTGAACCATTGCGGAGAGTTTGGTGCACACATTTGAGCACACAACATATAACGCATTTCATCATAAAAAGCTTTGGCATCTTCTTCAGAATCAAAATAACCACCCTTGACACCCCAATATGTCCAACAACCCGATAAACGGTTAAAGACTTGTTTTGCTGATGTTTCATGAGTATAGCGGTCCTTCTCAGTCCACTTTGACAAAGCCTTTGGATCTTCTTCCTTTCTCCACAACCATTCTGGAATATCATCTTCCTTATGAACTTTTAGGGCACTCGGTACGCCTGCCTTACGGAAGTATTTTTGTGCTAAAACGTCACACGCCACCTGAGACCAAGCTGCAGGAACTTCAATCCCCTCAAGATGGAACACAATTGACCCATCAGGATTTCGAATCTCACTATCGGTTTTCCTGAACTCAAAAACACTGTATGGATCTTGACCATCTGTAGTAAAGTGACGCGTAATCTTCATAAATACCCCTCTTCTCGCGTAAGGTTTACGTTTAAAATATATTATTTGATATGTTTGCTAACACCCTTAACTATAAGGTCTTCCCCCCTCACGTCAATCATCATTTTTCACTTGACATCCTAAGTCCTTGAGAGTGGACAAAATCCTTTTTAAATGCCATAGTACCCCTGCTAGAAATGGAGCCAACATGTTATGGATAAAGCTAGTTACCTTGTTTAAGGGAGAGCTCGTAGGTCAAGATTCTTTTGGAAATAAGTACTACTGTCAAAAAGGCAAACAAAATTTAAATGAACGCCGATGGGTTATCTACAAAGGAAAAGTAGAAGCCTCAAAAGTTCCAGCCGAATGGCACGGCTGGTTACATCATACAATAGAAGAACCTCCCGCTATTGCAACTATTCAAAGATGGGCCTGGGAAAAAAATCATCTTCCTAATCTTACCGGAACCCCTTATGCTTACCGACCAGCAGGTCACTTTTTTTCGGGTGGTAAACGTAAACCTGCAACTGGGGATTATATCCCTTGGAACCCAAATGAGGTAAAGAATGAAAGCTAATCTCCTTGAAGTTGTTATGGGCGCACTTGTTTTATGCGTGTTTGCCTTTTTTATTATTTTTGCTTATTCAAGCAGCCAATGGCAAACCTCAAAAGGTTATGAAGTCATCGCCAAGTTTGATCGCATTGACGGCCTTATGCGGGGAAGTGACGTGAGACTAAGTGGCGTCAAAGTAGGAACTGTCAAAGATATTCAGCTTGACCCTACTTCATATCTTGCGGTTGTCACTATTTCTCTAGGAAATAACATTAAACTTCCTAAAGATAGCGCAGCAGAAATTGTGAGTGATGGTTTGTTAGGAGGAAAGATCTTAGCCCTTGTGCCAGGGGGAGATGATGAAAGCATCGCCCAAAATGGAGAGATTATGTATACCCAAGCTGCGGTTAGTTTGGAATCTTTAATTGGCAAGTTTATGTTTAGCGCTCAAGACAAAAAAGAAGAGAATGACCAGCCTATTCCTGTTGCTCACGTAAAGAGATGACTTTAAAAATGAAATTTTCTAAACTTTTTTCGTACTTTTTAGTTTTAATAATTTCCTGGAATCATTCTCTGCAGGCCCAAAACTTTGATTCTCTTATTAATGAACTCTCAGGATCGGAATCTGATCAAATCGAAAGCGAAATTGTTGATACAAAAAAAGAAAAGAAAGAGCTCCCCTCTTCCACGGAAATGGTTTCTCCTCTTGAAGATGATACCTTTGCCCAAGAAGAAAACACAGTGACCAAAGGCGTCACTCTTCAAGGGCTTGATAAGCAAACAGCCCGCGTATTCATTATTGATGCCCCTATCGAAAAGCCTATTGAGTTTGGCACCTTAAGAATTGTCGTGCACCGTTGTGAGAAAGCCCCTCGAGAAGATCGTCAAGAGTCAATGGCATTTTTAACAATCTCGGACAACAAGCCCAATGACACGCCTAAACAAGTTTTCTCAGGATGGATGTTTGCTTCCAGCCCTGCTTTATCCTGCCTTGACCATCCCGTCTATGACGTGTGGGTTAAAGAATGCAAGAACGTGAAAGCGAAGAAATAAAAGCAAGCTATAGTCTTAACTTGAGTTTCTCTATAAACCGCTCCATATGAGGATCGGATTTTTCATATGGAATTTCATTAAATGAAAACCAATGAACTGAGCGAAACTCACGTGAATCAAAAGCGTACGATTCCAAAGAATTTCCCTTTAAGATATACCAAAAACTGACATCAATATGCTTTTCCACCATTCCCACCGTCTCTGCAGCCGTCAGGAAATAGGGTGTTGTCTGTAAAAACTGAGCAGGAACTCCAAGCTCTTCTTCACATTCACGACAAACAGCTGCTTGAGGACTTTCTCCAGCTTCCAGATGCCCACCAGCAGGTAGCCAAAGCCCCGATTTCTTATGGTCGACAAGAAGCAACTTTCGCTTATCTTTATCAACAGGAATAAAATAAGAAACAAGGTGCTTTTGTGGCACATCAGACTTTTGGGTGCGATAGAGAGGCACCCCACTTTGAATCCAACTTATTGTTTCTTTGATCGTTTTTTGTTCTATGAGATCATAAGGAGCGATGGTTGAAACCAAAGCCTCGAGTGATTGATTCATTTGCACTAATTCAATTCCTTCCTAAAAAGCACCTTAGACCTCTTATCTCATAAGCAATTCTTGAAGAATATCATAGATAGTTTCTGCTAGAAATGGTAAATTCTGATCTATTCTGAGGTTTGCATCATGCGCAAAAAAATTATTATCACCCCATACAATCCCCTTTGGCCAGAGATGTTTCAAAGAGAGGCTTCAGCGGTTCGTGATGCTTTGGGGCAAAATCTTGTGGCCGTCCATCATGTGGGATCAACGTCCGTTCCTGGCCTTGCAGCCAAAGCAAAGATTGATATTATTGCTGAAGTGAAGGACCGAACTCAGGTTATAACAACTCTTGAAGCTATTGAATATGAATACAGAGGTGAATTCAATATTCCCTTTCACATGGGATTTGCAAAGCGTGATGAAGGCCTCCCTATCAACCTTCATCTCTTTGAAGAAGGAAATCCTGAGATAGAGCTCAACCTCATGTTCAGAAATTACCTAAGATCTCATCCTGAAGACCGAGATCAATATGGAAACCTCAAAATTGATCTTGCTCAGCAAGAAGAGCTCCATCATCGGGTCCAAGGACGATTTAGTGGCTACAATCTCGGCAAGGATAAATTCATCAAAAGCACATTGAAAAAGGCTGGCTTTCAAGGGATTTTATTTCAGTTTTGCACCCATCATAATGAGTGGAAAGCTGCCCGCCATTTCCGACAAGCATATTTTTTTGACAAGGTACCCATTCAAGATCCTTACACTTGGACTTTTAAGCATGACGAGCATATTCACTTCATTCTCTACAAAGGAACAGATATTGCTGGATATGCGCACATTCAGCTTTGGCCTAATCATCGAGCTGCTTTACGCATTATTGTCATTGATGAACCTTACCGAAATCAAGGTTTAGGGGAGCAGTTTTTAGAGTTCTGTGAAAAATGGCTGAAAGAAAACGATATTAAGAAGCTTCATACAGAATCATCGCCGCATGCTTGCGCCTTTTATATGCGGCACCATTATTCAGAAATGCCTTTTGATGATCCTGCGGGAGAACCAACCCATCCCCAGGACATTGCCCTGGGGAAAGTTTTATATTCTTATTAATGACGATATTGAGGATTGGTGGCTTTTGCCGCTCTTTCAACAGCTTGACCTGTGGCGGATACGTCTTCTCCAACACCTTGTACGGTGTTACATCCTGAAAGGATGCCAACCATTGAACTTAATACGACTAACATAAGTAAGTTTTTCATTATTTTCTCCTATTTATTAGTTATTCATTTCCCGGCAACACTCTTCACAACAGGGCGCCCACGTACCATCAACCATTGGGCCTGTAATCGCAACGTTTTCCCGCGCACCTTGAAAGGAATAACATCCCGTCAAAGCACCTAGTGTTGCTATCGTTAAAATCAAGGCTATATGACGCATTTTTTCACCTATTATGAATACCTTTATCTAAAGTGTAAGGGAAAATGAGAGAAAAAAATAGAACAAATCGTAAGAAATTATGCCGCTTCTTGTTTCGCTCGTGAGGCAAGCCACTTCTCAAGCCAATGAATGTCATAGTCGCCCTTAACAACATCTCCCTCTTCAGCCAAATTCCGATGAAGCGGCAAAAGCGTATTCACACCCGTAATCACATATTCATAAAGGGCGCGTTTAACACGTTCAATACACTCTTCGCGGGTATCCGCATAAACAATCAACTTGGCGATCATGCTGTCATAATGAGGAGGAATGTTATAGCCTTGGTAAACCGCACTATCAATACGAACACCATAACCACCCGGTGTCAGATAATCCTGGATTTTTCCAGGTGACGGAATGAAGGTTTCTGCATCCTCTGCATTTATACGGCATTCAATGGAATGACCTTTAAATTGAACATCTTTTTGCGTAAAGCTGAGTGGCAGGCCCGCTGCAATTCGAATTTGCTCACGAACCAAATCTATACCTGTAATCATTTCCGTAATGGGGTGTTCAACCTGAAGACGTGTATTCATCTCCATAAAATAGAACTCACCATCTTCATACAAAAACTCAATAGTTCCCACACCTCGATAACCCAACTTTTTAATCGCGTTTGTCACCATTGTTCCCAATTTTTCGCGAGCTTCTGGTGAAATTGCAGGGGATGGTGCTTCTTCCCATACTTTTTGGTGACGACGTTGGAGAGAACAATCACGCTCACCTAAATGGCAAACATTTCCATGAGTATCTGCAATCACTTGAACCTCGATATGGCGTGGATGACTTAGATACTTTTCCATATACATTTCATCATTACCAAAACATGCTTTTGCTTCAGCGCGAGCAATGCGGAAAGCTTGATCCAAATCGGCAGCGGTTTGAGCAACCTTCATGCCTTTTCCGCCACCACCGGAGGCTGCTTTTAAAAGGACCGGATAACCAACGCGTTCAGCAACGGCATCAATGTCACCACTGGGGTTAAGCGCCCCATCGGATCCAGGAACAACGGGAATACCTAACTCAAGAGCCGTTTCCTTCGCCGTAATCTTATCACCCATCAAACGGATATGTTCTGGTGTTGGGCCGATAAAGGTCATACCATGTTCTTCAACCATCTCAGCAAAAGCCGCATTTTCAGAAAGAAAGCCCACACCTGGGTGAATGGCATCTGCTCCACTGACATCGGCTGCAGAAAGGATGGCTTGGATGTTCAAATAACTTTCACGGGACGGCGCTGGACCAATGCATACGCTTTCATCAGCAAGGCGTACATGCATGGCTTCACTATCAGCTGATGAGTGGACAGCCACAACTTTAATGCCCATTTCCCGACAAGCTCTGAGAATACGAAGGGCAATTTCGCCACGATTGGCAATTAGAATTTTTTGAAACATCAGATTTTTCCTATGTTATTCAAGAATAACGAGGTGTTCACCATACTCAACAGGACTGGAATCTTGAACACAAATTTCTACCACTTTACCATCTCGTGGCGCCCGAATGGGGTTCATCACTTTCATGGCTTCAACAATTAATAAGGTATCCCCTTTCTTAACCGCACTGCCCACTTTAATAAAAGCGGCTGCTCCTGGTTCTGGGGATAAATAGGCTGTTCCCACCATTGGGGATGTCACAGGATCACCTTTTGGTGCAGAGGGTGTAGGTTCCACGAGTGCAGGCGCATGAACAGGAATAGGTTGGGGAATTTGAATAGCCGACGCATGAGGAACCACCTGGGATGCTTCTTGGGCAACGGCTCGAACAACACGAATTCTTTGCTCTCCGACTTGGTATTCGATTTCTGTAAGCCCCGTCTCCGTAAGGATTTTGGCAAGCCCACGAACTGATTTACTATCGACTTCAAATTTTCCTGACATTCATATTCCTTATTTGTTAATAAAATGAGAGATCCTAGGCCCAGGCTTTGTCATTTCCGCGTAGGCGGGAATCCAGGCTATATGAAGAATGTTTACTCTTATTCATCATTAGAATAGCCATAGTGATCAACATTTTATATATCTCACCTCAGTAACTTATCTCCGGTTGCTCTGGATTCCCGCCTACGCGGAAATGACAAAGCATTTTTTTACTCAACCCGTTCTATACCCCACTCTTATCCATCTGACAAGATGTCTTGCAAAAAGGCTTGAAAAGCTGGTGTTGACAGACATTCGATGGCGTGATGAAGAGTGAAAATGCCTGTATTATGCTATTTCTTTGATACGCAAAGAAAAAGAGATGGGTTCTAAACCATCTCTTTTTATGAATAGGCTTTATACAAACCTCAGAATAGTATCATTCGACTTAGAATGTTAAATTCTAGAATCCTTTACAATAGAAACGAAGCTTAGTCATTAGCTCATGATCACTTCTTGTATCCAAGGGATAAATCTCTCTGTACTGAATAATAGCATCCTTTAGCTTAACTTTATGACCATCAAAAGCTAGCTTAAATCCTACAGCTAAATGCCGTAAAGTCTCATTCTGCATAGAAAGTAGTTCTCTTAGATCTCCTGAAGAGCGAAGAGAAGATGGAAACGTATCAGACTCTGATGTCAAATCAATAATTGGAACGCTTTTTGCCACTTTAGCTTCCTTAGGTCCCTCATGTTGACCTTGTAATTTACGTTTCTCTCCTGTTTTAGTTACAGGTCGAGCTTCTTCATCCTCATTCTCTTTCTCTTTTTCTTGCGCTTGCGCTTGCATTTTGTATCTAAGTTTAAGTGGATATTTAGGAAATCCTTCTTCAGAATCAATCATCGCAAAAGCAAGTGGAGAAGACAAAAAGTATGCAGCAAAAGTGGCACTTAATAAAAATATTCGAGACATAAAACCCTCACAAAAAAATAAGTTAATATATTATTCTCTATTTATATAATTTATGTTTTTTATTTTTCAATATTTATTTAATAATTTTATATAAAAATTTTCATCATTGTATCCTTATTCTCTCCACTCTCCCGCATTGTCATCTCCGTGAAAACGCACTAGTGTCCGGGAAAAGTTCTAGGAAAGAAAATGGTTTGTTTTCGTTAGGAAAATACCACCTTTGCTTATCTGAGAATCTCATGAGTCATGAAAAGAAAGAACCTAGTTTCCTTTTTCACCTTTTGGTGTATAAAAAAAGAAGAGGTTACGCTCCTTTGTCATTCTCGCGTAAGCGGGAATCCATAAAGAAACTAGATCCCTGCCTAGACGAGAACACAACAGGGGTTTAAGAGACAAATAAAGTGCCACTATAGATTGAGTGATTACAAATTATGTTTATCCATCTGCGCGTTCATACAGCTTATTCTTTGCTTGAAGGGGCTTTGCCCGTTAAAAAGCTGATCGCACTTGCGAGCCAGTACAAAATGCCGGCCGTTGCCATGACCGACTCGGGAAATCTCTTTGGCGCCCTTGAGTTTTCACTTGCCGCAAAAGACGCCGGCATTCAACCCATCATCGGCTGTCAAATTCAAATTACGTCTGACCATAAGGAAGAGACAGATACGCTGGTTCTTCTCGCACAAAATCAGACAGGATATAAAAACCTCCTGAAAATCGTATCTTATACATTCCTCAATGATTCAGGGAAAGATACTCCCCAAATTGACTTGAAAACCCTCACCCCCCTAACTGAAGGACTGATTTGCTTAACAGGCGCATCAACGGGTGGACTTAACAAAAAATTGGCTCGCGGCCTTGATGGGACAGCATACGTTTTACAATTGAAAGAACTGTTTTCAGATAGACTTTATATCGAACTCTCTCGTCAAGGCAGCCAAACCGCTGAAGATCACCGCATCGAAGAGCAACTCATCGATCTGGCTTATGCCCATAATATCCCTCTTGTTGCCACCAATGAGGCCTTTTTCCCAAGCCCTTCCCTCTATGAAGCCCATGACGCCCTTCTATGTATTGCGGAAGGAACCTATGTGAATGAAGTAGATCGAAGGCGCCTCACCCCTGATCATTGCTTCAAGTCCCAAGAAGACATGGAAACCCTCTTTGCCGACCTTCCAGAAGCTATTGAGAATACAAAAGTGATTGCTAAGCGGTGTAACTTCCTTCTCACACCCATTGATGCAATTTTGCCCTCATTTCCCTGCGAAAATGAAGTTGAAGAACTGAGGAAACAAGCACGTCTGGGACTTGAAGAACGCCTCGTCAAACATGTTTATGCGACAGAGATGTCAGAAGACCAAAAAAAAGAAGTTCGCGACAAATACTTTACCCAACTCGAATATGAGTTGGGCGTGATCGAAGGAATGAACTTTCCAGGATACTTCCTGATCGTTGCTGACTTTATTAAATGGGCGAAAGCCCAAAGTATTCCTGTCGGCCCGGGTCGTGGTTCGGGTGCAGGTTCTGTTGTGGCGTGGTCCTTAACCATTACGGATTTGGATCCCTTGCGGTGGGGATTGTTTTTTGAGCGATTCCTGAACCCTGAACGTGTCAGCATGCCTGACTTTGATATCGATTTTTGCCAAGAGCGGCGAGATGAAGTCATCCGCTATGTGCGGGATAAATACGGCCCTGAACGAGTTGCCCATATCATTACTTTTGGAAAACTTCAAGCTCGCGCTGTGCTTCGTGATGTAGGGCGTGTCCTTCAAATGCCTTATGGTCAAGTGGACAAAATTTGTAAGTTGATACCCAATAACCCTACCAATCCCGTCACGATTGAAGAAGCTATTGAAATTGAACCTCAACTCAAAACCATGATTGAGACGGAGCCCGAAGTTCAACATCTTATTAATATTGCTACACAGCTGGAAGGTCTTTATCGCCATGCTTCCACCCACGCAGCCGGCGTTGTGATTGGCGATCGACCATTGAATGAACTCGTTCCTCTTTATTATGATTCTCGCTCTCCCCTGCCTGCCACACAATTTAACATGAAGTTCGTGGAGCAAGCAGGTCTTGTCAAATTTGACTTTTTGGGTTTGAAAACACTAACGGTTATTCAACAAACCGTCGAATACCTGAAGGCACAAGGCGTTGAGCTTGATATCTCTCAAATTCCTCTGGATGACAATGAAACCTTTGAGTTACTCAGACGCGCAGAAACAATCGGTCTATTTCAGGTGGAAAGCAGCGGCATGACCGATGTTCTGAGAAAATTAAAACCTGAAAAGTTTGAAGAAATCACCGCAATCAACGCCCTTTATCGTCCCGGTCCTATGGATGACATTCCTCGCTATATCGCCTGTCGTCATGGTGAAGAAAAGGTGAGTTATCTTTACCCCGAACTAGAGCCCATTCTCAAAGAAACCTATGGAGTTATCGTTTATCAAGAACATGTTCTGCGTATTGCCCGCGATCTTGCCGGCTACACCCTGGGTGGCGCAGATCTCTTACGGCGCGCGATGGGTAAAAAGATCAAGTCAGAAATGGATGCTCAACGGGCTAAGTTTATCGATGGACTTGTGGAACGTGTGGGTGGTAACCCTCAAACAGCTAAAATCCTTTTTGATCAGATTGAAAAATTCGCAAGCTATGCCTTTCCAAAAGCCCATGCTGCCGCCTATGCTCTGATCACCTACCAAACAGCTTATCTTAAGACCCACTATCCCGCCCAATACATGGCAGCACTGATGACGCTTGATCTCCATAACACAGATAAGCTTACATTTTTTGCCCGAGAAGTCAGGCGTTTAGGAATTGACCTTTTGCCCCCTGATATCAACACATCGGATAGTAGCTTTAAAGTGGAAAACGGAACCATTCGATATGCTCTAGCAGCCCTTAAAAATGTGGGTGCTGCAGCCATGGAATCACTAATGATTGAGCGTCAAAAAAATGGTCCATTTAAGGATATCTTTGACTTTATGGAACGGGTGGATAGCCGCGTTATTAACAAGAGGCAACTTGAGAATCTGATTGCCGCGGGTGTTTTTGACAGTTTTGCGCCCAACCGCAAGCAACTCATGAATAACCTTGAGATCCTTATTCGCTATGGCTCAGAAGATCGCCGTGCCACCAGCCTATTTGGAGCAGATGTCACGCGACCTCAACTCACCACAACAAAGGACTGGGAACCTTTGGAAAAGCTGCGCCATGAATTTGCAGCTGTTGGTTTTTACTTAACTGCCCATCCTCTTGAAGCTTATGGATCTTCTTTGGATAACATGGGTATTACCTCGGCTTGTGATCTGGAAGCTCGCATTGAAGAAGGTCGAGAAAGCCAAACATATCAGCTCGCTGGCATCGTTATTACAAAACAAGAGAGATCGACAAAAAGTGGTCAACGCTATGCCTTTGTGCAGCTTTCCGATCCGACGGGAGTCTTTGAAGTCACCGTATTTTCTGAACTACTTGCTCAGTACCGGGATATTTTTCAGCCGGGAACAGCCCTTCTTGTCACTGTCACAGGTCAACTGAACGACGGTCTTATCCGTTTAACCTGTCAGGAGGTTGAGAGTTTGGAGAAAGCAACGGATGGTGGGGCTTTTTACCTGACATTGCGCACAGAAGAACAAGTGAACAAGCTACATGAACTCATTAGCCAAGCCCCTCAAGGCAAAACACAAATTGTCATAAATGTAGAAACACCAGAGGGAAGAGCAAAGCTCGTCTTGCCGTCTTTCTATTCTTTAACGCCGGACATCCGCGCTTCTCTTGGTGAGTTTAATGAACAAACATAAGATAGGACACATATCCTTGCCATCCAAATATATTGCCATTCCCTGCTGCAGCGGGAATCCAGGATAAAGTAAGGACCCTCCACCTCTGGTGGAGGGCTGGGAAAGTTATACAATATATGTATATATCTCTACGCTTGGATCACGGAGTGAAACAAGAGTAGAGGTTATCAACTTATTTTCAACAGTTCTATGATAAAGAAATGACAAGGCGAAAATTCTAATTGTCATTTTCTTGTTTCTCTTGTCATAACCCCACTCCCAATGTCATTCCCTGCTGTAGCGGGAATCCAAGAAGCATTTGAATCATAGAAGTTTTTGTATGAAGCTACTTTA
>CAYRHD010000012.1:0-15512 GCA_964424065.1 uncultured Alphaproteobacteria bacterium
GCGTCCTGTCAACTCAGCCATCACCCCCTTTGCATCCATGCCACAAGCCAACATATGACCATGATCACGATACGCTGTAATCACCGTATCTTGTGCCTTTAAAACAGATTGAATTCCAACCACAACGGCTTCTTGACCGATGTATAGATGACAAAACCCAGCAATCAAGCCCATACCGTAAAGTTGAGCTGAACGTTCCTCAAACCTGCGAATGAGGAGCATATCGCGATAGGCTTTTAAGGCTTCTTCTTTTGACATGAAGGCTTCTTCTTTCGACATTAAACTTGGCAAGCTCGACCTCATCATTTCCAAATTCATACGCCATGCTTACCTAGAAATCTGATTTTTGACAACCCAGTTTCCGCACAAGGCTATCATTTAATGTTTCATAGATTTTATTCTTTCTCGAGCAAATAACGAATTATACAAAAAGACTGATTAATAAATAAATTGCAAAGGCGAAAATTGACGCCCCTGACATTCGATTTATCCACAAGAGTTGATTGCAGGAAAGTTTATGGTGCATAAGGCGTACGGAAGTACTCAAAGAAAACCACCACGCATTGGCACCCAAAAAAACGCCGATAACTAAAGCAATCGCTTCAGAAGCCGTATCATTGACAGTTGAAATCCCCATAGCCGCAAAGACCGCTACGAAAACAAGCAAAGTCACAGGATTAGAAACAGTTAAGAAGAAAGCTGAGGTCAAACCATGGAATAAGGTTCCTCCATCCACATCATCACTTCCATTTTCCGTTGGCGGATTGAGGAAAATTGTAAATCCAATCCATATCAGGAGAATCCCTCCTCCTAACCTTAAGTAAAAGCTATAGTAGTTAATAAAATCCTCTATTGTTGCGATACTGAAGGCTGCCACCGTTCCATAAAACGTGTCTGCAAGCCCAGCACCTACCCCTGTTGCTAGCCCGAGTATGTAACTACCTGCGAGGGTACGCCTTATACAAAGAATACCAATTGGACCTACAGGTGCTGCGATCAAAAAGCCTGCAATGATTCCTTTTAGAAATAGAAAGCCAAGGAGAGTCATAGGTTAAAATATCACCTTATTGTTTGAAATCCTTTTAGTTGTATGTTCAAAGGTGATTTTATGTCCAGAAAAATCGCATAAATTTTTACCTTCAAATTATATTTTGGTTTAATAACTCTTTTCTGGCATACTATATCAAGGGAGAAACAATGAATTTAACGAATGAACAACTTGCCTTTCAAGAAACAGCCCGCGCTTTTGCAGCAAAGGAAATGGCTCCGTTTGCTGCAGAGTGGGATCAAAATTCCTTTTTCCCTATTGAAACATTACGAAAAGCAGCATCCCTTGGGCTTGCTGGGATTTACGTAAAACCTGAAAATGGTGGATGTGGTCTTGGAAGGCTTGACGCGTCTCTTATTTTCGAAGAACTCTCTACAGCCTGTATTTCCACAGCAGCTTATCTCTCCATCCACAATATGGTTGCATGGATGATCGACACCTTCGGGACACCTGAACAACACAATCAATGGCTTCCTAAGTTGATGACAATGGAGTCTTTATCCAGCTATTGTCTGACTGAACCCAGCGCTGGATCAGATGCTGCTTCTCTCAAAACAAAAGCCCTTCGCGATGGCAATGACTATATTCTCAACGGTGAGAAGGCTTTCATTTCAGGCGGCGGCACAAGTAATATATATCTCTGCATGGTTCGAACGACCGACGAAGGGCCAAAAGGTATAACTGCCTTGATTGTCGAAAAAGGAACACCTGGGCTTTCTTTTGGGAAAAAAGAGAAAAAAATGGGTTGGAAAAGTCAACCTACCACTGCTGTCATCTTTCAGAACTGCCGCGTTCCCGCTACAAATCGTTTGGGTGAAGAAGGCGAAGGATTCAAGATGGCCATGAAAGCTCTTGATGGAGGTCGAATTAATATTGCCTCTTGTTCACTAGGCGGTGCCAAAGCCTGTTTAGAAGCAGCGTTATCCTATATGAAAGAACGCAAGCAATTTGGTAAGAAACTTAGTGAGTTTGAAGCTCTTCAATTCCGTCTCGCAGATATGGCGACTGAACTTGAAGCTGCTCGATTGATGGTTCATGAAGCGGCAATCAAACTGGAAGAAAATCATCCTAACGCAAAAGTAGCGTGCGCAATGGCCAAACGTTTTGCAACAGATGTTGGCTTTCGCGTCGCTAACGAAGCACTTCAACTGCATGGGGGGTACGGGTATATACAAGAGTATCAAATCGAAAGGTTTGTTCGCGATCTGCGTGTTCACCAAATTCTGGAGGGCACGAACGAAATTATGAGACTGATTATTGCCCGTCACCTTCTTGATTCTAAGGAGTCAACCCGTTGAGGACTGTTTTGACTCACGTAAAGGGTGGCAGAGGCTGGATAACGTTAGACCGTCCAAAAGCTCTCAATGCACTTACTCTCCCAATGATTCAGAAACTACAAAGTACTTTGAAGGAATGGGAACGAGATGATTCTATCTCCGAAGTCATTATTCAAAGCGCGGACCCAAAAGCTTTTTGTGCGGGTGGCGATATCAAAGCCATCTATCAAGCTGTACAAAGTAAAGATGTGTCTCTCTGTGACTCATTTTTTCGAGAGGAATACATCCTTAATGCATATATTTACACGTATCCAAAACCTTACGTTTCTTTAATTGATGGAATTGCTATGGGCGGTGGCCTGGGTATATCTATTAACGGAAGCCATCGTATTGTCACGGAAAAGGCTTTTCTGGCTATGCCTGAAACTGCTATAGGCTTTTTCACAGATGTAGGAGCTACTGAATTTCTTAATAATACTCCTGGCTCTAGTGGTCTATTTATTGCCTTAACCGGAACACGACTTGACGCAAGTGATGCTCTTTGGTCTGGTTTAGCCACCCACTTTGTCCCTTCTTTTCATTTTGAAGGGCTAAAGCGAGAGCTGGAAGAAGGGGAATCCTTAATGACCATCTTGTGCAAACTTTCCGAAATGCCTCGACAAAAAGACTTTTTAATCCATCACGCTCAAGAAATAGAGCAATATTTCTCAAAAGGAACATTGCTCGAGATTTTCGAAGGATTACAGAGGGATGCTTCACCCTTTTCTAAAAATATACATGAAACTTTGCAATCTAAATCACCGACAAGTTTAGCGATCATTTTTAATCAATTGAAAATCGGAAAGAGCCTTTCTTTTATTGACAAAATGCGCATGGAGTTTCGTATCAGCCAAAATATACTGCATAGCCATGACTTTTCAGAAGGTGTCCGTGCCGTCCTTATCGATAAAGATCACGCCCCTCGCTGGAATCCGTCGCGGGTTGAAGATCTCGATTGGAAAGCAATTGAATCCTATTTCAAGGCTCTGGGAGAAAGGGAACTTGATCTATGACGAAAATTGCCTTCATTGGACTTGGCCATATGGGCCTCCCTATGGCTACCAATCTTTTAAAAGCAGGGTATGAAGTCATTGGCTTTGATATCATGCCACAATCGCTTGAAGCCTTTGATGGAGCTAAAGGACAAGATATTCCAACAACTGTCCACGAAGCAGATGTTGTGATCACAATGCTTCCTGAGGGAAATCATGTGCGTTCTGCCTACGAAGGCCCCAAAGGCATATTTTCTCATATCAAACCGGGAGCACTGGTTGCCGAATGTTCAACAATCGATATTGAAACGTCCCGCCATATTCATAAAGAGGCAGAAACGTTAAACATTCGACTCATCGATGCCCCTGTTTCAGGAGGCGTTTCAGGCGCTGTTGCTGGAACAATTACTTTTATGGTGGGAGGAAACAAAGAAGATTTTGAGGCATTACGCCACTTCTTAGAAGAAATGGGAAAAACCATTATTTATTGCGGAGAGGCTGGACTTGGCCAAGCGGCAAAAATCTGCAATAACCTGATTCTTGGTATTACCATGATTGGAGTTTCTGAGGCTTTTAATCTTGCAGAACAATTAGGCCTTGATCAACAGACATTCTTTGATGTGACGTCTCAATCGTCGGCCCAATGTTGGTCCATATCCAAGTATTGCCCCGCTCCAGGCCCTGTTCCCACATCACCTGCCAACCGAGCGTATGCTGCAGGATTCACCGCTGCCATGATGATGAAGGATTTAAAACTAGCAAATCAAGCAGGTCAGCTTACAACAACGTCTATGCCCATGGGAGCGGAAGCTCTTGCGCTCTATACACTCTTTTGTAACAATGGAAATCAAATGATAGATTTCTCGGGTATCATTCAGTTTTTAAAAGAAAATAAAGGCCGTTTGTTTTAGGCTTATAAAAGTAAATAGTAAACGACACATTGTCATATTTACCCTACCTTTGTCATCTCCGCGAAAGCGGAGATCCATTTTTCAGTTTTTCCTGGATTCCCGCCTTCGCGCACTAGTGTCCGGGAAAAAGTTTGGCAAACAAACAGAAGGCAAGGAAAGCTGTTGGCTTGGGGGTATAAAAAAAGACAAGAGACTTAAATTCAATCTTCATGTCCTAACTACTAAAAGCCTGTATAACTTTCACCTCTCCCCTTGTGGGAGATACTGCGTTTAGAGTCAAGTATGATTTGATCAAACGAGATGCAACTTCTACCGATCATGCTTGAAACATGACTTGTTTTTTCAAGGATGAATTTTTACCGGACACTACTGCTCTTTCGCGGGGATGACAATGAAGGTGAGTCAACTAAAATCATAAAAAAAGCCCCAGATTGGGGCTTTTTCTATTGCTTATCTATCTTCCGGTTCATCAGCCATTCGCTTACTTGTTATGGGAAGGCGAAGTTTAGGTACGCCATCGTTACCAAGTTCATCAAGATGTGATTTTATGTTTTTAGTGAGAATTGGCATGCGATACATATCTAAAGGTTCATCCTGAAGTTCTGCCATCAGCTTGACTCTTTCCTCTGAGGGAAGGTTTGATAGGACTTTTACATAGTTAGCGTTTGCCAACACAGCTGCACGTGCTTTTGCAGTCAGTAAAGGCAAGATTTCTTTTGCATCACCCAAATCTTCTTCAGTAGCCGTAGCACGAGTTGAAGCAGATTTTAGACCCGCTGCTTGATCTTTAGCTGCTTCAGCTTCTTCAAGTTTTTTTGCTTTTAGTTGTTTAATTCTCTCTATATATGCTTTACGGTCTTGTAAGGCTCGCTTTTTAACCTCAAGCAGTTCTAACTCTTGCCCTTTAACAGCTCTCAATCTTAAAGCTTCCGCTTGTTTTAAAGCCGCGTCAGCATATTCTTTTTCTAACTTGTCTCTTTTTAATTTTGTGAGTCCTGGCTTCTCCAAATCAAGTCCCGCTTGTTTCATTCGGGCCTTATTAAGTTCAAAATCACGCTCCGCTTGCCCTATAACTTCTTGTGCTGCTTTAATGTCCGCTTCTCTACCCTGTATTAGTTGATCAGTGGTCATAGGTTTTTGCCCTGCTTCTAAGAAGTTCTTTGGTTCTTCAGATTCGGCCCTGCGCTCTGCAAGGTTCCTATTGCTGGCTTTTTTCAGCTGCACACCTTTAGCGATATCTGCGAACAAAGCTGCGTGTTTTCCATCTTGTGCATTCGCTCCCTTCACTGGTGTATTCGGCGGTGGCGGTGGTGGTGGTGGTGAAAATGCTCCTGGAGGTGGTGGTGGTGATGCAGGAGGTGCCCCCAAAAATTCCTCGTCATCACCATTTTCAGCATCAGCAAGGAATGGTTTTGGCAAACCATTTCCTAAATTTGGAGCTGCTCGACCTTCCAAGGGATTATAGTCAGGATGTACACCATCTGCGAATGGAGCATGCCCTTGAACAATCTTTTCTCTAAATCTTTCAAATTCTTCAGGTGTTAAGTTGGATAATCTTTCTAATTGCTCCGGAGTAAGTCTTGAGATTCTTTCTAATAGCTCTGGTGCTAGCTGGGAAGCCTCAAGTTCTTCAATCGCTTCTTGGTGAGCTACTTGCGGTACTGCTTGTGCAGTTTTTTCTAACATTTCTTGCAGTTCTTCTAGCTCAGCTTTCTTCTTGGAGCCGCCACCGCCGCCGCCACCTCCGCCACCACCGCCAGCATGACCATGGCTAGCAGAATGACCTGAAGCTTGATGAAAATCAGAGTCACCTCTACTACCTTGGGAGGCACTCTGGAAATTCACTCTTCCCGTTTTACCAGGCGCTCTTCCATCATCGCCGCCAACAGAAAGGTCTAATGACTTAGGTTGGGTTAAGTCTAAGGAATCCCCACGTGATGGCGAATAGTCTGGTTTTTCAGGAACTGCAACTTTTGAACCACGATCAGCAAGATCTTGAATCTTTGCTTTACCAACTTTTCCTTTCGATGAACCACCGGGTTCTCCACCCCCACCTAATCCACGTAAGAGGCTAAAGTCGTTAAGAGTTACTTCAATTGCAGTTGGGCTGACTTCCTCTTTGGGAAGCTCTTTACCAGTAATAAAACCTGCTGTTGCTGCTAAAAGAAAGGGTACTAAATCTGCTACTGCTACCATTTTACAAACTCCTTCCCCTATAAACATAAAGGGGCACTACCGTATACTAAAATTAGTATAACACAAAACAATGATTAACACTAATTTTATATAATGATTTTTTAGAATATGTCAAATTTTTTGGATAAATTTTATCTAAAATAAGGCTATCTTGTTGATTTGATTACAAGGCCTAATATACGACCCTTTCAAAAACTCATGACATAAGCCAGAGTTAACAAACCAATCTTGCATCTATTTATTTTTAGATGACAGACCCGCCAAACAATGGTTATATCTGGACACAGTAGGAGCTTATCAACCGTGTCCAACTCTCAATCCCATACTTTTATGATTGCAGCCGAATCTCAAGGGGTACGATTAGATCGTTTTTTAGCCACTCACTTACAGGACCTCTCTCGTTCCCGAATTCAATCATTAATCCAAGATGGGTATGTTTCAATTAACCAACAACCATTCAAAGATGCTTCTTTTAAGGTCAAGGAAGGGCAGACCGTCGACATTATTATTCCTCCTGCCATAGAAGCACTTCCAATTCCTCAAGATATCGAACTTGATATTCTGTATGAAGACGATGATGTCATTGTGATCAACAAGTCCGCAGGAATGGTTGTTCACCCTGCCCCTGGGAATCCTCAAAATACACTCGTGAATGCTTTACTTAGCCATTGTGGTGAAAGTCTTTCCGGCATTGGCGGAGTGAGACGGCCCGGAATTGTCCACCGGCTAGACAAAGAAACAAGCGGTCTGTTGGTTGCTGCAAAAAATGATAAAGCCCATCATAATCTGGCTCAACAACTGGCTACACGTGAAATGAGACGTGTATACGTAGCTTTAGTGTGGGGCATGATCACTCCTTCAGAAGGAACCATAGAGGGTCCTATTGCCCGTGACGTACACCATCGCCAACGCATGACTATACGCACAGGCGGAAAATTTGCACGTACCCACTACAAAGTTCTGAAGCATTTTGGACGTCTTGCGACCCTTGTTGAATGCAAGCTCGATACGGGACGTACCCACCAAATACGTGTTCATCTATCGAAAAAAGGATTTCCCGTCATAGGAGACCCCCTTTATGGAAAAGAACCCAAAGCTGTTCCAACAACTCTTAAAGACTATTTGAAACTAACGTGGACACCATCACGACAAGCCCTTCATGCAAAGGAACTTTCCTTTATCCACCCTTCATCGCATAAAAAACTAGATTTTACTGTGGATTTACCCCAAGATATGATAAAATTAACAGATGTGCTAGAGTCACAAGTTAAATTAACTTAACTATTAGGTTCGGATTGTGTCAGAAGATAATGAATCAAACTTGCCCTCCACTTTGGAACCCACAGCGCTTCCCAGCGTTGCTGATGGGCTGACACGTTATTTGGCTGAAATCAAACGCTATCCTCTATTAGAGCCAGATGAAGAATATATGCTGGCCAAAAGATGGAAAGAGCATGAAGACCCTAAGGCAGCTGAGCGCATTATAGCCGCACACCTAAGACTTGTCGCAAAAATCGCGGGCGGCTATAGAGGATATGGTCTTCCCATCATTGACCTGATTGCAGAGGGCAACGTAGGTCTTATGCAAGCCTTGCGCAAGTATGATCCGGAAAAAGGTTTTCGATTCTCTACTTATGCCATGTGGTGGATCAAAGCCAACATCCAAGAATATATCTTGCATTCCTGGTCTCTTGTGAAAATTGGCACAACGGCCGCTCAAAAGAAATTATTCTTCAACCTGCGCCGTCTTAAAAATGAGATGCAAGATTTGGACGAAACAATCCTTTCAAAACAGAGCATTAAAGATATCGCCTCCGAGCTCAATGTTTCGGAAAATGAAGTCATTGAAATGAGCAAACGCATGCTTGCTCCCGACCAATCCCTCAATGCGCCCCTCAAAGCTGACGGTGTTGAAGAATGGCAAGATTGGCTTGTCGACGAAGATTCCACTCATGAAACAAAAATTATTGAGAACGATGACCGCAAAAGGAAAAATGAGATTCTTGAGAAAGCACTAGAGGGGCTTAATGAACGGGAACGCATCGTAATCGAAGAGCGACGTTTAAAAGAACCACCAGAAACCTTGGAAGCTCTCTCTGAAAAACTAGGTATATCGCGTGAACGTGTGCGCCAGATCGAAATTCGTGCTTTTGAAAAATTGCAAAAGGCAGTCAAAACGGCTGCAATTCAAGGACGTCTTCTTTAAATAAGCAACAACGCATATCGAATTCGCAAGTCAGTAGTCTTTACTAACAGTTCACATAACGACTTCTTCTTGTTTCTCAAATCAAAAGGGGTTATGCTCTCACGATAAAATTGATCAATTTCATCAAAGGATGACTTCATGCGCAACGCTCTTACTTACCTTTTCATCACATTTTTCAGCCTAATATCTGCAAGTTTTGCAGAGCTCCGTATAGATGTAACGGAAGGTACATTTCAACCCATTCCTTTAGCTATTACTTCCTTTGATAGTGGTGGCGACCCCTACCTTGCTCAAGCTGCAAAGGACATTACAGATGTTATCAAAAGTGACTTGACCAACTGCGGTCTCTTTAAAATTGTAGATCCTAATGCTTATATTCAAACATCTTATGACGTGATGTCCAACCCTCGGTTTGCGGACTGGAAAGTTCTGAACGCCGAAGGCCTTGTTGGCGGTATCGTTAAGCGTAATGGCAGTAATTTGCAGGCTGACTTTCGTCTATTCGATGTCTTCACTGAAAAACAACTAGCCGGTCTTTCAAAAACATCTGAGGCTGCAAATTGGCGCCGCGTCGGCCATCAAATCGCGGATGCAATCTATGAAGCCATGACAGGAGACAAAGGCTACTTTGATACACGCGTCGTTTATGTTGCTGAAAGTGGCTCCGAACTGCAAAGAAAATATCGCCTAGCGATTATGGACTATGACGGAGAGAATCATCAGTTCATCACAAGCGGCAGCACACGTGTCTTAACGCCACGTTTCTCACCAGATCGCCTTAAAATTGCCTATGTTGACTTTGGACAAAATGATAAAACCCCGACGTTACACGTTCATGACCTTCAATCAGGGCACTCTGAAAGTCTTGCCTCCGTTGAAGGTCAAAGGATGTCTCCTCGCTTTTCACCTCAAGGTGACCACCTTATCTTAAGTACAGCTAAAAATGGCGCTGCTTCTCTCTATAAAATGCCTCTTACAACAAAGAAACTCGAAAAACTAACTAGCAATACTTCTACAATCGATGTCTCACCCTGCTATTCGCCGGATGGTTCTCAAGTGACCTTTATTTCAGATAGAGGCGGGGCACCCCAAATTTATGTTGGTGATTCAACTGGAAATAATGCTACTCGTGTCAGTTACAGCCAAGGCTGGTACGATAACCCTATCTGGTCCCCACGAGGAGACCTCATTGCATTTACGCGTCAATCCAAGGGAACTTTTTACATCGGTGTAATTCGTCCAGACGGCTCTGGCGAGAGAATGCTCGATGCTGGTTACCTTCTGGAAGGCCCAACATGGTCACCTAATGGCCGTGAAATCATGTATACCTGCCAAGCCAGTTCACACAATAAAGTCGGAATATGTAGCGTAGATATCACAGGTAATCATAAAAGAGTCATTAATACCCCCGGAGAAGGCTCTTATCCCACTTGGTAGGTATTGCTCCTTTTTTAACTATCGGTTATAGTGGTGGCCTAAATGTCTAAAGTCTAAGGACAAGGCATGGCGCTGCATAGAGCGAAGAACATAAAAAAAAGGTGAATACTTTAATACTTTTTTAATGTTCTCCCGCTAAAGTGGGCGAATGAAAACCAAAAAAGGAGAAAAAACAAATGCGTTTAAAAATAACAAGTCTTCTAGCAGCAAGTGCTCTCGCTCTCTCTGCTTGTGATTGTGGAAATGATGAATGTCTTGATGCAACAGGTCAAGGTGCCCTTGAAGCTGCTGAAGCTGCAGCTGCAATGGAAGCTTGCGTACCTGGCTCAGTAGCAGACTTCGTTCAAACAGCTGGTGACCGTGTATTCTTCGATTTCGACAGATCATCTGTCCGTCCAGAAGGCATGGATACACTTCAAAAGCAAGCTGCTTGGCTCAGCACATACAAAAACTACGGTGTGACAATCACAGGTCATTGTGACAAGCGCGGAACAACTGAATACAACATGGCTCTCGGTGAGCGTCGTGCGAATGCTGCAAAAGAAAAACTCATTGCTATGGGTGTAGATGCAGCTCGCGTTCGTGTTGTAAGCTACGGTAAAAATCGTCCAGTCGTTGAACAAGATGGCAGCGAATGGGCTTACCAACAAAACCGTGTTGCTATCACAGTTTTGGACTAATAGAGTAACTTTTAAGTTATCTTTAAAAGAAAGCACCACCCTCCGGGGTGGTGTTTTTTTGTGTCTTTCATCAAAACGTAGAGCATCATTGTTAGAATGGCTAACTTTTTCAAGGCCCATGACCCTTTTCATAACGCCTATCTTACAGATAGAGTATCTTGTCCAATGTCAATCAAAGTCCTGCAATTCATCCCAAATCTACTTGCAAATCTCCTAAGACTCCTGTAGGTCTGATGTGAGTCCATTGATGAGACAATTATGACCACGCCCCTGCCCCTAATTCTTGATTGTGACCCCGGCATAGACGATTTCATCGCTATTCTCATGATTTTAGCTGCGCCAGAAAAGTTTAATTTACTCGGCATTACGGTCACAAGTGGTAATGTTCCTCTTGAACACACTGCCCTCAATGCTCTCAGAGCCTGTGAAATTGCAGGACGCACAGATGTTGGGGTTTATAAAGGCTGTCCCCAGCCTTTATTGCGCGAAGCCCAATACGAAACGGCCGTTTATGGAGAAACAGGGCTAAAGGGTGTTGACCTCCCCACCCCACAAAAACCAATTGCAAATAAACATGCTGTTGATTTTATTATTGACGCTATCATGAAATCCCCTGAAAAGGTGACACTCGCAACTACGGCTCCTTTAACAAATGTTGCGATTGCATTGATTCGTGAACCCAGGATTTTGAACAATGTCAAACAAATCATTACCATGGGTGGTTCTATGACCCTGGGAAATATAACCCCAGCTGCCGAATATAATTTCTTTGCTGACCCTGAAGCGACACATATTCTTTATACATCTGGGAAAAAGATCAAAACCATTGGCCTTGATGTCACGCACCAAGTAGTGACCTCCCTTGAATGGTTTCAAGAACTGGATGAACTTAATAACCCCGTCACTCGTCCACTAGTCCAAATGCTGCGTGCTTTCTATGAATATGACATGAAACACTTTGGTTTAGGAGGGGGCGTTATTCATGACCCTTGTGTTATTGGGTATCTTCTTGAACCCAATTTGTTCAAAGGAAAAGACGCTCATATCGAAATCAATACATCTTTTGAAAATAGCCGTGGTCGCTCAACTGTTGATTGGTGGCATAAGCGCGGCTTATCACCTAATGCCCATGTCTTTAATGAGGTTGATGTTCCGGGATTCTTTAAGCTATTAACTGGGCTGCTATCACGATTTCATGAGGTCAAATTATGAAAAGAATCCCCCTTATCATGGATTGTGACCCAGGACTGGATGATGCTATAGCCATATTGCTGGCGCTTGCCTCATCGGATGAAATAGACCTTCTGGGCATAACCACCGTGCCAGGAAATGGCCCCGTTGAACAAACCCAAGAAAACGCCCGCCGTATCTGTGAACTTGCAGGACGGCCGGATATCAAAGTATTCCAAGGATGTCCTCGCTCTTTTTTCACGGATGACTTTTCAGCACACACGACCTATTCAGGGGCGGATATACATGGTGAAACGGGCCTCGGTGGTTGTAAATTGCCTCATCCTGATATGCCTCTGCAAGACCAAGATGCGGTCCATTTCATCATTGAAACTCTTTTAAATGCTAATGAAAAAATCACCATTGCGCCTACAGGCCCTCTTACAAATATTGCCTGCGCACTTATCATGGAGCCGCGCATCACAGAAAAGATCGACAAATTTGTTTTAATGGGGGGTTCTATTGGCCTTGGAAATATTACGCCCGCCTCTGAATTCAACTTTTATACAGATCCTCAAGCCGCCTATGCCGTTTTTATGGCTGGTGTCCCTATCGTCATGATTGGCCTTGATACAACACGTGCCACCGAAATTACTCCTGAGTGGCTTGCCCACATTAAAAAACAAAACACTTCAATTTCACGAGCGATTATAGATATGTTGTCCTATTATGACCGTCCTGATGCCATTCTTGAGCCGGGAGTGACCTCAGGTGTTCTCCATGATCCCAATGTAATTGCTTACCTTTTAAAGCCTGAACTCTACCAAGGACGCCATACGCATGTCGAAATTGATATTTCATCAAGCATCATGACCGGTCGTTCAACTGTTGATTGGCATGGTAAACTCATGAAAAAGCCCAATGCAACCGCCATTAATAAGGTAGACTCGGTAGGCTTTTTTAATCTTCTGACAGAACGACTCTCAAGGTACCCATGACAACAGCACAACCTCTCACCATCTCCCAAACATTTTCTCTACCTCCCTCTGTTACAGGTGTATTAGAGATTGATTCTCAGGCGATCATTCACAACTATAAAACGATGACCTCTTTTTTAGGGGATACCGCATGCGTTCCTGTCTTAAAAGCGGATGCTTATGGATTTGGTCTTCAGACAATCGCTCCCCTTCTCGCCCATCAAGGTTGTAACAACTTTTTTGTAGCTCACCTTGAAGAAGCCCTCACTCTGCGCAATCTCTTAAAGCAAGCCGACATTTATGTCTTGTCCGGTGTCTTCCGTGATACTGAATCCTTATTCGTGAATCAAAGGTTGATACCCGTCCTCAATGATTTTGACATGCTAAAGCGTTGGGTTGGACATGCCCAACAGTTAGGAACAAAACTCAAGTGTATTCTTCACTTTGACACAGGTATGCATCGCTTAGGCTTTGATCACACGGATACAACAAAACTGTTTGAATCCTGGAGCCTTTTAGAATCTCTTGAAATTCAAATGATCATGAGCCACTTGGCGTCATCTCCCGATAAGAATGATCCCATGAACCATAAGCAAAAGTTGCGATTTGATGCCTTACGACAGCAATTACCTGACCTTCCCGCAAGTCTTGCGGATACAGGAGGGATTTATTTAGGTAAAGACTATCACTATGATGTGGCGCGCCCTGGTAAAGGCTTGTTCGGGCTGTTTAAAGGAACTGAATTAAAACCTTGCCTGACTCTTTTAGGTCAAGTGTTACAAGTTCAATCCGCCGCAGAAGGCGAGACGGTTGGCTACGGAGGAACCATTACACTTACGCGGTCCACTCGCCTAGCAACAATTGGAGTTGGATTTGCGGATGGTTACGATCGACGCCTCAGCAATAATGGATATGCCTTAATCCAAGGGTATAAAGCACCCATCCTCGGACGCATTTCTATGGACTATACAGTTATTGATATTACAGATATCCCTGAAACCCTGTGTTATGCAGGAAGTTGGGTTGAGCTTGTGAATTCTCAGCTTGATCTGGATATCCTCGCGCAATCCATTGGCACTATCTCTCGTGAACTTTCTACAGGCTTTAGCTCAAGGCTCCATCGAATTTATCGTTCTTAAAAGTTGTATCCATCTTAATCTTCTCTACATACCTAGGGGAATTTTCTTCATAGATATCTTTTAATATTAAAGAATAAAATAGGAAAATTTTTAATAGGAGGAAACAAAATGAAATTATCTTTACTTTTAGGATCCTGTATTGCCTTTATCTTACAATCTCATGTCAACGCCTTTGATCTAGAGATTCTCGAGTCTGGAAATGGAAAAATTGGAATCAGTGGTGGAAAGAGTCCCTGGACTTCTAAGAATTCTTTCACCATGTCCAAAAATGCAAAGAAGAAAATACAACGAGTCAATCCATCAGATATTCGAAATATTTCTCGCGGTGTTCAAAAAACATGGGAACCTGATGTCTTTACGGACTTCGCAGATGTGCCGAAAGGGAAAAAAATTGGAAAGTTTCGTTTTCTTGTCCATGGATTAGAGTTAAAAGCATTTGTTGAGGGCCTTAACCAAGGATCATTCGATGACTTTGTAAAAGCTAAACTCTGGTCAGACTGCCCATTAGGGGAAGACTTTATTCCCTATTATCCGTATTCCCTTTTTCGTAAATCAGTCATTTCAGCTTCCGTCGTGACACAAAATGTCACAGCAACATTTGGAGAGTTTGGCTTTATACTTTCTGTACCCAGCTCACATTATCTGTTTGGAGATATTAAAGATATTCATACACCTACAGATATTCAATTCTATGGAACAAATTACGTAGGTGATGCGAGATCACTCGGAGAATATGAGCTGAAAAATAGGGCATGTCAACATCCACTAGCATCCCTTGAAGCACTCATTCCTTCAAACCCTCAAGAACGTGTTCCGAGCCATGTAACGACAACGACATACCCCAATCGTGCCAGCTACAATCAGTCTGAAGAAGACAACATAAGTAACCAAGAAATCATTAACATGGCAAGACGAATGACAGGAAGAGACCCTTCTCCTCAGCAAATTCGACAAATGAAGACCATTGCTGCAGCTCAATTTGCAAGTTTTCAGCCTATGTTTGAAGCAATGGGAATAGACAGTGTAGCTCAAAGTAGAAATGGACGTATTGAAAGAACTGAGAAACGTTCAAGTTATAATGAAGTTGGGCTTGTTCCTTTTGACCCTTCAGAAGAAACATATGTAAAAATCTCGGGAATATTCTTGCGATGTGGGAAAAGTGAAAGAGTTGATTTCCTAAATAAGTCGCACATTCAGAAAATGCTTCAAATGGCAGCTGATTTTAATTTGCCGGTTGTGATGATTCATGATGGTACAAAATATGAAACAAATTTGTAGATTTACCTTAAAGATAAATTTAAATAGGATATAAAAATACTTTAGCTCAAGGCTCCATCGAATTTATCGATAACGAGCTTGGAATCTGAAAGAATATTAATAATTTTTTTATCTTTCTTCATCTATAATATAACTTGTAAAGTATGGATAAGGAGAAATATA
>CAYRHD010000012.1:15522-31409 GCA_964424065.1 uncultured Alphaproteobacteria bacterium
TTATTGCAATAATCGCAGGTGTATTAGGATTTTCAGGGATCAGTGCAGTTGCCACTGAGTTCGCTAAAATCCTTTTTGTCATTTTTATCGTTCTCTTTGTGATTTCACTCATTATAAGTTTATTCAGAGGCTCAGGCCCTCCTAAACTGTGAGACAGAACTTACTGATTAGCGAAGAACGATGATGAACTTATAAAGCTTAACGAAAAATCATCATCACAAACGGAGCAAAGCAATCCAGTTTCGGTGTCGTTCCCGTCCCCGTCCCCGCGAAGGCGGGGAACAGGGGAATCTAGGAGATAGCTGAAAAATGGATCCCCGCCTTCGCAGGGATGACAAAAGAGGACGGAAATGACATGGTCACGAGGAAGAGTCTTTCGGTAAAACTTCTCCCCATAAGGCTAAAAATAAAGAAATTTTACAAAGGACTGATAAAATTTTCTCATAACAATAAACTTATACCACATATAAATTAAATATATTTATTTGCATTTCATATTATTTTTACTATATATAGTTTAGTATTTTTTGTTTTCAGGTTTGTTATGTTTTTTCGCTTTCTCTTTGTTCTCATTTTAACTTTTTATCCATTCATCAACCTTATTGCTCTGCTTGATAAAGAGGAAACTTCATCAACCACCCCTGCTAAAAGAAGTCGCAGCACGGAGACTGACCGGAGTTCCCAGACAAAAAGGCACAAAACTCAAGCAATTGGAGATGAATCGAATCTTTCGCAAGAAACCCCATCCACGAATTCAATAAGCGTGAATGATTCTTACGCGGATTTAAATCATGAGGATTGGGCGCAGATAGAGAAATCGGAGGTGAACTATCACAGCTCGAATCCTTCGCAACAAACCCCATCTACGAATCCAATAAGCGTGAATGATTCTTACGCGGATTTAAATCATGAAGATTGGGCACAGATAGAGAAATTGGAGAGAGACCATCACAGCTCAAGCACTTCGCAAGAAAACCCATCTACGAATCCAATAAGCGTGAATGATTCTTACGCGGATTTAAATTATGAAGATTGGGCGCAGATAGAGAAATCGGAGAAAGACTATCACAGCTTGAGGCCTTCGCAAGAAAACCCATCTACGAATCCAATAAACGTGAATGATTCTTACGTGGATTTAAATCATGAAGATTGGACGCAGATAGAGAAATTGGAGAGAGACCATCACAGCTCAAGCACTTCGCAAGAAAGCCCGTCCACGAACTCAATAAGCGTCACTGATCCTTTCGCGGATTTAAATCATGAAGATTGGACGCAGATAGAGAAATTGGAGCAGAACTATCTCAGCACGAATCCTTCGCAGAGTTCCCAAAATTTAACTTCACAGATTATCGCATCTCAGTCATCTTCACCCATTTCCTCCGATATCAGTTCTTCAGAAGAATCGGAAGAGCTATCTGACTCAGATACAGCACTACCCTTTCAACATCTCACAACATCGAAAGGACATAATAAACACCTTATCCAAGCTATTAAATCAGCACGCCAATCTATATTGATAACTTCTTACACATTTTCTCGAGATATGAGTCAAAATGGTTTGCTTTTTCAGGCTATACGTGATGCATGCTATCGCGGTGTCAAAGTCTATCTCTATGCCAACAAAATCCTTTTAGATGCTGATTCTCTTAGATCAATCAATAACTTACGCAATCTCACAATAAATCAAACACCCGTTCATTCGAAGCTCCTTGTGATTGATGATCAACAAATTACAATTGGATCCTATGATTGGCTATCAGGGCCCTGGGATGGTTTAAATGCTTCCATTGTTCTTGAGGAAGATCATGTAAAGCCCGTAAAAGAAAGACTATGGGATGTTTTAAACAAGTACCGGCAAGTCCAACTTCACCCTCAACAGTCAAGACGAATTTCTTTGGCTTTGAAGAAGTTAAACCCCGTTGATATTTCTTGTGATGACTCTGAATCTGGCTGTGAATTGTTAACAACATCGAAAGCCCACAAAGACTCTTTTAAGGACTGTTTTAAAATCGCCAAAACTCATTTAAGCATTTGTGCTCCATTCATCACAGGAGAAACTGACTATTTAGAATCCATCCTGCCAAAACAAATGTTGGTGCGCTTTCTTAAAAAATGCAAACTCACTATCTTTTATAGGGCAAACGATCCAAAGATAGTCCTTTTGCAAGACTACCTCGACCAAGTGCTTTCAGAGCAACATTATCGTCTTTGGAGAAATGTAACCCTTACACCTGTTCAAAATTTGCATCGGAAATCATTGTGGATTGATGATAACCTTTATGTTGAAGGCTCATATAATTGGCTGTCATCTGCAAGAAGCTTAGGGGATCCATATGCTTATATGGAAACCTCTCTCCTCTTTACAGGAGAATGGGCACGTGAATTGATTGAACGATTTGAGCGCTAAACTCGTTTCTTACTTAGCCATTGATGTCACTTCATCAAGTGTGAAGCTCAAGCAAAGTGAGGATAACATATAAAACTGCCCCTCTAGGCTTCTCTATAGCCTAGAGGGATCGGTTCAATTCTAAATACAGTTATTTTGCACAAGCGCAAGAGACTTCATGTTTGTTTAAGCACTCTTGAGTGAACGAATTAGGTATATTACCTCCAAAACCTATCTCATAGGATAGTTCCCCAAAACCACCAAACTGTTTGCATTTCTCTTCACAATTCTTCTGAGCTACTGGAACAAAGCCAGTTTTTGTATTTTTAGGGGCTGGAGAATTTTGAACACAGAACATATGAGCTGGAGTTGTGTTATGTTGAGCCGCAAATACACTTTGAATTGCAAAAGCAGAAATAACAAGTGTTAAAGCGAGTTTTTCTTCATAATTGTTTCCTTTCTTTGATTAACAACCTGACAGTAAGTGAAAAAAGTTAATTTATGATAAAAAACTGATAGCTTATAATTCTTATCTCTTCAAACCTTCTTCGCATACTTGACCGCTTTTGAAGACAGAGTCTCATACACAACAAACGACATAAACTTATGAAGCCATCCTTGTGGCTTGACACCAAGCGCTTTACAAAATAGACCCATACCTTGCGTCACATGGCTTTTTTGATAACATTTGTAAACCAACTTAGAATATACCTTTGTGTAGTGATCACGTGTGTAAGGTCTTGTTTCCTCATTCGCAACATAATACGCAAAGGGTAGCTCATCATCAGCCTGATTGGCCATCAAACGGGTCATGGTAACGCGAAATCGCTTGACGAAGTTCAGCTTTTCCTGCGCTTGATATCGCTTCATATGAATGTAAAAAAGCTTGTAGTGACGCAATTCATCGGCCGCAATTTTTGCACAGATATGCTTTAACAGAGGTTCATCGGTGGCATCTTTAATGGCGGAATAAAAGGAACTAGTGCCAATTTCTACCATACAGCGCGACAAAAGTTCAGAAGCGCGTGATCCCCGAATGGAGTCTTTTGTTTCAGTATCAATAGGGTAACCTTTAACGTACATCTTGAACCGCTCATCAAAATCAAAGTCTGGATCGGCCATTTTCACCCACTGAGCCAAGACTTTTCCATGTTTGACTTCATCCTTTGCCCAGGGTTCAATTTCTTTACCAAACTCTTTATCACCCTCAAAAACATTTCCCAAGTAACGACCGTAATCAGTCCCATTGTGTTCAATGACACTTCCCGCTTTAATCAGCGCAAGGATTTCAGGATTTACTTTGGATGGGTCAAACAACGACCAATTGATATCCTCAAATTTCCATTTCTGAGACATTGTTCTCTATGCTCTATTTATTCGTATTTGTTAAAACTTCCATCAATTTAGCGCGTGCAATCTCAAGTTCACGATCAGCCTCAAGACGCTCTTCAGGGGTTTTACTATCAGCTACATCCTCAAGCAAGTTTTTAATTTCCAACTCAAGAGATGCTTTATCCAACGCGTCCAGAGGTGTCCCTTCGGTGACCAGCGCCATACAACGCTCTGGGGTAATTTCGGCAAATCCCCCATCGACAAAGATGCGCAATAGCACTTTTGAATCTTCATAGATAGTCACAACCCCGGGCCGTAAAAGTGTCAGAAGAGGCGCATGTTGGGGAAGCACACCAATATCACCCTTTAAGGCTGGTAACACAACCATAGAGACCTCTTGTTCAAAAAGAACCTTTTCAGGAGATGCTAGGGTAAACGGAATTATTGTCATACCTTAAAGCGCCTCTTTTGCAAGCTTTTGCGCTTTTTTCACGGCTTCATCAATTGTCCCCACCATATAAAAGGCTGCTTCTGGAAGGTGGTCATAATCACCACTCGCAATGCCTTTAAAGCCTGCAATAGTATCCTCAAGACGAACAAACACACCAGGTGTACCCGTAAAGACTTCTGCCACATGGAACGGTTGAGAGAGAAACCGCTGGATCTTCCGAGCTCGCGCAACAGTCAGCTTATCTTCTTCTGAGAGCTCATCCATACCTAAAATAGCAATGATGTCCTGAAGGGATTTGTATGTTTGGAGGATCTTTTGAACATCCCGGGCGACCGCGTAATGTTCTTGGCCCACAATTCTTGGGTCAAGAATACGCGATGTTGAATCCAGAGGATCCACCGCTGGATAAATTCCAAGCTCTGCAATTTGACGGCTAAGCACCGTTGTTGCATCCAAGTGCGAAAAGGCTGTCGCTGGCGCTGGGTCTGTTAAGTCATCTGCAGGAACGTAAATTGCTTGAACACTGGTAATCGAGCCTTTGGTCGTCGAAGTAATCCGCTCTTGAAGCTCTCCCATTTCTGTTGAGAGCGTTGGTTGGTAGCCCACAGCAGAAGGAATACGTCCTAACAAAGCGGAAACTTCCGCACCAGCTTGGGTAAAACGAAAGATATTATCAACGAAGAACAGAACGTCTTGGCCTTCCTGATCGCGGAAGTATTCAGCTACCGTCAAGCCTGACAAAGCAACACGAGCCCGCGCCCCTGGCGGTTCATTCATTTGCCCGTAAACAAGAGCAGCCTTTGAATTACCTTTTTTAAGATCAATCACACCAGATTCGATCATTTCATGGTAAAGATCATTTCCTTCACGGGTCCGCTCTCCCACACCTGCAAACACAGAATAACCTCCGTGCGCCTTGGCAATATTGTTAATCAACTCCATGATAATGACCGTCTTGCCCACACCAGCTCCACCGAACAGGCCAATCTTACCGCCTCGCACATAGGGGGCCAATAAATCAACGACTTTAATACCGGTAACCAGTATTTCCGTTTCCGTCGACTGATCCACAAATTTTGGGGCTTCACGGTGTATGGCATCTCTTTGTGTTGCTTTAATGGGTCCAAATTCATCAATGGGGTCACCGACCACATTCATAATACGCCCCAACGTTCCGGGCCCTACGGGAACAGATATGGGCTTTCCCGTATCTTTAACCGCCTGTCCCCGGACAAGTCCCTCTGTTGCATCCATCGCAATCGTTCGAACGGTTTGCTCTCCCAGATGTTGGGCTACCTCGAGAACCAGGCGCTTACCATTATTTTCCGTCTCAAGCGCATTCTGGATTTCAGGTAAAGGACCAGGAAATGACACATCCACAACAGCACCAATGACTTGGCTAATATGTCCATCTGATGATTTTGTTGCCATTTTATTTTCTCCTTTTATGCACCCAGCGCTTCTGCGCCTGAAATAATTTCGATCAATTCCCGAGTAATCTGAGCTTGGCGTGTTCGGTTATAGCTTAAGGTTAGCTTGCGGATCATATCTTCTGCATTACGGCTCGCATTATCCATAGCCGTCATGCGCGCTCCCTGTTCACTTGCAGCATTTTCAAGCAGCGCTGTATAAATCTGGACAGCCAAGTTCTGTGGAAGAAGCTTCCCTAAAATCTCATCCTCAACCGGCTCGTACTCATAAATCGCGGCAGGTCCACCGTGAGAATCTACTATAGGAGCCTCGACCTTGATGGGGATCAATTGCTGGGTTGTTATCTCTTGAGAAATGGCGGATTTAAAATGGTTAAATACAATTGTGCATTCATCAAAATGGCCATCTTCATACATTTTTAGAATCGCATCAGAAATCTGTAATGCTTCCGAAAACCGCAGACGCGGATATCCGATTTGAGTGTATGACTCAACAATCAGATCTTCATACTCTCGTCGCAACATATCCAAGGCTTTGCGCCCGATGCAAACCAATTTAACCATACGTCCTTCCGCTTGATAGGCGGCAATAAGTCGACGTGTCTGACGAATAATTGAAGAGTTAAAGGCCCCGCACAGCCCCCGATCAGATGTTGCAACAATAATCAGTTGATTCTCGCGGCGGCCTGTTCCCACCAACAAAGGTTGAGGTGTCTCAAGAGCTTGTGCTTTGTCAGCTAATTCTTGAAGCATGTTTCGCATAAGGTTGGCATAGGGTCTGCCGGCTTCAACTTGCTCTTGGGCACGGCGCAACTTAGCCCCTGCAACCATCTTCATGGCCATGGTTATTTTTTGGGTCGATTGAACTGACTTTCTACGATCTCGCAGTGCTTTAAGTGTGGCCATTAGACAAATATCTTCACAAAGTTCTTAAAGAACGAATGGAGTTGTTCCTCTGTTTTTTCATTTATTGCTTTTTCTTGACGAATGGATTCCAAAATCTTTGGATGATCAATTCGGATGGTTTTCAAAGCCGCTTCCTCAAAGCGGCTTACATCTTGCACAAGTACGGTATCCAAGTATCCCTTCACACCTGAAAAAATAGCCACAACTTGTTCTTCAACGGGCATAGGCGAGAACTGTGATTGCTTTAAAAGTTCCGTCAAACGACTTCCCCGACTGAGAAGCTTTTGGGTGGCCACATCTAAGTCAGACGCAAACTGAGCAAATGATGCCATTTCACGATATTGGGCCAACTCAAGCTTGATGGATCCCGCGACCTGTTTCATAGCCTTGATTTGAGCGGCTGAGCCCACACGGCTCACAGAAAGACCCACGTTAATGGCTGGACGAATACCGCGATAAAAAAGGTCTGTCTCCAAAAAGATTTGTCCATCGGTAATGGAAATCACGTTTGTGGGAATATAGGCCGACACGTCCCCCGCTTGGGTTTCAATAATGGGAAGAGCCGTTAGCGAGCCTCCACCCTCTTCATCATTCAGTTTAGCCGCACGCTCAAGTAAACGAGAGTGCAAGTAGAAAACGTCTCCTGGATAGGCTTCACGACCCGGAGGACGTCTCAACAGCAATGACATTTGGCGATAGGCAACAGCTTGTTTGGAAAGATCATCATAAACAATCAATGCGTGAGTTGAATTATCCCGAAAATATTCCCCCATAGCACATCCCGTATAGGGTGCCAAAAACTGCATAGGCGCTGGATCGGAGGCTGTCGCGGCTACAACAATGCTATACTCCATAGCACCACGATCCTCAAGGGCTTTGACAATCTGGGCTACTGTCGACCGTTTCTGGCCAATTGCCACATACACACAATAAAGCTTCTTGAACTCATCTTCACCACTGTTAGCTTCTCGTTGGTTAAGGATAGCATCGATAGCTACAGCTGTCTTACCGGTTTGACGGTCACCAATAATCAGCTCACGTTGACCACGCCCGATAGGAACTAACGCATCAATCGCTTTAAGACCAGTTTGCATTGGCTCATGTACAGATTTCCGTGCAATAATGCCCGGTGCTTTGACTTCAACGCGAGCCATTTTGACATTTTTCAGAGGGCCTTTTCCATCAATGGGGTTACCAAGCGCGTCAACAACACGTCCCAAAAGACCGCGTCCAATGGGAACTTCAACGATACGACCTGTTCTTTTGACGGTTTCTCCCTCACGGATTTCACGATCTGGACCAAAGATAACGATACCCACGTTATCTTCTTCCAAGTTCAAGGCCATACCTGATATTCCACAGGCAAATTCGACCATTTCACCCGCTTGGACTTTATCCAGCCCCCATACGCGAGCAATTCCGTCACCCACGGATAGAACTTGGCCAACTTCGGCAACTTCTGCACTTCCATCAAAGTCCGAAATTTGTTGTTTTAAAATTGATGAGATTTCCGCGGCTTTAAGCTGCATGTTTTATCCTTTCATCCCATAGCTTTCCAAGAAACCACTCGATTGTCATTCCCGCGAAAGCGGGAGTCCATCAAAGTCTTCAAACTTATAAGTTTCTCTCCACTCTTTATCAAAATATTAACCTCTTTAAAACCTTATCATTTATTGTTTAAAATCTGTGAACTTTGTCTCTGGAGTCCCGCCTTCGCGGGAATGACAACTAAGAAAAAGTCCTGTTTTATCCTTTCATTCCTTGACGAATCCTTGAGAGTTGCGACCGTAATGACGCATCGATCATAAGCGATCCTAACTTAATGACAACCCCTCCCAAAAGATCTTCTTTAATTTTTTGCGTCAGCGTGATGCTTTTTCCCATTTGTTTTTCTAGGGTTTTCGTCAGTTCTTTCACCTGACTCGGTGTCAATTTGGTTGTTGTCTCAAGCGTCCCTTCGATCATGCCTACTGACATTTCGGTTCGCTTTATAAAGTCATCTAAAACAGCCCGCAAAGCTGGTAACTTGCGATTCTGACATAGAATACTCAAAAAGTGCTGCATCAAGAGGCTAAGCTTTAAATCTTTTCCGAGTTGCTCAACCACCTGACGCTGTAATGACAGGGGAACAACGGGCCTCAGGACGAAATTCCACTTGGCTCCTAACTCCTCTAAGTTTTTCAATATGAGGTTGGCTTCTTTTGAAATGGTAGACGTTAACTTGATTTCCTGGGCAAGATCAAAAAGAACGCCACCATAGCGTTTTGAGATTTCGTCTTGTATGACTCCGCGATCTGACACAGACCTGGCTCCTGAATTTATCTTTTTTTAATTTTTATCATATATGCCCTAGCCTGACAACGGAAAGGTCATCATAAAAATAGAATCTGCTATTTATATTATGTATAGTTAATATAAAATGAAAAATGATGGGCTTATTTTCACTAGAGAAATAAGCCCATATCATTTTTTTGAATTGTCACTCGTGCCCTGCTTATGAGCCAGCCTAAAGTCGTTGTCACTAACTTTAGTAGGATTCATTGTGGCATAAATCTCACAAAATTTCAAGAAAATTGCCCCAAATGGAATTATGTTAATGGATCAACTATGTCAGAAAATTAATCTTATCCTTGGCCATCAACGTGTCATCCCCGTAAAAACGGGGATCCATTTTTCAGCTATTTCATGGATTCCCGCTTTCGCGGGAATGACACGAAATTAAAGTTGAACCAAACTAAAGATGTCATTAACTATCTTGTGAAAATTAAAGATTCGTTTCTAACACTTTGTCCTCTCTGCTCTCCCGCATTGTCATCCCCGTGAAAACGGGGATCCATTTTTCAGTTTTTCCTCAGGTTCCTTTTTTGGACATGAGGGTCGCCTAAACACCACGATCTAAAACCTCCTAGACAAGCCTTTTAAAGCATCATAAAACTTTGATTGATGAGTTTAATAATCTGGGAGAATTTGCCGTGTTTCTTCACCTCTTTCGTCAAACTATCAAGCTAAGTACAAGTTTCTTTTTAGTGAGCACAGCAGCTTTTGGGCCACTTTATGCAATGGAAGTTGAACAACTTGATGGCGATCAATTTTTTACTCTGTGCGTACCCATACATACTTGTGACCTTTCAAAAGGTCTTTCTGAGTTTCTGGATGATTCACAAAAATGGCAAGGCGTACTTTCATCTCGCCTTGAAGGGAAAAAGCGCCGAGCTTTTGCACGATCACTGTCAACTGCAGAGGAACAGGATAAAGCTCTTGTCCACCTCATCACCGATCCAACCTATGGCTATGAGCTTGTGAAAACAACCAAAAAAATTGTGAGCGAGGACTTACGTTTAGCAGCGTTGGTATCTCTTCTTAAACGAGAAGAATTAAGTAATAGCGACATAGTTAAAGTTTTGAAAGGCGTACCAATTGATCAAAGAACACCAAATTGCCTCAAAATTGCCAATGATCCGAATCGAGGCATGCTTCGTCTGAGTGCCGCTCTATTAATCCCGAATAGAGAAGAAAGAGAACGCGCCATCTGTGCGTTAACATCACTCGATATTGGGCATCCTTTTACGGAAGATGAACAAGAACTTTACAATGCTCTTAAAGGCTTAACGAACCTAAATCTCAGGAAGATGGCACTTCTTAATTTCATTCGGTATTCTCGTACCATTGATTATAACGCAAGTACACCCCATTCTACTTATCTGAGAGAGTCAGCAGCCCAGTTTTTGTTAGAAAATGATAATGATGATGCAGGCTACAAAGTTCTTGTGATAGACGAAGGCGTTGTTCTCGAAGGTACGACCTTACCTAGGTTACCATTAAACCATCGTTGGAAGTATATAGAAAAAGTTAAGATCGCATTAGAGCGGGATAGATTACGGTTAGAACTTATCAAGGAAGCAATGCGCCCTTCAGTCAAGCCTGTTGCTCCTCATAAGTTTGGCAAGGCTAAATTACCTTTCGATAATCAAGATATTTTGTCTGACTTTGAAGATGATTCCTTGCGTGATGAAGCGGGACTTCTTGTACTTCAAACCAACCAACTTCGTCCTCATCTCATCCTACGAAATGTTGCACATGTGAGCGAGCCGATAAGGCGAGAGCAAACAGAACGCTTAATTACCCTGATAGGAGCATCTTCTTTTTCGTCCAAAAAAGAGATGCGACAAGCTGTGGCTTTAATCCCTGATTCTCAACAATGGAGTCGCGCGTATCTTGCCATGGTTCAAACGACAGGTCCCTCTTCGTTTTGGCGTCACAAAGCAGTCAGCTTAGTAACTGACAAAGAACATAAAGAAGAGGCAGATCGGGTTATGCTTTCTCTCGTTCAAACAGGTGAAAGTGGTTTTCTGCCAAATCTTTTTGCTATTCATGATCATACACTTCTTAGGCCATTTTTAGAGCGTTTGCAACAACATGAAACATTCTCTCCCCTTTGGGAAACTCGAAAAAGAATTCTCCTCGCACGTATTGATAAATCAAATCCTGATGATGAGATTCGAGCAATTGCTTTGGATCCTAATAGTAAAATTGACGCAGTTAAGATTGCTAAGTTAATTGTCAACGAAGAAACACGGCTTGACGTACTGCGGACGATTGCCAGTGATGCCTCTTATCCAATTCATGTCCGCAAAACAGCTGTGCAACGCTTACCCAGCGATGAGGAGCAAATGCTGAACGTTAACATTTTTGAAACGGCTATCTTTGTCCTACAGCATCAAGAATCCTACTTATCTTCCGAAGTTGATGAATATGTTCAACATATGTATGACTTAGTTTTTGCGATCACTGATCCTGCATGTCGAAAGCTTCTTGACCCAATGCTTGTGCCACTCGTATTAAGCGGGCGGATAACAAGCAATATTTCTCCTCAACTGACTCTAGATCAACGTAAAAAGCTTGCTAACTACATCTTTGATCCAGATCAACGACAGCTTCTTGATGAAGAGCTTGCACAGTGTGTAACCGACTCTTGCAGTGATCGAGAGCTCCGCATCATAGCCCATGAGTTCCTCAGTGATAAGAAAAAGAGTGAACTTGATGAGGTTTTATACGCGACACTGACAGATAACTCCTGGAATGCAAATACTGACGAACAAATCCTTGCTTTTGAACTTATTCAGGATCCAACAAAATTGGATGCTCACTCATTGCAAAGAGCTTTCTCCGATTTATCTATATCATATAGTCTATTTTCTCATTCCTCATCAAACTATTATCGCTTTCGTGTAGGAATATATGAAAGAGCTTTGGCCCGCGTTACAGATAGAAAGCTCAGAGCAGATCTTGTTGCGCAATTGATATTAAAAAGTTGGGATGCGCTGATTCAGGTCAAATTCTATGGTTACAATATGAAAGACAAAAATAAGGACTCTTGTTATGACATTTCTCTGGATAGATTAGATTTGTCAATAGAAGACATCAAAGCCTCCCTTATGCGCATGGGTGACACAGCAGAGTCTGTTATGAAAGCTCTTTGGCCCAAAAAAGAGGAAGACCCATGGCAGAGATGGTAATCAATACATTATCCTCCTCAGGTTCAGATCACAAGGTGATCAACTTACAAATAAACGTAGAGGGGTTTTCAAAAGGTTGGGTGACGAAGTTTGTTAATTATTAAATTAATCCTAAAGCTTTGAATGCTCCCTTTAATCGCAACATTTCTTATTGGGTATTATAGGATTCTTCACATTTTAAAATCCCTTTGGCATGCCAATTAAAATTTTTGACTTGAAATTTCTTGTTTACTTATTAAATATTAAATATGTTTTAATATAAAATCATCGTAGGATTTTCAGATGTCCTTTATAAACCATATACCTAGCCTTTTTGGAGTCGCTCTTTTAATCGGTAACATCCCTTGTTTTGGAATGGAGTTAGACAGAGATTTTGAAGCAGCACAGTGTGTTCAGGTGATGTCATTGCCTGAATTTTATTCCGACGATACTCGCGTCGAGTATACAATGTCTTCGCCTGAACCTTATTCCGACGATACTCGCGACGAGCATACAATGTCTTCGCCTGAACCTTATTCCGACGATACTCGCGTCGAGTATACAGGCGATGATCTACCTGGTTTCATGAAATGGCTGAATTCAAGAAGCGATTTTACACCGCTCGGCCTTCATGCAGTACCCGTTTTTGTTGACTCTGACGAAACTTCCGTCCAATACACAGGCGATGATCTAGAAGGCTTCATGAGATGGCTTAATTTGCCAATTCTCTCTAATCAAGAAAGTCTAAGTGTTCCTGAATCAAAGCCAGCAACTAGATTGCCTAAACTTAAAAATAGGCCAAGTTAAACTCATTGGATATTAGGACTACATGAAACTATAGGGGTCAATGTCCGTTAGAACCTTCAGAGAAGAAGGCAATTTAGCGGATGAAAGCCAATGTTTTAAAAGTGGTTGAGGGGGATACTCCTTAGCCGTTTTGACCAAAAGACGCCACCGATGTTGTCCCCTTAAGAATGAGAGTGGTGCAGGCGTTGGGCCCAAAAGTTCAGCTTTATCTGTTAAGGGGAAACACCTGGCCAAATACCGCGCTCCCTTTTCAACTTCGCCCTTGTGACGCCCTGATATAATCACAGCCGCAAGACGCCCAAAAGGGGGGAACCCATGAGCCAATCGTTGGTCCGATTCAAAGGCAAAAAACTCACGACGATCATGATGAATCAATGCCTGCATAACAGGATGCTCGGGAACATGGGTCTGCAACAACACTCGGCCTTTTCGCTTTTCACGCCCTGAACGGCCCGAAACTTGATGCAATAGCTGGAAAGATTTTTCAGAGGCACGCAAATCAGCGCCCGTCAACGCACTATCCCCGTCCACAATGCCCACAAGAGTAAGCAAAGGAAAATGGTGTCCCTTTGCCATGATTTGTGTGCCAATTAGAATGTCAATCTCATGATTTTGAATTTTATGAACAAGATCAAAAACTTTTTGGGGCGTTGTTAATTGGTCACTGGTCATCAAAGAGCAGCGAGCTTGGGGCAAGAATTCTGTCACTTCTTCATAAATACGCTCCACACCTGGTCCAACGGACGAATAACTGTTTTCTTCATGGCACTCTATACAACTTGAGGGTACCTTTTCCACATATCCGCAATGATGACAGAGAAGGTCTTCTTGTGATTTGTGGTGCACTAAGGAAACACAGCAGTGAGGACACATGCACCGATGGCCACAACTTTGGCAGATCAGCAAAGGTGCATACCCCCGTCTATTGAGAAACAGCATGGATTGTTCTCCTTGGGCCACTGTCGTCGCTAGCGCTTCTCGAAGAGTGGGCGATAACCACTCCTTACTTTTGCCCTTAGTTTTCCGCAGATCAATCAGCTCAACCGATGGCATTTCCGCCCCTCCATAGCGATCTGCCAAGTGGATGTGACGATATTTCATTGATCGAACGTTCAATTCAGTTTCAAGGGAAGGCGTTGCAGATGCGAGTACACAAACCGCTTTTCCCAGGTGGGCACGCACAACGGCCATATCACGTGCGTTATAGAGAACGCCTTCTTCTTGTTTGTAGGATCCATCATGCTCTTCATCCACGATGATCAATTTCAGGTCTGGATAAGGAAGAAAAAGCGCCGATCGGGCACCAACAATGATGGGAACCTTTCCCTCCATAAGTGAACGCAGAGTTGCCTTTCGTTGGCTTTGTTTAATGTCCGAATGCCAAATAGCCGGTTGAAAACCAAAGCGTGCTTCAAACCGCTGCAACCATTGGGCCGTCAGAGCAATTTCCGGCAGCATTACCAAGGCTTGCCCACCCTTTTGAAGAACGCGATCAATACAATCAAAGTAGACTTCCGTTTTACCTGAGCCGGTCACCCCTTCCAAAAGGAAGGTTTGAAAACTCATTTTATCCATGCTTTGCTTGATGTCTTCTGCAGCCACCATCTGATCCATTGTCAAATTTGGCTTTTGAGATGGCTTATGGGGAGGCGGCAAAGGTGCCACCCAGGATCTCTCTCCTTGCTTTATTAAGACACCATCTTTGACTAGGGATTTGAGAATACTTTCACTAACGCCTGTTCTTTCAGCAATCTCAGAGATCAGAAGAGGATCAGGAGATCCAATGAAATAGTCGACCACTTGCTTGCGCTTCGGTGTCAATCGTTCGGGTTGCTTACCCAAACCGTAAAGAACCTCACCGTTTGCTTCAAAAATGTCCGGCGTTGGCAAAACCATTTTCAAAATTTGTCCATAGGGTGAGAGGGTATAATCCCCCACCCATTCAATAAATTTAACGGATACATCAGGAAGACACACATCTTCGAAAGCAGTTTTAACAGCTTTCAAAGACTTAGAAGTCTTGGAACCATCTGAAGGCCAGGTGATCCCATAAAGCGTTCGTGGGCCAAACGGAACTTTTACAAGCGTACCATGGGGTAAAGATTTTTCAGTCACGTAATCAAAGGTCTGCGCCAAAGGAACTGGCAGCAAAACTGATACCTTTACACTGTTTGTATTTGAACCCATAATACGCCCATTCGTTTATTGAAAGGATCATAACCCATGAAATTTTTTATTGATACCGCTGATGTTGAGGAAATTCGCTCTCTCGTCAAGACGGGAATGGTGGATGGCGTCACAACCAACCCTAGCCTTATTGCCAAATCAGGAAAACACATTGCCAGCGTAATTGCTGAAATCTGCGATTTAGTTGATGGTCCTGTCAGCGCGGAAGGCACCGCCACCGATTTGGACGGTATGCTCAAAGAAGGCCGATACCTTGCCGCAATCGCTCCAAATATCGCCGTCAAAGTACCGCTCACACCTGATGGACTCATGGCATGTCGGACTCTGTCTCTTGAAGGAACTCAAGTCAATGTCACTCTTTGCTTTTCAGCCGCCCAAGCGATTTTAGCGGCCAAATCAGGTGCTGCGTTTATTTCCCCATTCGTTGGACGTCTTGATGACCTCAGTGAAACAGGCATGGACCTGATTCATCAGATCGTTGAGATTTACAGTCAATATCTTGATTTTGAAACCGAAGTTTTGGCAGCTTCCATTCGTAGCCCCCTTCATGTGGTCGAAGCCGCCCGTATGGGCGCGGATGTCGTCACCATCCCTCCCAAGGTGATGCATCAAATGTACAAACACCCGTTAACGGACAAAGGACTCTCTGACTTTTTGGCTGACTGGAAATCAACGGGTCAAAGTATTATCGCATAGTAGGATAGATGGAAGAACGCGCAAGGCTTAGACTTCAGGAAACTCTTGAACAGGTTGGACAAGACCTGAAGCCTTGTCTGGAAAACTTTTATCAAAAATTGGTTTATGAAAAGCGCGCCTCTTGGCATACGGTCCACGGTTATTTTTCAGATTTAAAACAATTCAAAGTATCTTCGTTTATTTGGCAAATAACCGAT
>CAYRHD010000012.1:31419-36485 GCA_964424065.1 uncultured Alphaproteobacteria bacterium
TTTACGTTTATGACGGCTCACCTTGGACAACAAATGACCCTCCAAGAATTTCAAACCATCAAACCCATGGACCTGAGAGCTTGCTTAGCTCAGCGGATGGATAAAGGAGCGAGCAAGCGTACCTCCGCCCGTCTTGTGTCCAGTATCAAAGCCTTGGTTCGTTTTTTGCGCCAGCAAGACTTTGAGACATCAAATGCCTTTGATATCATCTCTTCTCCCCGTTTGGGAAAACGACTTCCCCGCCCTTTGTCAGAAACTCAGTCCCTGGATCTTGTCTACCGTAAAACCGAATCTTGGACAGAACTCCGTGACCAAGCCCTCTTTACGCTTCTCTATGGGTGTGGCCTCCGCATTTCAGAAGCTCTGGCGTTGAATGGCGAAGATTGGAAAACATCATTTCTTCTGATCAAAGGGAAAGGTGGCAAAGAACGGCACGTCCCTTTGCTTGAACCAATTCTTGAAAAAGTTGAGGAATATCTCAAAGTCTCCCCCTACCCTTTTTCAGCAGAAACACCTTTGTTTCGTGGCGCACGGGGAGATCGCCTCAATCCGGCGGTAGCAGAACGTTCTTTACGGAAACTCAGACTAGAACTTGGTCTTTCCGATACGGCAACACCGCACGCCTTGCGCCATAGCTTTGCCACCCACTTATTGGAAGGGGGCGGCGATCTTCGCCATATCCAAGAACTACTGGGGCATGCCTCCCTGAGTTCCACTCAAATCTATGCGGATCTCACACAAGATAAACTTTTGGATGTATATGCCAAAGCTCATCCGCGCTCGAGAGCTAGAAATAAGCTTTAATACTTATAAACTCTGTTTTCTTTTCTTGACAACAACGCTCAAGTTGTTATTTTACTTGTATTTAAAATGCAATAATGTGAGATATATACAACATGTTTTTAAAACGCATTTTTTTATTATTATCTGCCCTGTTGTCTTTAACTCTTGATTGCCTTTCTCTTGGGGATACCACCTTCCCAATTGAAAGAGAGTCGGCGGATTCTATTGGACTAGCCAGAAGGAACCCACCTGGTTCTTTATTTGATAGAAATCCCCTAATTAACTTAAGAAATGCTCGAGACCCAGATATCTTCATACAACCACCAACTCCCACAGTAAGAACTGAACTTGTTCCTATGATAGGTTTGAAAGGTGAAGTCCATCGCCGTCCTGTGTGTCCGAATTAGACCCCCATACTACAGTGATATTTTACCCATTAAAGAATACTTAAATCCGTTGTGCTTAGCAAATCTATGGAGATGAAAGCATCAAATAATTCATGGATTTCTTCCGTGACAAAATTTAATCATGGATATATGATGCTTCGATGACAATTTTCTGTAAGAAAATAAAAAATAAATTGGGAGACTGAATGTCTTTATTTTATGCGATTCTATCAATCGTGCCCGTTTTTTTCTTTATCATTTTTTCAGCTCTGTGTTCCGCGTCTGAAACGGCGGTGCTTGCATCTTCTCGCGTACGCCTGCACCATTTAGCTAATAAAAATCCGAAGGCATCAGTTGTTCTGGCCATACAATCCCATATTGCGGGATTTATTGGCTCTATCCTTTTGTTAAATACCTTATCAAATACCTTTTTAACTGCCCTTGTAACAGGTATTCTTACCTATGCTTTTGGTGCAGCAGGCGCCTTCTACGGAGCTTTTGGAACAGCGGCTATCATTACAATTTATGCAGAAGTTCTTCCCAAAATGTATGTTTATACAAACCCAGAGAAAATATCGATGGCTTTCTCACCCGCCTTTAAGCCCATTCTGATACTTATCACACCATTAAGCAAATCTATTGATTTTGTCGCAAAAGCCTCTCTACGCATTTTTGGAATTAGAATCACCCAAGAACTTGAGAGTAACTCTGCTGAAGAATTGCGCGGCGCCATCGAGCTACACGCAGGCTCTTCTCGAGAAGCGGAATATGAGCGCGCAATGCTCCGAAGTGTACTTGATTTAACATCTGTCGAAGTCACAGAAATTATGCGTCACCGTAAAAATATGTTTATGATGAATATTGATTTACCGAACAAAGCCATTGTCGAGCAAGTCCTCAAGTCTTCCTATACACGCATTCCCGTTTGGAGAGAAAATCCTGAAAACATCGTGGGTGTTCTTCACACAAAAGACTTACTTCGCTCTTTGCAAGCCTTAAAGGGCGATCCTGAAAAGTTAAATATTGATAAAATTGCAACCCCACCATGGTTCATCCCCGAGACAACAACTCTGTTTTCTCAGCTTGCTGCATTTCGGGATAAGCGAGAGCATTTTGCTCTTGTCATTGATGAATATGGAGATCTTCAAGGGATGGTGACCTTGGAAGATATTCTTGAAGAAATCGTGGGCGAAATTGTCGATGAGCACGATGTAGAGATTCCTGGCGTGCGGATTGCAGCTGATGGAACCTATACGATCGAAGGAACTGTCACAATCCGAGATCTTAATCGTCAATTTAGATGGAAGCTACCAGATGAAAATGCCGCCACACTTGCGGGTCTCGTTTTGCATGAAGCACGTGACATTCCTGAGGTCGGGCATTCCATCACTTGCCATGGATTCAAGTTAGATGTGCTGAGAAGACACCGTCAACAAATTACCTCTGTTCGCGTGACTCCACCAACTCCTCAGGGACCAGAAGGCTCAAAGACAAAGCATGAACTCGTCCTTTGAGTTCTTCACTTAAACAAGCATAAACAAGTTGATGACGTCGAACCTTTGAGAGCCCTCTGAAACAATCGGAAACGATTTTCACATAAAAATGGCTTTCCCCCTGTGGGTGTGCCCCACTATGGCCTGCATGTTGAGCAGATTGATCCTCCACATAAAGGTAGCTTGGAGAAAATGATTCTCTGAGTTTGCCTTCAATGATTGTTTTGACACTATTCTTTTGAGGCATTAATAACATCCCAAAACTCATCCAGCTTAAGGCTTGCCCCGCCAACCAAAAGGCCATCAACATGAGGGATAGATAAGATTTCCGCAGCATTTTGCGAAGAGACTGATCCGCCATACAAGGTTGGAACCAATCCTCCCCCACTCATGCGAGAAGATAACGTGTGTTTAATAAAGCCCAATACTTCTTCAATTTCTGAAGCAGAAGCAATCTTTCCTGTCCCAATAGCCCAAAGCGGTTCATACGCAATCAAAACATCATGGGTCGAAAAATTGTCCGGAAGATCCGTCATCAATTGTTGCTCTATAACAGATAGTGCCCGTCCATTTGCTCGCTCTTCTGCATTCTCACCCAAACACAAGATTGGCCTTAGACCATTTTGAAGAGCACTCTCAATTTTTTTTCGGATAAGAGAACTTCCTTCATGGTGATGATGTCGTCGTTCACTATGTCCAATGATCACATATTTACAGCCAACATCTGCTAGCTGCAAAATGCTAACATCCCCTGTATAGGCCCCTTTACTTTCATGATGACAATCCTGTGCCCCCACGTCTATCGGGCTATTTTTTAAAATATCAACAACAGTCACCAAGTAAGGATAAGAGGGACACAGGATAATGTGTGGCAATGGACGAGTTGCTTCTTGAATTCGCTTTAGAAAGCCCGAAGCTAATTTTTGAGCCTCAGCTTTTGTCCCATTCATTTTCCAATTACCAATAATATATTGCTGCATATTTCCCTCGTTTTCTTGACAGAACGATATGGCTTAAAAGACACGATTTTACTCAGAATGCAATGAGTTTTCACAAATTTCTATCTTTTTCTGAGATTTTTCGATAAAGTGTTATAAAAAATAAAAAGGTTTTTTTGAGGGATGGCTGAAACATCACAAGCTGTAGATGCTGAACAAGTTAGGCAAGATGCTTTAAAAAAGGTTGCTGACACACAAGCAGCGAATAAAACAGCACTTCAAGCCGCCGACACATCGGCAGTGCAAGCTTCCAAAACTCCTCCACCCCCTATTCCCCCAAAACTCCCAACCTTACCCATTCAAAACCCTGTTAAACCCGGTGGACCAGTAAAAAAAAAAGGTATTGACGTTACAATGAGCAAGATTTCTCTATTTTCGCTAGCTTTGAGCCTTATCTTCTTTGGAGCCCTGACTTTTCTATGTGGTTTCTTTATCGGTGTCTGGTTTGAAAGCCCTCCCAAAACACAGGCACCTTATATACCTATTAGCCAGGCGCCCTTTGTCGTACAACCTCAACAACAAATGTACCCTCAACCGCAAGCCTACCCCCAACCACAAGCCTACCCGCCATCACAAGTCATGTATCCTGGGGGGCAATCTTATGTTGCGTCAAATATGCCTGCCAGTTACCCTAGCCACGCAGGCTACGCTGTCGAATCAGGCGTCTCCTCCATTTCAATTCCCCACGTCCCGTCGGCGTTACATCCCCTTGTCACTGCAACACAAAGTGCATTAGGTGAAAATATTGGCCAAAAGTTTCAACGTGAACTCTCTCATTTTCGTCATCCTTCGTCCTCCATCCCCCCATCTACAAATGTTGCTCCTTCCCCTCGTCAATCAATGCCAAGACATTTGACCCCAACAAGCGGGCAAACGAAGTCACCGACACCTCATTCATCTGGAGTTACATCAATAAATCCGCGGGTACAGGGCCAATCACCGACTAGTTCTTCTCCTTCAAATGGTGGAGAATACAAAGTGCAACTTGGTGTTTATGCTTCCCCTGAAAATGCTAATGCTTTGGTGGATCACTTACAAAATCTGAACCTCACGTCTTCAGTTCAAGAGGTAAAAGGCAAAAATGGAAGCCCTCTCTATCATGTTTACAGTGGAAATTACTCAGACTACAGCCTTGCTTTGAAATCGGCAGCCCGATTCGTAACATATGATATACCTGGAGCAATCGTTGTGAAGTCCCAATCCAGCGAAAAGGGGAACCAATGAAATTCAATTTGAAATCGCTTCTAAAACTGGACTCAATTAAATCAACAATCGTTGCCACTTGTGTGTTTATGTCAGCCTGTTCAAATGGCACATTGCCTGAACTATCTATTGATAAAGTGACAATTTATACAGATTCAGATGCAAATCAAAACTCTGCAATCGCTGTTGACTTGGTTATCGTC
>CAYRHD010000012.1:36495-43534 GCA_964424065.1 uncultured Alphaproteobacteria bacterium
CGTCTATGATGAAGAAGTTGAAAAAATGCTTGCAAGTCTATCTGCTGCTAAGTATTTTGCGATGTCACAGCAACTTCTCCTTGATAATCCAACCCTATTAGATATTTGGCATTGGGAACTTGTTCCAGGACAAATAGTTCAGAATTTTGAACCTCCTCAAGAGCAAGGAGATGCTTTTGCAGCATATGTTTATGCAAACTATTTAACTCCAGGTGATCATCGCCTCAAAGTTGCACCAACAGGTGTCATAAAAATCCTTCTCCAAAAGAATGAGCTACTCAATTTAGGTGATTATGATCTTCATGCTGTTAGATCTGGCACAACCATGTCAAATGAAGTCACTCAAAGAGGTAGTAATCAAGATGAGGATGAAGATGATGTTGGTCTACCAACTCAGTTAAAGGTCGGTCCTGTCAGCCCACCTTCAGAACCACCAATGCCAGCACCAAATTGCGGACCGGTTTGTGCACCATCAAGTCCATCTATACAAATGCAACCTGTGGCGCAAGGACCTTGTGTTCCAGCGCCACAAGCAAAACCAATCCCGATTGTGACCAAACCATTATATGCCCCTAAACTACCTCCACAACCAAGACCTATGGCACCGGTGAGGACTATTTGTCCTCCAAAACAACCCTTTTACAAGCAACCTTCAGGTGTGCCTGAACCCAAGGCTGTCCGTCTTAAACCAGCTTTTCTGAGTCCATCAGTTGATTCAACACATGCGGCACGTCCAGCGATCCCATCAACCTCTCACACGAGAAAACCCTACAGGAAATAAGGTGATAGAATGGCCAAACAGAACATGAACCCCATACAATGGCATGATGGCATGCTTCTTATGCCACAACATTTCCAACAAGCCAATCTCCGTATGGAACACTTAATGACCTATTACATTTCTAATACACTGTCTTATTTTTGGGGTGTCGTTGATTTGGAAATAGATCAAGCTGTTCTAACGTCGGGATTATTTCGTCCCATACAACTCGAAGTTATTATGCCCGATGGTTTAACAATTTCTGAGCTCCCGCTAACAAATACACCTCTTGAGCTTGATCTTAAGCCTTTTCAGACGCAGATACAGTCGACACCCTTATTTATCTACTTATGTGTTCCCGAAGAAGGCGCAAACGATATTAGTAATGACGTGGAAATACCGCGCTATATTTCTCAGGTCAGTTCAAATGTTATTGATATGAATACCGGCTCAGGAGCGATTGATATTCCACGACTTATTCCAAACTTGTCTCTTCAAGTCGGAGATCAACCCCCTGCCCACTATGTTTCTCTTCCAATTGCTCAAGTATCTTTTGATGCAAAGAGTTTTTCACTCACCAATTATATCCCTCCTGCCATTTGTGTGGATATTACTGAGGGTGTAGGACAAATTTGTAATGACCTCGTTGAGAAGCTGAGAGGAAAGCTAGGATATCTGCAGCAAAAGGTTCAAGCTGTGGAAGAAAAAGTTAGCAAAGATCCTTTTTCCGAAGAAATTGAAGAGATCCGTCTTAAATTGATTGCGGGTTTGCTTCCTTTTGAGGCTGAACTTTCTCTCGGCGGCTCTCATCCATCTGTTCTTTATCGCGCCCTGTGTGGCTTAGCGGGCCAAATATCTGGTGTGCGATATGGTGAGATGCCTCCTCGTTTTGAAGCGTATGACCATCTCAACCTAGCTAAGACATTTAAACAAGTGATTGACTTCATAGATATGGTTCTTGATGAGATTGAAGAAAGCTATACCGTTATCCCATTCACGTTGACAGAGCGAGTCTTTACCTTACAGCTTGATTCAAATTGGGTAGGTGACAGACTCGTTTTGGGTGCAAAAATTCAACCAACCATGTCAAATGAAGATTTGATAAATTGGCTTAATAACTGCGTGATTGTAACCGATCAATATGTCTCATTGGCAAAGGATAATCGTGTTTTAGGTGCAAATCGACAAATTGTTTCTGAAGTCTTATCAATGAATTTATTTGCAACGAAGGGCGTACAACTATTCGTTGTCAATGTTGATCCGAGATACATTGATCCGAAGGGGGTTTTGTGTCTCTTTAATATGTCTGATAACGACCTTACAAGGCCTTTAGAGGTTGTTTTGTATAATGCAAATCAATAACAAAAGAGATTTTTTAACTTAATTTTAACTTTATTTTATTAAATTTTTATATAATTATAACAAGGAAGATCTGAATCGTGGCACGGTTTAATAAAGCAAAAGAACGTACAAGCTTCATTGTCGAATGCTTTGAAGAATTTTATCGTGAGATTCTCCGACATAAGCAATTTGTACTTACAAGCCCTTGGAAAAAAGCAAGTTCTGAAGAAGAGTCTAGCCCTAATGCAACGGCTGAATACATACTTTCAAAACTTCAAATATTTCTCGAAGAGCAATCTATAACCGCAGGCTATGGAGGGGACAGCTTTGCTCAAAATTACTATGCTGAGGCTCAATTCCTTATGGTCGCATTAGCTGATGAGGTTTTCATCAACCTCGAGTGGCCAGGAAAACCTTATTGGGAAGCTAATCTATTAGAACAACGCATGTACAATACTCACAGTGCTGGTCAGGTATTTTTTGATCGCTTAGAATCTCTATTGGTACATAAAGATCCCGTTAGAGTTGAACTGGCCATTGTATTCTTAAATTCTCTAGGCTTGGGTTTCCGGGGCATGTACCGTCACTTTGATAGTGGCAATGTCCTCAAAAATTACAGTAGACGCCTCTTTATCTTCATCAATCGCCGCGAACCTTATCTATTCCAAAAAAAGATACATCTTTTTCCAGATACCTATTCACATACCTTAGAAGGACGTGTTCCAAAGGAGCTTCCTAACTTTCGTAATTGGATCTTTATATTCTCAGGAATTGGCTTAACTTATCTGTTTCTATCGTATGTCATATGGTATTCAGCGACGGCTGAGATCCAGCATACTGTCAACCGAATCATTGCTTATCATGGCACTATTGAATAAAGGAAAAGAACGATGAGCGACAGAATTACACAGATTAGTTATTATTTTCCTTGGAGTCTTGTTCTTGCCCTCATCTTGGCTATCATTTTTGCACTTATTGGTATCTTTATATTTAAAAAAGCAATGACCCAGGCAACAGCTGAACCTGTTGAGAAGCAACCCTCTCCATATTTAGAAAAAATAAAAGGATATTTTGCACGGCTCGGTTATTTTGGTAGTGATCCGTTAAGCCAGTCGTTTACATATGCTTTACAGCTCATGTACGAGTTTATAGGAGGTAGTCATTTCCGTTATAAACTTCCATGGATCGTCTCCCTGGGTACAACACAAGCTGGAAAGAGTACAACTCTCACAAGTCTCAACCTTGACTATCCCATTGGTAAGCCAAGCTTTGAAAACGACATAGAGGGTAAACCAACATGTGATTGGTGGTTTTATGATCATGGTGTCGTCCTCGACCTTGATGGAAAAATTGTGCTTAATCAATCACAAGCAACTTCCGATGAAGACAAATGGAAGTTATTTATTAATCTGCTCCAACATCATCGCCCTAAAAGAGCATTGGATGGTTTAGTTCTTAATATCCCTGCATCTGAGCTAATGGGGGGACAAGCTCTCTCTCATAATGATATTATCATTCGAGCGGAGTATCTTTATGGTAAGCTATGGCAATTGCAACATATTACCAGCTTGCGCATCCCCATATATCTGGTTATTACAAAAAGTGACCTTATCCCCGGATTCCAAAGTTTTTGTAAGTCTATTCCGACACAAAATAAACATGACATGTTTGGCTGGTCCAATGATCACGCAATTGATTCAGTTTACGATACGGGCTGGATTGATGAAGCCTTTACTTCAATTAATAACAATCTGTATCAAACCCAAGAAGAAATCTATTCAAGTGGAGATACCGTCGACGGTCGGGATGGTGTTTTTCTATTTCCCATTGCTCTCAACCAATTAAAAGGGAGAATTAGAACTTATGCTGATCATATTTTCAAAAATACAGGCTATCACGAATCATTCTTTCTGAGGGGAATCTATTTTGTAGGAGATGAGGGAAGCTCAACAACAAAAGCTGTTTCTGCAAATAGTTCAAAGATTTCTTCAACTTTTTCTTCAGATGCAGATGACATAAAACGAAATATCTATTTCGCGGATAATCTTTATGAAGACAAAATCTTCCGAGAAGTTGGACTTGCAAGACCCGTATCACGCATGCTTTTAGGAAGCTCTTTCTTTATTCGCGTTGCGAAAATTGCCGTTACGATAGTCGTTGTACTAGGGGCAATTGGCCTTCTGAGTGCGAATCAAACCTTACAAAATGCCAAAATGCAGCTCGTACCTGCCCTCACTCAAATTGACATTACCTTAGAAAGAATCAAAGGACAAACTGAAGAAACTAATATTGGTCGTGTGTTTTTTGAAGATCAAGCGGCTGCTCTTCTCACAACCATGACTCAAATTAGCGTAAACAACCTGACCAATATCTTTATTCCTCCCTCATGGTTTTCAAACTTAGACCCCAAAATCAAATTTATTATGGGGGTAGCTTATGACCGAATCATTCTGCGCACAATGGTAAGTGAGATCAACTATAAGGCATCTCAAATCTTTTCTTTGGATAGCATTGTGCCCGTAACACAACCTATTGGCGATGGTATTGACCCCCTCAGAACCGCAGAATTCTATCGTTTGGAAAACTTCGTTAATGAGGTGCGTGAACTTGAAATCGCGGCAAACAAGTATAACAATCTGGGAAACACTTCCAGTATCCACGATGTAGCCGAAATCATCAGATATTTATTCAATTATGAATTGTCAGAAGATTTTTATACCCATACAGATTATTATCTTAATGCATTGAAACAATCGAATCTCAAATCATTTGATTTTTCTATCTATCAAAGTGATGCAACAACGAAATTAAGAAAGCTATTTGATGAGTTTGAAATTGCTGCATTTAGCCCTGGTCAAATGATTCCGGGTCTAAATAATTTAGAGATTGGTCTTAGTGAGTTCGCTGGCGCTAGAAACTATTCCGCATACGATACAAACCTCTTAAGAGAAATCTATGAAAGCTTGCAACTTACCATGAGTTCAATTCAAAACCCTGGTCTCCAATGGATCAATGCAGATCAGTTCAGTCCAGGACCTGAATATGAAGCTACGATCGGACTGATTGTCGGTTCTTCATTCTTTAGTGAGATGACGGCGACTGAATTTGTAAATGAAGTAGATACAAACTTTGAGAAGTTCCGGATAAAACTTGCTCAGTTCACATCACCCATGATTAGTGGTGGCAAAATATTTAGTGTAGAGGATGACAAAGCAGTTGCTTCACCATCACAAGGATCTCTGACACTTTTGAGCAGCTTAACTCAGTTCTTTAATGAACCATTCATGCAACCATCAGACGAAAGGACAATCATTACAGATATTCCTATCGGCTCGGTTCTCCTTTGGGATACTTTGAGATTGCAGGAAGCAACAAGTCTCATTACAGCATATAACAACTTTATGAATGCTGATTTACTTAACATGCCTAAGCCGTTGCAACCTATGCTTCAAAAAGTTGCTCGGGAAAGCCTGACGTCCAACCTTGTACGTCTTGTTGTTGATGCCGAAGTCTTCACAGCCAGTAGCGTCTTGACATCTGGAGGGTCACCAGAAGATGCTATTTTGTCCCAAGTTCAGAACTATCGCGCTTCAGCACCCTACCTTGAACAAATTCTCACGGCCTTACGGGCAAATAATGCAAACGCTTCATTTAGTATTTTGAAAGGTCTATTGACGAAACAAGCCTATATTCCTTTAGAAAGGTTAAATGATATCCTGACCAATGAAGCCCCTTATTCTATTAAAATGAATAGTTTTAGTTGGTGGACAGGTGGCAATCTTGCATCACTCGAAGCCTATAGTGTTTCAAACTTAACCGAGCTCAAGAATTACCTCGAACTTGAACGAGATCGAATCAATTACCTTGCCCAAGAATTTGCTGCTCCTCTTGTTTCTTTCCTAGTAGCTATTAATAAGGAAGGTATGCCCGGAGATTTGCCTTTGGTAACCATGTGGGAAGGTATTATCAATGAACTTAATAACTACCAAAAGAAAGCTCCTGGTAACGCTCTTGTAGAGTTAGAAAATTATATTATGACAACACTCAACGACGTTACACTGAGCACATGTAAGCAATATGCAAGCTCTGTTGTTCCTCTTTCAACTGAACAGGATTTCATTGTCTCAATTCTTACTAGCCTTCAAGAAAAGCTTCTGGATAGATGTGTACAACTTTCGGGTGCTGTTTCAACAGAGGAATATAACCACGTTGCCAACTTCTTTAATGCCAACTTAGCAGGTAAATTCCCATTTATTGAAGACGATGTTTCGGCAGCACCTGATGCAAACCCTGAAGATATCCGCGCATTCTTTGATCTCATTGATGATCAATCTCCTAACATCAAAGACACTCTTAAAGAAGCAACTGATTTAGGAGCAGAAGGTAAGGAAGCGTATGCATTCATGGATCAGATTGAAAAGGTTCGCGCATTCTTTGGTGGCTATCTTGTCCCCGATTCCACATTGCCATTCCCAGCTTTCACATACAAAGTCGCTTTCCGAGTTAATAGGGATCGTGAATTAAGGGCTAATGAAGTCCTTTCTTGGAAGCTCACGTCTGAAGATAGTCCAGTAACCATGCGCTCTCCATCTCCACTAGGTTATTGGAAGCAAGGTGACCCTATTGCAATGACATTCCAATGGGCCCTCAACAGTCCTTTACAACCTCTCAGTGATGAAGGAAATCCTGATGTTGAAGGTGAAGACGCGATCTTCTCTTTCTCTGGTACATGGGCTCTTCTAAGATTGCTAAAATGCCATATGGCCAGCCCTGGAGATTTTGACTCTCTGAACGATCCTGAACCTAATACACTTCGTTTTGACATTCCATTAACGAGTGCAACGGCAAATCAAACCAAGCGTTTCGGTGGAGAAATGCCTCATGCAACCGTCTTTGTGAGACTGGAAGTTGCACCTGTACAAATGAAGCCTAAGAAAC
>CAYRHD010000012.1:43544-62555 GCA_964424065.1 uncultured Alphaproteobacteria bacterium
GAAACCCGCAAGTGGCGCTTCTAAGACAACAGATTCTTCCTCAGCAAGTTCGGCTTCACAAGATGCACCGACGAACCCACCCAAGCTCAAAATGGGCACGCCTATTGCATATCCTTATTTCCCTGCTATCGCCCCACGTCTCAGTAACTCTGGAGGACAGTAATAATGGAAAACATCTTGCCTTCGGAACATGATCTTGCATTAATTCTAGAACCCATTAGCGCCCAAAAGCCATGCGGAGAATCACTACGCTACACAGAAGTATATGATCAAATCCGCGAAGCTCGCCGAGAAGAAGATAAGAATCTTCCTCAAGGCGTATGGAAAACTGAAGTCAAAAAGGCTGACTGGGAAGAGGTTGCAGAAATTTGCTTAGACGTCCTCAAAACGCGCTCTAAAGACTTACAAGTCGCTGCGTGGCTCTCAGAGGCTTGGCTCCATTTATATGGTCCTACGGGCCTTTCCAGGGGCCTAGAACTGATACTAGGTTTAACCCAAAACTTCTGGGACCATCTATACCCTCAAATAACCGATAAAGGTTTTGAACTTAGAACTGTACCTTATGAATGGATAAATAGTCGCCTGAGTGAAGAGATTGGGGCTGTGGCTATTAGTTCTCCCTCAGACCATACAGCTTTGTCTTATCAGTTTATAACGTATAATGAAGCCAATTTACGGCTCGTTTCTGAAAAAGCAAAACAAACTGTCAATGCAATCATCAATAACACCGAACCCACCGTGTCAATAGCAAAGGTCAACTTAAGCATCGACCAAACGGCTACCCCATTTTATCGCTATATGCTTGATGGGTGTGATTCCACCCTTAAATGTATCAAGGAAATTGAAGACTTGCTTCATATGCACTTTCAAGGAGCTGCACCCGGCTTATACCGCCTGAGAGAAAAAATAGAAGGTCTCAAAAGATTCGCACTTCATATTCTTGATGAGAGAGGCGAAAAAATCGCAAAGAAAAAAGACTCCACGCAATCTTCCTCAGTTCCAGAAGTTAAGCCGAAAGCACGTAAAGGTCCAATAGAATCGCGGGAGCAAGCTTACGCGTTGCTCGCTGAGGTTGCGTCTTACCTTGAAGGTATTGAACCACACAGTCCCACACCTTATTTAATCCACCGAGCAATTTCATGGGGTGGAATGACACTATCCCAAGTAGTGGAAACGACACTCTCAAATGGTCATGACATGTCTCTGTTGTTAGACATACTTAATGTGAAGAAGAAAGACTAGCTCTCTTCTTCGTTTCACTAATACTAATCTACCATCAAACTCGTACATATGATGTATAGTGAAAGACATGGAGAGACTAGGAACAAGACCATCAATAACGAGTTAGATGGTGGTTCGGTTTAACACACATGCTAAGAACAAGGATAAGTTTAAATTCCTAACATAGTTGGTGCAGTTCGTTGCAAACTTGTTTTAATAGTCAGGATCTTTAAGAAATAGTTTTTCTGATTACAAAGTGCTTGAACCATACTATTTCTGTGGATCTGTCTCCTCTGGTGCTGGATCTGTAGCCGGAAGATAGCCAGCATAAATGCCACACCCCGCTTCACAGGCAGCTCTCGATGTATCATTATTTTCATTACAATAGCTTTTACAAACCACATTAATCCCATGTTGTCCCATATCATGAAAGTTTATACAATAATATTTCCCCCATCCACATCCATGATGACATTCATGGGGATGGTCTGTTTTATTACAAAATGACTCGCATGAACGATAAGCATCATGACATACATCATCTCCATAAGCAATTACAGGGTTTATACTTGCAATCACGAATACGGTTTCAATTGCTATAATAGAAACGACATATGGCAATATATTCACTTTTTCCTCATCAAAAAATAAATCTAAAGCTCTAATAATACAATTTAGGCAGATAGAGAATAGTGTTTAGATAACTTATTTACTGCTCTCAACGAACGACGTTCAGAATCCGGGCTTCTCTGCCACGCTCAGAGCTGGAGACCCTTACAACGACCCTCACACCTGGCTCAAGAGATTCGTATCCCGCTGCACGAAGAACAGATGCATGAAGGAAAATATCCCGTCCACCATCATCAGGATAAACAAAGCCGAAGCCCTTTAATGGGTTGAACCATTTCACCTCACCCTCAACATCTTCCAAAGTTTCTGGGTCAAAGGCTGGCGAACGAGGGCCTAAAAAGGCTGGCGCAAATCTTGGCTCACGTGGCACAAATTTAACTTCAGATACGCGAAGCACCTGACGTCCACGTCTTCCAGGGCCGATATCGCAAACGATGCGATCCCCTTCTTCAACGCGGCGGCAACCCGCTGCATCAAGTACTGAAAAATGCATAAAAATGTCATTTGATTCATCGTCTGGAACTAAAAACCCATATCCTTTTTCCGGATTATACCACTTAACACGAGCCTCAATTCGTTCTATTTCTTCTTCATTAATTTCATCAACTTCATAATCAGAAGGATCATCACTTATCATTGGTTGGTTCATCATTTACTATCCCTACTCTAAATTCATAAAAAAATATGCCCTTACTGCGGGAAGAATCAAGAAAACAAACATGTAGTCATAGTAATTTTCCCTGGAAGTTGCTGAAATACAACTGTCACTTCTCTCCCGTTGTAAAGATTATAGCATAAATCGAGAGATTTTATCAACCTTTATTATTTTCACTTTTTATTCTTTTGAGATTTTTGTATTATATTTATATAAAATTTCATGATTTTTTCTTATTTCATAATATTAATTATTACAGTTTTTGTTTCTTCTGATTTGCATTTTTCGGTTATTGTTTTGCTTTTCTACTTACATCTATCCTTTTTGCGATCATCCTCCCTTAGTTATTAGATGTCTAGATTTTGCTTAATCTTCTGAAGAACATTAAATTTATCTAAGTTTTCTTCGTTTGCGCAATCGTTTCTTTAGTGTTTTACTTGCTACTTTGTCAGCTTTCCTTTCTCTCTTTTTCTCTCGTTTAGCTTCTTTTAATTTAAGTTTACGTTGTTTCTTTTCAGCCTTCCTTGTTTTCTTATCAACTGACTTCGTAAGCACTTTTTGCTTTTGTTCTGGCTTCTTTCTGCCAGTTTTCTGATAATGTTTTTTGGCTAGCTCATCAACTTTCTCAAACAATGCTGCAAGATTTTCGTTGTTTCTTAACATAAGCCACAGCAAGTTCATCGTCTACATTGTCAAAATAATTACTCCTATTTTCATAAAGCAAATCTAGAATTTTGATGCGCTCATTGACTCGTGGCAAGTAATCGCCTCCTGAAAGTGTCAATATAAAAGAATTATTCGGGGTACTATCATCATCAAACTGTTTATAAGTTTCATTTATATCAGCCTTCATTGCTATCAGTTTTTCAACAAGAGAGGCATCTCCACGGTATGCGGCCAAATGCAAAGGTAGCGGTCCCAACGGCCCATCGATATTTCTTCCTCTTAAATTAATGTCGAATCCGCAATCTAACAATCTTTGGACTAAATCATTTTTCTCAAGCTTGATGGCCTGAGTGAGCAATGATTCACCGCTACTATTACAATCTGCAAACGAAAATCTAGAAAGAGCGAAATCCGTAAATTCACTTTCTGAACGTTGATGCAGCAAAAATAAAATTACACAACCAACAAAATCGTCTGGTTCGAATTCTTCGTTTTCTCTAAGTAAAGCATCAAGATTTACTTCCAATCCAATTTTTTTCACTTCTGTCGTGAATGAATCGGATAAGTGAAGGTAGGTATGTAAAAATGCTAGCAATTGCAATTTTGCTTTTAGATTTCCATTATAGTCTTTAAAGTTGTTTGTTTTTGCACCTTCTATCAACGACTCAATATCAATGGGTCCACGAATACCCTTCTCTCTCATATTGTTAAGCAAATGCGCTGATTTGAAAAATGTCGTGGCATCGACCATACCGTGGCCGTAGAGCTGCCTGTCAAAATCATCGTTTCCAGTGCTTATAAATTTCCTTTTATTACCTGTTCTAAACAAGAGTTGAACTGCCTCTTTCGATGTTATCTTAGGATTTGCGAGCAATGCACGTGTTAGTAACCCGGCAATCACAGGAGCTGCATATGATGTTCCATGGTGAATTATGTCTTTGTCTTTTTCCGGAGAAAATCCCATAAGGCGGGAAGGTCCATAAATGAAATTGCTATGAAACTCGCCAGCTAAATTCGTATAGCGTGATTCGATTAGCTCTTCTCCATTCACTGAAACAGTACTCCCTACAACGACAAGACGTTTCTTCTCTTCTGGTGTGAATCTATTGATGAGCTGCGTAAAGAAACAGAAATCTTTTGAAGAAAATAATTGTTCATTACCTGCGGCTAGAACGATAATTTTATCGGGATACTTTCTGAGACTTCGGGAAACATCCTTGTATGCTCTATCTAATTTATCAGACAGCGAATAAATGCCTGAGACTAGATAGTCAATAGAATAGCTATGCACTAAAATGGGTTGCATATCAGGTGCTCTTAAAGTTAAGTCTTTCCCAAGCTTAAATATACTTTTTGTTGCCTGTAAAAGCGTCCTCCCTGCTGGTATTAAATGGCTCAAAAACCCTGCCACTACATTTCCATGATCACCTTGTCTCAACCCTTTTTTATTGAGTCTCTTTACTTTCCCTGATTTAACCAAAGGGTCTTTCGGATGAACCGCAAAATCCGTCACCATGGCCGTTCCTGATCTCCTTGGCAAACATAGTGGACTTGCGAGAAATTCTTCACTAATACCTAATCGCTCGAAAAGATCATGGTGAATCTTTTGATTTGCAAAAATTTTGAATGGGAATAGAGTAAATATAACGATACATGCTAGAATTCGCATCAACATGGAAATAACCTTTCAGTAAAATATCATAAATATTTACAATATTTTGAATTTAGAAGAAAGTAGAAGTTTCTTAAAACAATATGTTTAGCGGCCAAAAAGTGCTTCTCTAAAGGACTCCCACCAAGTTTTGTTCTGTTCGGCATCTGGAGTCGTAGGCTGCAAATACTGGTCGCTAATTTGTCGCCATGTAGCACCTGGAGACATTGAACCTTCACTTCGGAATTTATTCGTGGCAGCCCCTCCACTCTTTCGTCTACCCTTAATTTTATGGATGTCTGCAGGATCGCGTGTACCACCATCTTTTGATGAATTCTCGTGACTCTCTCGTGTCGAAATCTTTAAGCTCTCTGGTGGCTCAACTGCTGCGTCCAGATCACGTGCTTGCTCTTCTGGCTCTTCTGAGCGAAGCTGGACTACATGCCGCACGCGATGCGCATCTTCACCTCTCGGACCTACAACAGAGGCATTTGCCTTTTCGATCAACGATAGAACCATTAATATTTCAAGCATATCCCCTCCTGTACGCTCCTACGTGATGAAAAGACTATACTCCATAATACATTTTAAATTCAATAGGCGCGGGCATATGATCAAGAGAACGCACTTCTTCTCGTTTCAAATCAATATAGCCATCAATAAAATCATCGGTAAAAACATGGCCTTTTTTTAAAAATTCCCTGTCTTGATCTAGCGCATCCAAAGCTTCTTTCAACGAACCTGCAACATGCTCGAGCCCTTGAGACACCTTAGGATCGTAAAAGTTTCCTTCATGAGCTTCCCCGGGATGAATCTTATTCTTGATACCATCTAAACCCGCCATCAACATTGCCGAAAATGCTAAGTATGGATTTGCCGCTGGGTCAGGAAAACGTGTCTCAATACGCTTTGAATTCATTGATAAAGTATGAGGAATACGGATTGCAGCAGAACGATTTCGAGCCGAATAAGCAAGAATAACGGGCGCCTCATATCCAGGGACCAAACGCTTATAGCTATTCGTTGTTGGATTGGTAAAGGCATTGAGCGCTTGTCCGTGTTTGATGATACCCCCGATATAATAAAGGGCTTCCTGAGAGAGCTGAGCATAGGTATCTCCGGCAAACAAAGGCTTGCCTTTGTACCACAAAGACTGGTGGACATGCATTCCTGATCCATTATCATCATAGACAGGTTTTGGCATAAAAGTTGCCGTTTTACCATACATTCGAGCCACGTTTTTAATAACATACTTGTAAATTTGCATATGATCAGCCATATGGGTCAAAGTACTATATTTGATGCCCAGCTCGTGCTGGCCGGGAGCAACTTCATGGTGATGCTTCTCAACTTCTACCCCCATTTCTTTCAAAGTGGATAGCATTTCAGCACGTATATCATAATGTTGGTCAACTGGATTCACAGGAAGGTACCCTCCTTTGATCCCCGGACGGTGGGCAAGGTTCCCCTGAGGATCAGCTTTACCTGTATTGTATTCGCCTTCCTCGGCATTTACATAATAGAATCCGTGCTGCATTGCCACATCATACCGAACATCATCGAAAATAAAGAATTCGGCTTCTGGACCAAAATATGCAGTATCCGCAAAGCCGGTTTCATGAAGATATTGCTCTGCCCTTTTAGCGATACCACGGGGATCCCTACAGTACGATTTTCCAGTTAAAGGCTCATGAATATCACAGTTGAGAATAAGGGTTGGTTGGGCTGAGAATGGATCCAAAACAGCAGAAGAAAGATCCGGTTTCATTTCCATATCTGAGTCTTCGATCGTCTTCCAGCCAGCAATGGATGAACCATCAAACATAATTCCACTCAATAAAAGGTCTTTATCAACTATATCCGCATGGAGTGTCATATGATTCCATATGCCGCGGGGATCTGTAAAACGAAAATCAACAAAGGAAACGTTACTCTCTTTAATGAAAGAGAGAATGGACTCGGGGGTATTGGATTTCATGGGTTTGCTCACGATGTTAGAGTTATGTGGTTTACATCGCTTTTAAGAGTTAGCCTATTTTAAAAAGCTCGGCAAGAGGGATTTTTTCTCTGTATAGGTTCATATGAAATGATACACATGGTCTTAAATTCATTGACACTGAGCTTGTTTCAAGCTTCACTTCTTTTGATTTTGAGTGAACAAGTACAGAAGTGATGCAAGAAACCCTTATTTTAGTTGATGAAAATGATAACCCCATAGGGACCCAAGAAAAACTGACGGCCCACCGAATACCTCAACGGCATCGCGCTTTTTCCGTCTTTGTTTTTAACGATAAAAGAGAGACGCTTATCCAACGAAGAGCGCTCATAAAATATCATTCTCCCGGGCTTTGGGCCAATACGTGCTGTGGACATCCCCGGCCTTCAGAGACGACGAAGGAGGGAGCTTCGCGCCGGTTGCTTGAAGAGCTTGGTTTTTCATGTTCACTCATGCCTCTGACAAAGGTATGTTATACTCTCAAGCTTGAGAAAGATATGTGGGAACTCGAATACACTCATATTTTTAAAGGATTTTACGAAGACGCTATTCATTCTAATCCTGAAGAAGTATGTGAGATCAAATGGATACAACCCGACGTATTGAGAGAGCATCTACTTCAAAATCCTCAAGCCTATGCAAGATGGTTCCGCCTCTATATACTCAAGCATTATGAAGTGCTTTTTGATTCATTCTCCTCTGGAACGCAGTGTTCCTTGACAAGTAATTTGAAGAGCTGATACTGAAGAATCTTGAAAAATGAAAGAAAAATAAGATCAATGGTTGAAAGAAATTCTAAGCCCAAGGTGAAAACAAACTGGTTGAAATATGGTGTCGTTTCTCTGACAACTCTTGTATTTCTTACTGTTGTTATAACTATAGTTCTTAATAGTCAAAACGGTCCTGTTGACCTTAACTCTATTAGAACAAATGATGCTGTTGTCCTCAAAGATAACCATCATAAATTTCCCTATTTGATCGTTAAAATTACGAAGATAGATGACGCAAAAGTTACGTTTGATACCGCAAAATATTCCTATTCTCGTGACTACAAAGCAGAAGGTGCTATTCACAAGAATCTAAATGAGATTTTAACAGGAAACCTCTATGAAATGCCTCTTGAGGACTTCAAGAAATTAGATATTGTTTCCATAAAGCACACCAACTAAGTGATATACCTATGCGTATAAACCAAGAGGCTAAGGTCGCGTGAAATTTACCATTAATCCTGATGATCGCTTGGGGGTTGACTCTGATGAGCCTGAAAAACCAAAGAAGAAAACCAAACCTCCGCCGCCTCCAAAGCCGCCGCGCCAAAAAAAGAAAAATGGCTTTTGGCTGTGGTTTTTCAAATGGTCGTGCATCCTGTTGATTTGGCTTTCATTTTTCAGTGGTTGTTTTGTCCTATTTTATAGCTATGACTTGCCCGATCTGAATAAACTTCAACAGACCGAACGTCGCCCAAGTGTTACAATCCTTGCCAAAGATGGAACAAAATTAGCGACGTACGGTGATCTTCATGGGCAAATGGTGGATATTAAAAAGTTGCCTCCGCATGTGGTTCAAGCTTTTCTCGCAATTGAGGATCGCCGGTTTTATTCTCACCTGGGGGTTGATCCGATTGGATTACTACGAGCTTTTTGGACCAATTATCGGGTGGGTCATTTAGCTCAAGGGGGCAGTACAATCACCCAACAGTTAGCAAAGAACTTCTTGCAGGCAGAGAAGCTCTATGATGTGAACGATCGTACCTTAAGACGAAAAGCGCAAGAAGCATTGCTGGCTTTATGGCTTGAGCAGAAATTTACAAAAGATCAAATCCTGACCATGTATATTAATCGGGTATATTTAGGATCGGGAACATTTGGGTTAGGAGCAGCTGCCCAACACTATTTTGGAAAACGTCCCCAGGATTTGAGTGTTTATGAAGCAGCTGTGATTGCAGGACTTTTGAAAGCCCCCACACGATATTCACCATCGAATAACCCTGATCTTGCTGATAAACGGGCGACTCTTGTTCTTGAAAATATGGTCAAGGAAGGATTTATCTCTGAGGACCTTAAGGATGCCGAATTGATCATGGCGTCAACAACACCAGGGACATTTAAGGGCTCAGCGATTCGCTATTTTACGGATTATATTGTGGATATTCTCCCAACGATCGTTGATGCCAGTGACAAGGATGTGATTGTGACAACAACGTTGGATCCACGCTTGCAGTCCCTTGCGGAAGCCAAGGTCCAGGAAACCTTTGATGAAAAACAAGAGAAATCAAAGGTTGATCAATTGGCTCTTATTTCCATGTCCTATGATGGTGCTATTCGAGCCCTTGTTGGTGGAACAAATTACAAGAAAAGCCAATATAATAGAGCGACTCAAGCCTTGCGTCAAACGGGATCGGCTTTCAAGCTTGTCTTATATTTAGCCGCTCTTGAATCAGGGATGCATCCATCGGATCATGTCAGTGATATGCCAATTCACTTAGGGAAATGGTCGCCAAGAAACTATAAATATCAATCCCGTGGACAAATCTCTCTCCAAGATGCAATGGCCCATTCCGTAAATACGGTGAGTGTTCGATTGGCCCATCACTTGGGTTTACAGAAGGTGGTTGAAACAGCTCGACGCCTAGGTATCCGCTCCGCCTTACCAGACGACCTAACGATCGTTTTGGGAACAGGAGAATCAACACTGTTAGAATTAACAGCAGCTTACGCAATTATTGCACGGAATGGTTTGAGTGTAAGGCCCTATGGAATTATCCAAGTAACGGATCAAGAAGGACACCTTCTCTATCGACATCATGAACATGCGTCTGAACGTGTTGTTCATCCTCAGGTTGCATACGAACTGACTCAGATGATGCAAGCGGTAATGAATTATGGTACGGGCAGTCGTTCAAGCATTGGACGTCCAAGTGCTGGAAAAACGGGCACAACCCAGCTAGACCGGGACGCATGGCTGGTGGCTTTTACACCTGATCTTATTACAGGAACATGGGCGGGCAATGATGATAATACTTCTATGGATCCAAAAGGCGGGAGCCCTGCAGCGCGGTTGTGGCATCTTTATATGCGGGAAGCGTCTCAAGAGGGAAGTTTTGCTTCCACCGTTTCAAACGTCTCCCATCAAGCTCCACAACCCCGTCAAAATCCTGGAATCTCTCAAACCTCTGAGAGAGAAGAAGCCGGAATCTTAGGCGACTTTATTGACAGTCTTTTTGGTGGGTAAGGTCTGTCCATTCATAAAATGCTTCCGACATAAAGCAATATAACGATCATTGCCGCCTATTTCGATTTGCTTTCCTTCTCGCACGATTTCTTTGTTTTCATCAATGCGCGCATTCATGGTGGCCTTTCGTCCACAATGACAAATTGTTTTAATCTCAGTCAACTCCTCAGCCCACGCCAAAAGATAGCGACTGCCTTCAAAGGTTTCCCCCATAAAGTCAGAACGAAGACCATAAGCCAAAACGGGTATATTCAGTTGGTCCACGATATAAGTGAGCTGTAAGACTTGTTCTTTTCTAAGTTGATTGGCTTCATCAATAAAAACGCAGTGAAGAGGCCTTTCCTTGATAAAAGCTTTAACAGCCTCAAAAAAATTAAAATCTTGTTCAAAAGGATAGGCATGAGAGGTCAAACCAATACGAGATGCAATAATACCCTTTGCGTGACGCGTATCGGCTGCAGGAAGAAACAACATCGTTTCCATGCCCCGTTCACGATAGTTATAATTTGACTGAAGTAGCGTGGTTGTTTTACCTGCATCCATCGCAGAATAATAAAAGTGAAGCTTTGCCATTGTTGACCCTTTTTGATTCAAAAAATTATCAATCTTTTATTGACGAAAGAAATTTAGCTGACAAGAGAAATCTTTTTTGCTAAGAAGGGGCATTGGTATATTGTTATTTTTATTTATTGGAGTTGTTTTGTGAAAATTTTGTTATCGCTTGTTATTTGTTTATCAATCCCTACTACTTTATTAGCCAATGAAGAATGGGAAGACGCATGCCAAGAACTTGCAAGAATCTTTGGTTATCATGTACCACCAGTTCCTCGCGCAGAGACCAATAACACGCCTGAAAATCGTGGAAAGGAAATAAGGAAAAGGAAGTTTTCTCAGATTGCTACAAGTCCATTGGGAATATATTCATCTAACATAATGCAGGACTAGTTAAAAAAATAAGGTTGCAAGTTGGGGGGATAATCGGTTACTTTTCCCCTCATCTCAGGAGAGGTGGCCGAGTGGTCGAAGGCGCACGATTGGAAATCGTGTATACGGGAGACCGTATCGAGGGTTCGAATCCCTCTCTCTCCGCCAGTGCAGAAGTGTGAGACATGACTCAGCAGTTTATCCTCGTACCTATCACCGCTCGTGATCTTTCGGCTTTTGAGAGTCTTGCCAGATTTTACTTATATGAAATGTCCCGATATTGCCACTTTGCCTTTGCTGATTATGCTTGGCCTGAACAAAAGCTCATCCAAAAACACTATTTTGTTAATTATATTCATGAAGAGCATAGACGAGCGTTTTTTATCAAGGCTAATGGCGAGCTCGCAGGCTTTAGCCTACTGAATAGGATCACCCGTACACCTGGAACTGATTGGAAAATGGCAGAATTTTTCGTCCTTCCTAAGTTCCAAGGACAGTCCATTGGGAGCCAAGCCGCTTTTCAGGTTTTTAATCAATTTTCTGGAAAGTGGGAGGTTTCAGTTCTTTCAAATAATATTGCCGCATTGGCTTTTTGGCAAAAGGTGATAGCTGAATATACAAACAACAACTTTCGCAAAGAAGCCATTGAAAACACCTCTTCTTCAACTCATCATGGCAATGTCCTTTTTATATTTGAATCTGCCTAGGAGCTAATTTATTTACTTAACGAAGTTTCAACGGATCGGTACCATACTCTAATAGGTCCAAGTATTGTTTATAAACATATACCTGGTCTCTTTTTTTACCTGTGATTTCCTTTAGAATTCCAAGTTTCATAAGCGCATCTATAGCACTTCTAGCCGTAGGTGGTGTTATGGCTAGTTCTTTACTTAAGTAAGGAACGTTTACTTGTGGCATCAGTTTCATGAATTCGAAAATGTTGAGACAGGAAAATCTTACCCGGCCTAAAGATTCAATTTTCTTATGATCCTCTTTGAAGAGAGCATTAATTTCCTCAATTGTTTTGCTAGCTTGTGTTGCAGTTGTATAAATGCCATTTAGAAAAAATTCTAACCAAGTTTCCCAAGAGCCATGGTAGCGTACTTCCTGCAGCAGATCATAATAAGTAGTGCGATTATGTTTAAGATATAGACTCAGATACAGTATGGGTTCTGTAAGCATATTGTTGGAGCAAAGAAATAAAGATACTAATAAGCGCCCTAGACGGCCATTTCCATCAAGAAAAGGGTGAATCGTTTCAAATTGAACATGGAGCAATCCTGCGCGAATGAGAAGTGGTAGTTTATCATCGTGCATAAATTTTTCAAAATCACTCAAGCATTGATTTAGATACTCAACAGGTGGAGGAACAAAAATAGCATTGCTAGGTCTTGTGCCTCCAATCCAGTTTTGAGATTTTCTAAACTCTCCAGGCAATTTATGCGTCCCTCTTCCTCCTGAAAGTAAAATATCATGAACTTCTCTGAGTAATCTTAAAGACAGAGGGAATCCACTGTTTAATCTTTTTAAGGCATAAGTTATTGCTTTTACATAATTTGAGACTTCCTCGACATCCTCTCTTAACACAGTTGGTTTTAAGTGATGTTCGAAAAGGATAAGATCAGAAAAGGAACTTTGAGTGCCTTCAATTTGACTTGAAAGAAGCGCTTCTTTACGCACGTACATATAGATAAAGAGGGAGATGTTGGGAACTGAAGAGACTTTGCTGTTAAGCTCGCCAAGTGCTAAAGTTGCTTTTTCAAGATAAGAGTACAGTTGGTCCAGATTAATACCAGGCTCTGGTGGAAGAGGCTGTGGGATGTAAGCTTTGTATTTTTCCCCAGCAATCTTTTGTACAATGTATCTTCCTGCACGCGATAACATGTTTATCTTTTCTTAAAAGTTTTGACTAAGAAAAGATACATTATTATCTTTTCTTAGTCAAATGGGCGCAAAAAATTAAATGATAGAAGATTCCTATCGTTAAGGAAGCTAGTTGTAGTTATTAAGCTTCATACTTTTTTAACAAAAATTTACTACGATAGAAGCGGAGGTGGAAGGCTAATGAAATTTCTCTTCACCATATCAGAAAAAGTTAAATTCTTAATTGTTGCGGAGTGCTTTTTTCGCATTGCATTAGGTCTTCAATTGCCCATTCTGTATGTTTTCGTTCTCCATTTGGGCGGAAATCTAAGTCACCTGGGTGTGATTTTTGCGATTTACGGTGTTGTTTATGCTGTGGCGAGCTTTTTAATATCCGTATTTTTGCTTGAATATCGACATGTTTTGTTTTCCTTTAGCTTATTGCTATGGTCGATTTACGCATTTTTGATGTTTAACGTAACAGAGTACTATCATGTTTATATGTTGCAATTTATAGCGGGTCTTTCAACAGCTTTTGGGAACCCTGGTATGACACAAATTATTGTTTTGAATACTGAGAAAAACGAATATACTGAAACGTCAGGCTTCTACAAACTTCTTGGAAGTTTTCTCGGTGCAATCGCTGCTTATGTAAGTGGTTGGTTAGGCCACCATTATGAAATTCGGCCTTTGTTTCTTGCCATGTCGATTATTGCTTTCATTTCATTCATTATTTCACTAAAGCTTTTAAAAATTAAAGATTACCATGAAGGCATCGAAGAAGATTAACCTTTTGAGTCAGTTTTAAGAGTTGTTTCATTGAATTCGTCCAGCAAATAGTTTATTCTAAAAGACGTTGTTTCTCACCCTACTTTGAAGCACATTAATCTCTTGTACAGTGGATTTTCACCATGATTGCTCTTTTAGAATCCTATAAATCTGGGGCCTTTCAATCAAAAACCTTGCTACAAAACATCATAGCGGGTGCAATTGTGGGTGTGATTACGCTCCCACTTTCCATGGCTTTTGCGATTGCTTCAGGAGCAACTCCTGAGCAAGGAATATACACGTCCATTATAGCAGGATTTGTCGTCGCCGTTTTTGGTGGGACACGTTACCAAATCACCGGCCCAACAGGAGCATTTGTGGTAGTGCTCTACGCAATTTCAGCGCAATATGGCTTTGATGGGCTTCAAGTCGCAACCCTAATGGCGGGATTCATTATGGTTTTTATGGGAGTTGTAAGATTGGGAGGAATTATCAAATTTATTCCCGATCCCGTCATAATTGGATTTACAACTGGCATTGCAATTGTTGTTTTTGTCGGGCAATGGAGAGACTTTTTTGGTCTTCAAGATGTTCCAAAAAGTCTGATTTACTTTCATCAAAAGATTGTGGCCCTATTTTTCGCCATGCCTTCGTTGAACTTTAAAACAACCCTTCTAGGGGTATGCAGTCTGTTGGTTCTCTTTGGTGCACCAAAAGTCAAGTATCTTCAGCGTTTTCCTGGGGCAATTGTGGCCTTGGTGTTTGGAACTTTCTTTCAAGCGACTTTTCAACTGTCTGATATTGCAACTGTTGGAACAGTCTACGGGCAAATTCCCTCAGGCCTTCCTTCCTTTGATCTTCCTGAACTATCTCTGACGAAGATTATTACCCTTGTTGGCCCAGCTTTTACCATCGCCCTTTTAGGGGCGATCGAATCTTTACTTTCAGCCGTCATTGCGGATGGGATGATGGGGACCAAACATAACTCTAACCAAGAGCTTATTGGCCAAGGAATCGCAAATATTATTTGCCCATTTTTTGGAGGGTTTGCATCGACTGGAGCGATCTCACGGACCGCAACAAGTGTTCGTCATGGCGCAACGAATCCCATCGCTGCTATCGTTCATTGTCTATTTTTGTTGATTGTTGTTTATTACTTGGTCCCTCTTGCGTATTATATTCCGCTTTGCACACTCGCAGCCATTTTATTTTCCATTGCATATAACATGTGTGATATGAAGCATTTCATATATTTAATTCGACATGCTCCTAAAAATGACGTTTTTATCCTTATCCTAACGTTTTTTTTGACAATTGTAACTGACCTAGTCGTTGCAGTAAATGTAGGGGTAATTCTCTCTGTACTACTGTTCACCCAGCGTATGAGTCAATCCGTGACCATTGAAGCAGAAGAAAGCGAGAAAATTGCTGAAGAGTTAAAAGCTCAAGAGCTGCCTCCAGAGACTGTTGTCTATACCATCCAAGGGCCATTCTTTTTTGGCGCTGTTGAAAGGCTGGAACATACTTTTGAAGTGATTAATGAAATTCCCAAGGTCATCATTTTTCGCCTCAAAGGGGTTCCTTTTATTGATTTAACTGGACTTGAATCTTTTCAAGAAATTCTGAAGGATTTTCAAGGTAAGGGCACCAAAGTTCTTTTATGCGAAGCCAATAAAAATGTTAAAGCGAGGTTTATTGATATGGGCACATTAAAACTTATTTATAAGGAAAGCGTTTTTGATTCCTTGAAGCAGGCCATTAACGCCATAGATCACTGACTAGTAAGTTGTCGGATCATCTATAGAATAATTTGCGAGAGATTCTTCTTCAAAATCTTCAATTTCTTCTTGTGCGCGATTTGGATCTGGAACCCAAGCAACGTTAAACAAAGCATCACCCTGATAAACAAGGGGATAGAGCGTCTTTCCCACGATGACACCATCAAAATTTGCAATGACTTTTACACTGGTCGTAGCTGCAGTGTTGCAGACGGTTCCCAAGACATCTCCCTGAACAACTTTTTGACCAAGATCAGAACTTGAATAAAAAATACCTGTTGCTGGTGCCCGTAACCAGCGACTTGCAGGAGATATAATGGATGACTTTTTAGGAGGATGAGCTTTACGTGCAGAAATCATTCCCAGAAAAGCCATGACGCGAAAGATCCCTTGAACAGCAGAGGCAGTTACATAAGTATTAAAGCGAAGAGCTTCGCCACCTTCAAATAGAATAGTTGGCAACTTCATATGCTCAGCTTCTTGGCGAAGAGAGCCTGGTCTGAGTTGAGATTTCAAAATAACTGGCGCACCAAAAGCGAGGGCCAGCTGAAGAGCTTCAGGGCTTGTGAAATCACACCTAATTTGAGGTAAATTGGTTCTCTCATTCGAGCCCGTATGAAGATCTATGCCGTGTGTACACAATTTAACGATTTTATTAAGAAATGTATTGGCTAGCTGAGAAGCAGCAGAACCGGACTCAGAGCCAGGAAAACACCTGTTTAAGTCACGCCGATCTGGAAGATATCGGCTTTTAATAAGAGCCCCAGGCATATTGATGATAGGTACAATAATGAGCGTACCATGTATCTTCTTGATTATGGGTGAGGTTAAAATTCTATGAATGGTTTCAATTCCGTTGATTTCATCACCATGCATTGTTGAAGATATAAAGAGCCGTTTTCCACTGTATTTTCCATGAATTACCCGAACACAAAGTTCATGTAAAGAATTGTCTGGATGAAAGCCTACAGGAATCATAATTGTTTTATCTGACCCTGGTTCTATAATATGACCTGCAATTTCAAAAGGAGGTTGTTTGACTTTTTTTGGTTTATGATTTGTCGTTGTCATAATGCTAACTTTCTTCTGTCATTTCATTTTTAAGTATAAGTGAAAGTAATGAACAGTAAGTTAACGAGGAAAGTTTTTCATCATCTTACCTTTGAAACGTCTCTTCAAAAGAGGAATGCCACGTCGCTAACTGCCTTAGAATAGAGAAAATCCTGATTTGGAACAGAGTGTCCTAGGGATCTTGACAGTTCGAAAAATGACTTTAAGCTTATAGAAAAAACAGGGGATAAAGACATGAAACTGACTGCTCTAATTTTTACAATAGTTATTGCCTTCAACCCTTTCACCTTAAGTGCCGCACAAGATCAACCTGAAAAAGTTGATGTGGCGGTTATTGGCGGCGGGTTAGGGGGTCTCACTGTTGCATATAAGTTACTGCAATTAGGAAGAAGCCCTGTCGTTTTTACCTCTCATTTGGGAGGGGCCGCTTTCCAAGGCAAAAAGGGTGATGCCTGGATCCCCCGTAATTCATGGAGACATCATGAAACTCAAAGAAAAATAGCTCAATCGCTGGGCTGTTCAACGCTTGACGTCAATGGAGAAGCAAAAATTGAAGACCTTCAATGTCTAGCTCATGGCCTCATAAAAGAACTCGGACCTGATCGAGTGAGAAACCATTATCAATTAGTGGATATCCAAAAAACCCCTAGCGCGCATGCTCCAGTCAAGTTAACTTATCGTGATCTGAAAACACAAGAACCGAAAACGGTTATCGCAAATGGGGTTGAATTTGCTATGCGATCTGATGACTTATCAAACATTAAGTTCACCAATTAAGTTATGATAGATTCTGAAGAACCAGTGGAATCTGTTGATACAACAAAGAGAGGCTAAAAATGAAGCATGTATGTGCTACACTTATTTTGATATTTAACGTTCTATTACAAGTAAGTTGGGCAACTTCAGCTCAAGCTGAACCAGTTTACCCAACTGTGATAATCGGAGCTGGCCCAGGCGGATTGAACGTTGCTTATCAGATGTTAGTCAATGGAGAACCATTCGTGATATACACACGTGGTGTGGGAGGGCCGATTAAGCATGGAGGAATACCTGAGACTTGGAAAGGGCTGCTATCCTGGGAATATCATGCCCGGCATAAACTTTTGGCCACCCGTCTAGGATGCTCAACGACCGCTGAAAACGAAATCGATTTAAAGAAGGAAATCTTGTGTTTTGTAAATGGAATGATAAAAGCCATTGGACCTGATTGTATAAAATCTGGATATGAGCTTGTCGAAGTCAAAACCAGCCATGATCCAGAAGCTCCTATAGCTTTGCTTTTTCGTGTTCATGGTTCATCCAAATTGGAAACTGTTTATGCAAAAAATGTGGATTTTGCTATTCCACCCGCAGATTTAAATAAGGTAAAATTTGAAAAAATAAAATGAGAACAATAAGGATAGAAAGCAAAAGCAATGAAAATACGATTCACGATGTTATATATGGCCGCCTCACTTCTTGCTTTGGGAAAAGCAAACGCTGCTGATTCTCTAAATATAGAAGTTACCTATCAAGTAAATCTTGAAGGAGCTTCTTCTGAGCCCGGATATGGTATCGCTCCACAATATATCCGCCTTGATAGAAATACAACTTATCAGCACTTTAAAGCAGCAGTTGCTGAACGTGCTGGAGTTAATCCAAATGAAGTAAAAATTAGTGGGCGAGGTGATGCGCCACTTGATGGCACTTTTGACTCATTTAAGAGTTTGGCTTTAGAAGGTAATGATCCAGATAACGCAAAGGTAAGAGCTGTCATTACGAAAAAGGAGAATACAGTTGACTAAACTCTTATTCTGTCATTCTCATCTTTTCATTAGAATAACTTGATAGCGATCATCAATCTATGTGAATTGATCATTGTTTCTTGCCCTCTCTCGTGAACAGCGAGAATATGTATTTTTTCCATTAATAAATTTGTAACTATTCTTCCCGTAAACTTCCTCCATGTCTGAAACTGAAACGTTGGCAGGAAGGAAACGAAAATGAAACTTACATCAACCATCTTATGTATTATTGTCTCTTTATTATGCTTAAGGGAAGCAAACGCAATGTACTATTCATATGAGATTCCTGTTTCATTCACAGTTATTGGGAGCGGGCATGTTCCCACACAAACGTTTGCGGTCAACATCACATCCCAAATGAGCCACAGTGAATTCCTTTCAGAGGTTGCCTATCATACGAATATGCCTAACACCAAACCACAAGACTTAAATATCTTGGGACCAGGCCATACACCTGTGACTCGCTCCAACTTTTGCATGTACCGTAATGCATGGATACATGACCCCACTTACCCTGGTTTTGCAGGCAAACTCAATGAAATGAGATCAAAGACTTTAGACTACTAAACTGACTTTGTTTATGAATCAATGATGTTAGAAGGTTGATCATTTCCTTCCTTCCGCCGTGTCATCTCCACCCCACTTTGTTATCTCCGTGAAAACAGGGATCCATTTTGCAGCTGTTTCAGTCAATACCTCCACCAGAGGTGGAGGTATGTAACGCTTCGCTTGGACCACTCAAAGTGGTTTTTTTTAATTAAGTTTCGCTTATG
>CAYRHD010000013.1:0-8588 GCA_964424065.1 uncultured Alphaproteobacteria bacterium
GCGGAGGCTATACGACAGATTTAGATACGCCTCGCAAAGAACGACGAAAGTCTTCACCAAGAGAAAACGCCACAAATGGTCGCCCAGGCGAATGGGCTGAAGAACAAAGGCCTAGAGCAAACTCAGCATCTTCTGTTGTAACGCCGTTATCTGATCAATCCCCAGACGAGCCAGACGCATCATCTCAAAAAGAGCGTTCTCCTCAAAGGGTTTATCCTCTGCAGTCGTCTGAACTTCAATAATAGTTCCCGCCTCGGTCATCACAAAATTAGCATCTGCTTGAGCTGTGCTATCTTCACCATAGTCCAGATCCAAAACGGGCACACCATTCACAATGCCACAAGATACAGCTGCTACTTGATGCAGCAAAGGAAGTGCTTCTAGTTTTTTAGCTTCAACAAGCTTTGTCAACGCACAGTGAAGGGCAATATAAGCGCCTGAGATAGCCGCAGTCCGCGTACCACCATCGGCCTGAATAACATCGCAATCAATGGTGATTTGCCGCTCGCCCAAGCTTTTAAGATCTACAACAGAACGCAATGCCCGGCCAATAAGGCGCTGAATTTCCTGCGTTCGTCCATTTTGTTTTCCTCTTGCTGCTTCTCGGTCCATGCGACTATGGGTTGAGCGGGGTAGCATGCCATATTCTGCTGTCACCCATCCTGTCCCTTTGTTTCGAAGAAAAGGAGGGACCTTTTCTTCAACAGATGCTGTACAAAGCACATGGGTATCCCCAAACTTAACTAAGCAAGAACCTTCTGCATGTCGTGCAAAGCCAATATCAAAGGAAATGGGACGAAGTTGGTCAGCCTGGCGGTTGGAAGATCTCATAAATTTCTCCTTACAATATTGACGTCTTCCTTTCTCATTACTACATTCTAATTAAGGTGAAAAGAGATAGTTAGCGAACTTTTTCTAAGTTTGATTGTCATTCCCGCGAAAACGGGAATCCAGGAGAAAAGTTGATAGATGGATCCCCGCCTCCGCGGGGATGACAATACGAGAGGATAGGAATGACACTGAAAGAAATGCAGATGACAAAATGAGAGAAAATAGAGATAATAAAGTAACCTATTGACTAATAAGAAGAAAAAACAACATTTGTCATTCCCGCGAAAGCGGGAATCCAGCAAATAGAGAAACAATGGACTACTATGTCTACATTTTATCTTCTCAAAGGAATGGTACATTGTATATTGGAGTCACGAATGATTTAAAACGTCGTATTTATGAGCATAAGCAAAAATTAGTAGGGGGCTTTACGACCAAATATGAAGTAAATAGGCTTGTGTACTTAGAATCCTATAAAGATGTAAGAGATGCGATCCACCGAGAAAAATGTATAAAAAAATGGAATAGAACCTGGAAAATAAAGTTGATTGAAAATGTTAATCCAGAATGGAAAGACCTATCTGAGAATATAGTTTAACTGGATCCCCGCCTCCGCGGGGATGACAAAAGAAGGACGGGAATCACAAAAAACCAACGAGGATGACGAAAGACGAACGAAGATGAAAGAATGGAAATCGCAACTAACTATATGTTAAAGAATAGATAAATTAGAAAATGTCATTCCCTGCTGTAGCGGGAATCCAGGAGAAAAGTTGATAGATGGATCCCCGCCTCCGCGAGGATGACAAAAAACCAACGGGGATGACGAAAGACGAACGAAGATGACAAAGCAAGAAACTGATATGAGAGTATGACAAAAGTAGAAGAATTAAACAAAAGATCCCGCGAGGTTTTTCGCCATATTGTGGACGCTTACGTTGAAACAGGCGAGCCTGTGGGCTCCAAGACCCTTTCAACACGGCTAGGGATGTCCCTATCTCCTGCAACTATTCGTAGTGTCATGGCTGACCTCGAATCTGCTGGACTGCTCTATGCACCCCATACCTCAGCTGGTCGCTTGCCAACAGAAGCGGGACTTCGTCTCTTTGTCCATGGTATCCTTGAAGTTGGCGATCTTAACCACAACGAACGCAAAGAAATTGAAACCCAATGCAACACGAGTGGAAAAGCTTTTTCTGATGTTCTTGAAAATGCCACAAAAGCCTTGTGCGGCTTAAGTCGTTGTGCGGGCGTCGTATCTGCCCCTAAATCCGAAAGCATTCTTAAGCACGTCGAATTTGTCAATCTAAGTCCCGGCCGCGTTCTGGTCATTTTGATTACAGAAGATGGGCTTGTTGAAAACCGCATCATTGAAACCCCGCCGGGCCTTCCACCCTCAAGCCTGATCGAGGCTGGCAACTATCTCAGCAGTCGCCTTGCAGGGAAAACTCTTAAAGAAGCCAAGACACGTATCCTGGGTGAGCTTGAAGCAAATAAAGCCCAACTTGATCTCTTATCAACAAAACTGGTTGAAGAAGGACTTGCCGTTTGGGCTGGCAAAGGTGCCAGTTCTTCCCTGATTATTCGGGGACAATCGAACCTTTTACAGGACGTCCGCCATCTTGAAGAACTTGATCATGTTCGAAATCTCTTTGATGCGCTCGACACTCAAAACGAAATTCTTGGTCTTCTTGACGCAGCCATTGAAGCAGACGGTGTCCAAATATTTATTGGTTCTGAAAATAATCTTTTTAAACATTCCGGATGTTCGCTTATTGTGTCTTCATATTCAGCAGATGACGGGCGAATCGTTGGAGCGATTGGTGTAATTGGACCAGCGCGATTAAATTATAGTCGCATTATCCCCATGGTTGATTATACTGCAAAACTAATTAGTAAAACGATAGGGTAAACAATGACTGATAAACACGATGATAACTTCTCTCCTGAGTTAGAAAATGAAGAAACCCAAGAGATTGAAAATCAAGAGGAAATCCCTCAAGATAAGGATGAAGAAGTTGATAAATTAAAGAATCAACTTCTCAGAACACTGGCTGAGTTTGAGAATTTTCGCAAACGCACCGATCGCGAGCGGGAAGAAACAGCAAAATATGCCATTGCTAATTTTTCACGAGACCTTTTATCGGTTGCCGATAACCTGAGACGCGCCATCGAAAGCATTCCCGAAGATCATGATAAACAAAAAGAGCTGGTCAAAACCTTAATCGAAGGTGTGGAAATTACAGAAAACGAACTTTTATCTGCTTTCAAAAAACATGGCATTGAAAAAATCGAACCCCTCGATAAACCATTTGACCACCATTTCCACCAAGCCATGTTCGAAGTTGAAAACCCGGATGTCACCCCAGGCACAATTGTGCACGTCATGCAACCTGGCTACCAAATTAATGGTCGACTTTTGCGTCCAGCCCTTGTGGGTGTTGCAAAAGGAAAAATTTCTGACGGTGAGTTGAAACCCTCTGATCCGACGCCTATATAAATAGAAACACCATTTTTTGAATTACCTAAGAAAAGAAAGAGGAACAAATGAGTAAAGTAATTGGAATTGACCTTGGTACCACAAACTCCTGTGTCGCAATAATGGATGGGAAAGACGCCCGCGTTATTGAAAACGCTGAAGGCGCTCGCACAACCCCTTCTATGGTTGCTTTTACAAACACAGGTGAAAGATTGGTCGGTCAACCCGCAAAACGACAAGCCGTTACAAATCCTGAAAACACCTTATTTGCTATTAAGCGTCTTATTGGACGCCGCTTTGATGATTCCGCTACAAAAAAAGATATGGATCTTGTCCCTTATAAAATTGTTGAAGGCCCTAACGGAGACGCGTGGGTAGAAGCAGAAGGTAAAAAGTATAGCCCCAGCGAAGTCAGCGCTTTCATCCTGCAAAAAATGAAGGAAACGGCTGAAAACTTTTTAGGTGAAAAGGTAACCCAAGCGGTTATCACAGTACCTGCGTACTTTAACGACTCTCAACGTCAAGCCACAAAAGATGCCGGAAAGGTTGCCGGCCTTGAAGTCCTTCGTATTATCAACGAGCCAACGGCTGCAGCTCTTGCTTATGGTTTGGATAAAAAAGAAGGTGAAGTCATTGCCGTTTATGATCTTGGGGGCGGAACTTTTGACATCTCAATTCTTGAAATTGGCGATGGTGTTTTCGAAGTCAAATCCACTAATGGAGACACATTCCTTGGCGGAGAAGACTTTGACCAACGCATCATTGATTACCTTGCCGATGAATTTAAAAAGGAGCAAGGCATTGATCTTCGCAAAGACAAGCTGGCGCTTCAACGTTTGAAGGAAGCCGCGGAGAAAGCAAAGATTGAGCTCTCGAGCGCCGTACAAACGGACGTCAATCTTCCCTTTATTACAGCTGATGCTTCAGGTCCAAAGCACCTTAATGTAAAACTCAGCCGTTCCAAACTCGAAAGTCTTGTTGAAGATCTTGTTCAACGCACTATTAAGCCATGCAAAGCCGCTCTTGAAGATGCGGGAATTTCCGCAGGGAAGATTGATGAAGTCATCCTAGTTGGCGGTATGACCCGCATGCCCAAAATCATTGAAACAGTTAAAGAATTCTTTGGGAAAGAGCCTCATCGCGGCGTCAACCCTGACGAAGTTGTGGCCCTTGGTGCTGCGATCCAGGGCGGTGTCTTACGCGGTGACGTGAAAGATGTTCTGTTGCTTGACGTAACACCTCTTTCCTTGGGAATTGAAACACTTGGGGGCGTGTTTACACGTCTTATTGACCGGAACACCACAATTCCGACCAAGAAAAGCCAAGTTTTTTCAACAGCTGATGACAATCAAACAGCTGTGACCATCCGCGTTTTCCAAGGAGAGCGAGAAATGGCGGCTGACAACAAAATCTTGGGTCAATTTGATTTGATGGGAATTCCTCCTGCACCCCGTGGTGTACCTCAAATTGAAGTCACTTTTGACATTGACGCTAACGGTATCGTTCATGTGAATGCCAAGGACAAAGCAACCGGCAAAGAACAACAAATCCGGATCGAAGCATCGGGCGGTTTATCTGATCAAGATATCGAGAAAATGGTGAAAGACGCTGAATCACACGCTAGTGAAGATAAAAAGCGTCGCGAACTCGTCGAAGTTCGTAACCAAGCCGAAGCCTTAATTCATGCGACTGAAAAAACCCTAAGTGAAAATGGTGATAAAATTGGCGCAACGGATCGTGAGAAAGTCGAAACGGCTGTTAAAGAATTGCGTGAAGTTCTTGACTCTCCCGAAAAGTCTGTCATAGAAGAGAAAGCTCAAGCTTTGACACAATCTTCAATGGCCCTTGGTGAAGCTCTTTACAAGGCTTCACAAGAAGATACATCATCTGAAGTTAAAGATGAATCTTCGGCAGATAACAAAGAAGATTTCGTTGACGCAGAGTTTGAAGAAGTTGACGAAGACAACAAGAAAGACGAGAAATAATAAAGGATTTTCTTTTCTTTCCTTTCATGTCATTCCCGTCCCCGCGAAGGCGGGGAACACGGGAATCCAGATGCGACTATGTTATGGATCCCAGCTTTCGCGGGGATGACAATGCAGAGAGAGTGAAAGAGCAACCATCTTGAATCCTTTAAACGTATTGGTAACCCATGGCAAAAAAAGACTTTTATGAACTTTTAGGCGTAGATCGCAAAGCTTCCCAGGATGAAATTAAAAAGGCTTTTCGCAAGCTGGCAATGAAGTATCACCCTGATAAAAATCAGGGAGACAAAGAAGCCGAAAAAATCTTTAAAGAAATCAATGAAGCTTATGATATTTTAAAGGACGAAAAGAAGCGCGCTCAATATGATCAGGTAGGGCATGCGGCCTTTGACGGGAGCATGGGTGGCAGTGGAGGAGGTTTCCACGCTGGAGGGTTTGATTTCAATAGTGCTGGCTTTGGAAATATCTTTGACGAGATGTTCACCGAATTTATGGGAGGAAAAACCCGTCAGACCGACTCCGCACTCAGGGGCGCTGACCTGCGTTATAACATGGAAGTTTCTCTTGAAGATGCTTTTAAAGGTCTCAAGAAAAACATTAAGATCTCAACCAACGCTCAATGTGACACTTGTCATGGATCGGGAGCCGCTGAAGGAACAAAACCTGAAACCTGTCCAACGTGCCATGGTCAAGGTCGCGTTCATGCGCGCCAAGGTTTTTTTACGATCGAACGAACCTGTTCTCACTGCCACGGCATTGGCGAAATTATCAAAGTCCCTTGTAAAACCTGTCATGGTGCGGGTCGCGTAAGGAAAGAAAAAACCATCTCTGTTTCGATCCCCGCAGGCATTGAGGATGGTGCACGCATCCGCCTTGCAAACGAAGGTGAAGCCGGAATGAGGAGTGGTCCTACCGGAGATCTTTATATTTTTCTTCATATCAAACAGCATAAGCTTTTCCAACGAGAAGGATCTACAATCTTTTGCCAAGTCCCAATTACTATGAGCACAGCGACACTTGGAGGCGAGATTGAAGTTCCTACCATTGATGAGCATAAAGCTCGCGTCAAAATTCCAGCAGGCACCCAATCAGGCAAGCAATTCCGTCTAAAAGGGAAAGGCATGTCCATTCTTCGCTCATCGTCCAGAGGGGACATGTATATCCAAACCCAGATTGAAACTCCTGTGAACCTCTCAAAAAGGCAAAAGGAATTGATAGAAGAGTTTGCATCCCTTGAAAAGCGCAATCATTCCAGTCCTCTCTCAGAAGGATTTTTTACCAAAATTAAAGAGTTCTGGAACGATAAGAAAACTTAAGGGCTTGGTTTATTTTCGTCGTACCCGCATATAAAAGGCCCCCTCCCCTCCATGCTGAGGCTTTACAGGATGAGAGAATGAAATAACCAACTCGCGAAAAGGGCTTGATTTCAACCACTCAGGAAACTGTTTACGGAGCGTTGTAGGTGCACTTAAGGCTCCTTTGCCCGTAATAACTAATACAGTTCTATATCCTCTCTCCTGAGCGTGTCTTAAAAACCGCTCTAAGGCTTGTTCTGCTTGAGCGATCGTCATACCATGAAGGTCTATGCGTCCGTCTATTTCAACCCCACGAATATCTTTGCGACTCATGGCTTGTGGAGCAACATTGACCTTTTTCAGGGAAGTTGTTTTTTGGGTCGGTCGTATAACCACTTCTTTAGGAACAACTTTTGGGGCAACTTTTTTTTGCTTGCGTAAAGGTTTCACATCTTTGACATGAATGTCCCAGAGATGCATATCTTCAGGGGGTGGCTTTTTCTTCATGGAAATCATCCGATAGTTTTTTCAAAGCCGCCTCGCATACACCGAGACTTTTCCATTCACACCCCTCACACACCTGATGAAACTTATCCAAGGACATTCTTTCTTTGATTCGCTTTTTACTTTCTCGCCAACTTATCCTATCACCAGCTTTAAGCTGTAAGGTGTTCGCATGGCGCGCGTCTAAGCCTTGAATCTTTTCGTGGCTATCACAAAGTTCTCCTCTGCGGTGAGGACAGGCATTACAAATGGAATCGGTTTGATCCACCACGTGAATCAAAAGCTCTTCATTCTCATGAAGAGCTTTGACAATTTCATTGTAATTTTGAACGAAAACAGGTGAATACCCCATCCCCTTAAACCCAAGAGTACAGAGAAAGTGATGGGGTCTAAAAGAGAACATCAACCTTTCTTAAAGTGACGAACGATTTGTAAACCTGCACAGAGTATACCAGCTTTCACAATGCCTGGCAAAATGAAGGGAACCACACCAGCCATAAAGGCAACTTTAAGCCCACCCATCAAATAGGAAAGCCACAAAACACCAGTTGTATATAATATCACTGTCCCCATGAGGCAAAGAAGTGCATCATACCTCCAGTGGTTCAAGCGCATTTTTTCCTTTAAAGTCGCCATAAGATAGACAGCAATAATAAAGCCAGCCATATACCCAGCTGTTGGACCAACAAATTTAATCAAGCCACCAGAAAACCCTGCGAGAACAGGAAACCCAACTGCAGCAAGGCCAAGCCAAAAAAGAACAGCCTCAATAGCCTGACGGGGCTTATAGGTGAGACCAATCAACATAATCGCTACGGTCTGCAAGGTGACAGGAACTGGTTGCAAAGGGATTTCAATTTGAGCCGCTGCAAAAATAAGGGTCGCTCCCCCTAAAACTTGCAATAGCTCATTCCAAATTGTAGATTTTTCAAGACTTGTTGAAAGAGTTTTCATTTCCATTCTCCTCTTCGTTAATTCGAAGTGCATCGTGACATAGGTTTTCCACAACTGCAAGTCACTTAGAGGTCTCTAGGAAATATAAATCTCAGCACATCTTTCAACACAGCCGTAATCCCATAGTGACTCACCGATGAAAGAGGAAAGACCTTGTGCTTCGAAAGTTTTTTTAAAGTTTCAATTTTTTCTTCAATCATCTCGGGCGTTAAGGCATCGCACTTGTTAAGGATCACAATTTCCGGCTTTTCAGCAAGCCCCTCTCCATACAGCTCCAACTCTCGGCGAATGGTGCGATAGGCTTCTCCCACATCCTCTAAAGTTCCATCAATCAAATGAAGAATCACCTCACAGCGCTCCACATGACCAAGAAATCGTGTCCCGAGGCCAACGCCGCGATGGGCTCCTTCAATGAGTCCTGGCACATCTGCGATAACAAACTCTTTTTCGTGCATATAAACAACGCCGAGGTTCGGAACCAGGGTCGTAAAAGGATAATCTGCAATTTTAGGTTTAGCTCGAGAAACAACTGATAGAAAC
>CAYRHD010000013.1:8598-57005 GCA_964424065.1 uncultured Alphaproteobacteria bacterium
CAATATTTTTCTTCACCAGTCTATTGATTAAAGTGGATTTACCTGCATTGGGAAGCCCCACAAGTCCAACATCAGCAATCAACTTGAGACGGAGCCAAATCCAACTTTCCTCGCCTGGCCAACCGGGTGCGAACTTGCGGGGGGCGCGATTTGTAGAGGACTTAAAATGTTCATTTCCAAAGCCACCATCGCCACCTCTCAAAAAGATTAGTGTCTGGCCATCTTCAGTAAAATCTGCAAGCAAGGTTTCTTTATCTTCTGCAAAGATTTGAGTCCCAACAGGAACTTTAATCATCAGATTATTGCCTGAAGAACCAGTTCGATTGGCCCCCATCCCATGGTGCCCTTTTTCAGCCTTAAAATGTTGATGGTATCTAAAATCAATAAGTGTATTCAGATTGGATACAGCCTCAAAAACAATGTCTCCGCCCTTTCCCCCATTTCCACCATCAGGACCACCATATTCAATGAATTTTTCACGACGAAAGCTAACGCAACCATCACCACCGTCGCCACTTTTTACAAAAATCTTAGCTTCATCTAAAAATTTCATGGAACTCTCATAAAAAAAGGGGGAAGGTCTCCCTTCCCCTCATCACATAGTGAAAGGAACTTTTATTGCCCAGATGGGATAACAGACACGAATGTTTTATCCCTTGCTCCATGGGAAAATGCCACGTGTCCTTCGACAAGAGCATAAATTGTATGATCGCGACCTATCCCAACACACTTGCCAGGATGATACTTTGTTCCACGTTGGCGAATGATGATGTTGCCAGGGATGACGGCTTCGCCACCAAATTTCTTGACGCCAAGACGACGTCCTTCTGAATCACGACCGTTACGAGAACTACCACCGGCTTTCTTCTGTGCCATCTCTCAAGTCTCCTTATTTCTTCTCAGTTGTCTTAGGTTTTGGCGCTGCCTTTTTAGCGGGCGCTTTTGCCTTTGTTTCTACTGGTTTCTTTTCAGAAGCCACTTTTTGAGCCTTTGGTGTTTCCTTTTTAGGCTCTTCTTTTGCTTTTGCTGGCGCAGCAGCTTTCGCCGCTGGCTTCTCGCCCTCTCCTAAAATATCTGTAATTTTAACAACCGTCAAATACTGGCGATGGCCATTTTTTCGACGATAGTTGTGGCGGCGATTCTTTTTAAAAATCAGGACCTTATCATCACGGATTTGATCGATGATTGTCCCGCATACTTTTGCGTTTGAAACGAGGGGAGAGCCTACTTTAACGGAGTCTCCTTTACCCATCACCAAGACATCAGTGAACTCAATGGATTCACCTGAATTCCCAGCTAATTTCTCAACTTTAATAACTTTGTCGACGGCAACATTGTATTGTTTTCCGCCTGTTTTTATGACTGCAAACATGTGAATCTCTCATTTATTGCTTACGCCAAACACGGCATTATTTCTCTGAACATTTCAGATACGCTCATTCACTACCTTTTTCATCTCTTTCTGTCAAGGCGTTTTATATCATTTGTATAAGTTGCTGAGCACATCAACGACATCATCACTTTTTAGTTGAGCATTCACTCGAATTGTAAGACATTCCCTCGTATATTCATCAATGATGGGAAGATTCTACCCCAGCTCCTCGATAAAGAGAACACTTGCAGCAAGGTTTGGGGAGACACAGCTTATCGATCTGAAGAGAATGAGGATCTTCTTTGCAATAGTGGGTTTGTGTCTCAACTTCACCGGAAAAAACCAAAAGGCAAGCCTATGGCTTCCTCTACGCGAAAAGCTAATAGAATGAAATCACAAGTTCGAGCAAAGGTAGAACATGTTTTTGCTGTACAAAAAGACAAGATGAGCCTTTTTATACGCACAATCGGGCTTAAACGAGCACATATTACAATTACTCTTGCTAATATTGCTTACAATATGAAAAGGCTCATCTTTTGGGAAGAAAGGAGAGCTTTCACAGGATAAGTCTGCCTAAAACAAGCTACATGGCTTAAAAATTAAGGAATATTCTCTAAAAATCCACTGGAAAGAGTTCTGCTTCAGATGATTTTTCTCATAGTCCCCTATTTTTATTAAAAAAACCTCTTAAACGAAGGTTCTTTGAGATTCTCACGTTATAGTCGAGGAATTCCAGGAGAACGTGTACAAATGGATGTTACCAAGATACGTTCAAAATGTTATCAATTTACAGCTATTGATGACTGCACTCGGCTACGTGTTTTACGTTTATACCCAGCAAAAACAGCTGCAAATGCTGTGCTCTTCTTTAGTGAACTACTAAGTACTTTTTCTTTCTCAATTCAACGCCTTCAGACAAACTGGGAAACTGAGTTTTTAATGATGCCTTACAAGAAGAGCTTATGATTCACTATGTCAAGTTCCGCCCTATTAAGCCCAGGACATCTCATTTGAATGGCAAAATAGAAAGATCTCAACAAACCGATAAAGTGGAGTTCTATAGCCTGCTTAATTTGAAGGATTTATCTTTACCCCTAGAAAAGCTTCTGGCTGAGTGGGAGCATTTTTATAATCATAAACGGCCTCATATATCTCTTAAAGGGCTGGAAGACAAAATTCTTTTTCAGAGTGATGTAACCCAAGCGTATTGGAATAGCCCATCTGAATCAATAGTACCAAGAAACAGTAAGCACCTTGACTGGATAAAAGAGCATCAGTTATCTCTTCAACCTAAAATGTAGCGTATGTAGTGAGATATCACAATTTTTTAATGGCCTTCATAATTTCTTGCAACCTGCCTCACTCCTCTACGACGTAATTCTGATTCTCCCACATTATAAAGTGCCCAGTAATGGTTTGAATGATAAAGGATATTCACTATTTTTTCAGCTGCCGGATTTCCAATAGCTCCTTTGTAAGTTAAAACTTTACGGTCACGATTGAACATAAAACAATGAACTAAAATACCTTGTTGCTCTGCAATAATAGCACCAATGGCTGCCGTCTCTCCATGTCCCCCTGGAATTGTAATATAAGAGTCTCTCCCCCGATTTTGTGTATAACGATCCATATAACTTCGCACCTCCTCATCAGAAATGGCAGCAAGCAAATGCTCTTCACTATAGGGAATCGTTAATAAATATGCTGGAAGCACTTGAGAAGGATCATTTTCATTATACGGCTCACCAGGATGTTCTAACATATATTTATCTCTCAAAAAGTCGATTGTCTCTACGCGCAGTCTTTCACGACGATCATTTTGCTTTAACATTCTTCTAATACGCTCTGGAACACTTCTATAAGGTGGTGCCTTATATTCCGCTAATATTTCTCGTCGCATTCTCATTTGATATTCTGGGTTTCCCATGACCGCTTCAACCAACCCACCTCTTATTTGAGAAGTTCTTTGTCCCATGATGGCTCTTGTCATCCCCTCTTCTGTCAGACATGCATGAAAAAAACAATTTCCGTCTTCAAGCGTTGGGGATAAAATATAATTATTAAAAAGCGTGACACCATTACTTCCCGTTCCTTGAGGATAAAAAACATTAAGTTGACGATAAGCTATTATTGCCTCACCTGTTGTAATTGGATGATCAAATCGATCTTGTTCAGGCGGAGGAAGAGGTGCATCATCAATTTCTCGTTGTCTTGCAAACAGATTCTCAATGCGCTGTCCCTCTGGAGCTAACTCTCGTTGCTGTCGCCTGTCGCGCGCAATGGCATTGTCCTGTGAAGCCGTTCTTGCGTTATAGGGAATGGCTGGCGGAACAGCACTTTCTTCTACTTCATTTCCTCTTCTTAACGAAGGGATATATTGTACCCTAACCTGATAGCCTAACTGTCTTATTTTCATTGCATAGGTACGAAGATTAATGCGCGGTCCCAAAGGTATTAAATCAACTCTTTTACTTCCTATCGCTCCACTCAGGCGATCTTGAGGCACACCTATTGCATAAACAACTGTTGTATTTTCAGGGTTAAATTGCGCTACAAATTGTACTAATTTTTGATAATCAGCTTCGAGTTCTGCAATAGGCAAAACAAACCCCTGAATGACCATATTACTTTGATCAAGGAGAGCTTGAACTTTATTCAGGAAATCACCTAAATTTCCTCTGCCTTTAAAAACTCTATTGATTTTATCTCTTAAAGGGGTATAGCGATGCTGCGCAAGAGATCTTTGAAGTGATAAAAATAGATTCCGATATCTTCTAGAATCAGGTGTTTGATCCGCTAGATCTAATAATGTTCGATCACCATATTTTCCAAATTTTTTTTCGGTGGGAATACTTGATACACCACTAATCTTACAAGGTGTCAGCTCTGCACGCCGCCTAAGCCTTTGATGCAACTCAAACAACGCTAATAAATCCCTATTGAGTTGCTCTGTAATCGGTTCTAATGAAGTATTCATACGATCGCGAATCATGTCCAGAAGGGCCAATCTCGAAATAACCATTGGAATGGACAATCTATGTGCTCGATTCCGCATAAGAAGATCTGCAGAGGTATTTCCCTGTCCAAATAAATGATTAAGAGGATCACCCTTCGTGACCAACTTGACATGAATAAGTTCAGTTCTCACAAACTGAAATAGATCACAAACCTCAGTCCCAGAAACTTCTCTCTGATCCATTAAAAGAAGCTGATCTGGGGAAGTTTGTGCTACTCTTTTATTATAAGCACCTTCATCTTCAGGCGGGTGATGTTCGTCCAACTCGGGAACAAGAAGATCTTCATCCATAAGACCCAAAACAAACTCTTGTAATTCAGCAAGATATGTACTGTCTACCTCATGGAGTCTTTCAAAAAATTTAATATAAATTTTTCCATCTACAGTAACACTTTCTCCCTCTCTTAAAGGACCTATTCCTCGCCTAGACATGTCCCCAGCAAGCCGCAAATGATCATGAATATCCTGATAAGCCTCACCGATGCCACTTTCTGCAATTTCTAATAATTGTAAGCATAACAGAGGAAGTTCTCTAAGTGCCGTTGATCGTGTGAGCTGACAGTACCCATTTCCTTTGACTGATTTACCCAAAATCTCATGTTCTCTTGAATTTGGTAAAATGGCTACAAGCCGACCACTTTGACTACCTCTTTGTTCTGTTCTTACTTCTGCTGAAATATTTCGAATCACTCTTTCACCAAAGGTAGGATCTATAAATTCTTCTTCTAAAAGCTTCGTTCTACCAAAAGTAACGACAAAAAGATGATTATTTCTTTCAATAAAATACGCCCAATGCTCACCAATATTGGGAGCATTCTCATTATCCATAGCAATCCCTGTTCCTTCGCTAATGAATTTCCATGTTGTGGGGCGAGAGCGCGTTTGACGTTGACCATACCACCAGGCATTTTCATTTACTCGACAAGGGTAAGAATCTGAGAATTCATGGTTTTTATTCAATAAATCATCATAACTGCTTTCTTCATACCTCTGCATAAGATAGACCTTAACTTTATCAACACGACGCTCCCCAAAAGAAGCATGAGGTCTTGCTGCTCCAGGTTGTCTTTGACTTTCTGAAGATTCTGCAACACTCTCTGAATCATGATCACTGTCATCATCACTTCCTGAAGAATTGGATATATCTGAAACAGCCGATCTTCTTCGATCAGAAGATCCAACAGCGTGTGCTGAAACGGATCCTCGTCGTAGTTTTTTATGAGGGGGGGATAAAGAACGCTCTTCATCATCACTTCCTTCACTTCCCACACTGCTGAGAGGAAGTGAGTTCATGAATAAAATAAAGAAACATAAGAGATAGAAAAGTTTTTTCATAAAATGATAAAGTTGTCCTTTAAAGGAAAATAGCTATTTTGTTTTTAATTTTCTTAAGATAATAATTTATAAGAGAGTTTCCTTGCTAATTTTATAATTTGATCTCGTAATTTATGTGAAAGTTAGTGTCATTGATCACTAACTTTAGTTTTTATGTGTTGGTCATAAGCTTTTCTGATATTCCATCCTAGTGGAGATTCTGAGGCGTATTCCCCTCGAATTCTTACTGGATTTCCTTTATCTCGAATTTCATATAACTTTAAAGTCCCATCTTTATCTAACAATGTTGCCGTTCTTATAATTGTTTGCGTGTCATAAGGTAAGTGAGGCAAACACGTTGGCGATACAAACCGTGGTTTATTCAAATTCGAATGCGATTGTTGAACTTGTCCACCTTGCACAAATCCAAAATCGTTTTCTGAAAGGGATAATTTATCTCTAAATTTCGATTTCATCTGAAACAGCTTCGAGTGAAAAGGATATAAAAAAAGCAAAGATAAACTTAAAAAATGAGCATGATCTTAAAATTTGAGGTATTTTCATGTTTTTTCCTTAGTGAATTTGGCTAACGTTTAAATTCAAAAAATTTAAGGGTTATTATTGCGTTTTAAAAAAATCCATAAGTATATCATAGATGCTCACTAAAAATTTTAAAAATGAAAAGTTGAATCAACTCATCGGTTTTCTATTCTTATAAAATTAGTTAATATTTCGTTATGATTCATTCAAGTTTTACAAAGTGAATGGCTGAAAGAGCCTCAGTTATCTCTTCAACCTGAAATGTAGCGTATGTAGGTGAAACATCACATTTAAACAAGGAATCACAGGTGAAATTCCTCTTATTGAAAGAGAATCCGGCATTTACATAAACTGACCCACCTAAACAAGCTTTTTGAAAGGAAAAAAATCGTCCTTCGTATTTTTTGCAACAGAGCCGAATTTTCTCATTTCTACGGTCAAAACAATCACACTATCTAAGTTTAGTTCTGCTTGGTGGATCCGCAAGTTGCTTAAAATGGAAATGGTCAGATGATTCCACCAGTGGAAGTAACCTGTTCATCTTTTCTTCTGCTATCCTCTCCATATCTTCTTTAAGCTCTTTTTGGCAAACATCATTTATCCGGACATCTGGTGGGTCCATTGGGTGAGAACCTTGTATTCTCTCGAACCCTAGAAATTCGGGCACATCTTCCTCGGCAGGGGGTTTAGCCTTTCTTTTCAAAGCATTTAAAGTGAAGCGCATATCTTTCTCTATATCTTCTCTCCGCCTATTCCTTTCAGCGGTGTCTCTTGCCTTTTCTTGTGCACGGTATGTTCTCAGATCATTCTCGATGAATTGGTCTAGAGTATGAGTTTTAATCGCTTCGATGAAGAAACGGAATGTAATATCACCCCATTCAAGAGAATAAACAATTTTCATCTTTTCAAGTAATTCCTCTGTAATAAAAACGCTAGAATTTGCTATTATTTCTCTAATAACCTGAAGTTGTTCAAATGTGTCACGTCGACACATAAGATGGGTTGCAAATTCTAGAGCAGTGGATGTGAGCCTCTCATAAGGAGCCCTCCTTAACTCTCGTAAAATTTCTGAGGAACTATCACCTTCATATTCAAAGATTAGAGTTGTGAAGATGAAAGGATAAGTTTTTAAAATATGTGTCATTGGAGATAAAGTGGTGGGCGCACCAGAGTTGGAAAAGGTATAGTTACTTGCGTATATCCGTTCTAAAAGTTTATAAGAGATGTCATTCCAAACAGCACCATCTTTATGCTCTACAGAAAGATGCTCTAAAACACTAACTATATCTTCTGTAGCCATAGTGCTTTTCATAAAATAGCTTGCCGTCATCATAAATTCTTCTCTTTGTTCCTCAGGAATCGTCTCTAAAACCCTGTCTAGGGATTCTTCTGAAACTTTTTTTAAACAGATCTCAAGCAGCTCAATTTGCCCAGGGTCTCCCTTAAAACAATATGGTGAGCGTCTTGAGAGGGGTGAGTTTGAATGGTCAGGCTCGTGTGATGCATCCGATAAATCGTCACCAGCAAAAACGGAGGAATGTTCAAAAAAATCTAATAGAATAAAAGCTGAAACAAAGAGTATATATTTAAGCTTCATAAAACGTTCCTTCTAAAAACACCAAAGGTTGATTGATATAATTTCTTATTTAAAGAAATTTATTTCAATTTTACTTTTATGTATACAATAATTTATAAAATTCAAGATCTATTTTTATAAAAAAATATTCTACAACAGGACCTTCCTATTTCGTCACATATGTATATGAACTTCTGCACTCTTTTCGGTTCATCTTAACAATTTATTAATTATTTTAATGGCATGCTATCTCTCAGTATAAGCTCAATGGGAGGCGGTTATGCGCTATATATCATTTGTTTTTCTGTTTATGATTTATTGGGGAGCATCTCCTCTTGTTCTAAAGGCCACATCTGTAACTGCTGGGTGCCCATCTCCAGTCCAAATGATTAAGACACTACAAAAGCGAGGAGACAGTAATTTTCTCAAATATGATATGAAAGATGCACAAGGTGTTACAGTTGGACTTTATAAAATTCCTTTTTATTACACAAACTTTAGAAATAGTGATGTTGTCATAAAAAGAGAAAAAAGTAAGATACAGTGGGAGTTAACCTGTCATTATGCTGACCCTGTTGGCGAAGTTGTTTTTAGCGGAAACTCAAGTAATTCTTGCTGTGTGGGTACGAAGTGTGTCTCTCTAAAAAGTGGAGTAGAAACTCAGCGTCATTGCAACGGCCTTGGTGAGTGTGTCGTTGTATGTAAATAAAATAGAGATATTCAGCGCTTTGAAAGGAATTAAAAAATCCCATCTGAGTTTTGCGCTTCATGCGGTTGTAGCTGAAATTAAATATAAAGTTAGAAATCCTCTTTTGATTAATTTTCCTGCCAATTGTGATTGGCTTCCTATTTTACTATGAATAGGTTACTCCTTAATTTGTTGCGCAAGATTCAGAGGCTTCAAAGCATCGTCAAAATTGCCTTCTGCCACAAAAATATTGACCATCCTAAATAATAGAGCAATACACCTTGTTTTCGCAAAGTTAAAATCGCTGTTTAATAATCGTTTAGACTGTACAAATCTTTAATAGCTATTTGATAGCCTCCATTGTTCAAAAGGCTATTTGGCGATTCTCTCATTACTTGATCATATTTCGCACGTGCTGAGAGATCTTTTTTTCTTTTATCTGAGTCTTGGTTAACAGAAGCGCGTGATCGTGGAGGAACCTTAGAAGATGAGGCCTCCTCAGAATAATCTGGAAACGGATGCGCAAAAAGAGAAGACTGAGTCGTATTAAGGCTCAGTAAAATCTCCAGAGCTGTTGTTGATTGAAACAGTATTTTATTTTAACTAATCATCAGAAACCACCATTAATGCTCATTAATTACTTATGAAATTAGCAATCAATACTTCATTAGCCAACCCTGTTTATAAAAATATGTCAAGTCCCCGAAAGTGAGCCCAGGAGTAGATAAAAGATCTGAAACAAAGCGTAAAAAGGACGAAATCAAAAAGAAGAAAGTGGCACAAAAAGCTTGGTCCATGCTGGCAAAGATTAAACATAAAGAAGAAGCCATACACAAAAAGGCAGCTGATACGCTTCAAAAAGAAAAGAAAAAGTATGTAAGAAGAAAAAACTAAGTCTTTTTAAGTGTCTAAAACACCGAGGATATGTCTGCAGCCTGCGGTTTAATTAAAAAATGTTAAACGCCTCTTGCCTTTCGTGTCAGACTTTCTTATACAAAACTGACATAAGGAAAGGATAAACCTCTGACTCAGTTGCATTCTTCAAAAGAACTCAAGGAATATATTGAACGTTTTCTTGATTCTAAAAAAGCCGAAGATATTGTGTCCATAGACCTTCAAGGAAAGTCTTCGATTGCTGATTACCTTGTGATCGTCTCAGGGCGGTCTCAACGCCAAGTCTCCTCAATGGCTGAATTGCTGCGGGAGGATCTCAAGAAACAAGGGCTCAAGAACCTTCATATCGAAGGACTCCCGCAAGGAGATTGGGTTCTCCTTGATGCAGGTGACGTAGTTGTTCACTTTTTTAAACCAGAAGTCAGAGCCTTTTATAACCTTGAAAAAATGTGGGGACTTGATCTCGAGGAACCCTTCCCAACCTCCTCATCTTACTAATGCAGATCACGCTTTCAACAATTGGAAAGCTGAAAGATCCTGCTTTAAAGGCTCTCTTTGAAGAGTACAAAAAGCGCATTGATTGGAAAATCGACCTTTTTGAATTTCCTGGAAGAGCAACGCCTGATCAAGAAAGCTCACTCCTCCTTAATTCACTCCCTTCGACAAGCTATATGATTATTCTTGACGAAAAAGGTGAGAATTTAAAAAGCGAGGAGTTTTCTGAATTGCTCAACACCATTCAAATTCATCATAAAGGAAAAGTGAGTTTTGTGATTGGTGGCGCTAACGGACTCGGAAAAGAAATCAAAGGTCGAAGTCAAAAATCCCTCGCGTTTGGTCAGATGACGTGGCCCCATCTTTTGGTTCGAGTTCTCCTGATAGAGCAGCTTTACCGCGCCCAGCAGATTTTGAAAGGCCATCCTTACCATCGCGACTAGGCTTTTTTGCAGACTCTTCTTTAGGTAGATCTGGGAAACGACCTTCACGAAGAGCTTCATTCCGGGCTTGGAGTTTTTCACGATCTGTTTCTAGACTTTTGAAATCAGAAGCTCGGGCTGTTTTCTCATTCCCTTTATGAACACCAAATGATTTTATGGCTTCTGCCCTTTCGGGAACATTTCGAATGTCTGGATATTCATCACTTAAGCGGTTCTTATGACCACCGATGTAACAACCGATACATCCAGTCAGGAGAAGAGGAACGAATAAAAGAGGAATCAATTTTAGCATAAGAGTAAATAGCCACATTTAAGAAAAAATAACAATAGGGTTCTGTTGGTTTTATGTTATCGTGCTTGCAGTTGCCATTCCTTCTTTCACGCGTCATTCCCGCGAAAGCGCATTAGTGTCCGGCGAAATCAGGATAAACTTATTTGACAGACTAATGAATGGTTTACTTTTTTCGATTATATTTTCTCACTGAACTTAGTTTTATGATTGCAACATTTTTCTTTTATTGTCATCCCAGAATTTAGAAAATCATCCAGCCATTGGCTGGATCAATTTTCTTAATATATGGGATGCAGGACAAGGTAAGGACTCTCCACCTTTGGTGGAGGGCTGGGAAAGTTATACAATATATGCAAGATACCTCTACGCTTGGATCACGGAGTGAAACAAGAGTAGAGGTTATCAACTTATTTTCAACAGTTCTATGATAAAGAAATGACAAGGCGAAAATTCTAATTGTCATTTTCTTGTTTCTCTTGTCATAACCCCACTCCCAATGTCATTCCCTGCTGTAGCGGGAATGACAAAGAAAACAGGGGATGATATGCATAAGCGAAACTTAATTTAAAAAAACCACTTTGAGTGGTCCAAGCGAAGCGTTACATACCTCCACCTCTGGTGGAGGTATTAACTGCCAGCGTTTGCTAGGTTATTTGTGGATCCCGGGTATTAAAGAAACTCACAGCTCGTTATAGCGAAAAAGTTTCACAAATCCCGGGATGACACTGTTTTTTATTTTTCCCGGACACCTGTGCACGGAGGCGAGAATGATACGACGGAGGCAAGAATAAGGTTAACTTTCTAACATAGTTGATCCATACTTAGCTTTCCTTTATATTTATTTTTTCGACTAACCGAAGGCGTCTCCAAAATATGCCAAGACAAATCAACCTTTAACAATCCCTATGAAATCAATGACAAGTCGAACACATGCTCTTTTTACAGGAAGTCTTATCACCCTGACTCTGATGATCTTAGGGATGGTCATCATTGGCGGCATCACACGCCTCACTGGATCAGGACTTTCCATCGTTGAATGGAAACCTATCACAGGCTTTCTTCCGCCTTTGACACGAACCGATTGGGTCAATGAATTTGGAAAATATCAACAAAGCCCTGAATTCTTAAAAATCAATTTCGGGATGACACTTTCTGAATTCCAGTCCATTTTTTGGCTCGAATATATTCATCGCCTGTGGGGACGGCTTCTTGGATTTGTGCTTCTGATCCCCACACTTATTGTGGTTTTTAAAAGCCAATATCGCCCCTTCTGGCCCTCTATTTTGGGCTTATGGGCACTTGGTGCTGCCCAAGGTTTGATGGGCTGGTTGATGGTTAAAAGCGGACTTGTTCACGATCCCCATGTTAGCCCTTATCGCCTAGCTTTTCATTTACTTTTAGGGCTCACCATCTTTGGAATGGCATTGTGGCTTACTTTTCTTCTCTTCAAAGAAAAACTTAAAACACAGACTCAATCCTTCGCGAACCTAAAAATGCTCACCCTCATTACAATCACTTTTCTGATCCTGACGATCTTCATGGGCGCTCTGGTTGCTGGATTCAAGGCTGGCCTTGTTTATAATACATTTCCTCTGATGGGAAATCGCTTGATTCCCGCAGAATTATTTTCCCAAGCCCCCTGGTGGCTCGACCTTTTTGAAAACCCCGTTAGCATTCAATTTACTCACCGTCTATTAGCCATATGTACGGTGGGACTCTGTCTTGGACTGTATGTCACTCAACGCAAACTCTCGCTCCCCCCCCTTGTCACACTGGCTTTTGAGAGTGTCGCTCTCTTAGCCTTAGTTCAATTGACATTAGGCATATTAACCCTTGTCTTTCAAGTTCCTCTCGTCCTAGCAATTCTTCATCAAGGCGTTGCCTTCCTTCTTTTTGGAAGCCTTCTTTTTTCCTTCTTCTTAGTTCAGAATAGAGCTAATTAAGGAGAAAAAATGGCAATTCCCTTCACCAAAATGCAAGCTCTTGAAAATGATTTTGTCCTCATTGAAGAAAAGGACCTCAACGCTCCTCTTTCCTCACAGCAAATCCAATTCCTGGCTGATCGAAGAAAAGGGATCGGCTTTGACCAATTGATTGTCCTCAAAGATACCCAAGACGCCGATACTCAAATTGCTTTTTATAATGCGGATGGAAGCTCTGCCTCTGCTTGTGGAAATGGGACGCGCTGCGTGGCCCTTTTCCTGGGAAAGGAGTCAGGACATATTCAAACTCCATCCTTTCGTTCGACTTATTTTAACCGAGATCACACGACCTCAGTTTCCTTAAAATCACCTGTCTTTGGATCTCTCAAAGGGCCCCCTTATCTTGTTGATGTCGGGAACCCCCATGCGATTGTTTTTACGGACGACCTTTCTCATGCTCATCTTGAAAAAGTCGCCCGGTCATTACAAACGCCTGAAGGCACTAATGTCGAATTGGCCAAAGTTATTTCTCCATCAGTTATAAAAGTTGTTGTATGGGAACGCGGAGCTGGTATAACTCCTGCTTGCGGATCGGGAGCTTGTGCTGTAGGAGTAGTAAGCATAAAGTTAGGGCTTGTGAAAAAGTCTCCCATATCCATCGATATGGAAGGGGGAATTTTAACCGTTGATTGGGAAGAAGGGTCTCCCCTATTTCTGACGGGCCCAGCAAGTTTTTGTTTTAAAGGAATGATAGATCTTCCATGACCACCCAAGTTATTACATTTGGCTGCCGCTTGAATGCCTATGAATCTGAAATTATTCGTGACAAAGCCCAAAAAGCGGGCCTTGAGAATGCGGTTGTGTTCAATACATGTGCCGTCACCTCTGAAGCGGAACGTCAAGCTCGTCAAGCCATTCGTAAATATCGTCGAGAAAACCCTGATACCAAAATCATCGTCACAGGCTGTGCAGCCCAAATTAATCCTGACGCTTTTGCAAAAATGGGAGAGGTCGACCAAGTTTTGGGGAATATGGAAAAACTTGAAGAAAAGTATTTCGACCCTTCACACGACCATGCCCGCATCATTGTAAATGACATTATGTCTATCAAGGAAACAGCAGAACACCTTATTTCAGGCTTTGATGGGCGAGCGCGCGCCTTTATCCAAGTCCAAAATGGTTGCAATCATCGATGCACCTTTTGTACCATTCCCTATGGGCGTGGAAATAGTCGAAGCGTCCCTATGGGGGTCATTGTGGATCAAGTCAAACTACTTCTTGAGCAAGGCTATAAGGAAATCGTTCTAACGGGTGTGGATATTACGGCTTATGGTGAAGACCTTCCTGGCACACCGACTCTCGGGCAAATGGTGAAACGGCTACTCGCTTTTATACCCGAACTTCCAAGGCTTCGTATCTCCTCTATTGATTCTGTTGAAGTCGACTCTGACCTTCTGCATGTTTTTGCGAACGAGCCTCGTCTTATGCCCCATTTTCACCTGAGCCTTCAAGCGGGTGATGATATGATTCTGAAGCGCATGAAACGTCGCCACCTCCGACAAGATGCCATCAATGTCTGTCAACAATTGCGAGCTCTCAGACCCGACGTAACCTTTGGTGCGGATATTATTGCGGGCTTTCCAACGGAAACTGATGAGATGTTTGAAAATACACTCCGCATTGTTGATGAATGCGACCTGACCTTTCTTCATGTCTTCCCCTACTCTGCCCGCCCAGGAACTCCTGCAGCACGCATGCCTCAAGTCAAAAAGGATGTGATCAAGGAGCGGGCTGCACGCCTTCGGGAAGCAGGCCAACGGAACCTTGCCAAAACCTTGACTCACACTGTAGGTAAAACCGTCAATGTGTTAATGGAAACAGAAACCCAAGGCCATAGTGAGCATTTCCTCAAGGTTGATCTGAAGGGATCCTATCCAATTGGAGATATTGTGAGAGCTAAAGTTATTGGCTCTACTTCTCACACTCTTCAAGCAGAGGTATACGCATGACCAGTTGGTTTTCACGACTCAAAGACGGACTCAAAAAATCCTCGACCAAAATTAGCGACGGCATTACAACCCTTGTTACTCATCGAAAATTAGACGATGAAATACTTGATGAGTTGGAAGAACTCTTGATTACCAGCGATGTCGGTGTTGCAACTGCTCACGATCTTGTTCAAAAATTGGGTAAGAAAAAATATAACCAATCCATTACGTCTGAGGAAATTCGCACGTTATTCGCAGAAGAAATTAAAGTGATTCTAACTCCTTCCGCGATTCCGCTCAAACCTGAAGGCCACAAGCCCTTTGTGATTTTAGTCCTAGGGGTGAATGGTTCTGGGAAAACAACCACCATCGGAAAGCTTGCCAAACAATGGAAAGACCAAGGCTACAAAGTCTCTCTGGTAGCCGGTGACACCTTCCGTGCAGCCGCCACCGAACAACTGGAAGTATGGGCAGAGCGAGCACAGGTTCCCCTTGAAAAGGCCCCCACCAAAGATGCCGCAGGTCTTGTTTTTGAATCTCTTGAAAAAGCAAAAGCCCGCGGAGATGACCTTGTCTTGATTGATACAGCTGGTCGCCTTCACAACAAAGATACGCTGATGGACGAACTCAAGAAAATCCGTCGTGTCATTCAAAAAATTGACCCTTCTGCTCCTCATGCGACCCTTTTGGTTTTGGATGCCACAACGGGGCAAAATGCCCTGACTCAAGTGAAGATCTTCCAAGAAGCCGTCAATGTTTCAGGTTTGATTGTCTCAAAGTTGGATGGCACAGCTAAAGGCGGCATATTAGTGGCTATTAGTCAGCAATTTAAACTTCCCATTCACGCCATCGGCGTGGGAGAAACAATTGAAGACCTCCATACTTTCTCCGCCAAAGACTTTGCGGACAACTTGATGAGTATTGTGAGTCAGTAAATTTTTTTGATAGGTTTTTTTGATAGGATATAATTATGTTAAAAGCACTTTTGATTATTATCAGCTTTGTGATGGTGGGCATAACATCAGGTCATACCGTCAAATTGAATAAAGAAGATATCGAAGCTATTGAAACACTTCAAAAGGCTCATGGGCAACTTCAAACACTCCAAACGGTTGTCAATACTTGCTTAGGGGCACAAAAACCGAAAGTCTGCGCTATCTCAAAGTATAGCCATAGACTCCGTGAACTCGAAGAGGCAAGAACGGAACCAGATAATTGGCCTGGCAATTCATTTTCCGATGGTTTCACTTATGACATAAGTCTATTACAAAGATTTAATACGGCCTTAGTTCGCATCGCAAAGAGCATCCTGGAGTGCAATAATGATATCGTTGCAAAACAGACACAAAAAGGTGTTGGATTAATAATTCAGGATCCAGAACAAACTGAAAACTTCATGGAACTCCTAGGAAGCATGCAAAGAGGTGTATTGCCTCTCCTCATCTCCATACAAAATATTGGTAGCCTCTATTTCGAGCAACTTTTCGTTGTTCATACACTTCTTCAAGGCATTCCCGATAAAACCGCAAGACACGTGTTTCGCATTAATGATTTTCAAGCACCCAACCTTCAATCCTGGATAGACATGAAAGTGAATGAAAAGGAATTTTCGTGCAAAAGGCAACTAAAGGCAGCAACAGGGATAGTGCACGAAAATTACGTTCGATTCATGCTGTTTGCAGAGGCCGCAAATCACGTTTTCTGTCTTGGTTTAAATGTATGGCATAATTTAAATTGGGCACATGCGCTTAATTTCCAAGCGCTTGGCGACAGTACTTTGGTTGATCGGTTTCCAGATTTGAAAGCTGAGTAAAGATCGAGTTAATACTCTCACTCTCAAGTTCAGATTAAACCCAAACACCCCAAATCTTCAGGATATCAGCTAACTTATGAGCCAACGTGATATCCGCTGATGGCAAAGGAAAATCAGCGAGATCCTCATAAGTCGCCCATGTGACATTTTGCCCTTCAGCACCATGAGCCTCACCTTCCCAAGTTTGACAGAGGTAAATTGGCATAATCATATGAAAGGTATCATATCGGTGGGAGGCAAACAAAAGAGGCTCAAGATCATCTTCTTTTACAACGATTCCTAGCTCTTCATGAAGCTCACGAACAAGAGCACGTTCAGGGGACTCTCCCAGTTCCATTTTTCCCCCCGGTAATTCCCATACACCTGGTAAAGGCTTTCCTTCCGGCCTTTGAGCAATCAGCATTTTTCCGTCTTGATTAATCAAAGCGGCTGCGACAACCCACACAAGGGGTCGTTCATGTTCCTGATGTTTTGTTAGAAAATCTGTTTTTTTAAGCTCATACCAAAACGCTGGTTTTGTTCCTTCATAGTAAACAGAAGTACTTTCCTTATCACCCACTATAGAGAATCCGAGGCTCTCAAAAACGCGCCTTGAGGGTATATTATCAACCAGAGCACTGGCCTTTAAAAGATCTTGACCCAAGGCAAAAAAACAAAACTCAACGAAGGCTTTCATGGCTTCTTTTCCATATCCCTGCCCCCAGAATTCAATGCCCAGCCAATATCCCAAATCACCTTCAAGGCCAATCATCCCCATGAATTGCTGATCTTTTCGGCGGATGACAGCAAGCCTAACAAAATCACCTTTACGTAAACCCTCTTGAGAGGCGTGTATAAAGTCTTTCGCATTTTGTAAGCTGTAGGGATGAGGAAGGCGCGCAAGCCTTTCAGCAATGCGATGATCATTTGCCAGACGGGCCAATTCTTCCGCATCCTTCATTTCCACTGGGCGCAAAGTCAAGTGTGATGTTGCGATAGGCAAAAAAGGCCGATTTCTGAGGCACTGAGGTATCATGGCTTTGTCTATTGTATTAATTTCAGTGCACTGAGTTTAGCTCTAGAATCAACGGAGTGTCTAGGAAAGATCTTCAAACTGTCCGTAGCACATGAATTGACCGAAATAGAGACAATCTTCGGTAGGAGGTTGATATGAAGAAAACTCAGGTCAAAGAAGAGGTGCTAAAGATGAAGTTCAAAGAAATCTATGATCGCTATCAAAAGAAGAGGCTAACAACAGAGGAAGCTTCAGAATTGCTAGGGATAAGCATGGGTACATTTTATCGAAAGAGGGAAAGTTATGAAGAGGAAGACTTTGCTGGGCGGTTTGACATGTGGGTGAGGTGAATAAGCCCTCACCGAGCAGCAGATCGAGAAGTTGAGCTAATCATACAGCTCTATGCAGAAAGGTATCGAGGTTTCAGTGTGAGAAATTTTCGCGAATTTGCGGTAAGCGATCATGGATGCAAGAGAAGTGGAGTTTATATGCCATGAAGCTGCCCTGCAAAATTAAAACGCCGGTGCTTTCAATTATGTTTTACAGAGGTAGCTGAAAAAAATTTATTTATTGAAAACAAGACATCAAGTTATTATATAAAAATATAAAACTTACTTATTTTTGGAAAGATTTAATGATTTTGATTAATGTATTTCATAAAAAAATTCTTTTAACATCTACTTTTATCTTTTTTGCCTTAAGTAGTTCTTTACTTGCTGGGCCAGATGATGAGTATTTGGATTGGCGCGACAGACCTGCTTCTCTGCAGGCGACCATTGATTGGCAATTTAAAGAACTTCAGAAGAAAAAAAATTCTTCTTGGGGAATTTATAATGGAGACGCCTCTTATGGAATTTTAGACATTAACGAAGCAAATGTTGCCCTTAAACTTCTTCGTGATGCACATCAGGAAGGTCATGAAGATATATGGTTTTTGGATGTTGGTGCAGGAAATTTTCAACTTGGTGACTCTCTCGCTCAAACACTTAAGCTATCTGACGAAATACCTTTAGGTATGCACGTCAATATCATTGGCATTCGCGGAGAAAGCTATTACGGTGAAGATATGGTAACGATGGGTCCCATTACACTTTATAAGTTTGGTGCTTTTAAAATTGAAAATCTTGAAGAAGAATTTAATCATCGAAACCTAAATTTAAGGGGAAAGATCGATTTTATTGTTTCTCGATGGAGTATGAGACATTTAGTTGACCCCTTAGGAACTTGGGTTCAACTTTATGATTTATTACGCCCCAAGCTGGGCGTAATGCTGATGGATTGGTTCTATTATCTCGAAGAGAACGAAAGTTTATATTCAGATGATACAAAAAGTGCCGCTTTTCAGAACCAACGATCTCATCTATTAAAGCTGCTCAACTTCATTGGTGATCCTTTTCTAATCAAAACAGGAAATCCATCGGCAAAACAAACCGACCAATTTATTCTTCAAAAAAGGCACGTTGATCCTCTAAGAATTCCTTTGGTTTATGAGGAAACTGAACTTTGTGACCGTCAGTTGTTCGACATCGGGTCAAGTAGACTCACGCACTTTAAACTCATCGGAAGTGATTTTCTTAAACAACATCCCCTACACGATTTAATAGGTCTATCCTCCAATGATAAATCTCTTTATGGAGATCTGAATTTATTTCGTTGGGTTAAGGCAAATAACCTTGGTTATACCCTTTCTTCACCTAATGTTTTTGATCAACTACATTATTTGAATGAATCCCTTGAGCTTACTCCTCTTTATTCTCAAGAAGAGATTATGGAGAGAAAAAGAATCATTCTCGCGGAGAAAGAAAAAGAAACAAGAGAAGAAGATCACAGAAAAAAAGCAAACAAAGCTGTTCTTACTGAATTAACCGACACGCGAAAGAAAACTCCTCCACATCCTTATTATGAAGCAGGACCTTTAGAATATGGAGTCTACTCTGCTTTAAGAAGAGGAGATTTTGTGAGCGCCCAATCCTATATAAACCAAGGTGCAAACTTAGAGAGATTATTCCATTTTGTACCACAGCCTCAAACCCTTCTTGCATACGCATGCTCGTATGAATTTCCTTATGGAAGTATTGCTTTACTTTTAAAAAATAATGCTTCCATTCGAACTGCATGTCTAGATGATGCTCTTCGTTTTAGATCTGAAGATGATGTATTTTCTCTTCTTGGGGCAGGTATTGCTATTGAAAACCCCAGTTTGGCTTTGGCCCGATCCATTGAACGGGAACTTTACGAGCTCGTTAATTACTTTGTCCATGAATTAGGATTTGATGTTAATGCTTTTATCTCCTCTCGCTCTATGATTTATATGGCACAGTATAATGAGAGGATGTGGAATCATCTTATTGATCTAGGAGCAAAAGGATGCTTTGAAGAAACTCTCGAAAAAAAAGGATGCGTTAATTAATGGGTTTATAAATTTGAGTTTGATTTAGTTATGGGAGAATTCAAGGATGAGGCGCAACACCTTCTATGGCAATTTCAAGGGTGTTGCACTTCATTCTTGAATCCACCATTGACAATTTTGAATATTTCTCTTGCAAATATGAAAAAGCAAACTAAATTTATTTATGTATATTTATATAAAAGGTTTTAATATGAATAATTTCCTGTTTACTAGTTTTTTTGCCCTTTCTTTTGCAGTTTGCAACCTTTCCTCTTATGCTGGCAATGAAAATGATTTTGGCCAACGTCATACTCATCTCGCCGTATTACACATCCCAACCGCTGAGAACGCAGAGAGTATCCGATGCCATTATTCAAAGGGAATGAAACAAATGCAGGATACCCTTTGGCCCGGTAAAAATCAAATTGGGCGTCATTGGTTTTTTTATACTCATCCAGCTGATCAATTGCATCTTACTCTGCTCACCTTTCAACAAGGAAACTACGGATCAGAACATATCGGTGCTCTTAGAAACGCATTATTGAGCACTACTTCTCTTGTTCCTCAAGATGGCAAGTTCTTCCGAACGGAATTGTGGTTGAAGAGTGCAAGACCAGATGGAACAACTTCATACACTCACTGGGTCCATTCAGCAGATTTAACAAATAATGAGAAACAAGCTAACTCTTCTGCGCCTCTTCACGACTCAGCCGTTCGTTCTTTGGAGATGCTAACACCTGACTTTAAGTTTGAGTCAGGGCATATTATCTTACGCTATGGAACAAATGGACGTCTTTCAACAGGCGTTGATGAGCTTAACCGAAATCTGGGAAGCGATCGCTCACCACCAGGACAGCTCATTTATCAAAACCGTGAAGCCTTTGGTTCCAACCACCTTGGTCACATGACGATTGCGCGTTTTAACATGGCAACCGGGTCCGGAAAAGCACCTTCAGGGGATATTACCGACAGCGAACTCATGCAACTCAAGAGAGTGTTTGAGGGATTTAGGACGAATATTGGATTGAGACATAGTGATCAAAACACCCACATCCCCTACACAATGAGGACCGTTCATTTGACGACAGGTATTCGCGACACAAGAAAAGTACAGTTCACATTAAATCCGAATCCAATTCCTGCTTCATCTGGCCCGACAAGTTCTTCGCATGCAGAACCGTCTTCAAGCAAGCCGATTAGTAGTAACGTCGGACATAAAAATGTCATAAAGAAAGACAAGAAAAAAGATAAGAAAGGCAAAAAGGGATGATTCAAGGTATGACTAACCGCCTAGAACTTTATTCTGCTGCAGCACTTAAGCGGCAGTGGGATCTTTATTCAGCGGCAGTAAAAGGACAAGGACAAAAGCTTACATCTTACAGGAAATACGGAGGATTACAGCCCGTTAGAACTCTTGCTTTTTTAGATTATCCAAGCCCTGTGTTTAGAGATAATCCTGGTTATCTTGTACATAAATACAAAATTGTCCATGAAAATACAGGAAGAAACGATCTTTCTCTTCAGCAATGGGTACTTGTTGATCTTATTGGAATTAGGACTGCATTAGCTGATGAGGAGCAAGTTCCCGATGTGTCAGCAGGTGCCTTGCCTTGGTTCCGTTTTTTGACACGTGTAGACAATGAAAGAGTAGAAATTGAGGGAACGGATCATGATCCCTTAGTTATTGCCTACAGAGCTGTTTCTGAGCTGACAGAAGCAGAACAAAAAAGAGTTGAGGCAGAAGAGAAAGCAGTGACGGACCTTCATGCGCATTTTGATGCTGGTATAGAAATTGCTTCAAACATGGGGGAACTTCAAGGATATCTCAGTTTATTTGATAAAGGAAAGTTAAGTGAAGATCACTTTTTAGAAGAAACTAAAGGAATTTCAGTAACGGAAGCGCGTCAAAGAGTTATCGACGCTCGTGAGATGCTTAAAGGTAGAAAAACACTTCATTAGCAAGATGAGAAATAAGAAGAGAATGATTTTAAAATGTCTGGAACAGTGTTTGTTTCTTTAGATATAAAATAAAATTATCGATGCAAAGGCCCTTATGTTGAGAAAGCATCGAGGTCTTTGACTATACTGGCCGAGGGTTTAACTTAGCCTCAAAAGCATAGCTCATGATGATTTACGATTTTACTTTGAATTCAACTTAGTTTATTCTAAAAGCTCTTATTGAGTGTAATGAAAAGGCATTTCAAACATTGACCCAATCCTGGAAATCTAGTTTTCTTGCCTTTTGTGATCGGCGTATTCTCTCCATTTTTCTTTTTGGTTTTTCGAGTGGACTCCCTTTTTTGTTGACCTTGTCAACATTGACGATTTGGCTCAAGGAATCAGGCGTCAACAATGCAACCATAGGGTTGTTTGTAATAGTGACCATCCCCTATACACTCAAATTCTTTTGGGGACCTGTCGTTGATCGCATAAAATTACCGATCTTATTTCGATTGCTTGGGCGAAGACGCAGTTGGGCATTTGTCGCTCAAGTGTCCCTGATTATTATGTTAATGGGTCTGGGTGGCTCAGATCCAAAGAGCAACATCTTTGTAACGGCCCTTTGGGCCCTTGGTGTTTCCTTTTGTTCCGCTATTCAAGACATCGTTATTGAAGCTTATCGTATTGAAATCATTGATGATAATCAAAAGGGAGCTGCCTCTTCGTCAACCTATCTTGGATATCGGTTGGGCATGATGATGTCTGGCGCGGGCGCTCTTTTTCTTGCGGCAACCTTTTCCTGGCAAACGGCATACAATGTGATGGCTGCCCTTGTTAGCGTAGGACTTCTCACAACTCTTTTTTCCCGTCGTACCAGGTATGTTGCCCTCAGTTCACCACCGCATTTTTCTCTCAAGCACATAAGGTCAATACCCTTGTTTATGGAATGGTTTTCAACAACCTACGGGCGCCCTTTTCAGGACCTCCTCAAATCCTATGATTGGCGTGTCGTATTAGCCTTTATATTCTTTTATAAAGTTGGTGACACAACTCTCAACGTGATGAACACGCCCTTTCTTGTGGAACTTGGATTTAGTAAACTTGAAATCGCTCAAGTTGCTAAGTTTTTCGGGATTTCAGCGATGATTGTCGGCGGTTTTATTGGCGGACTTTTCCTCAATCGATTCGGCATTCTTTCTTGCCTTATGCTGTGTGCTTTCCTTCAAATCTGTTCCAGTCTTATGTTTGTCATCCAAGCCCTTGTTGGATATAACTTGGACGTTCTTATTGTCACCATCGGATTTGAAAATCTAACTTGTGGGATTGGCGCCGCCGCTTTCATTGCTTATCTCTCAAGTCTTTGCCGTTCTCCTCATACGGCTACTCACTTTGCCCTCCTGTCTTCTTTTGGATCTTTTGCTCGGATCGTTCTATCTATTGGCGCAGGTTACCTTGCGGATATTCTCCCTTGGCCGTACTTTTTTACAGTCACAACCATCGCCTGCTTACCTTGTTTATTTATTTTGATACAATCCTCTCATCATTTTCCTTACATGCATTCCTTTATGGAACCAGCGAAATAATATACTGGCTACCGGATGTTGATCCTTGATCTTTCATAGAAGTGTGCTAACATTTATAACATCATCAAATAGGGAGCTACATAATGAATAAGAAAACACTCTTAAAATTTTGGGTTTTGAACTTAATTCTGGCGCTTGGAGTTCTTGTGGGAATAACTCTGAATGTTCATGCTGAAACAAAAGGAATTTCAGAATCAGAGGTAATGAAAAAGTTTTGTGAGGTGCTAACTTATTCAGAACTGAAACCGCTTATGGATGGCTCATCATGTTGTCATGATGCCTGCAAAGACGATTTTCATGAAGGTTTTGGCAATTGTATGTCAACAATACGTAATTTTTGGACAAATGAAAATTATTGTTCTAGTGGTAAGGGCGCCTTTTATGAGAACAAGGAAAATAGATCAACCTGTGATACGGCACATAATGTAGTTAAATACGCGGGGGATCTATGTGTTTCAGGAATCTGCGACATCGCCTCATGCCAGGATGACAAAATTAAGCGATTCTGCGGCTATCTCTGTTGCAATATGACAGGACAAGACCTGTGGCATGAGTGCTTAGGTGGTAGTTGTCGTCACGAAAGGTATGTTCAACCAGGATGTTTGAAGTAAAAGCAATTCCTATTAGAGACTAATTTTTGTCAATATACACGTGGATCTTGAATATTGCATGCGTCATCAACAATATTGTGAGAATTAAAGATTCATGTCTTTTTTAACACGCTGTCAGTCAATACCTCCACCAGAGGTGGAGGTATGTAACGCTTCGCTTGGACCACTCAAAGTGGTTTTTTTAAATTAAGTTTCGCTTATGCATATCATCCCCTGTTTTCTTTGTCATTCCCTGCTGTAGCGGGAATCCAGGAAATAGCTGAAAAATGGATCCCCGCTTCCGCGGGGAGGATACGTTGATGGGCAAGGATAAGATTAATTTTCTGACATAGTTGATCCATGCTATCATAGACTCTCTATCGTTTCAGTGTTTTATAGATTCTCGGACAAGCTATGATAGTGGTAGCGCTATCAAAACACTCTCTTTCCAAGTATCTCTTTGCATGAATCTGCTGCTTATCGTTCTCTATGTGCATGGATTGCGCATTGGCCAAAATATGAGGAAGGTCCTGAGATCATGATATTAAACAATAATGCTCTATTTGCCTTTCATAAAGTTTTTCCGCTCAGCTCATTTTAATTAAGGTTGTATTTTTTCAAAATAAAGATTATATTCATTGGTGAGTTTAAAAACTTATAAGGAAAGAAATCGTAGAGATTGCGAGCTCTGCGTAAGAAAACGAGTAGACTAATCCCTTCTTCTTCTTACCCTCAGCCCCCCTTCCAAAGAGTACAATCCCTTTGTTAGAGATATTTTTACGCTTTAAGTTTAAAACTCAAATTGTTAACGCCTACCAAAGGATATTGAAATGAAAAACGGCACCGTTAAATGGTTTAACCCCACAAAAGGCTACGGCTTTATTCAACTGGATGATGAAGATAAAGATGTCTTCATTCACATTACCGAAGTCCAACGTGCGGGAATTCCTCATTTAGCTGAAGGTCAGAAAGTGACTTTTGAACTCGCAACAAACAAAGGAAAAGTTTCTGCTGTAAACATTAAACTACAGTAGTCTGCTTCTGACTGTTATAAAACCCTCAAGTAGCTTCCGCTCTTGGGGGTTTTTATTTATCTGCGGAACATTGACCATTAAATAGATTTTTGGTCAAACAACGCTGACCATTTTTTAATTCACAGACACGTTCATTATCCAAGACTTTTCCGCCTTGAATAGCACAATAGGTACCTTCGGGCGTTATATAGCCCGTGACCTTAAGGCCACCTATCGGACATGCACCTCGTAAAAGAGCCCATTCTTCACATTGACGATTATCTTCAAAAATACATACACCGTACTCTCCATCATCACCGCGCTTGGCTATCGCTAGTCTCCCGCCTTTTTCAACACAGTTCACAGACGCTGGATTGGGGAGCTGAGCTTTTTTCTCGCTATTACATCCTGCAAGCAATCCCAAGCTTAAGATGACAAAAGCAAACCTAATTCTGCGTTCCATGACACACTCGCTTTTGTTGATATGAGCTTTTTTCCTTAACAAATGATTGACTACAATAGGGACACACGATCTTGCCCTCTTTCCCCAAGTTGAGATAAATACGTGGATGCCCTAAAGGAAGCCCACCTCCATCGCAATGGACGACATCACTTTTGGTTTCTTTTGGTTCAATTTCTAGATTCACAAAGCCCCCCCTACAATTTAGTTTGTTTTAAAGCGCACTCATTTATCTAATTCAACAAAGCTTCTTTCTCTTATTAGGACGTCTTCAGGTCTACTGATATGAGTTTACTTAAAAACATACTTCATCACGAGAGAGAACTTGTTCGTGTGTGGCTTAAATGAGGCATTTGCAATATTATCACTAGATGCAAACTTCACTTTTTGAAAATCAGTATGAGTAAAATCAAGCCCCATAACAAAGTGGTTTGTTAGAGCTACATCTATTCCAATACCATATGCAAGTCCGTTTATCCTTTTATGTTTATTCGCGTTGACAACTAGTGGACCAGCAGCTGAGTTAACATTCAAAGTTGTCTTTTGGCTCCATAGGGAGTTATCCCATCCAAATTTCAAATATGGCATAAATTTCTCAAAGCTATAGCCTAGCTTTGTGAAAAGTTGAAAAGACTGTTTTAGACGGGTCTGCACGCTAAGAGTTCCATTTACGTTACCAACGTTTGTGCCAGCAGAAACACTATGACTTCCTTTTATATTACTCCAGTCTGCAACTCCCTCAAAACCAATTGCTATCGGTGTAGAAGAAAAGACATGGGTATAACCCGCGTTTACGCCTCCTTGGATACCTTGAACGCTTACTTTGTCTTTTGTTGAAATAAACACTCCACCTACAGGAATAGTGGCATCGTAATTTTCACTTGAACGACCCGATACAAAACCTAAATTCCCACCCACATAAAAACCTTTAAATACTGAATCACAACATGAAGCATCTGCTGTAGCTCCAAAAGTAGCAATGGCTAAAATATGACACACGATATTCTTCGTGCAATGTAAATTTGAAAGTTTTAAAGGCGCATTTTTGACCATCGTTCGTCTCCTTATTATTTTTTTTATTAATCCCTAAATTAAAATCGATACCCTGTCCAGGAATTTTATAACGCTGCTCAAGGCCTTAATTTATGCCCCCATTGCATCTCCCCTCGTGAAGGTATATAACCCTTATAATGAAAGCGCCCGTAGCTCAGCTGGATAGAGCGTTGCCCTCCGGAGGCAAAGGCCAGGGGTTCGAATCCCTTCGGGCGCGCCAGCTCCCTAGGTTCTCCAAAAGTTTGGCATAAAGAGTATCAAGATTGTCAACAATTCAAGACGGCCTAAAAGCATACCAAAGATCGACAACCATTTTGCAACGAGCGGAAGTTCGCCATAATAAGCCGCAGGCCCTATTTCACTTCCAAGACCTGGCCCCACGTTTCCAAGGATTGTGGCACTTCCCGAAAGACTGGAGATCACATCCAGTCCACATAAGGAATAACCAAGTGCCAAGGCCGCGTAACAAAATATGTAGAGCGCGAAGAAAGCAAGCACAGACATAAAATCTGTTTCGTGTAATTTTTGGTTATTATAAAGGGGCACAAAAACGCCATGAGGTCGACGCAATTGGAGAATCTGTAGTTTTGCGGCTTTAAAGAGAATTTGATAACGGAAGATCTTAATACCACCCGCTGTGGAACCCGTACACCCCCCCACAAACATCAAGAGAAAGAAGAAAATAAGAGAAAAGCTTCCCCAATGTCCAAAATCAACCGTTGTAAATCCGGTCGTCGACGCAATAGAGGCTACGGAAAAAAAGGAATGGCGCAAAGCCGTCATCGCATCGTATTGTTCATTCCACCAAAGCCATACAGCCATAAAAATGCCTGCGACAAATGTGATCATCAAAAATACGCGCACTTGGGAGTCCTTAAATAAAGGTTTTGTATCTCCTTGTAAAAATCGCGTAAACAAGAGAAGAGTCATCCCTCCCATAATCATAAAAACACAAGCGATCCACTCAATCAGCGGATTATCAAAATAACCAAATGATAAGTCTGATGTAGCAAAACCAGCCGTTGATACTGTCGCCATCATCATGCAAATTGCCTCAAACGGTGTCATCCCTGCAAACCAATAAGCGACTCCACAAACGCCTGACATAATCAAATAAGTTGAGAGAATGGCTGATGCAATTTGAGAAACGCGCGGGAAGTATTTTTCAGAACGGTCAGAAAATTCGCTTCGAAATAATTGCATACCACCGATTTTCAGAGCTGGTAAAATAGTCATAGCCATCACAACGATTCCAACGCCGCCCAACCATTGAAGAAGTGAACGCCATAACAAAATCCCAGGCGGGGCATAATCTAAATCTTTAAAGACCGTCGCACCTGTCGTTGTAAGACCAGAAATGGCCTCAAAAAAAGCATCCGTAAAGGTTGGCGCTGCACTTGAGAGAACAAAAGGAAGGGAGGCAAATATAGAGATTAGCACCCAACTAGAAACCGTTAAGACGAAAGTCTCTCTGACTTCAAAGCGGGCCTCACCTTCCGGACGAAACCCCAAAATCAACAAGATCCCTAAAAATCCAGTAATTGCAGCCGATTCACCAAAATAAACCCAGTCTGGATCTCGATAGAGAAGATCCATAAAAGCTGGGATTGCCATGGCTATAGCCAAAATGCTTAAAAAGATTCCCAAGATGAAAAGGATAAATCGCCCTTGAATCATTGAAGAAAAAGACCTTCTTTGTTTTTTTGAAGATTATAACACAAAGATGATGGAGCGTAATGCCTAATAAAATCATTTGGCTTATCATATTATCTATGATGAGCTTCTTTTGAATGGAAAACCCAACCTCAATCTTTCTAGCTTTGTGACAACTTGGATGGAACCAGAAGCTGAACAATTCATCCAAGAAATCTATTTTGCTCTGAAAAACTTATTCTTCTTCAATTTCCATTTGATTATTATCATCAGCAACGAGGGGCCTTTCTTGCTCTTGAATATCCTAAGCAAAGATATCTTTTAAAACACTTTCTATATCTGACGCTTCAATAATTTTATCTTGCACTTGCTGGCCAACAAGGTTTGATCGAATTCGCCTAGCAATAGGCGCGTAAATATCATGGAGAGTGAAGGCTGCTTGAATGTCTTGATACAAATATTTATAAAGAAGTTCGTGAGACCATAACGCTTCTCCAATATTCTTTTAGGGGCTGTCCTAGATAACACAAAAAAGTGTTATAAGATTTCACTTTTCTGTTTTTATACCCCTCAGTACTATAACTGCATACATATCCTTCAACATCACAAAAATCTTTAACTGTAATAGGAGGCCCATGGAGTTTGCCAAGTTTGAATACTTGATTGCGTATTTTATAAGCCTGTTCAGCCTTATAGATGGCCTCGTCATTTTTTTTCTAAACAACCGCGTTTATAAGATGATTTAACCTTTCGATCTGTTAATTTCAGTTGCTGACTTTTCTATAACTTTGGACATTTAGATTTACCTCCTTTCATAAGTTGGATTTGATCTAAACGAATTGATGCTTAATGAGGATGCCGTGTGAAGCCAAAACTTATACTTACAAATAACATCACCTTCTGGTATGGTCAGGGAAATTAACTCAATTGGATTTGGAATTAAATTTATATCAATTTCTATCCTCCCTTCTGAATTCCAGCATGTGGGTTTATCTTTTTTAGGATAAACATCAACGATAAGGTGGTAACAGTTGGGATCTAAAAGCCTATTAAAGTTCTCTCTTTGTGAAAATCGAAAAAGATCTGCGTAAGTTGCCAGGATGAAATATCTATATCCATCTCTAAATATCTCTTCTTGTGGATGTGATATAAGTGTATTAATTGAGATGAGTTGACAGTGAGGTCCATACCTATCAGGAAACTGCTGCATACGAGCAAGTTGGTCATTTGCAATTTGTCTATGAGAACGATGGACATGGTATGTGTCAATATCATTTTCAAACAACCTTGAGGCAAATGTTGCACTTCCAATCCATAATAAGAATGAAATATAAAGCACAATTTTTTTTCTCATTTTATATCAATCCTTCGAAGCTTATGTATTGGGATAGTGATGTGATAAGTTGGAGGAGTCTTATGAGATATAAGAGAAGAAATTAATTCTTCTCTTATATTTTCATGTGTTATCTTTTTCGAGCGAGTATTACACCATCTCCAATAGCTAACATACTCACATCAATTCTTTCATCATCTAGAAGTTTGTTATTCAAATGACGAACGCCATTTGTATCAATATCCGTATAGGATGGATCTATAACTTTTCCAGCCCAAAGAACGTTATCAACAATGATAAGGCCTCCCGGACGAATGAGTTCCATAGCATACTCAAAGTACAACCCTTGATTGTCTTTATCAGCATCTACAAAGGCAATATCAAATTTTTCAGAATGCCCTTGTTTTTTTAGATCTTTGAGAGTTTGTTCTGCAGGGGCAATACGTAAATCGATTTTATGATCAAGATTTGCCTTTTTCCAATATTTTCTTCCAAGGTTAGTCCATTCTTCAGACACATCACACGCAATTATTTTCCCATCCTTTGGTAAAGCTGAGGCCATCCAAAGCGTGCTGTATCCTGTGAAAGTGCCTATCTCAAGGATTTTTTTAGCACCCATGAGTTTAACTAAGAGTGCCATAAACTGACCCTGATCAGGGGATGACTGCATAACACATTGAGAGTTTTTCTGTGTTTCTAATCTAAGGCCCTTCATTTCTTCAGGTTCACGCAAAGTTACGCTTAACATGTACCTATAAAGATCATCAGTGATGTCAATGATTCCTTTTTCCTTAAACTCAAATTCCTTAGGAACTGGTCTAACATATTCTTCTTTTTTGAATGTATTTTGCATTTTTATATCCTTTCTTTGTTTGTTAATGATTAAAGCATACTTGTATAAGTAGATGCGTTTGTTTAAAGTTGGTTAAAATGGAAAGTATCGACGAAGCTTTCCAATTTTTGTCTTGCTTCTAAAAGAGAACTTTCTTTTCTTCCCTTTAGAGCAAGACCTTCTGCAGCAACCACATGAAAATTCTGAATTCCAACAAAACTAGCCACCTGACGAACGTAAGGTGTTAAAAAGTCGAATTGAGATCCAGCATATTCCCCTCCCGCTGAAGAAATTAGAAGTAATGGTCTGTCTTTAAGAAGTCCTTTGGGACCTTCCGAAGTAAATGAAAATGTCTTACCTGCTCTAAGAACGAGATCAAAGTAGGCTTTAAGTGAAGCAGGAGTTGAAAAGTTATGCACTGGAGTTGCAATTACTATTGAATCTGCACTTTGGAATTCTTTTATAAATCGATCGGAAGCTAACATGAGTAATTTAGATTGAGGCGATTTAGCCGTTCCGTTTGAAAAAACCTCCAGGCTTTTATCCTGGATAAATGGTATATGTGATCTCCCAATATCTCGTTGCTGAAAACTATATTGATTCGGAAATCTTTTGCTTAATGAATCAGTGAAATGCTTTGATAACATCCGGGTAGAAGAAGACTGAAGATTTGGACTTGCATTAATTACAAGAACTTTTTTTTGCTTCTGCATAATCGCTTTGCCTTTGTTTATTAGAGACAATTCTTCAAACCCAGCCATAGAACTGGTAGAAAATAAAAAAATCATTAAAAAAATTGACTTTATTTGCTTTCTATACGTCATGTTATTATCCATTTACTTTGTTATTTTAATGATTCTCGAATTTCTTTTCCGTAAACATAAATTTGTTGGATAAATTTGTTTGAACTTTTAATATTATTTTGGCCTAATACATTAATGGGGTTCCCAACTTCTACATAATTGATACCTAAGCTTTTTGCGTACTCTTCAAGAGAAATATCAACGCAACTTTTTAAGGCATCAAAAACGTAGGTTTTGGGTTTCGTTTCATAAAATGTTCCCCAAGAGCCATTCTTTGGAGCTTTTTCTTGAAAAGCATCCGTTAAATAGCAGATAACAAAGTTAAGCTTATTAAATATCATTTGCACTTTTCCGGTTAAGGTAACTAAAGCGCAGAATGATTTCTTTTCAGTCAAAATATAGGGAAGAAGCTTGTACAGCTGAACTCCTAAACCCTGTTTAAGAGAAACGCAGCTTCCAACTTCACATGTAATCGGAGTATTGAATATGTTGTATAGCTCTTCTAGAGGCTTATCAAAGTAACATTCTGAAAAGAGCTTTTTATTGGACTTATAAGTCAAACTAAAACTTGCTAGTATTTTATTATCTTTTTCAAGGTATATATACTCATCAGGATTAGGTTCTATATCGGCATCGTAGACCTCCTTATAAACGCCTTTTACTAGCTCTTTAATATTTCGGCCAACCTTCGTATTTGGTAATGCTGATCTTAAATTATAATACATATGAAAACTCCTTATGAATTATTGATCGTTTTGGGCGACCATTTACGGTAAAATATTTTTTTCTAAATAAATCAAGTTTTGTTAAAGTTACTATTTTTTTTACTTTTGAAAACTCTGGTAGTTCACTATTTACTTCTTGAATGATAGAATTTAAGTTATTTGCGTTTTTGGAGTGAATGAGTGCTGTGAGAAAATCTTTGCCCTCTCCAAGTACTACACATTCATCAATAATCTCATGACGTTTTATTTTGCTTTCTACCCACTCAGGGCTAATATTTCGTGCATTAGATAAGATAATCAGATTTTTCTTTCGGCCGGTAATAGTCACAAAGCCGTTCTTATCAACTTCAACAATATCTCCGGTATGCAAGAAACCCTCTGCGTCAATCTCGCATGAACTTTCATCTTTTGTGAAATAGCCTGCGCAGAGCGTAGGTCCCTTAAGTAATAGTTCTTGATCAACTACTTTATACTCAAGGTGAGACAAAATTTTTCCTGCTGAACCAATTTTCCGGTTCTCTTGGCTATTAATACTTACGACTGACGTTGTTTCGCTCAGACCATAGCCTTCATAAACTTTAATACCTTCTTGATCTAATTGCTGAAGAACTTGATAGCTAATCTTTGCACCACCTGTAATATAAAACGCTTTTTTATTAACCTGATGAAGATTTTTAGAGTGAAGCAAATCTTCTAGCAATTTTGGAGGAAGATATGAAAAATTGGGCGAAGATTTGCTTAAAAAGGAAAAGTAGTGCTCTGAATCTTCAGCGAAATTACCAAAATCTTTTAGCGAATCAGGAAGGATTGACAACATACCACCACTCAACAATGTACAATATATTGCAAATATTTGCTCAACCAGAAGTGACAAAGGCAAAAAAGTTGCATACGACAAACTTTGCTGCGGAAGAGCAGCTAGCAAACTGGTTAATAAAATTGATAAACTCTCATCTCTGATCATAACTCCTTTTGGGCAAGAAGTCGTTCCTGAAGTATGTATAATTTTGACAATGTTTTTTGAGAGATTTTTCCTGGTATGCTCTATTAATTCGCAATTGCGTGAGTATCCATTAGCGATATTAATAATCGGTTTTTCTGGCAAAATTGATGATATGCGTTTAATATCGGTATCAGTTCTCACGAGAACGACATTTACATTTTGAAGAAGAGACTTTAACTGCTCGTCTTCGAAGTCTAGGGGAACAGGCAGAGATACAGATTGTTTAATTAAACAAAGCAAATCAGCTAATATAAACTCATAGCTTGTTTTCATAGCTATACCGACAATAAGCTGATCAACTCTTTTAATATTGTGGTTTTTAAGAGTATCTTCTAGAAGCTGTAAATCCTTCCTAACATCTAGTTTTTTGATTTTTTCTTCACCATTTTGAATCCATTCTTGATATGGATTTTCATGCAGCTTATCTTTTATTTGTTGTGCAAATGTCATAGGTAGCTTTGACCTCCGTAAATGATTCTTTTTGAATCTTGGATCTCTTCTCTTCCATGCATGAAACGATGGTTGTTAAGAATAATGACATCGCCGTCTTCTAAATAAAAAGGATGAGTTTCAGACTCGCAGCTCTCAATTACTTCACTAAAGACCGAAGGGCTAATAATGCTTCCATCTGACCAAGTAATTCTTGGGATGTCATAGTTGAGGGATGGAGCTAGTATGCAGTGTGCTTGAACTTTGAATTTTGAAAATGGTTCCGAATAAACTGCGTATCTTCTAACACGCCATTCAATTTTCCCATTTTTATGATCAAAAATCTGGGTATCCTCAGGCAAATGACTTAGTACCTGATCTAAGGAATCTATAGAAATTCCAAGCTCTGTCGAAAAGTACTTTTTCCACTTGACTTCATCAATAGTCCGAGAATACATAATTTTTCGTGATTCAAGCAGATTTGCTGTTTGCTTAGATAACTTTTTAAAAGCCTTAGCTCCATCACAATAAGTTGTTCTCGATTTCTTTTTTGGTGCCTTCTGACAATAAAAGAATTGTAAATCTGGCAGGAACGGCGCGTTGCCATTTTCTAAGTGCAACCCCATTTCCATTTCTCCAGCCTCTATGAGCTGTGTGTTCTCTGTAGAAGCTTTTCTTGCTGGATCACTTGTAACCTTTGAAGATAAGCCTTTTATAAACATAGAGAAGGATTCAGGGCAGGCTTCAAAATTATTAAATTGAAGGGCACCATACTTAAATAAATTCTCAAGAATAAAACTCTTTTCTAAATCTAATATTGATGTTTTTTTATTACCTGTAATAATTTTCATATTCTTCTCATTGGCTAATAAGTTGTGTTTTCTTTCGATGAGACATCCAAGTCTCACCTGCTTCGAGTAAATGGGTATGATTTGAGGAGACGTAACTCATTACTAAAAATGTAGCGATCTTAATCATTAAAAAATTTTTCATTTCAGATTCTCCTTTCTCATATAAATAAACTTGTGAGAGCCTTGAGTGAGTTTTATGGGGGGTATAAGGCTCTCTGATGAACATGCTACTGGATTCAAAAAATAAAAATATCCGCTTTAAAAACTTACGGGGAAACTACGTAAGTAAAAGATCGCAATCGAAGCTTGATTCATGAGTTAAGACCCTGCAAGTATGTGGCTTTTCCAGCCTCTTCCAATTTTTTACCCTGCTTGATAAGTAAAGAATCTTATGCATCAAAGATGTTTGAAAGCGGGATTTCAAACTTTATCTTTTCTATCTCTCTATATTTTATTTAGACTTCCTATTGTTCCTATTCGTGGCCTAGCAATAGTTGACACAAGTTCTCAATTAAGAGATAAGTTATTAGCTAAGGAGTTTGGTGGGGAATGAGGGATTTCATATATTTACCATGCGAATCTTTTTTTCATTTAGTTAACGTCATAGGCCCATGTAAGTTTACTAAGAGGGAAATAGACATTATTGCTTGTGTGGCAAATTCACACATTCGTTCAAAAGAGATCGCCGATATTCTAAAAATATCAACAAAAACAATTGATAATTATGTCATTGATATTTTAGGGAAAATGGGAGGAGAATATCGATATAGGTATCAAATTGCGGAATATGTTGAGCAATATGATAAGCAAGGCTTAATAAAAAATGACTACTTTTTGGTTCTACAAGAACAACTTAATTTTGAAAAATTGTTATCAAGAGCTTTTGGTCTCAATAAAACCAAAGCATTGGAAGTGGATCTTCACTGGGAAGGTCATGATCTTGAACTTAAAGAACGAGTAATCGCGGATTTTCTGAAAGCTGGCATAAATGTTAAGGCTGATACGCCTGATCATATTCAAGACTCTCATCAAGCTTTAGTGCAAATATCATTGATAGCTAAGACGAATGAGGGGGGTTCAAAAAAACCATTTTATGAGTTTAAGATCTCCACGACCTCAGAAAAGGACCAATTTAAAAAAGAAACTGAGCTTCAATTGATTGATATGAGCAATTATTACATTGTATTATCTCAGCTTATTTTATTAATAGCTCCGGATACATCTCTAGAAAAAATACTAGAAGAGTTTTCTCTAAATATTGGGAAGATTCACTCATCTCATATTCAGCCACTAAAGAACTCCAATCCACCAACCTTTCATAATTTTATCACCAAACCATGGTTAGCCCGTAGTGGTTGCGTTTTAGTCTTGGGATGCCTTGTTTTTTTCTTTTTCTTATTAATGCAACCAAATGATAGGCTCCATTCCGACATGCCATTACCGAATGAATCAGTGTTTTTAAAACGTCCTCAAGTTATGGCTTCTATAGAAAAAAAGTTTGAGACTTCCAAGGATATCAAAGCTGTTGCTCTTATCGGCATTGGTGGTGCAGGAAAAACAACTTTAGCCCGAGAATTCGCGAGAGAACAGCAGAATAGTATAATTTGGGAAATTAATGCTGAAACGGTTGATACCTTAACACAGTCATTTTTTGAGTTAGCTCATGCCATGAGTAAAAGTTCTACTGACAAAGAGGAACTTTTAACGATTGAAATGTTGATCAATCCCATAGATAGAAGAAAAAAAATAATAAAATTTGTCCAAGAGAGATTAAAACGACGTTCAGGTTGGTTTCTTGTTTATGACAATGTGGAAGACTTTTCAGATATTGCCCCATTTTTTCCTAAGGATAGATGGAACTGGGGTAAAGGAAATGTTATATTAACTACAAGAAATATTAATATTGCTGATAATCAATATCTTGGAAAAGAGGTTGCATTTTTAGTAGGTCAACTATCTAAAGATGAACAGCGAGAATTATTTTTTAAAATAATTGATGGAGATAACAATTCTTATGAGAAACTTCTTGAAGAAATTCCTCTCTTTCCTTTAGATACCATGACAGCGGCTTATTACATTAAAAACACAAAAACAACAGAAGAAGAATATATAGAACGATTAAAGCATTATGGTGAAGAATTTGCGAATATGCAGTCGAAGGTATTAAAGGAAGTATCTGACTATACTAAAAATCGTTATGGCATTATTATTATGTCATTGAAAAACTTAATTGAGACAGGTCCTGATACGAAAGAATTGATGCTTTTAGTATGTTTGTTAGATTGCCAAAATATTCCAAAGGAATTGCTAGAGTCGTTTAAGAACAGTCTTGCCGTTGATCATTTTATGCATAATTTGAAAAAAAGCTCTCTTATTTTAAGCAGCACGTACACATTAGATAAAACAATCAATGTCTTTTCGATTCATAGAAGTACCCAAGCTATATGCCTTGCCTACCTTTCTGATTTGATGCAGATCGATAAAAATAAGTCCATTCTTGCCCCCCTTTCAGAGGCCTTAGAAAAATATTTTAATGATTCTATTTCTAAGTACAATTTTGCAAGTATGAGTCTTCTTATTAACCATACGAAAATATTTCTAAAGCATAAAAATCTTTTAAAGACACAGACCCGAATACTTCTGCAAGAAAAGCTTGGAACTTGTTATGCATTCATGGGAAATTACGTTTTAGCAGCCAAAGTACTTGAGGCTGTTATTGATGAATATAAAAAATTATATGCTCTTAATGATTTAAAAATATTAAAGACCATGCATCAACTCGGCTATTTTTATGAATGTATGGGGGACTATGAAAAAGCTAAGAAAAACTTGGAAGTTTCAAATAATTTACTCCAAACTCATCACGCAGGCGAGCATGGAGAAATAGCGATGAACTTACTAGACTTGGGTAATGTGTATAGAAGCTTAGGTGACTATGTAAAAGCTAAAGCGCTGATTGAGGAAGCTATAAATTTATATAAAACACATGGTGACCTTGATGAAATTCGATTCAATTGGGCTCAAGTGTATTTATCTACAGTTTATAGAGATCTAGGAGAGTTTGAAGCCGCACTAAAGTTAGTCGAGAGAGCTTACCAGGTTTATGAAAAAAAGTTTGGGGATGGGCACTTGTTTACAGCATGGATATTGGTTCATATGGGTAATACCTATGCAGAGCTTAAAAATTACTCTGAAGCATCCAACAAGCTTAAGAAAGCTTATGAGATATATCAGAAGTATTATGGTTTAGAGCATTCTCGCACAGCGTGGGCATTGATGTATTATGCCAGAGCACTTAGCCATCTAGGACATAGTAAAAAAGCAAAAGATATGATGACAAGGAGTCTTTCTATTTATATGCGTTATTATGACGAAGGGCATCTTAGAGTTGCCAAACTGCAAAATCATTTAGGAGATATTGAGATGGCTTTAGGAAACCCGGGAAAAGCACGAAAGATATATTCTAAAAGTTATCAAGTTCATAAAAAACATTATGGAGAAAACCATCCAAAGAGCTTGCAAGTGGCTCAAAGGATGAAAACGAATGTCCATGCACATGAAAATAAAATGAGCATCTTAAAGTTATTTACGAACTTGATAACTTTCAGTGATTACTTTAAAGCTTTGTTGTTTGAAAGAATCGTTGCAAGATTTGAATTTATTGAACGGTAATAGAAGCCGACTAAGTGTGATCGTAAGGAAAGGTTTAGTTTAAATTTAAGGTTTTTAATATACGTTTCAATTGTTCGAGCTGAAATTCCCATTTCATTTGCTATCTCTAATATTGAATATCCGTAAGCGATACAGACAAGGCATTGAATCTCTCGCCTTCCCAATTTGAAATTTTCATGAAGTGGCACATAAATTTGTTCCGCAATTAAATCTAAGTCTATTTTAATCTTATAGTTTTTATAAGCGCTATTCATCGGTACAGTCTCCATCGTAGTGATCTTCAAGAAGAGCTTTTCTTTGGTCATTAAGATGGTAATCAGAGATTATTTCATCCGGGGGAGATCACCTGGGTGATAAATATGAATTAAAAACAATAGGATAGGCTTTTTCACCCCCCCTTTTTTCTTGCAATTACATAAACATTATCTCGATTCAAAAGAGGAGCTCCTTCTTGCGGAAGATATCCACTTTCCTCAATTATAAAACCACCTTGAGTCACGAGATTTCTTAAGTTAGTAATATCAAAAAGGTGTATGAAATCAGGCAGATGATCGACACAAGAGGAGCACCATGTTTTGACATCGTCTATTTCACCTGGATAGGGAAAGTTTTCTTTTTGCTTTTCTTCATAAGTCTTATAAAAGAATTCAAAACTCTCTCGATATGGTGTTGCAGTAAGTATAAATAGTTTGCCTCCAGGACGGAGCCAGGTGTGGAATCTTTCAAGGGCTTTTTTTACTTCTATACCGGAAAGCATAATAAATAGGCGAGAGGCAAGGATAGAATCCAAACTTTCTTTTTGTATGCATAAATCATCTAGAAAGTTTCCAGGAATTAAAATGGAATTTTTCTTGTGGGAGTTAGGGATAAGTGTGTAAGCAACTTTTAAATGCCTTGCATCAAGATCATTTATCAAAACAATCTTATTTTTATTCGAAGTCTTTTTAAGGATCTCTATAGATGCTAGTCCAAATCCAGCTCCCACTTCGAGAGAAGGCCCTGCTGCAGAGGACGAAAAATCTATATATTTTTGACTTAATTTATCTTCAGGCTTTGAGATCCACCCCATTTTATTGAATGTGGGGTAAATATTGAGATTAGCTGCATATACTTTTTGAGAAAAGTCTTTGCTTAGCGCCAAAAAGGAGAAAATGAAGAAAATTAATATATCGAAACGTAAATGATGCATATGATTTTCCTTTATGTTGTAGCTTGTTCATTTTAATCAGAGTTGCTGGAAATGAGCAATTATATATTGTATTTTTTCTTTAAATAATTATAGTAATTGAGAAAAATGGGAGCTTGGTCTTGACTAAAACATATATATCTGAATTGATTTCTATCTTAGATGAAAGAATTAAAGGCGACTCCAACACAGTAATTTATTTAGATGCGGGGCACTACAAAGCAGCCAGTCCCATCACCACTTTCTCTTTGACTTCTTTATTGGATGCCTTGGCTTTTGGTAAAGTTTTAAAAGATAAATATGCTAATAGTATTAAGGTAGTCTTTGGTATTTTGATTGATAATTTAGGTCTAGAATGCTCTTCCCAGGCATGTGAAGTTGCTGGAAATCAAGAATGGGCAGATAGAGTGACTTTGCATGAATCCTTACAAGAAATTTTACAAGCAAAGATTGGTCAGAAAGCAAAAGATGTGAGGATTGTTTCAGAACGTGCCGTTAAGAATAGAGCTATTAGAAGGTTAAGAGGCCTTCTCAAATCAGATTCGCCTCAACTAGTTTTGGAAAAGAGTGATGAGGAGTATTCCATTTTTTTTAAAAATCACAGCGAACGAAAAATATTTCTTGCACAGAAAAAGGGGGATTTGATTAATGTTCATTGCCCATGTATTGTGGCTCAGCATTATTTAGATACGTTAGAAATCCTCCGAAAAAAATTTCATCGTAATAACAATTTTATAACAATAGATTGGTGCGAAAGAACGGATAAGCCAAATGTTGAAAGTGGTTTGCAGGCTCTCGAAAAAGTTTTTTATCCAGCTAGTATAAAAACCGTGAACTTTCAAATCGTGAATGTTTTCTATTTTGATGAAGAGGGGTTACTTTCTCAGCTAAATTATAAAAATGTGTCTCTTTCAGAGGTAAGAAAAAGTGCTTGAAAGAATAATATACCTTGATAACAATGCAACCACCCCTATTGACCCTGCAGTTTTAGAAGCAATGGTTGATACTTACAGAAACTGCTATGGTAATCCTGCATCTACAACTCATTTTCATGGTTGGATGGCCGATGATCTTCTCAATCAATCTCGAAAGAAAGTTGCCGCTTTAATTAAGGCGCCAGAAAACTCTATCATTTTTACTTCAAGCGCGACGGAATCAAACAATACGGTATTAAACGCCATAACTCATAATTCTTATAAATGCCAAGTTCATTTGATTGTTAGCCAAATAGAACATAAAAGTATATTAGAATATTGTAAGCGGTTTGAAGCTCGTGGAGGAGAGGTTTCCTATATACCTGTTAAGCCTTCAGGAGTCATTGATTTAGAATCTCTTAAAGAAGCTGTTCGCCCTCACACTGCATTGATAAGTGTGATGGCTGCTAATAATGAAACGGGAGTGCTTCAGCCTCTGAAAGAGATATTAAGTATTGCTAGAGAAAATATTATTCCCTTTCATACTGATGCAACCCAAATGATTGGTAAACTACCCTTTAGTATTCAGGAAATACCTATAGATTATATGAGTTTTTCAGCACATAAGTTCCATGGACCAAAGGGAGTTGGTTCCTTATATGCAAGAGCTTCAAATTTTATAAGTGAATTTCCAACAATGATTGGTGGAGAGCAAGAATATGGGATGCGAGCTGGTACGCCAAATTTACCAGGAGCTGTAGGAATGGCCAAAGCATGTGAAATTGCTTCTAAAATCATTGCTAAGGAAAGTAAGCGTACTCTTCGATTAAAAAATAGGTTTATAAAAGAACTTCAGAGTAAATATCCTGGGGTTGAAGTGTTTGGAGATCAGACGAGTTGTTTACCGAATACCTTATGTTTTTTGTTTCCGGACTATACAAGCCTAGAATTGATAAAGCTTCTTAAAAACAAGCTTTCTGTTAGTACGGGGTCTGCATGTACATCCCATGATCAAACTCCGAGTCATGTGTTGCTTGCTATGGGGATTCCCATTGAAAAAATAAAGCGATCAATTCGTGTTAGTTTTGGGAGATTTACAACGGAAGCAGATATTAATCGAAGCATTGAATGCTTCATAGACTTAAATTAAGCGCCTGTAGCTTAACGGGATAAAGCCCCACAATCTTATGTGGAAGATAGAGGTTCGGATCCTTTCGGGTGCACCATAAATAAAAAGGAGATTGACATGATTACAAGTGAAAATTCTCTATTAAGTATTGCTTCAAGAGATAATTCGAATGAGAGAAAAATAAAAGGGGCTGTCGTAGATTAGGATAAGTTAGCCCCAATCTTTTTTTAGCAAGTACCTTTATATTATTAGGAGTTTCTTTTTCTGACCATGGACGTGCAGGCTTAAAAGGAGAGATAAGTGATCAAGAGAGTCAAGCATTTACAGCTCGTCACTTAAAGCGTCTTCAAAAAGGACGAATCTTCTTAAATGGTCACGCTCTTGCGGTCAAACCAAGCTCACAAGAAACAGTAAGCTCATTAGATACTGAAAGTGTTGCCGACATTACATTCAAACTACGCAGTGAGTTTGGCACTGATGCACACTATGATATTCATATGAATGATGGCCGTACTGTTTCTATCGTCATATCGGAAGTTCCTAAAGAACAGCTTTGGATTGCTTTTAAGCCTGAAAGGAGCGTTGATGGATCCGATTGGGGTTTGCAAGACATAAAATTACAAGATGGACGCATTGCTTTTCCTATTGAGCCTGATCAAACACGCCAACATGATCCTGGTCCGAAATACAGAGTCTATAAAGACGATCAAGGAAGATATATGGTTTCTATATATATACGTTATACGGAAGGGTTCTGCGATTACAAAAAAAACAGAGGGTACGATGAGTTTATTCTACTTGGAAATCCAGAAGAACTATATTTAAACGAAGCAAATATTGCTGGAAATCAAAAAACGACTATTGAAGGTAAAGTTGCGAATCCTCGTATTTCAGGAGGATATTGGCAAGGAGATATTGCACAAGAATGGATTCCTCTTAAGGTGTAGAGATGGAAACCTATAGCTCAAAATGTCTTTTAGAGCCCTGTAAAAGTAAGTGAGGTGAGGTAAAGTCAAGTAAGAAACATGGTTAAGGAAGTGAGTGTGTGTTAAAACGCTCCCAAGTCTGTCTGTGCACGCCCTAAAATGAGTGTGTGAATATCATGGGTTCCCTCGTACGTATTGACCGACTCAAGATTCATGACATGTCGAATCACATGATACTCATCGGATACGCCATTGGCTCCCAACATATCACGGGCCACACGAGCAATTTCTAACGCTTTACCCGCATTGTTTCGTTTCATCATTGAGACTAGCTCTGGTGAACAGTTATCTTCGTCTTTGAGTCGTCCCATGCGGAGAGCGGCTTGTAGCGCCAGTGAAATATCCGTTTGCATGTCAACAAGCTTAGCCTGAACTAATTGATTGGCTGCCAATGGTTTTCCAAATTGTGACCGCTCAAGCGTGTACGCGCGCGCCATATGCCAACAAAACTCTGCAGCACCAAGTGTTCCCCACGCAATGCCATAGCGTGCATTGTTTAAACATCCCATAACGGCTTTGAGTCCAATTGCATTCGACAGCATGTTTTCTGCGGGGACAAAGACATCATCCATCACAATTTCACCGGTTGGAGATGCCCGCAAACTAAATTTTCCTTCAATCTTGGGAACGGATAGACCCTTCATCTCTTTCTCCAAGATAAAGCCTTTAATCTCACCTTCCACTTTTGCCCATACAATGAATATATCTGCGATGGGACTATGAGTAATCCACGCTTTTGTTCCCCGAACTATCCATCCCTCGTCAACTTTCTTGGCTTTCGTCTCAAGAGATCCTGGATCAGAACCATGGTTGGGCTCGGTTAATCCAAAACAACCGATCAACTCTCCTTTTGCCAACAGTGGGAGAAAACGTTGCTTTTGTTCTTCCGTTCCATACTGATAGATGGCATTCATCACAAGAGAGGACTGGACACTAAGCAACGAACGATAACTTGAATCGACGCGTTCTAGCTCTCTTGCAACAAGGCCATAGGCTGTGTAAGAACTGCCCGAACAACCGTAACCATGAAGTGTCATCCCAAGAAAGCCCAAGTCACCCATTTCTTTAAAAATTGCCAGATCGACTTTTTCATGGCGATTAGCCTCCAGAATGCGTGGCATAAGCTTTTCCTGGGCATAGCGTCGAGCCGTATCCCGAATCAACTTTTCTTCAGCACTCAGTTGTTCTTCGAACAAAAAGGGATCATCCCATTTAAACTTATTCACGGTTCTTCAACTCCAAATTGAATGCCTTGAGAAAGAGGCATGTCATGAGAATAATTAACTGTAATTGTCATCCGGCGCATATAATTCTTCCAAGCATCAGAACCAGACTCACTTCCTCCACCGGTTTCTTTTTCTCCGCCAAAAGCGCCACCGATTTCAGCCCCACATGTCCCAATGTTCACATTGGCAATTCCGCAATCGCTGCCACGGGGAGAGATAAAAACTTCTGCTTTATGAATATCATTTGTAAAGATAGAGGAAGACAGCCCTTGAGAAACAGCATTATGCATTTCAATGGCATCCTCAAAATTTTGATAGGGCATAATATAGAGAATGGGCGCAAAGGTTTCTTTCCGAGCAATGTCCGTTTGCTTTTCCATTTCCACAAGCGCCGGTCTGACATAGTAAGCTTTCGGAAATTCCTTTTCTAACGTTCGCTCCCCACTGAAAACTTTCCCTCCCTCTGAGCGGGCCTTTTCAAGCGCTTCTTGCATAGCCGCAAAACTCTCCTGGTCAATAAGAGGACCCATTATTGTGTCAAAGTTTAAAGGATTTCCCACCCGTGCTTGGACATAAACGTTTTTAAGCTGCTTAACCACAGTCTCATAAAGTGACTCGTGAACAATCAGCCTTCTGAGACTTGTGCATCTTTGCCCCGTTGTTCCTAAGGCAGAGAATGTAATCGCTCGCAGAGCCAAATCTAAATCCGTTGAGGGAGTTAAAATCATGGCATTATTACCACTTAATTCAAGGATGGTTCGACCAAAACGTTCCGCAACCCCCTTATTCACTTCTCTCCCCATAGATGTACTGCCGGTTGCTGAAATCAGAGGAACATCCGGACTATCCACAAGGACTTTTCCAATTTCACGAGCTCCAATCATCACTTGTAAAAGGTCAGCAGGAGCATCTTTAAACTCTTTAACAGCTTTATCAAACAAATAGGTTGCTACCATTGCCGTGAGAGGTGTCTTTTTCGAGGGTTTCCACAAAACGGGATCACCACAAACAATGGCCAAGGCAAAATTCCAGCACCAAACAGCCAATGGAAAGTTAAACGGCGAGATGACTCCCACGGGTCCCAAAGGATGCCAGGCTTCCATCATTCGATGATCCGGACGTTCGGACGCAATGGTTAAACCATAGAGCTGACGAGAGATACCAACAGCAAAATCGCAGATATCTATCATTTCCTGAACTTCACCCAAACCTTCTTGAAGGATTTTGCCAGTCTCGAGGGTAATCAACGTTCCCAGAGCTTCCTTGTGTACTCGCAGCTGATTCCCATAGAGACGAATAAGCTCTCCTCTTTTTGGTGCAGGTACAGAACGCCAATTCTTAAAACTGACAACCGACTTTTGAATTTGATCTTGCGCTTCCTTTGAGGAGGTTTGTTGAACATACCCAATAAGTTGACCGTCTATGGGCGAGTTAACGGCAATGTCACCCTTTTGAAAGGCTTTTAGATCTAATCCTAAAGTTTGAAATAAAGCTTCTTGATCCATGTCTTCCTCCCATCTCTTAGTATGCCAGAAATAAGGAGATAACACAAATTTTACAATGAACTCAGAATGCCCATCCAACAATATTAAGCAAGTTTTTGTGAACCGGCTCTTTCCTGATTCTTCCCCTCGAGTGGCTCAAACTTATCCGTTTCTTCATTCAACTGATAAATCACCCCTGTATTAAGGTCAAAATGCCAAGCATGAATTGTGAGAGCACCTCTCTCAACTTTATCTTTAAGCCAAGGAAAGCTGAGAAGATTATTGTAAGACGCGCGCAGAGATTCTCTCTCACACGCTTTTGCAACATCTAGAAAAGGCAGGCCTTCTGTTTCTTTAATAGCCACTGCCCTTGCTTTTTCAGCAATTTGCATCCAACTGCGAAGGAAACTGTTTTCTTTGACGTCGGTCAAATGCTCAGGATGCTCAATGAGCTCGCGAATACCTCCACAATAACTGTGTCCCAAGATCACAACGTGCTGGACACACAACGTTTGAACAGCAAATTCAAGAGCGGCACTGGTACCATGATAACCCGGATTTCTTTCAAATGGCGGAACAAGATTGGCGACGTTTCGGACGACGAACAAATCGCCAGGAGCACTATTCAAAATGATGGAAGGATCCACTCGTGAGTCACTGCACGCAATAACCATGGTTTTCGGACTTTGGCCATTTTCTGTCAAATCCTCATAAAGCGTGTTATGAGGATTTTTAAAATACTCCACTTGAAATTGCTTATAGCCTTCAAGGAGTCTTTTAAATTCTTCATCATTATCACGATGAGTCATGAACGTATTCCTGTTTTTAAAATGAAATGAAACTTTACCCAATCTGTAAAAGAAAAACAAACCAAAAAGAAAAATCCTTCCTCTCATAGAAAATCTGTACTAGGGTGGAACTTAGTTTCTCACTTTGTCATTCCCGCGAAAGCAGGAATCCAGGAGTAAGCTGAAACATGGATCTCCGCTTTCGCGGAGATGACAAAAAGAGAGAGATGACACTGAATGTCAAGAATGACACCCAAGATCGAAGGTGGCATTGTTAGCAGATAAATAGATTTTGTAACACTATCTATAAATAAGAAAAGAGGCACAAAATGAATTTTTATAACATCTTAAATCTCGTGACTTTCTACCTGGTTATTGCAGGCGCACTGAACTGGGGACTCGTCGGCGCATTTCACTTAAACCTTATTGAACGGATTCTAGGCTCCAATAGTTTTATTACTCGGGTTATCTATATCCTTGTAGGACTATCTGCCCTTTATTTGTTGTGGCATAGGTTTTAAATTCAGTCAAAACGCAACTGATTAATCGCGTTTATAAGACCCGGTGCTGTTGTTTTTGAGGCTTGCAATCTCTCTGAAATCTTTCTCAGAGAGTCAGGAGATAAACCTCTAAGAGCCTCCAAATACTCAGGAATCGACACCTGAAATTGATCTGAACTCATCTCATAAGACTTGGCAGAAGCTCCTGCCTTTCGAAGAAATGCGGCAAGGTGGGGAGCACGTGTACTGTATCCATCTATAGGAACATCTTCTACTTGTTGTTCTTTGAGGGGCAGTGTGTCCAAAAATGCCCTAACTTCATCAATATTGTACCTTAAGAGCTTTAATTTCTTTAATGTTTCTTCTCCTTCAATGATTCTTCCATTCAGAAGCGCACCGTGCACATTCATATATAAATCTAGCCATAAAGAAAGGCTCTTTTTCCATTGCGATAAACTATCTATAAACCATCGTGAGAGGGGTGTGTCTAATTCTTCTTCAAGCAGCTGAAAAACACAAAAAACTAAATCTTTCAAAGCTCTTTCATGAGCTATAGGCAAAAATACGCGTTCATATTTTGTCTTACATAAAAACGGTCTGGTAAACCATTCTAGAAGAGATTCCAAACCTCTAAACAGTGATTTTTGGTGCAACCCAACGTAGGGTACTTTTCCGCTCAAAAGTCTCATCAATTGTTCTTGATCTATCTCATGTCCGTTGATGAAAGTTTTCTTCTTTGTTGGCTCCCTGTCAACTGTTTCAAATGAGGTGCGCCATGCACCTCTCTGCTCAAGAATTTGTGAAACTAAGTCAGGAAGCTTTTCTTCAGCAGGATCATAAAATACACATGTACCTTCGAAACCTTGATTTTCTTCCGTAAACTTTTCGGCTTCACTCTTTGGGACAAAGACAACGGAATCTCTTCCATAGACATGATCAGAAAACGTAAAAATATCCCAAGGTAATCCCCCCACGATTTGGTTCTCAAAGGTATACCATGGAGCCATATAGACATAAGGTCGCAGCTGCATATGCTTTTGCACACGAGCATCAAATAATGAACCGAAAGGAATTCCAAAGCCCATGATATCGGAAGGAACAACCGATCCTAAGCAATGATGGAGTGTCATCCGATGACGGTTAGCGTCCGGTGATGTTTCCTGAGTTTCTTGTTGGTTGTCTGGTTCAACCTTTTCTTTCTTCACTTTTTCAGATTTTTTCCCGTATCGATACCGTTTTAAAGAGTTCACTTGATCAGTGAGTTGATCAATGCGCTGAGACTGTTCTTCAATCTTTTGAGACTGTTCTTCTATTTTTTGGAACTGAGTTTCGATGCGTTCGTTTTGATTTGCAATCAGCTTTTTCTGTTCTTCGACAACATCCAGCAGCTGATAAACAAGGCCTTTCAGCTCAACCGTATCATTAGGAAGTTCTTTTCGAGCTTTCATACCCGGAACGCTACACTATTTTTAGGGATTTAACAAACAATCTTTAGTTTACAACGTAATCTTCTATATTCACAGGATGTGGCATATACCTTATATCAACTCCAGAGAGCAGCATCTGTAATTCTTGAAAGCTAACTTCCCACTGAACATTCGTAATCGAAGGAATTCGAAAGGTTCCTTTCTCAAGCCTCTTTTGCCAGATGCAAAAACCATTTCGATCCCAGTATAAGGCTTTCATATAGTTGGATCTCTTATTAAAAAAGATGAACATATGACCAGAAAGGGGGTCCATCTCAAGAACATCTTGGACAAGAAGACTTAAACCATCAAATGATTTACTCATGGAAATACGATCTCTAGCCACATAAACTTTTACGCCAACAGGTATCATAGGTTTCTCTCCTTCATTGTGTTAATAAGGGGGTTAATAAAGAAATGACATCATCCCAAGCTGCTCCTTGAATTGACAATCGATGTCCTTGAGATAGAGTTAATTCTACTTTCAAGAAATCTTTTGAAGAGGAAGCATTTATGGAATCTTGCTTAAGAGTGACAGGAATAAACAGATCTTGAATGGATGACTTAGATTGAGCTGGTTGGTACGAAGAAATGGATTTTTGGTTTTGTAAACGTTCCAATGTATCAACCTTTTGTATCCATGAATAAAGGGTGGTAGAAGCAAGTCCTTTTTCCCTAGAGAATGCGTCTCTTGAAAGGCCACTTTTTTTCCACTCTTTAATAAAATCTTTCCACTGTTCGAGAGTATAGCGACGTCCTACTTCAGCTTTTGCACGATCATATGCTCGCTTCGAAAGCTCGGGATCTGCTAGTATTTTTTCCCATTTATGAAAAGTGGTTGTAACAACATCATTGAGGCTGCAGTATGCCTGCTTTGTAAGACCACTTTTTTTCCAATCTTGAATGATCTTCTGCCATTGATCAAATGTGTAAATACGAGGCGGTTTAGAAAACTTCTTTGGCATTAAAATTGACGTTCTTTAAATTTCGATTTCCTCCACTATCGATGCTTTTAAATTCTATAACTAGATGCACTTCACCGGACGCTTAC
>CAYRHD010000014.1:0-2509 GCA_964424065.1 uncultured Alphaproteobacteria bacterium
TAATATAGGAGGTGTCGCGAATGTGACATGGATGAGTGATAAAGAGTTAGAACTCTTAGGCTTCGATACAGGCCCTGGAAATGCCCTGATTGACGATTGGATTCGAAAGCATACCAATCTCTCATGGGACGTTGGAGGAAAAATTGCTGCTCTAGGCTCTGTCAACAATGTTCTTCTAAAGAAATGGCTTTCCCATTCCTATTTTTCAAAGTCGCCACCCAAATCATTGGATCGCCTAACTTTTCAATCTTGTTTAGAAGATATAAAGACACTGTCACTAGAGGATGGCACCACAACCCTAACGGCATTTACAGCAGCAGCTGTTGAGAGAGCCTTAGATCATTTTCCACAACGTCCTAAAAAATGGATTATCGTTGGAGGTGGAGCTCACAATCTGACACTTCTTGAAATGCTTAAAGACAAATTAAACAGTAATGTTCTTGTTGGTTCACAGCATGGATGGAATGGAGATGCCCTTGAGGCTCAAGCTTTTGGTTATCTGGCAGTAAGGTCTTTAAGGGGGCTTCCTATCACGTTTCCCGGGACAACAGGCGTCTCCCATCCTTTACGGGGCGGGAGAGTTTGTCATTGTTGATAAGCTCTCCAACGTTTGTGCTATTCGTGATAATTGCGTGTTCTGCAAAACTGGCTGTAACGGTATAGTACGTACTCGTGCAACCCAAACTTTCAGAGAACCAGTTTGATCATGAGCATATATCGGTGAAAGTGAACATACAACAGCTATAGGTGGAGTGATGCTCAGTGAAAAAATAAAACAGAGATAGATAGAGTTATCCGTTTGCAGCCTTCGCCACTGGATTCAATGCTGTCTGAACATAATCTTGCATATGCTTCGTCAACAATGGAATTTCATTTGCAAAAAAATGATCCGCATCAGGAATACTGCGGTAATCAATGTGAAGCCCTCTTTGAGCTGAGAGGCGTGAAGCAAGCTTCATGACGGATTCCTTAGGGACAATTTCATCTTTTGCGCCTTGAAGGATAAGACCTGAAACGGGGCATGGTGCCAAGAATGAAAAGTCATACATATTGGCTGGTGGTGCTACAGAAATAAATCCATCCAGCTCAGGGCGTCGCATCAATAGTTGCATGCAAATCCATGCGCCAAAGGAAAATCCTGCAACCCAGCATTGACGTGGCTCAGGGTTTTGGACTTGAAGCCAGTCCAAGCAGGCAGCTGCATCACTGAGTTCACCTTCACCATGGTCAAATTTGCCTTCAGAGCGGCCAACCCCTCGGAAGTTAAAACGAAGCGTGCTGAAGCCCATTTCCACAAAGGTACGGTACATCGCGTACGTAATCTTGTTGTTCATCGTTCCGCCATGTTCGGGATGGGGATGAAGAACAATAGCAATCGGTGCATTACGGATTTTACTTTGGTGATATCTAGCTTCGATTCGACCAACAGGACCAGCAATTAAAACTTCAGGCATAATTTTCCTTTTTGTAAGGATTCACAGAATAGATGCTTTTATCAGAAATATTTAAAAAAGTCAAACTTTTTGAACTAGATGCAATATCATTTGTTGATACAAAACAGATGAACTAGCATAACATAATTACTTTGACTTTGACTGTAACTTAAAGTTATACCCTACGAAAGCGAAAATCCAGTAAATAGAGAAAACATTAAACTTTCGCGAGGGTGATAACGTGGGAGGAGTTGCTCTGGCCCTTTGTTTTCACATCTGGAAAAGGTCGCCTTTCTCAACTACCTGAAAGCCATCAAATTGCCATTATCCGTCATCATGTAGAGCGTCTCTTGCGAAAGGATGGGCGACAACGAAACGTAAGATCCCACAGTTCGGCGAGACTGTAATCGTCCTGTACTTGGCTCATGAGTTGCTAATACACCAGATGAACTAACGACGTATAGCTTATCGCCAGCCACAAGAGGGCCCTGCCATACAACTTTTGTATTATTTTCAGGATCACAGTCTAACTTTTGCACCCAAACAACTTGACCATAATCTTTTGTTAAACACACCAGCTCATTATAAGAATTTATCATAAAGATATAGTCTCCGAGAACAGCTGGAGTTCTGGTTCCACCGACGCTGCGCTCCCAAATTCTTTCCCCATTCGCAAGCTCATAAGCAGCCATGCGTTGGTTATGCCCAATAATGATTACTTTATTGCCATCAATGACAGGAAGAGCTCGAATATGGGATATGGCTGAAAGAGAATCGGGGCGTCGAGTAGTGCTCAATGTTTCGGTCCACAATTGACGTCCATTATCTGCTCTTAAAGCAAAGATCTCACCAGATGAATAGGTCACAACAACTACTCCTTGTGAAACGGCTGGACTAGCCGAACCTAATAATCCTGCTGTCTCCATAATCCCGGCATGTTCCCAAAGACGCGTACCTTTGTCTGCATCAACAACATCAAGTTGGTTGCTTATGGATAGTACAAAAACCCGGCCCTCTTCATAGGTTGGAGCAGCACGCACAGGACTTTGTAAGGGATAGCGCCATAATACCTTACC
>CAYRHD010000014.1:2519-26352 GCA_964424065.1 uncultured Alphaproteobacteria bacterium
TGTTTTTGCTTCAAGAGCAAGAGCTTCAGCATAGGGAGATGTTACGAAAACTTTACCATCTCCAAAAGCAAGCCCTCCCCCTATGATTGATTCGTTATGTCCCTCAGGAGCAATAGATGCCCCCCAAAGTGTCGCACCAGATGTGGCATCAGAGGCAATAACTGTTCCTCTTGTATCGAGAGTATAAATGATGCCTTCCGCAACGATTGGGGTTGAGAGTAAACGACCAGCTCCATTTCCATATCCTACAGATACTTCCCAAACTTGTTGGGGAACATCCTTAAGTGATCCATGGGGCATAAGGTGGGCCGCATTACCGGCCTCTTGAGGCCAAGCTGTGCCAAGTTCAGTTATGGGAAGTGAAACAACCACATCCTTAGCGTCTTCGTCAACTTTTACAGTAATTTCATAATTCACAACAGGGACTCGCTGACCTGTGATCACTGTTTTTTTAGAGTCACAAGCAACAAGCACTAAGAATATCAGACACCCAAGTAAACGAAATTTCATTGTACTTCCTCTTCTTTATACATTTCTTCAAGAAGGTGAGCTGGTACAACAAGCTGTGATAGCATGAGAGTTGCGCGCATAATTTCCTGTAAAGTCGACGTTTTTTCTTTTAAAATCCTTGCATAGTTTTCTGCAGCTTTCACTTGATCACCCTTTTTGAGATTCGCCAAGGCCAGAACTTCCAATGAAAGAGGCGCCCAAGCATTGCGAGGTGCTGTTAAAGATTCAATCGCACCCAGCTCACCAGAATGATCAACTTCACGTGCGGCTAATATCACTTTGGGAAGATTCCCAAGGGCTGGATCGGCAACATTCTGTTTGGCCATTTTCATATATAATTCTTTTGGGTCGGATAAAAGAGATCCGGCATATAACTGGGCAAGCTTTGCGTACCCACCCTTTCTTTGACCAAGCTCCTCGAATATCTTGAGAGCTTCATCTTTCTTGCCAACACGCACCAGTTGAACAGCTTTTGAATAGGATTCACAAGCTTGGAGCTGCCACCGCTGGTTCACATATTTCCATGTAACATAACTGGCAGTTCCAATCACAAGGGCAAGCGCCAAGCCAATTAGATAATTTCCATAGGTGCGCCAAAAGTTAAGTATACGCTCGTCGTGAATATCTTCTTCAAGTTCTCTGATTATGTCTGACATCAATAGGCTCCATTTTTAATAAACTACCATAATTTAAGATCGCGGCTTGGTAAAGAGGATATAGACCATAAGTTTACGAAACAAATTTTTTAGGATTGACAAAGACATACAACACAGTCATATGATTTTATATTATAATTACTTTCGTAGAAAATGATTATTAAATATTTTCACCTCTTCATTATGTTGCCAACCTTTACTTCTGCAATGGATCTAGACGTTGAAAATCTTCATCCATCTTCAAGAGTGCTTCTTAGTTTACATATTAGTGTTACTACAGACCCTGATAGGGGTGACGAACCAAATTACAGAAACGCTCCTTTTATAAATTCAGCAATGAATGATGACGGATGGAGAGCTCAGTTTAATGCGGCTATCAATAGGCTTGGATGGCACTATGAAGGGCTTCAAACATTTACCCAAGCGAATCTATATGGTCCTCCGGACTCTGAACAACGTCATATTTATACCAATGCTTTTCTTTTTTCTCCTGGATTCGGAGAACGTTTCCATACAGAAACCAGCGAAGGTTTCTACATAATGACCTATGGCACTGATGATACGGAAGATTACCATCGAATCATAAAAGAAAATACTGACGAAGAATTAAACAGACAAACGAAGGCACATGCGAAACGAAAGGCCATGAGTCGTAAATATGGCGTTAACCCCTACCATGCAGCAGAGTACCTCGTTAAATTAATGCTTCGGCAACTCAAAGCTTCAAGTGAAACTGATGAGAGTCTAGAATATAACGATGCGTGCCAATCTATGATTTGCGAAATCACTGGCATGATTGAAAGTGATCATTTGCCAAGTAAGGGCCTCCTTACCCGCTTTAATACTTTACTGAGATGGCCAGAACTGCCTGTCGCAAGCGCTGCTAATGCTGGCTAAAACTCTATAAAACTAAGCCGAATGACGCTAAAGACTATAGAGAAGAAACGAAAATCGAATTTGCAGTAAGTAATAATTTCTAGTATTTATCATTCTGCCTATTCCCAAATGCAGCAGAGAACGTTAGCATTACTTTTCATAATTTTAAGGAAAAACAATGGACAATTTTCACCAATCTGCAGCACATATTCTTGAGGAGATGGCTGAATATTTTGAAACAGCTTGGCCTGAAGCTGAAGTCGATCTTTTTGAGGATTCTCTCATTGTTCAACTGACTGATGGCAAACAATACCTTTTGAATAAACATGGCGTAACTCAACAAATCTGGTTATCCTCCCCTTTTACAGGAGCTCATCACTTCGTCTTCAAAAATAATGGTTGGTATTGCACCCGAACAGATAGACCTCTCGACGAGATATTATTTAAGGAAAGAGATGAATATGCTGCGTGAACCCAGTTATCTTGATGAAGAAATAACCCATGAGCGCCCTAAAGGAACTGAAATTAAAGTTCTTAACCAAGTCCTACCCTATATATACCACTATCCCAAAACACTGCTTTTATCCGGGTTATCTATAGTTGTCGCGTCTCTTACGGTTCTTGGCGTAGGTGTAGGCTTACGTCACTTTGTCGACCATGGCTTCGTTCAATCATCATCTTTTGGACTTTTGGGCTCTCTTCTTATTCTACTTGCCATCGTATGTATCATGGCACTGGCAAGCTATGGTCGTCTTTATTGGGTTTCAGAGCTCAGCGAACGGGTCATTGCTGACCTCCGCAAAAATATTTTCGAACATCTTTTACAACAAGACATGCTTTTTTTTGAAACAACTAGCCTGGGGGAGATTCAATCCCGCCTGACGACGGATACGATTCTCCTTCAGATTATCCTCGGAACGTCTATTCCTGTTGCACTTCGTAACTTGCTGATTATAGTCGGCGGGCTTGTTATGCTGCTTCTCACAAGCCCTCTATTAACAGGTACACTTTTGTTGATCATACCGATTGTTTTAATCCCGATCCTTTTTTATGGTAAAAAAGTCAAAGAGTTTTCACGCAAGGCCCAAGATAAGACTGCTGAAGTCTCAACTCGTTTAGATGAAACATTTGGTGCCATCCGAACTGTGCTGGCGTTTTGTCAAGAAGCTTACATGAATAGACTTTTTTCTCGTGAAGTGGATAGTGCCTATCAAACTTCTGTCAAACGTGTGGAATCACGAGCACGCTTAACAGCCTTTGTCATGGTTCTGGTTTTTTCAGGAGTAAGCGCCGTATTATGGGTAGGTGGTCAAAATGTCCTTTCCGGCACGATGACACCCGGCGAACTATCTGCATTTCTCTTTTTTGCTGCAGCTGTCGCTGGCGCCCTGGGATCTCTCAGTGAAATTCATGGTGATATCTTACGTGCCGCCGGAGGGGTCGAACGTATCTTTGAATTTCTTAGCCTTAAGCCTCGACAGAAGAACGCAGCAATTCCTCAAATTCTTCCCTCGCCCATTCAGGGCCATATTCAATTTAATAATGTGAGTTTTACCTACCCTTCGCGCCCTCATCATCCCGTCTTAAAAGGCATCTCCTTTGAAGCAACCAAAGGCAAAACAACTGCGCTCGTTGGTCCGTCAGGTGTTGGTAAAACAACAATATTCAACCTTCTGATGCGTTTTTATGACCCACTCAAAGGGCAAATCTTCATCGACGGTATATCGATCCAAGACCTTCATCTTCACGAATTACGTCATACGATTGGACTTGTTCCTCAAGATCCCATTATGTTTAGCACCACATTCTATGAAAACATCCGCTTTGGAAACCTGGAGGCAACCAAAGAGCAAGTGATGCAAGCTGCAACAGAAGCTTTTGCTGATGAGTTTATCGAGCCTCTGCCCCATGGATACCATACAAAAGTGGGCGAAAAGGGAGTCGCTCTCTCAGGGGGACAAAAACAACGGATAGCCATCGCACGTGCCATTTTAAAAAACCCAGCGATTCTATTACTTGATGAGGCCACCAGCGCCCTCGATACAGAAAGTGAAGAAAAGATCCAAAAAGCCCTCGATCGTCTAAAGCACAACAGGACAACACTGATCATTGCTCATCGAAAGTCAACCATCGATAAAGCCGATCATGTGATTCAACTGGAACAGGGTAAAGTTGCTGCATAAAGTCGAATTGAATAATGAGTTGCTTGTTGTTCAAAACATCTAGTTAATGGTCTACAAGAGAAAAGAGGAAATAGAATCTTTAGAGAAGAATTATATAGAAGACGCGACATTCACGCTGAATCTATCAGTACGATCAATGCCGAACTCCAAAAGGCTGTTCATAAATACAACTCTTTTAGACCTCAGGCCAGCTTGTATATGTTGACTCTTTTAAGCTATATTCGCTCCATCAATCCGGAGGCTGCATAATGTCTCATTTCATATGAACCTATACAAATACTGCTTTAGACCTTGACTTCACTTAATTTTTTTCCTAAAGTTAAGGTCTTGAAGTAGAAAGGAGTTAGCCATGCTTTATCAAAACTTACATGCACTTGTAGCTGCTCCTTATTGGCGTTGGCGTGAATATACGATTTATGAGTACAAACAACTTTTTAAAACAAATACGCTAACGAGAGAAAACAATGACTTTTTTAAATGCACTTCAAAAACAACTTAAAACACTATCTTTTTTATTAACCTTAATTCACTCACAGAATCTCTATGCCCACCAAACAATTGCTATAACGCAAATTGTTGACCATCCTTCGCTGAATGCTATACGGGATGGGATTTTAGAGGAATTGGCAGAAAATGGATACAAAGAGGGTGATAATATTTCTATCATCAGTGAGAACGCACAGGGAAACGCAACAATTGCAGCTCAAATTGCGCAAAAGTTTGCAGGTATGTCTCTTGACGTTATTGTACCTATTTCCACTCCTTCCGCGCAAACTGTTGTACAGCAAATTAAAACAACACCCGTAATATTCGCTGCCATTAGTGATCCTCTTGCTGCAAAAGTTGTGTCATCACTTGAACATCCTGGTAGTAATGTAACAGGTGTTGCAGATATTCCTCCTATAAAAGAGCAACTAGAATTTATAATGGGTTGTTTACCTAACCTGAAAACACTTGGCGTTGTCTATAATCCGGGAGAAGCAAACAATGTCTCTTTTCTTGACGCTCTGCAAGCTGAAGCAGAAGCCAAAGGAATAAGTGTAATACCAGCGGCGGCTCCAAAGTCATCAGATGTCAAATCTGCCGCCCTAAAACTGGTAAATCAAATTGATGCCTTTTTTATTGGGAATGATAATACAGTTGTTTCTGGCTTAGAAGCCCTCATTAAAATATGCCTAGATGCAAACAAGCCTTTGTTCACCAGTGATCCTGAGTCTGTCACCCGTGGTGCGTTAGCTGCTTATGCATATGATCAAAAAGAAATCGGACGACAAGTTGGCCAAATTGTCGTAAACGTATTAAAAGGTCAAAACCCTGGAGACATATCGGTTGAAAAACCTAAAGAGTTAAAAATGTCAATTAATGAAAAATCCGCTAAGAAAATGAATTTCAAGTGCGACATAAAAAACCATGTTTTGGAGGAAAAATGATGTCAATTTGGCGATGTATGTTTTTAATCACTTTTTTCTGGACACACTCAGTCACAGCCGAAGACTCTGCTCATGTTGCAGTCGGTCAAATTGTTGAACATCAGGCTCTTGATAAAATCCGTAACGGTTTAAAAGAAGGATTAGCACAGAAAGGTTTTGTGGAAGGAGTCAATATCATCTGGTCTTATGATAATGCTCAAGGAAATCCGACTATTGCTGTTCAGATTGGACATAAATTAGCCAGTGAAAACCCAAAAGTTATCGTTGCTCTTTCAACACCCATGACACAAGCGATCGTTTCTGCGACATCATCTATACCCGTTGTTTTTGCTGCTGTAACAGATCCAGAAACTGCAAAACTCACATCCCATCAAAATGTCACAGGTTTAACGGACCTAGTACCTTCCGAGAAACAAATTGATCTTGTTAAAAAGTTTGTGCCGAATGTCAAAACAATCGGTGTCATTTACAACTCAGGCGAGGCCAACTCGCAAAAGCAAGTGGAAGCATTGAAAAACCTGTGTGCTAAAGAAAATATAACTATCATAGAGACAACCGCTTCAAAAAGTAGTGAAGTCGCTGCAGCAACAAAGACTTTAGTGGGAAAAGTAGATGCCATCCTGTTACCTACAGACAATACAGTCATCACAGCCCTTGATTCTATCGTAAAAATTGCGGATCACAATAATATTCCAATTTTCGGAAGTGATGTTGATATCGTCGAAAAGGGTGCCCTTGCTGCTTATGGTGTAGATTGGAATAAGTCTGGTTTTGAGCTTGCAAATATTGTAAGCAAAATTTTGAATGGAGTCCCCGTAAAGGACATTCCTATACAAAACCCAAATCAGTTACTCTTTTATATTAACAAAACAACTGCTGATAAGTTAGGTATTGAAATTAGAGATGAGACTCTGAATGAGGCTGATTTGGTAATATAAAAAGAGAGGTGGTCTAAAGGTTGAAGAACGAACGAAAAAAAGCATTCCACAATGCGGAAAATACTGAGGTTTTGCTGATCACTGGCATGTCTGGATCTGGGCGCACATTTGCTCTAAAAGTTCTTGAGGATATTGGCTTTGAGACCATAGATAACCTTCCAATAAGATTCCTACAAGCTGTTACTCTTTCTCGAAATGAAAAGGATTGTAATTTGGCAATATCTATTGACGTGCGAACAAGAGATTTTGCTGCGGAAGCCATTTTAAGAGAATATCAAAAGCTATGCTCATATACCTCACTTAAGCCACAGCTTATTTTCTTCGACTGTGATGACGACGTGCTCACTCGTCGATATAATGAGACTCGCAGACTCCACCCACTTGCTCACGAACGGCCAGTTATCGAAGGTATCCAGCTCGAACGCCAACTCTTATCATCAGTAAAAGACCGTGCAAATTCAATCATTGATACAACCCATATGCTTCCTTCTGACCTCAGAGGGCAAATGTATCGTTTCTTTCTCAAAGAGGAAGAACCCCACTTTAGTATTTTCATTACATCCTTTTCTTTCCGTCATGGGCTTCCTCGTGAAGCAGACATGATCTTCGATGCTCGTCTTTTGAAGAACCCGCATTATGTAGAAGAACTCAAAAACTTAACGGGCGAAGATACTATGGTTAAGGAATTCATTGAAAACGATCCCTATTATCATTCCTTTATTGAACAACTCAAATCAGTTATGTCACTTTCAATTCCACGTTTTCAAGAAGATGGAAGAAACTACCTAACAATCGGTATTGGTTGCACAGGGGGACAACACCGTTCTGTCTTTATCGCATCTCAACTTAATAAGTGGTTACATGACAGTAAAAATCATGTAAAGTTAAAACATCGTGATTTACAAAAGAGAAAAATCAAATGATTGGACTTATCCTTGTCAGCCATGGTCACCTTGCGCAAGAATTTGAAAAGGCGGTAGAACATATTGTTGGCAAACAAGAAAACTTCATTACAGTTAGCTTATTTCCCAATGATGACATTGAAGCAAAACTTGACGAAATACGTAATGCCGTTCATACACTTGAAGACGGAGATGGTGTAATCATACTCACAGATATGTTCGGCGGAACACCATCGAATCTTGCCCATTCCCTGTTAGAGGGACGACATATCGAAATCGTATCCGGCATGAATCTTCCTCTTCTTGTTAAACTTGTGAGCCTTAGAAAAACAAAGTCCTTGCACGAAGCTGTTCTTGAAGCCCAAGAAGCAGGACGCAAATATATTCATGCAGCTTCACACGCTTTGAGAGAACCTGATGTTCAAAATGGTTAAGCAGGAAGCGACAATTCAAAATCGCAAAGGATTACATGCCCGAGCTTCTGCCCAAGTTGTCAAACTTGCCGAATCATTCCGTGCTTCAACTTTTATTTCTTTTCAAAACATGCGCGTACCAGCCACTTCCATTATGGGACTGCTCATGTTAGGAGCGAGTCAAGGAACATTAGTTTGCATTGAAGGTGAAGGAGAAGATGCTGAACAAGCAGTAACTTCTCTTATTTCATTAATTAATGATAAATTTGGTGAGGTTTAAATATGAACCCTATCATGGTTGAAGACACCCGAGGACGGACTATTGAATCCTACCATCGAGGAAGAGCCGTTGTTGTCGACTCAATGGGACATATTATTCGACGCTGGGGCAATGACCATGAACCCACTTTTGCACGATCTGCTCTTAAATTACTTCAAGTTTTGCCATTGATTGAGAGTGGTGCAGCAGACGCTTATCATTTGACATCTGAAGAGATTGCCCTTGCTGTTGCTTCGCACCATGGTGAGTCTATGCACTTGAATGTTCTTGAAAAATGGCTCCGCAAAATTGGCAAAGATGAACGCATCCTTGAATGTGGGATTCATCGTCCTTTGAGTCCTTATGCTCATGCAAGTTATGAAAATGCTCACGTGCTTCATAATGCCTGCTCTGGAAAGCACCTGGGCATGATTACGACATCACTCCATCGAGGCGAGCCAATCGAAGGATATACTGCAAAGGAACATCCTTCACAACGACGGGTGGAACAGACTTTGGGTGAGATGACAAGCCTGGATGTCATTCATATGCCCCATGGAAAAGATGGCTGTGGTATCCCAGCCTTTGCCCTTCCTCTTTATAATATTGCTCTTGGGATGGCTAGGATGGCAGATCCTTCCCACCTTCACTACCCTCGACAAAAAGCCGTTCGTCGTATCATAGCTGCGATAAAGGCACATCCTGAGCTTATTTCTGGCTCTCAAGGTTTTGATTCCAAGATTATCAACTTCACCCAAGGCGAAGTTATCTGCAAAATGGGTGCTGGTGGAGTCGAGGTTGGCATTATTCCCTCAATGGGTTTTGGGATAGCAGTGAAAATGGATGATGGAAACGCAAGATCCGTTGAAGTTGCTTTTCTGGCGATTTTACATTCTCTTGGATGTATCGATAACGAACTTTATGAGAAATTAGGTGTTCGTCTGCCCATTCTCTCGCATGCCGGCCAAACCGTTGGCTTCACACAACCCACGAAGTTTACTATACTCCCTCCTGAGAGTGGACATCATTAATAGCCCTATACTTTAATGATTTCTTCATAGTTTTAAGATGAAAATAGGGCTGCAGATTTCATTTGTAATTTGTGATTATTAATGTCACAACCCACTTATGAAATGACAAACAAAATAGAGGGGATGCCATGATTAAATCTGTCATACATGTTCTTTTTTTCTCTCTCTATTGTCTCCATATTCCATTAGCCTTAAATGCCACATCACCAAAAACAGTGAATGTCTATTGCTGGGCTTATGTACTTTCTCCCGATATCATTCAAAAATTTGAAAAGGAAACAGGCATCAAAGTCAACTTAGATGTCTATGATACCCCTGAAGTTATGGAAACCAAGTTATTCGCGGGCCAATCGGGGTACGATGTCGTCGTGGTTACCGTATGGCCTTACTTATCGAGGCAAGTTGCATCGCACATCTATCAACCCCTTCAAAAGGCAAAAATTCCCAATTTAAAGTCAGTTGATGAAGGTCTTCTCAAGCGTATGCAAGAAGCTGACCCAGATAACACGTATGCGATTCCTTTTATATGGGGAACCAATGGATTTGCTTATAACATTAAAATGATTACGGAACGAGATCCAAAGGCTCCCACGAACAGCTTGGCCATGCTATTCGACCGCAATGTCGTTTCTAAATTTACGGATTGTGGTGTCATGTTAATTGATTCTCCTGTGGATGTTTTTCCAGCTGTTTTGGCTTACCTTGGACTTGACCCTACGTCAGATAGTAAAGAGGATTTGAAAAAGGCAACAGAAACTTTAATGGCAGTTCGCCCCTATATCAAAAAATTCCAGGGAAACCCTGCAACAGAGAATTTGACTTCTGGTAATTACTGCTTGGTCCAAGGTTTTTCAGGCGACCTAATTGTAGCGCGAGATTTGGGGAAAAAAGCTGGACTCGACATTGAATACGTCATTCCCGAAGAAGGCTCCAGTCTGTGGGTGGATGCCTTTGCAATTCCTGATAAAGCGCCCCATCTTGAAGAAGCCAATGCGTTTATCAACTTCATTCTTCGCCCCGAAATCAGCGCGCAGATCACCAATGAAATTGCCATCGCCACAAGTGTCCCTACCTCAAAAGAATTTTTAACACCTGAGATTGGAAACGATCCCCTCATTTATCCTTCTAAAGAATCGCTTTCTAAGTTATATATAGACAAGACACAACCCGCAAATTACGAACGTTCCCGCCTCAGAGAATGGATTCGGGTCAAAACAGGGCGCTAACATGAGTCGAGTTAAAAAACAAAAACAAGTCGAAATCCCACCCTGGCAAGATTCCAAGGCTAAACCCTATATTCACCTGGAAGGAGTATCCAAAGAATACGCTGGGACTCTTGCCGTTGATGATGTCACCTTGTCAATTTATCAAGGTGAGTTCTTTTCCCTTCTGGGACCTTCGGGTTGCGGAAAGACAACCCTGCTCAGTATGTTAGCGGGGCTTGAAATGCCAACACGCGGCAAGATTTATATTGACGGGATTGATGTTACGCGCACCCCTGCATATGACCGCCCTGTGAATATGATGTTTCAATCTTATGCTTTGTTCCCCCATATGACAGTGGAACAAAATGTCGCCTTTGGTCTCAAGCAAGAACGACGGCCAAAAGCTGAGATTCATTCCCGCGTTAAAGATGCCCTGAAACTTGTCCAAATGGAACAATATGGCCACCGGCGTCCTCATCAGCTTTCGGGTGGACAGCGACAAAGAGTTGCCCTTGCTCGAAGTCTCGTGAAACGGCCCAAACTTCTTCTTTTGGATGAACCTCTTGCAGCCCTGGATAAAAGACTACGAGAACAAACTCAGTTTGAACTTGTGAACATACAAGAGGAAGTTGGCATTACCTTTATTCTCGTGACTCATGATCAGGAAGAAGCCATGACTATGTCCTCTCGCCTGGGAATTATGGACCACGGCAGAATGCGTCAAATTGGGTCTCCTAATGAAATCTACGAATATCCCCATTCTGAATATGTCGCTGATTTTATTGGGATAATGAATAAATTCGAAGGACTTGTCACGGAAGTGGAAGAGGATTACCTCGTTGTTGACTCTGAAGAATCAGGCTGTATTCTTTATGCTAGCCATACGCCGGATGCACCTATCGGATCTCAAGTTAAGGTGGCCATACGCCCTGAAAAGATTATGATTTCATCGACATCCATTAAACAAACACGAAATACAACAAAAGGTATCGTTAGAGATATCGCATACCTTGGCGACGTATCCATCTATCACGTTGAACTACCTAGTGGCGCCATTATCCTTGCCACACAACCCAACCTTGTCAGACTTGCCGAAAGGCCTGTGACCTGGGATGATGAAGTGTACCTGTATTGGCAAGCTGAAAATAGCATTGTACTCACGGCATGAAGACATTACGTACAAAACTTTCCAAACTGATGATTTCTCCCTTTTGGGCAGCTGTACCCCCTTATATCTGGCTCATTTTATTCTTCCTGATTCCCTTTTTAATTGTCCTTAAGATCAGCTTTTCTGAGTTTAGGTTGGGTCTGCCGCCCTATGGCCCTCTCACAGAATGGGTTGACGAAGGGATTCTTGTCATAAAAGTGAATTTTAATAGCTATTCTTTTATCGAGTCAGAGGCACTCTATCTTTTAACTTACTTGGATTCCCTTTTTATTGCAATCGTTGGAACTCTTGGCTGCCTTATTATCGGATATCCAATTGCTTATGGAATTGCAAAAGCATCTCACTCAATCCGCATAGTTCTGCTTATGTTGGTCATTTTACCTTTCTGGACATCCTTCCTTTTGCGTGTGTACGCATGGATTGGCATCTTAAGCCCTCACGGCTTTTTTAATAGTTTTCTCATAAAGCTGGGTCTTATTTCCACCCCGCTTCCTTTAATTGACAACACATTTGCAACCATTCTTGGAATCGTATATTGCTATCTACCTTTCATGATTCTTCCACTCTTTGCTTCCCTTGAAAAAATAGATCACACCCTTGTGGAAGCCGCTTACGATCTTGGTGCAAGACCATTCCAAGCCTTTCTGCGGGTCATTTGGCCTCTCTCTTTACCTGGTGTCATTGCGGGCTCTATGCTTGTTTTCGTGCCGGCTGTCGGCGAATTCGTGATTCCTGAACTGCTTGGAGGATCACAAACCCTTATGATCGGTAAGTTGATTTGGAGCGAGTTCTTTACAAACCGTGATTGGCCCGTTGCCTCAGCTCTTGCAATCTTAACACTCATTTTCCTTGTCGTTCCCATTGCTATCTTTCAGCGGATTCAGGAACGGGATGTGAGGTTGTTAGATGCAGACTAATTTATCCCCAACGCTCAAATCCTTTATGACATTGGGCTATGCCTTTTTATACTTGCCCATTCTGACATTAATCATCTTTTCCTTTAATGCTTCCAAGCAAATTACTGTATGGCAAGGCTTTTCAACTCAATGGTACTCCTCTCTCCTTGAAGACAAAGTTCTTATTAAATCGGTCTGGATTAGTCTTGAGGTGGCTACTTGTGCTGCAACCCTTGCCGTCATTCTAGGAACACTGGCTGCAATTGCGCTTGTTAGATTGGGACGTTTTCACGGCCGTGGATTCTTAGGAATTATGACAACGGCCCCGCTCGTTATGCCGGAAGTCATCACGGGTCTAGCCCTGTTGCTTTTGTTTGTAGGCCTTGAACAAGTGGTTGGCTGGCCTCAAGGTCGTGGTGTTATCACTATCGCAATCGCTCATACAACGCTCTGTATGGCTTATGTGACTATTCTGGTTAGAGGAAGACTTGCGGACATGGACCGCTCTCTCGAACAAGCTGCACTCGATTTAGGAGCACGTCCTCTGAAAGTCTTTACTTCCATCACACTCCCTATGATCTCCCCTGCCCTTCTATCAGGTTGGCTTTTGTCGTTTGCTCTGTCACTGGATGACCTTGTGATTGCAAGCTTCGTTGCAGGCCCTGGTTCGTCAACCCTTCCAATGGTTATCTTTTCTAGCATTCGCTTTGGTATTAGTCCTAAAATCAATGCGCTTGCAACCATTATTATCACAGTTGTAGCCATTGGCGTTATGATTGCGGGATGGTTGATCCATCGAAAGAAGTATTAGAAATCTTTATCGAAAAGGAGCTCACAGAGCCCCTTCTTTTATCTATTAAGCGGATTAAAATCCCAAACTAAAAAATGCCAGTAGGCCATTTACCATTAATCGCAACCGCTAAACCTCCTGAAGAGTTCAACACTAGCTGACTCCAAAGTTGATCCGTAGGAGCGATTTGATAGGATGTACCCAAAGGACTAATCACTTGTATTGCAAGAGTAAGGCTATTTGCTTCAACAGTCGCCCCACGTGCATGAGAAAGAGCTGGAGCAATTTTCTGTTTCATTTGCGTTAATGAGGTTCCACTTGCTGTTAGTGTCGGTAACGAAAGAGTTTGTGTTGCTCCTGTTGAATCCACATATTTAATGTTATCCCCATTAACCTCAAAATTTGCAAATGTAAGTATAGCTATTAATGTTAGTGATATTTTTTTCATCATAAATGTCCTCTATAAGAATTATTGTGATTAGATCATGAAAATGCCTAACTTCTCACAGCTTAATCAAAAGAAGTTAAAAAGATTTTAACGCCTATCAGCAAATGAAAGACTAAAGTCTTTTGCAAAACATCTTGACAATCAGATACTTCGTAATGTATTTCAAAGACACCTTGGGGGTGTAGCTCAGTTGGTTAGAGCGCCTGCCTGTCACGCAGGAGGCCGCGGGTTCGAGTCCCGTCACTCCCGCCACTTTATCCCAATAAATCAGAAGGATTCACGTAGGCATACCCAAGGTCATTTGCAACCGCTTCACAAGTTACCTTTCCACGGTAGATATTCAAGCCTTGCATCAAGTAGGGATCCTCTCGGAACGCAGCAACCCCTTTATTTGCAATCGCTTGGATATAAGGTAGTGTTGCATTATTCAATGCAAATGTAGACGTTCGAGCCACACCACCTGGCATGTTTGTCACACAGTAATGAACAACACCCTCTTCTACATATGTCGGATGAGTAAATGTTGTGGGACGACTTGTTTCAAAACACCCCCCGTGATCAATCGCAACATCTACAATAACGGATCCAGGTCGCATCTTACGAATCATTTCCTTTGTGACAAGTTTTGGTGCTAATGCACCCGGAACAAGAACAGCTCCAATCACAAGGTCTGATTCCATCACACTTTTTTCAATCGATTCTCGTGTTGAGTAAAGAGTTCGCAAGTTCGGACCAAAGATCATATCCAATTCAGCAAGACGTGCTGAAGATTTATCAATAATTGTCACGCTTGCACCCAACCCAAGTGCCATTCGTGCCGCATTGAGCCCGACGACACCTCCACCAATAATGGTGACTTTTCCTGGTTTTACCCCAGGAACACCGGACAGCAATACACCAGAGCCGCCCTTTTCTTTCTCCAAGCAGTGAGCACCAACTTGAATAGACATCCGTCCTGCGACTTCACTGCTAGGTGTAAGCAACGGAAGATTCAGCCGGGAAGAGGAGACAGTCTCATAGGCCACAGCGATCACATCCGCATCTATCAGCCCTTTGGTTTCTTCTGGGATGGTCACAAGGTGAAGATAGGTAAATAGTAATTGTCCTGGATGAAAATAATTAATTTCACTGGCTTGGGGTTCTTTGACCTTAATGATCATTTCACTTTTATGAAATACCTCCACGGGGTGGCTCAGAATCTTTGCGCCAGCCATAATATAATCATTATCAGAGATCCCACTCCCAAGCCCTGCATTTGTCTCTACGAACACTTCATGGCCATGAGCTGTGAGTTCTCTGATAGACGAAGGGATCAAACCCACCCTATACTCATGGTCTTTGATTTCTTTTGGAACTCCAATACGCATGGCGCGTCTCCTTATTTGTTTATCCATAAGCTGCATCATTGATAAAGACTGTGTCAACCAGGATTTTTTTAATATCTTTGATAAAAACATTTACATCTCGAGCTAAAGATAATCTTAGTTTTTGCCCAGTTACTTCCAAAGTGGACAAACCACGAAATAATTCACTTCAACTGATTTTTTCACTTGATTTAAACGCCTAACAGTTGTTTGGGTATTCTTTCCCTAAATACCCTGTTTGGTGGAATGCTATGGATTGTCTCTATACAGAGTTCAAAATAATTTCTCAGTGAACCTAAACAAAGGAGAGTTCAGATGAATAAATATATCTTTCTAACTTTAACAGCTTTAGCCTGTATCCCTCTGCCATCACAAGCCCTCTGGGTTGCAAGCCAAGATGAAATTAGAGAAAATGATTTTTCAGATTGGGACGATGAGAGAGGCCACTCTGTACGAACAATTACACTCGATTTTTCCAGAAGAAGGCCCACTTATGGCAATGCCAAATATAGGTCCATGAACGAAGCCGAGGCCAAAGACGAAGTAGAAAGGCTATGGAGAGAAGCTAATGCAGATGCTGTCGAAATTGACTTTGACAGTGTCAGATTACCTCAACATCTAAAAATTTTGAAGGATGCATTGAATCCTATAGACTTTCAAGGAACTAGTGTCTCTGTTTCTTTTACAGATACGGCAACTTTTGGTCTTCAACAGGATTGGGATGCTTTTCATAAAGCAAAGCAAGCTGTTGCTGAACGTCGAATGGAAGCGAAAGCTGAAAGAGAAAGAAGACGGAACCAACGCTTTGAGGATTTTACAGATAGTGGAACCTTTGAAGAAGCGTATATCTTAGATGAGGATGGGTATTTTGATAGTGATGATGACTACTAAGTGATAGAGTTTAATACCTCTGGAAAAGCCCCTTTATGGGGCTTTTTTTTAGAACACATCCGTATCAAAAACAGGCCCATATTCTTTGGGTAGTTTGTGATCAGGATGTGTTTCTTTCATAAAAATCAAAACGAAGCCTGAAATTACAAGAAATATAGGTACAATTGTCAAAGCAAATTGATAGTCTTGCGCTGAGTAATGAGGAACATCATTCATCATTTCACCATTCCAATGTATGTTAATCAAAGCTCCTATAATTGGATGGAATAAAATACCCGTCGTCATAACAATCATATTCACAAAAGCAAGTGATATCCCACTCATCTTTAATGGCATAAGCTCACAGATACTGGCGAATGTTAAACATTTTGACGTATACGCGAACCCAGCTATAAAAAATAAAACATAAAGCCATGAAAGTGACAAATCAGCATAAAAGACGGTAATCCAGATAAGACTTGTCAAAACTGATCCAATAAACATGGGAATACGACGACTTTTGATATAATCAGAATAAAAGGCAAAAAATGGACTTCCAAAAGCAGCCCCAAAGAACATTGTGGATACGATAGAAACAGCAACTAACTCAGTTAGACCTGTTGTTAATCTCAAGAAAGGCACACCCCATGCAGAACCCATAACTGTAATCGGAATATACATGAGCATTCCATAGATGGCTACAACCCATGCTTGTGGAGTTTTTACCACGCGCATAATATCCTTGAGGGGATGTTCATTCGCATAAAGATCTGGCAACTCTTTATGATGATCAATGGGGGGGTGAGCGTTTACAATAAAGTAAATCAAAACACCTATAACACAGCCAATAATCCCTAAAATCTCCATAACTCTTTCAAAACCGACGTTATTCAATAAAATTTCCAAGGGAACACCACCCAAGCTTGCTCCCAGCGTTCCAAACACCATGGTTAATCCTGTTACTTTCGCAACTTGTCGTGATTCAAGCCAAATAGTCCCCAACTTGATTGTTCCAATCAATCCACATGCAGAGCCCATGCCCATTAAGAACCTTGCGAATCCTCCAATGAGAACCGATGAGGTATTGCCAAATATGAAACAAGCAACAGCGCATATAAAGGCCGCAGCACATAAAAAGATCCGAGGCCCTAAACGATCCATCGTAATACCAAGCGGTATCTGAATTGCTGAATATGCCCAATAGTATACGCCTACCATGATACCCAGCCCAGCAGAATCAATAGCAAAATTTGTCAATAATTCGTTGTTCATTATGTTAGGAGAAACACGAAGCATAAACTGGTACATATAAAATAAACCACCACAGGCAACTACAGTCCACCCCCTCATATTTTGTTGCCACGTGTTGGAATGATTTTTGATCATGTCTTTTCCTATAAGTTAAACGATGGCTTAAATTATGAACTTCCCATTGAAGAGAGTCTCATAAAACTGGACCACTTCTTTTTTTGAGTTACCCATTAATATCGCCCATAGTGAGAAAAGTCAAAACATTAGAACATTCTTTACCATTACCATGTAAGAATATCATTAGGTTCAGGCATTTTTTATGAAGATTAGATCCATAATTAAATACAAAAAGGATCAACTATGGAACACGAAGAGCATTTAATCGAAAGCCTAAAGCAATATGCGCTTGGAGAAGAGTTTTACTTTCTAGCAGGTTTTTTTGTTGGCGCAATTTTTATATTTTACGCCATGAAATATCTCATCCTTCCTCTTATTACCAAATTTATTGAAAAGGAAAAGCCGACTTGGGGTCACATTTTAAGAAATCGTAATACACTTTTTCCGTTAACCTACCTAGCTCCTATTCTCATGTTTATGGCTTTGACCCAATATCTTCCCAAGACATGGTTTCATGTTGAAAGAATAGCGAATGGTTTATCTACACTTTTCATTACACTTCTTATCGCAAACTTGATACATGCGTTTGATGAGTATTATCAAACATTACCAGTTTCTTCAAAAAAACCGCTCAAGAGCTATTTGGAAGTAGCTATTCTCGTGATCTACATCATGGGAGGAATTATTGCAGTATGCGAAGCCCTCAACACAAGCCCAACGGTATTCTTGGGTGGTGCTGTAACATTAATGGCGGCGATAATGCTGATTTTCCATGACACTATTTTATCTTTTGTCGCCAGCATGCGAATTGCTGCACATGATTTAATTCGTATTGGTGATTGGGTTGAATTCCCAAGTTTCGGAGCTGACGGTATCGTTATTGAAATGGCTTTAAACACACTTAAAGTCAGAAATTCAGACAACACTGTTGTTATCATACCAACCTACAAAATAATCGATGCAGGCTTCAAAAACTGGAGACAAGTGGAAGCGTCAGGCAAACGACAAATTAAAAAAACAATTTACATCAATCAATCCAATGTCCATATCATTACTGAAGATATACTTGAAGAGCTATTCCAACATCCGGGGCTGACACTTTATTTGCCATCAAAGAAAGAACTACTCAAAAAAGTCAAAACGAATGAACTAACAAATCTCTCTCTCTTGCGCATGTATATTCGAGGGAATTTAAAAGCTAATCCAAACATTTCACCCACAGAACTTACCGTTATTCGCGTTTTAGATCCCTCACCCTCAGGTGTTCCACTGCAGATCTACACATATTGCACAGATGTTGATTGGGCAAACTACGAGGACATACAATCACGCATTGTCGAAAATATTATCGCCATTGAGAATATTCTTAACCTACATTAACTTAATATATCTCTTCATAGGCTTGCAGATATCGTACCACAAATAAATTCACTGTAAATTATATTTTAGACTCTTTTAATTTTTTTATGTTAATATGCTTTTATTGACCCATAAATAGTTCATAGGTCTGAATGAAAAAATTCATTATCTCCAGCACATGTTGTCTTCTTTTTGCTTTACCCATTGAAGCTAAAGCTAATTTGGATGATCTCTTTAAGATCTGTGAGACAGCATTAGAAGGAATTAGTTATATTGATCAAGTCCTAGAATGCATTAATCATATTAACCTCTCTTCCAAGAGTATCGACGATAGTTCGAACACACAAGAACCCTCTACTTCATACCAACGCTTAAAACAGACTTCTCCACAAATCCAGGCCACTCTCAAACTGCAACGAACGGACTTTGTTCTTATTCTCTCGAAAGCTTATGGCTTATTTACCTTATCACCAAGAGAATTAGGAGAGGGTCGAACAGAGTTTAGTACACGCACACAAACTCTTGCTTCAGAACATAAATTGGAGAAAAGCACTATAGGTGATTTTTCTGATTCATACCTACGTCAGTTGTCCCCAAAATGGATAATGATTGAGACATTAAGTCAAACCCCTGTTGAAGCAAGAGATCTGAAATGTACGGAAGAATGTGATAAGGAACGGAGAGAAAGTATTTTAAATTCGATGGAACCCTTCATCTATCAACCTCTAAGTCATCCAATCAAAGCTCCTAAAATAAGAAGCAGAAGTCTAATAGACGACACGAGAAGAAGATTAAAGCTTCTCCCAGAAGAAGAGAAAGTTGAAACGCTGAAGGGCTCACAAACTGTAAGACCTCAAAAAGGAAAATCACTGAAAGAGAATCACGCTAAGCGCGCAACAATCGATTTTAGAGATGCACAAAAGGTTGCTGGAAATAACCAAAACGGTCATTCGGATAAACCTGATGGAAATGAGAACCTCACGGCTAAAAAGCCAAACGCTGATGAGAGGGATATTCAACATCTCTACATACCTGTTACTCCGTCTGGTAACGCTAAAAAAGTTCCCCCTCTGCCTCCCCCTCGTAAAGACTTAGACGACTAATATGATCTGTGAATAGGTTTTGATCCTGTCCTTTATTGTGTTATCATATGTAATTAATTTGGAGTCCGAACCATGTCTGAATCCCCTCCCCCACTTGAGAATCTTACGTTACGCGTTGTTGCCATGCCGCGAGATACCAACCCCAGTGGCGACATTTTTGGCGGATGGCTTTTATCTATGATGGATATGGCAGGAGGTTCTGTGGCCACGCATAGAGCTCACGGGAGAGTTGTTTTGGCCGGCATCAATAAAATGTCGTTCATACGCCCCGTATTCGTTGGTGACGAAATAAGTTGCTACGCTCATATCGAAAGCATTGGGACAACCTCCATGCATGTATCTATACAAGCCTGGGTTCGACGCAGCTCAAATGGGATTTTACACAAGGTAACAGAAGGCGTCTTTACTTTTGTAGCTATTGATGAAAACAGGAAACCCCGCCCCGTTCCCAAATGATAAAAAAATTTCCTTATCTTACCGTAAGATAGTCAATTTCTTAACAAACTGTTAAAATTTTTCTACCTATACACTTTTTTTATGTTATACTGAGTTCATAAACTAAAAAGAGATAAACACACTTTGACTTTGAATCTCTTTTCATAGTAGTTCAAGTTAAAGTAATGACATCTCGAAATATATGATACTTGTTTCCAACCAATTCAAAGGTTGATAAAGTTTGTTAGTTAAAGAAGTGAGGAGAATCACATGGCCGTTAAAGACTCTATAAAAACAGCGATCACAAAACTTCAATCCATTTGTGAATCTTACGAGTCCAATCCGTATGTAAAATTGGCAGACTTAGAAGAAACTGTTGAGAATTTAAGCCAAGAATGCCAATCTCTTAACTTGGCTTCTGACCAAGTCCTTAAAAGAGAACTGACTATACTCCAATCTGCATTAGCAAAACTATCCACTCTTCTTAAAGACCAACAACATAGCCTAGAACGACAAGTTAACGAAATTCATCTTCATCAGCGTGCACTTCACGCCTATTCCTCTGTTGCAAATAACAACATTACTTCTATAGCTTAGATTTTATAACGATTAATTTACGCTACTCTGGGAACAACACGACGCTTCACGTCGGTGTAGCTTAATGAGACAATTGCACCCATCAGGATAATTGCACCAAGGCAAGTCCAAATGCTGGGAACTTCTGCAAAGGCTGCAAAGCCAATCAATGCGCTGGCAATCCATTTTGTAAATCCATAAGGAATAAGGTAGCTGACTTCAGCAGTCGCATAAGCCTTGCTCAAACAAAGGTGCGCTCCTGCTGCTAGTCCACCCATAATGACCAGCCACGGCCATTGCCATGTCTCAGGCATATAACCATAAAGGATTGTTGGGATGAACAAGGCTGGAGCCATGAATACAAGAAGATAGGTCACAACCAGTTGGGGCGAATCATCTCGTGTTAATCGACGAATCATGAGCGTTGCTCCCGAAAAACAGGTTGCGGCAAATACAGGCAATAGGGCAACAAGGCTGAATGCTCCGGGAAGGAAAGTTGCTTGTGAAACGAGCCCTCCTCCAACAAATCCAATTGTAATGGCCAGCCCTCTGTCCGCGCCGATATTTTCTTTTAAAAACATACGAGCACCAATCGCCGTAATTAATGGCCCTAAAAACATGAGAGCAACAGCTTGAGCAATCTGCATATAGGCAAGAGAAGTGTACCACAATACAACACCAATAGCTGAAAGCGCGATGCGGCTGATTTGAAGCAAAGGCTGTTTTGTCTTTAAGGATTGAGGTCCATTATTTACAATCCAAGGAACAAGGAATATAAGCCCAAATAAGTTCTGGAAAAAAGCCACTTCATAAGCCGGGAGTGCGGGTAGAGCGTTAGTTTCGGCCGCTTGTGAAAGATATCTTACAATACCATTAATAGCAGAAAAACAAATGAAAGAGGAAACCTTCCAAACGGCTCCTCTAAAATAGGGAGAGCTTTTCCAAAAGTTAATATATTTCCACATCATGCTACTGCTGGTAATGTTTCTTTACACTTAACTTTCATGTTTTTAACCTCGTTCTTACAAAGGCTAACTGTTGCTAATAAAATAAAGAATGAACCGATCCCTGTCCATATGGTTGGCCATTCACTAAAGAATATCATGCCAATCACCGCTCCCGCGATCAAACGGGTAAAACTCATTGGGATTAAATAAGTAATATCGGCAATCACGTATGCATTTTGCAAGAAAATGTATGCTGTAGCCAAAAGTCCACCCATAATCACAAGGCAAGGCCACTGCCATGTTAGTGGGGTCACCCACTGCATATAAGCAACAGTACCTAATAAAGGAAGAGAAAAGAGGAACAAATACAAACATACGGTCTGTGGTGAATCATTTTTGACTTGTTGCTTACCCAAGATGGCTGAAGTGGCATAACAAGCCGTTGCCCCCAAAGGAAAAAGAATAAGAAGACCGATATCCATAAGATCAGCTTCACCATTGAATAGCTCTTGTCCTGTAATCATTAAAGCACCTGCAAAGGCTGTACCAATTGCCGTTGCTCTTGCCCAGCCACATTTCTCGCCCAAGAAAAACTTTGCACCCAGTATGGAAAAGATTGGCGCTGTATACTTAAAGGCAACAACTTGAACGATAGGCATCTTAGAAAGAGCCGTGAACCACAAGATGATCCCTAAAGAAGCGGCAATTGCTCTGCATACATACAAAAGCGGATTTGTAAGCTTAAGGGCTGACTTGCCAGAGGATAAAATCCAAGGCAAAATAAATAAAAGTCCGAAGAAAGACTCGAAAAATGCTAATTCAGTTGCTGGTAGAGGCGTCACACCTGCGTCTTTGGAAACTAAGGTTAAATATCGGACGAAACCATTAATTCCCGAAAAACACAAACATGAGCATACTTTGAATAGAGCGCCCTGGATAGCAGGGGCACGCCATTTTTCCCATAAGCCACCATTAATGACATTGGAAAGGGGTGTTGACATTTCAGTCATCGATTGATCTTTTTCCTCTCAAAAAGATGCTTACAGTTTTGATATAGCAATTCAAGTTCGCTTTTTCCAGCATTCTTTTTCAAGAATCGAAAAAGATTCAAAACTCATTGAAATTGAAGCAATGTTTTTTAGACTGTGTGCTTCTAATCATCCCACCCATCATCATCTTGTGTTTTCTTTAAAGATGTCCTTGGACCAGTTTTAACATCTTTTTGATCATCTTCATGCTCTGGAAGATAGAATCTAGAAATTGCTTTTCCTAAAGCATTTTCAAGTAAGTTACCATCAGGCTTCGACGTTGGCGCTACAGGGGTGCCATCTTGCTTTTGATTATCAGGCTGCGCCTTTCTTAATTGTGTTCCACTTTGAATAGACTCCAAAAATTTGTTGCCTGTCTTAGCTGCTCTGTTTTTTAGTTTAGCCCATATACCTCGACTTTTTTCGGCTTTTTCTTGATCTGATACAGAAGACTCTGCTGAACTTTTAGCTTCCGAGCACTCTTCTGATACTGTACTATCTGCATCTGTATCAACAGACGCTGCAACTGACGTAGAATCTGAAGTTAATCCAGCTGAATGTGAGAAGAAGGTATCATCAGTATCTGTATCATCAGCTAAATCATCAGGTTCTATCATCATACTTGCTCTACGCTTTAATAGATGCTGAGCTACATAAGAGTCTGAAGCTCTTTGTTCACTAACAGTTCTTTCAAGAACAGGTTTTTCCTCGGTGACTTCTTCTTCTGAAGCCGATGAATCAAGCGGTGTAGTGGAATAACTTCTTACAAACTGAGGCTTTGCCGATGGAGGCGGAGGTGCAACTGGAATAGAACCTTGTACAGCCTCATCTGATTGAGCGCGGGACGCTTCAGTTTTACGTGGAGCTTCTGCAGCTTTCTTCTCAGCTTCTAAACGCTTCGCTTCTTGAGCCATACGTGCAACTTCTACCTTACGCTCTTCTTCTTTGCGAGCAGCTTCTGTTGCAGCTTTCTTCTCAGCTTCTAAACGCTTAGCTTCCCCAGCCTTACGTGCAACTTCTGCTTTACGCTCTTCTTCTTTGCGAGCAGCTTCTGTTGCAGCTTTCTTCTCAGCTTCTA
>CAYRHD010000014.1:26452-32174 GCA_964424065.1 uncultured Alphaproteobacteria bacterium
GGTGATTTAGCCGCTGTAGGTGCTGAACTCTTTGGTACAGATACGATAACGGGTGATGCAGCAGCCTGAAGTTTTGGTGCATTTGATATCGTCATTGTTTGAGGCAATCGATTCGTTTTAGCGCCTTTTTTAGCTTTTTTTGATTTAGAGGAAGTGCGAGTTGCTTTTTCTTTTTTCTGTTTCGACTTACCAGCAGCTTTCAATCTATTTTTCTGTTCTTTTTCCTCTTTTTTGCGTTGCTTTTTCAGTTGAGCTTGTTTTTTCTTCTCTAACTTAAGTCGTATTTTTTCTTTTGCTTTTTCAGCTTTGAGGCTCTTTATTTCTTGACCTGATTGCTTCGTTGTTTTCGATGAAGCTTTTGCTTTTGCCGGCTTTTGAACGGCAGTTGGAGATTTTACTGCATAGGTTGGGTTAAAACTTGTAAAAATGGATATAACAAGCAAGGAAATGACATAAAAGAAGCGACCAAATATACTTTTCATATAACACCAAAAAGGACTATAAGAATTACTACTAAGTTATCATAGCATGCTTTTATATAAACTGCAAGAAAATTGGTTTCCTTTTTGTTAATATATAAGTTTTGTTTAAAAGTTTATGTACTTTTATCTTTTACGATAAAACGCCACAGTTTTTCTTTTCCCTTTTTTATCCCAATTCGAGGCGTAGAGATAAATTTAGGCGAAAATGGTGAATTTCTTACGTACATTTGTTCAGATGTACACAGATCTATTTTATTCTGTTCACGTGTAACACCAAAATGACGACAGAGCTTCCCAGGACCATTCAAATAAAGTGCTTCTGGTTCAATCTGCATCACCCCCCTAATCAACACAGCGGCAGGAATTCCTTCTTCTTCTGTCACAAAGTTTAAACAGTGGTACATACCGTAAATAAAGTACACATATGTAAATCCTGCAGGACCAAACATGACTTCATTCCGAGGTGTCTTTCCACGAACTGCATGACAAGCTGGGTCATCTTGACCAATGTAGGCCTCAGTTTCGGTTATAACGCCAGCAAAACCATGACAAACAAATATTTTACCTAAAAGTTCTTGCGCAACAATTAGGGTTGGTCTGTTAAAGAACTCATAGTTTACGCGTTCACCCATGTAGATTCCAAGAAAAGAGATTTGAAAAAATCTTTTTGGGAAGTTGAGGCAACGTTAACACTTGCTGAATCTGCTGCTCTAAGAATGCCCAGGTTGCTTGGTATTCAGAGGAATTATCTTGAAGCCAATAGATAAAGGTTGAGGAATAGACACCCGATAAAAGCAATCGCTTCGTATAGAAATTATAGTCAGTCGATGCGTCACCTGCATAGTACCAGATCTGATTAACAGTTTGATATAAAAGTTTCATAGCTTGACCATAATAGGCAGGAAAGCTCAGATATTTTACGGTTCTATTCGCGGCTTCTCGATACGTGGCTAAAATTTCAAGTCTGATTTTGATAGCCAATGCCACTTTTTCTCTAACGCGCAGGTCATCGGGATCAGGCAATTGCTTCAGCATCTTTTTATCTGTCTCTTCACTCCACAAAGCGATCGCTTCAAGCGGGCCTTTGGGAAAGAGTCTCCAGCCAAATGAGACATCTTCACATACTTCTTGAGCAGCTCGGTCTAAAACATCTTGAGACCACCCATCAAAAGGAACATGTATCAGAGCTTTTTCAAGCACCAAACGCTTTAGCTCGTCACGTTCTGACATATTTTTCCCTTTCCTTAATCACTTAGTTGTATTATATTCCATTAAATTTGTAAAACTCTAGCGAATTTTGGAAGGAGGTGTTGTAGGTTATGCAAGTTATTGTCCGTGACAATAATGTTGACCAAGCACTACGTGTTCTCAAGAAAAAAATGCAGCGTGAAGGCATTTTTCGTGAGATGAAGCTACGCAGACATTATGAAAAACCTTCCGAGAAAAAAGCTCGCGAAAAGGCTGAAGCTATTCGCCGCGCTCGAAAACTCGCCCGTAAACGATCTGACCGGGAATAAAACCAAAACTAGAGGGGTCTTTTGGCCCCTCTTTCTTAAGCACTAGGTGTCAGCCCAAACCATTCAGGAATTAGTTCTTTCAAATCCTCTGGCCTTAGGTCAATTCCAGGCAACTCAGATAAAGGTATCCATTTGAGAGCAACGTGCTCTTCTTTTTGAGGAATAACGGTCGTTCCAAGATCATCCATAAACTGTGCGTGAAAAATCAGGTTAATTTCGTGAGTATGGCAGCAAACCTCATCACCGGGAAACTCCCATGAATTCTCAATAATGCCTAGAAAATTTTCGATATAAATGTCATATCCTGACTCTTCAAATAGCTCTCTTAACAAAGTACCTTCTGCAGATTCCTGAAATTCGATATGGCCCCCAGGAAGGTAATAAAATCGTACGCCTGGCTCATAATAATGATTTGGAGTCTCACGCGGATCATAGGCAAGAAGTATGTGTCCTTCATTGATAATAACAGCTCTCGAAAGAACATGGATGTGTTGGTTATGATTCATAGACAAGCCACCACTTCTTATTTCTTTATCTTAATTTCCAGTTTGAATGCGATCGACCAATTCTTGTACGGTCGGGATAAAACCATTGGCATAAAACGGATCATCCGTAAAGCGATAGGCAGCATGGCCAGCAAACATCAGCTGATTTTCCACCTCATCACTGTGGCTAATGGCTTGGAGCGTTTTCTGTATACAAAATGAACGCGGATCAGCTTTGCGGCCGGTTGTTCCCGTTTCACCTTGAGACCAGTTACTGAACTGGCATGCACTTAAGCAGCCCATACAATCAATTTGATCTGTCAAGATTTCATCAGACTTAGCCGAAGTTACAAAAATCAATGTGGATTCAGGAGTCTTCATAGGAACCGTATAGCCCAATTTTACCCAGGATTCAGCCATCTCTTTGTCATGGGGTGTTAAATAAACCATTCGACCGCGGGCACCCACCGCAAATCCTTCTGTGTGATCACCTACAGCCGTCATTGAATAGGCAACTTGACGTTCAGCACGTCCCTTCAATTCGTCTAAGAAGTCATTGGAAACAGCCGATGAGTAAAATCCAGTCGGACTAAAGCGATTGAGATATATATCACCCGGCTTGAGTGTCACAAGTTTCCTTTTCCAAGCACTGGATATGGGACTTTCTTTTGTCAACAAAGGACGTGTTCCATATTGAAAAGCAATAGGACCAAGTTCAGGATTATCAATCCAATCTGTCCAGTCTCTGAGATACCAAACGCCGCCAGCCATGACAATTGGTGTTTGGTCAAGACCAAATTCACGCATCACGTTGCGGAGTTCAAGAACACGAGGATAAGGATCTTCCGGGCAGTTTGGATCTTCGCTATTACTGAGACCATTATGCCCGCCAGCTCTCCAAGGATCTTCGTAGACAACGGCGCCAAGCCACTCAGGAAACTTGTGATAGGCCCGTTTCCACAACGCTCGAAAAGCCCGCCCCGAAGAGACAATGGGATAGTAATACATACCATAGCCCGCTGCAATTTCAGCAACACGGTAAGGCATACCCGCTCCACACGTCACACCTTGGACAAGTGGACTTACTTTATCCAGAATACCATGGAGAATTTCTTCAACGGCTGCCATTTCCCATAGAACGTTCATGTGAAGAGGACCTTGACCATTAGATCGCTCATAAGCAATCTTAGCCTGGGTGATGCCCCCGCTAATCGCATATTCAATGAGTTCCCGGTGACGCTCTCTGCGCGTCTTCCCTTTGTAGACGACAGGTATTAAATTTCCTTGGTCATCATACGCATCGGCATTCACAGCTGAAAATGTTCCCACGCCGCCTGTTGCAGACCAGGCTCCTGAACTCTCCCCATTAGATATTGAGATTCCTTTTCCTCCTTCAATGAGAGGAAGAACCTCACGACCGGATATTCTTATGGGATTTAATGATTTCAAGGGCACACGTCTCCTAGTTTTTAGATCTTAATCAGCCACACTGGCTTCTGCTTTAAGTTCATTGCCTGTTGATTGATCAACACGCTTCATACTCAAACGAATCTTACCGCGATTGTCAATCTCGAGAACTTTTACAAAAACCTCATCGCCAACTTTAACGACATCTTCAACTTTTTCAACCCGCTCAGGCTTTAATTCACTCACGTGAACAAGTCCATCTTGGTTACCGAAGAAGTTAACAAATGCGCCAAAATCAAGTATACGCACGACTTTTCCTTTATAGACACTGCCGACTTCAGGATCGTCCGTAATACCACGGATCCATTTTTCTGCAGCTTCAAGGATTTCAGCATTTGCACCTGAAATCGTCAGCGTTCCATCGTCTGTGATGTCAACCTTAGCACCAGTTGTCTCACAAATTTCTCGAATAACCTTTCCGCCCGTTCCAATGACTTCTCTGATTTTATCTTTTGGAATCGAGAATGTGGTCATACGAGGGGCGTACTCTCTGACATCGTCACGCGCTTCGCCAATAGCTTCAGCCATTTTGCCAAGGATATGAATACGTCCTTCATAAGCTTGCTCAAGAGCAATCTTCATAATATCTTTCGTAATGCTAGTAATTTTAAGATCCATCTGGAGAGCTGTAATTCCTTGATGAGTTCCTGCAACCTTAAAATCCATATCTCCTAAATGATCTTCATCACCGATAATATCGGAAAGAACGGCGTAGTCTTTACCTTCTTTAATCAGGCCCATTGCAATACCTGCAACGGGTCTTTCAATAGGAACACCCGAGTCCATCATTGCGAGGGAACTTCCGCACACGCTGGCCATGGAAGATGACCCATCAGATTCCGTAATTTCAGAAACAATACGGACTGTGTATGGGAATTGTTCTTTCGTGGGCATTAAGGGGTGTAATGCACGCCATGCTAACTTACCATGACCTATTTCACGACGTCCTGGCCCGGACATCCTTCCTGTCTCACCCACAGAATAGGGAGGGAAATTATAGTGCAAGAGGAAGGATTCTTTGTATTCACCCTCAAGAGCGTCAATGGTTTGTTCATCTTGTCCTGTGCCAAGTGTGGCTACAACAAGAGCTTGTGTCGCCCCTCGCGTAAATAAAGCACTTCCATGGGCACGCGGCAATATGCCGACTTCACACTCAATTGGACGAACAGTTTTTGTGTCACGACCATCTATACGGGTACCGGTTTTGAGAATTTCACTACGCACAAGATTTTTAGCTAATTCTTTAAACTCGCTCACAGCAAGGGATTGGGAGAATCCTTCTTCTATAAGGGCTTCAACAGCTTGCTCTTTAGTGATGCTCACTTTTTCATTACGTTGCGTTTTATCCATAATTCGATAAGCCTGTTGAAGTTCTTCGCCCGCCAATTCTTTTAAGCGAGCCACCAACTTCTCTTTTTGAGGATCTTCGGGAGGCAAAACCCAAGGCTCTTTTGCACATTCTTCGGCTAAATCAATGATTGCATCAATCACAGGCTGGAAGTGTTGATGTCCAAACATAACGGCTTCAAGCATTTGCGTTTCTGTTAGCTCATGCGCTTCTGATTCAACCATCAGAACACCTTCAGCTGTACCTGCAACAACCAGATTAAGTTTTGAGTTGTGAGCTTCTGACAACACGGGATTTAGAACAAATTTTCCGTCAATAAAGCCAACACGAGCAGCACCTATGGGTCCAAGGAACGGCAAACCAGAAATGGTAAGCGCTGCTGATGCCCCAATAAGGGCGGGGATATCAGAAGGCGTTTCCATA
>CAYRHD010000014.1:32184-41270 GCA_964424065.1 uncultured Alphaproteobacteria bacterium
CATATCATGACTTAGAACCGTACAAATTACTTGGGTGTCATTCTTGAAATTGGGAACAAATAACGGACGAATAGGTCTGTCTATTAAACGTGAGACCAGTGTTTCATGATCACTGGGTTTTGCTTCGCGCTTAAAAAATCCACCGGGGATTCGACCAGCTGCATAAGCTTTTTCTTGATATTGAACTGTAAGAGGGAAAAAGTCGATATCAGGCATTGCCTCTTTTTTTGCCACAGCTGTACACAAAACAACCGTTTCACCATATGTAACCAAAACAGCGCCATTAGCTTGGCGAGCGATCTTCCCTGTTTCGAGGATAAGCTTTTGGCCTCCCCATTCGAATTCTTTACGATATACTTTAAACATTCTTTTATATTTCCTTTTAATAATTTAGCGGCGAAGACCAAGTCGTTTCACAAGCTCTGTATAACGACCTTCATTTTTCTTCTTTAAGTAGTCTAATAATCTACGCCGACGGCTAACCAACATCAACAATCCACGACGTGAGTGGAAATCCTTTCCGTGCTCACCCATATGTGTTGTTAGGTTTGAAATTCTTTCTGATAGAAGTGCAACTTGGACCTCAGGTGAACCTGTATCATTGGTCTCTGTTGCGTATTCTTTAATTAGTTTTTGCTTTTGTTGCTTTGTAATCGACATCTCTATCTCCTTATTAAGTCAGGTTAAAAATACGAATGGGTTTTATCCACCCCTGCTCTAGCTCTCCCAGAGCTTGCGGTTTGCCATTGCAAAGGATCAAGACAACTTCAGCCGTTTCTTGATGAGACGTTGAAATGATTTGTCCTTGCCGAAGCTTCGCCGCTTCAGTGTCTTGGACCTCAAGAGCCAGGATGTCGGCCAGCGCATCTTGAAGAGGCAAGACATACTTCATTAATTCAGTGTTATGCCCTATCTTGAGAAGAGAATCTAGTAAAATCGCATTTTTTTCACGAAAGGGACCTGCACTTAAACGTCTTAGAGCTGAAATATGTCCGCAAGTGCCTAGTTTGAGAGCAATATCTCGTCCTAAACTCCGAACATAGGTCCCTTTACTACATTCAACTTCAAAAACAGCCCAATCTTGTCCAACCTCTTTTAAGGCCAGGGATGAAATCGTAACCTTTCGAGAGGACAACTTAACCTCTATTCCTTTGCGTGCTAGAGCATAAGCTCTTTTTCCATCAATCTTCAGCGCTGAAAAGGCAGGGGGGACTTGTTCAATCTCTCCTGTAAATTGCGACAATATTGACAAAATTTCATCTTTACTCGGCCTCTTTTCAGAGACGCCAACAACTTCTCCCTCAACATCATCCGTTGAACGCGCTTCTCCCCATTTGATTTCAAACTGGTAAGATTTGGTCCCCTCAAGAACATATGACACGGTTTTTGTAGCTTCGCCCAATGCTATGGGCAAAACGCCTGTTGCTAGAGGATCCAATGTTCCTCCATGTCCCGCTTTTTTTGTCTTAAATAACCACTTAATTTTGCCAACCACTTGTGTTGATGACATGCCATAGGGTTTATCGATAATAACCCAACCATTAACCATTATCGCTCTCTTACTTTAATAAACTCACAGCTTGGGAAATGCGATGGCATGCTTCAACAAGGAGATCCGTTGAAGTTGCAAAGGATACTCTAAAGTAGGGTGAAAGGCCAAAAGCAATCCCTGGAACGACGGCCACACCCGCTGATTCTAAAAGGTAAGCAGCAAAATCCGTATCACTTGTAATAATGCTATCCATTGGTGTTTTCTTCCCCATAAGAGCGGTACAGTTGGCATAAAGATAGAAGGCTCCATTGGGCTTGATGCATGAAACCCCTGGGATAGCATTTAAAATATCGATAGCTTTGTCTCTTCTCTCTTCATAAATGACAATCCATTCCTTCAAAAAATCGTGATTTCCTTGAATTGCCACTATGGACGCTTCTTGAGCAATTGACGTTGCATTTGACGTTGAATGAGACTGAAGGGCTGTCATAGCCTCAATAAGTTCTCGAGGTCCCGCCCCATATCCTATACGCCATCCTGTCATAGCATATGACTTTGAAACGCCATTAACTGTAAGAATGCGGTCTTTTAAGTCTGGAGCAACTTGAGCCAAAGTCTTAAATTTAAATTTATCATAAACAAGATATTCATAAATATCATCACATAAAACATGCAGATGCGGCGTATCTCGTATAATTTCTGCAAGAGCTAACAACTCCTTTTCTGTATAAGCCATTCCCGTGGGATTGCTTGGAGAATTCAAAATCAACCATTTTGACTTAGTCGTGATTACATCCGCTAAAGAGTCTGGCGTTAATTTTAAATGATTTTCAGGCTTACATCTGATAAAAATCGCCGTACCTTCAGCGACTTCAACCATGTCTGGGTAAGAAACCCAATAGGGTGCCGGAATAATAACTTCATCATGGGAATCTACAGTCGCAAGAAAAGCATTAAAAATGATATGCTTTGCACCAACACCAACAATGATCTGATCCGGTTCATAGTCTATGTCATTATCACGCTTAAACTTTTCAACGATGGCTTTACGTAAGGGCAATGTCCCCTGAACTGGGGTATATTTTGTTTTACCGTCAACAAGCGCCTTTGTAGTAGCTTCCTTAATATGTTCGGGTGTATCAAAATCAGGCTCTCCCGCACCGAGTCCAATGATGTCATGGCCAAGGGCTTTAAGATTAGCCGCCCGCGCGGATATCATTAATGTTTGGGATGGCTTAACACGCTTCAAACGTTGGCTTATGAATTCCATTAGTTCCTCTTCTCTTGCATTCGGCCTTAGAATATCGCAAACTGACCATCATCACAACGTAAAGTCGACAATCATGAAAACACAATTAATCTCCACAAAGGATTTCCTGCAGCAACATCCCACCTTATACTATGGACGATACAAGGAATGGCATGTCGTTTGTACCCCCAATTATGATATCTGTGCCCTTGCTTTGAATACATTTCCTCAACCTGAACGAATTTTAAAACGGTTCCAAAAGCATTTACTCCAAGAAATAGAAATCAATCTTCCTTCAAATTTTTCTTTACTTCTTGTAGGAACGCCCTTCCAACAGCTTATTTGGAAAGGTTTACTCGATATTCCAAAAGGTGAAACCTGGAGTTATCAAAAATTAGCCTCCCATGTGCAAAAACCAAAGGCTGTGCGAGCCGTTGCTAATGCTGTTGGAGCAAATCCTATTTCACCTCTTATTCCTTGCCATCGTGTCATCCGAAATAATATGGCTCTGGGAGGTTATTTTTGGGGAAATGAACATAAGCTAAAACTTTTGAAATCAGAAGGTGTTGAAATCGAGACTCTGAAGAAAATTTCCTTAAAAAGATAAAGATTCTTTTCTTTTTTCAAAATTCGGTTTATAGAGAGGTCAGTTTTTAAATAAGGAGTTTTAAACATGCAAAGAACATTGTCCATCCTAAAACCAGACGTAACCCGCCGTAATCTTACAGGAGCCGTTAACAAGAAGCTCGAAGAATCTGGCCTGCGCATCATTGCTCAAAAAAGACTCCACCTTTCTCTTGAACAAGCTCAAATGTTCTATGGCGTTCACAGAGAGCGTTCTTTCTTTAATGACTTATGCAGCTTCATGATCTCAGGTCCAATTGTTGTCCAAGTCCTTGAGCATGACAATGCAGTTGAACACTATCGTAACGTCATGGGCGCAACAAATCCTGCAAATGCAGACGAAGGAACTATCCGCCGTGAATTCGCTGAATCTATTGAAGCAAACTCAGCTCATGGCTCTGACAGTCTTGAAAACGCTGCCAATGAGATCAAATTCTTTTTCAGCGACCTTGAGATTGTGGGATAAGTCCTCGAACGGTTACATAATAAGATCCTTAAAATTTCTCTTTCCTGCTCAATGATTGTCATCGACGATCTCCTTTTGTCATCTCCGCGAAAACGGAGATCCAGGGAATCAGCTCACCTTCAAGAATCATTATGAAGGAAAGATGGATTCCCGCTTTCGCGGGAATGACAATGAAAGTGGGCCGCTCCGTTCCGCTCGCAATTGACGGTTTTTCTAGTTTCTGCGTCATTGCGAGGCGCATCAGCGGCACGACAATCCAGGACAACGTAAAGCAAGTGCCGTTATTCTTGGCAAGTGGAAGATTCACGATTTTCTCTGCAGCCCTGAATAACTAGACGATAGCCAACACACGACTTCTCCTCTATAATGCCCCTAAATTTTGTAGAGGAGCCAAAAATGACCCATACAGTTACACTGATTGAAGGAGACGGAATTGGCCCTGAAATTGTTCAGGCAGTTCAAAAAGTCATCCACGCTACAGGCGTTCAAATCAATTGGGAAGTGTGCGAGGCGGGCGCTGAAGTTTTCAAAAAGGGACTCGCAACAGGTGTCCCTCAGGAAACCATTGAGTCTATCAAACGCACCCATGTTGTCCTTAAGGGGCCCCTTGAAACACCCGTTGGATATGGGGAAAAAAGCGCCAATGTGACGCTCCGTGCCCTCTTTGAAACCTATGCAAATATCCGTCCCGTAAAGACAATCCCTGGGCTTCACAATCCTTATGCAGACAGGCATATTGATTTTGTTGTGATTCGTGAAAATGTCGAAGACCTATACGCAGGGATTGAGTACCTCCAAACTCCAACGGTTGCTGAAGCCCTGAAACTCATAACCCGCGTCGGGTCTGAAAAAATCATTCGGTTTGCCTTTGAACTAGCCCGCTCTGAAGGTCGGAAGACGGTTCATTGTGCTACGAAAGCCAATATTCTTAAGCTTACGGAGGGCATGTTTAAAAAGGTTTTTGAAGAGGTTGCTCCAGACTATCCTGATATTGAAGCCCATCATATTATTATTGATAACTGTGCCCACCAAATGGTTCTTCGCCCCGAGAACTTTGATGTGATTGTAACATCGAACCTCCATGGTGATATCATCAGTGACCTTGGTTCCGGCCTTGTAGGTGGCCTCGGTGTCGCCCCAGCCTCTAATATAGGGGACAAGGTCGCCATTTTTGAAGCTGTTCACGGCTCTGCCCCCAAATACAAAGGCATGAATGTCATTAACCCTACGGCCCTTCTTTTCACATCAGTCGGAATGCTTCGCTATCTTAAAGAGTTTGAGGCTGCCAATCAAATCGAACAAGCCATCCTCTATAGCCTCGGCATACAAAAAGCCTTTTTGCGCGACCTTGATAAATCCTCAACACTGACAACAACGGGCTATACGGACATTGTCATTCGCAATTTGGGAAAAACAACTGACTTTTGGGAACCCAGAACTTATAAACCAATCCAAATGCCCAAGCTATCCCCTGCCCCCAAAGAGCCATCACGCCAGATTGTGGGGTTTGATGTTTTTTTTCAAAGTACGGATGGTGTCGCCAACATCGGTAAACTGATGGAAACGCTTTGCCAGTTATCTTCCTTTAAACTCAAGATGATCTCGAACCGAGCTGTACAGGTTTACCCAGCGACAGGAGGCCTTGAACCAGACATGGTTGATCAGTGGCGAGGAAGAATCATGAGAATAGATACAGCAAAGGATGTTTCAGACGATGACATTTATGGATTCCTGAAAAGCTTTAGTCAACATTACTCATGGATGCATATTGAAAAACTTTTTGAATTTAATGATCAACCGGCCTTTACAAAAGCCCAAGGAGAATCATAAGATACGCTGAACTTATGGAGATTGTTGATGCAACGAAGACAAAAAGGTGTCACTCTTGATGTATGGCCAGGTTTCGTAGACGTTCTGGCAACACTTTTAATCGTAATGGTCTTTGCGCTTATGATTTTTATTGTGTCACAGATGTATCTCTCAGATGCCCTTCAGAATAGCAAAAAGGGAATCGATTCTCTCGCTTTCAAACTGAGCCAAATATCAAGTCTTCTAAAAGTAGAACAAACAAAAAATATAAAACTCGCCCAATCGATTCAATTAACCACACAAAAGTTAACTGATTTACAGCAGTTAAAAAATGAAATGGAAGCTGATTATTCCGAAAAACTTACTAGCACCGAAAAGAAAGCAACTGATGCGGAAATTTCCCTTGCCGCCCTTGAAAAGCAAGCTGAGGAGCTGAACGCACAACTTCAAAAAATTAATGCAGCATTGAAAGTATCCGAAGATGCAAACCTCCAACAAAGGGTTACGATCGAGGACCTCGATAAGAAGCTGGCAGCTGCCATGGTTCAAAAAGTGGAAGAACTTGAGAAATATCGTTCCGAGTTTTTTGGAAAACTTAAGGAAGTCCTCGCTAATCGTTCCGACATACAAGTGGTTGGTGACCGATTTGTATTTCAATCAGAAGTCTTGTTCCCTTCAGCATCTGCAACCATTCAAAAAGAGGGTGAGAAAAAACTCGTCCAGCTTGCTTCGGCCCTCAAAGAAATTTCAGGCAAAATGCCCAAGAATTTAAAATGGGTCCTGCGTGTCGATGGCCATACGGACGCAAACCCGATCCACACAGATAAGTTCCCGTCTAACTGGGAACTTTCTTCAGCGCGCGCTATATCTGTAATTAAGTTTTTAACAAAACAAGGAATACCAGCAGAAAACTTAGCTGCAACGGGGTTTGGTGAGTATCATCCGATCAAAAAGGGAAATGACGTGAAAAATCGTCGTATTGAATTTAAACTAGATCAAAGGTAGAGCCATGGATGAAAAAGTAGTGAACATCATTAAAGGGCAAGAACACCGATCAAAAGGAACTGTTGTCTTTGGTGCAGATCATGCTGGTTTTCTCTATAAAGAACTACTGAAAGCAAAAGCTCACGAGTGGGGTTATTCCGTTCTCGATTGTGGCACTCATTCAACTGAACCGACTGATTATCCTGATTATATCACTCCCGTTGTAAAAGAAGTACTGGCAGGCGGAACAGGCGTGCTAATCTGTGGTAGTGGCATAGGGATGAGTATTGGCGCTAACCGAACTAAGGGCATTCGCGCGGCTCAATGTTGTAATGCAGACATGGTAAAATCTTCACGAACACATAACAATGCCAACATTCTGGTCCTCGGCGCACGGCACATAAGTCAGGAAACTGCTATTAATTATCTAAAGATTTTCCTCACTACACCTTTTGAAGAAGGTCGTCACGCGCGTCGCGTTGAGAAGCTGGATGAACTATGTTGAAAATCATAGACTCTCACATACGTGTATAGTGCTGTGGGGAAAATTTTATAACGAGCACTAGTATATTCATGGGAGAATATTTTTATACCCACTATTATCAAATTACCTATTTGATCTAATTTCTGGCCTTTTTCAGTATTTTCTGACATACTGTTACATAGGGAGATTAATCAAAATAACTGTATTGCAACACATGGAACTTGACCCAAATAAACTTTATTTCTTACCTCTCGGCGGATCCGGGGAAATTGGTATGAATCTCAACCTCTACCACACCCGAGGCAAATGGCTCATGGTGGACTTGGGGATTACTTTTGATCAAACACCTGGCATCGAAGTCTTGATGCCCGATACCCAATTCATCGAAGAGCACGTACAAAATCTTGTGGGCCTTGTCCTCACCCATGCCCACGAAGATCATATTGGGGCAATTCCCTATCTTTGGCCACGACTTCAATGTCCCATGTTTGCGACACCTTTTACAGCCGCACTCATACGCCATAAGCTCGATGATGCAGGGCTGAAAGCCCCTCTCCATGAAATCCCACTTTCAGGAGGAACAGATATCGGCCCCTTTACTGTTGACTTTATCAATATTACTCATTCGATCCCAGAACCTAACGTTTTGGCTATTCGCACTGCTGCAGGAACTATTGTTCATACGGGCGATTGGAAAATTGATCCCGATCCTCTGATCGGTGAAACGACGGATTTCAAGGCACTTGAAAAATTGGGTGATGAAGGCGTTCTTGCTTTGGTATGCGATTCCACTAATGTTTTTGTTCCTGGTCATTCTGGATCAGAAAAGCCAATTCGTGAAAACCTGATTGAACTGGTATCTAAGTTTTCAGGACGGCGTGTCTTGATTGCGTGCTTTGCCTCCAATGTCGCACGTGTTGCTAGTTGCGCAGAAGCCGGAAAAGCGTCAGGGCGCCATGTAGGTCTTGTGGGTCGCTCATTACATCGTATGGATGAAATTGCTCGAGATTTAGGATATTTCACAGACTATTTACCTTTTCTTGACCATCACGATTCGGGATTTTTGGATCGAGGGCAAACCCTATTGGTTTGCACAGGCAGTCAAGGCGAACAAAGAGCGGCTCTGTTGCGCATTGCAAAAGGCGAGGATAAGCATATTTTCCTTGAAGAAGGCGACGTTGTCATTTTTTCATCACGTGAAATTCCTGGAAATGAAAAGGCCATAGCGGCTCTTCAAAACCTCCTCGTCCGTCAAGGTGTTCAAGTAATTACAGCTAATGAGGAAGACATCCACGTATCCGGTCACCCTTGTCGAGAAGAGCTTATAAAGATGTACGAATGGATTCGCCCAAAAATTGTTGTACCCGTTCATGGAGAAGATCATCATATCACTGAGCAAGCCCGGCTTGCTCTTGCCCATAATGTCCCCCATACTATAACACCGCGCAATGGCGATTTGATTGAATTATCGGACAAAGGAGCTACTGTGATTGAAGAAGTTCCTGTTGGACGTCTTGCTCTCGATGGAAAGCGATTGATACCCTATCGTGGCATGGTTATGCATGAACGTCACCGCTTGATGAGTACGGGACATGCAATTGTAACCATGGTCTTGAAGGATGAAAAATCTCTCGCTTTCCCCCCATCTGTCCTTTTAATTGGTGTGACCGAAGGGGAACACTTGAATACCCTCACCGCCCACTGTGTCGGAGCGATTGAAAAGGCCTTTCTGAGTCTTCCAAAAGAAGACAAACGGGATAACGATATGATTAAAGAAATGGGGCGAATTGCAACACGACGAACACTTGCTGATTATTATGGAAAAAAGACACTGACTCATGTACAGGTCTTTAGAATGGAGGCTTAATGTCAATCATTGCTGGCTTAAACCATGTAGCCATTGCTGTTCCTGATTTGGATTCTGCGATGCTGCAATATCAAAATGTTTTTGGCGCATTTGTGACATCGCCTGTCGACT
>CAYRHD010000015.1:0-4081 GCA_964424065.1 uncultured Alphaproteobacteria bacterium
CTCCCATAGAAGGGGGTATGCAAATCGGTGAGTTGGAAGTGACTATCCCTGAAAAAGGAGACTTTAAATTTCCTCTGATCGCTGCAAAAAGCGTTGAAAAAGCCGGCTTCATTCAAAGAATCAGTAATTCCTTGACTTATCTTCTTTGGGGAAAAAATAACTAATGCAAAAGATCAAGGGGCCTTTTATTACCTTTGAAGGTGGAGAAGGATCTGGAAAATCAACCCAGTGTGAGATTCTTGTTAATCGCCTAATTGACCTTGGTAAGAGTGTAAAATTCTATCGTGAGCCTGGTGGGACAGCGGGCGCAGAAGAAATCCGCAACCTGTTGATGCAGGGCGACAAAGGTCGTTGGAATGCTAAAACAGAAGCGTTGTTGATGAGTTCTGCTCGTGCTGATTTGATTCACCGACATATCATACCCGAGCGTGAAGAAGGTCATTGGATTATTTGTGACCGGTTTGCTGACTCAACGATTGCTTACCAAGGATATGGTCATCAACTGGGCTTTGAAAAAGTAGCCGAATTAAATGATTTCACAATTGGTGATTTAGAACCTGATTTAACCTTTGTTTTTCAAATCGATCCCAACCTTGGCCTTGAAAGAACAGCCTTACGTAAAACAGGGCACTATCGATTTGAACAATTTGATTTGGATTTTCATGAGCGCGTTGCTCAGGGCTACAATGCAATACTCAAACAGTTTCCTAACCGTTGCGTTCCTGTTGATGCCTCATTAGATATAGATTCAGTATCAGAGTTTATACTTGCAAAGGTGAACGAATGGTTTTTGGTAGAATAGGCATCTTAAAATCATCTCTTTGTGAGTAACTACTTATATCTGAAGCACTTCGTTTTAGTTAGAGATTATCACTAATGAGACAGACCCATTTCAAAATAATAAATCGTGCTTTTCATGCAACCGATTTTTGAGTACATTCCTTAAAGCATAAAAGGAATAATGAAAACGTGATAGCACCGCGCGCCAATCGACAACTCATAGGACACAAAGAAGCGAAAGATCTTTTCTTAAAGGCTTTACACTCGGGCAAAGTTGCTCATGCATGGATACTCTCAGGGCCAACAGGCATTGGAAAAGCAACCTTTGCCTACCATATGGCCAGATATGTTTTGTCAAATCGACAAGATGGGAATACAGAGTTTAAGTCAGATGATCCCTTATATCGTCGGACTGTCGCCCAAAGCCATGGTGATCTTCATACTCTGGAAACCGAAGGAAATGAAATTAGCGTCGATTTGGTTAGGCAACTCAACAGTTCTCTTAATCAAACCCAAGTAGAGACTGGCTGGCGTGTTGTTATTATTGATGGGGCTGACAGACTGAATCGAAATGCAGCAAATGCCCTTTTGAAACGCCTTGAAGAACCGCCAACTCAAACACTCTTTTTCCTGACGACATCATATCCAGGCAAACTGCTGCCAACCATTAGGTCTCGATGTCAGGTTTTACCCTTAAATCCATTAACCGATGAACAGGTTAAATTAGTATTCATTTCCCAAAACCTACAGTTGCCAGATTTTACGATATTAGCACAAGGAAGCCCAGGGCGCTTAATGCACATGCTGGAAGGGAAGGGGCCCGACATTTATGCGGATCTTCAAAAAATCTACAAAGGTGAAGCCGTTCCTTTCTTTGCTCAAATCTATGGAGATGATGAGCAAAGCTTTACAACCATTGAGGATTTGTTAAGGAATTTCCTCCATACTGAATTATTAAAGAAAGTCCAGGATCAACCCTCTTACTTTAATCATCTTGGTATTGAACAATCCCTGGATGTCTATGAAAAGATCGAACAGTTATTTGATGATTGCCGGTTAGCTCAACTGGACAAAAAAGCAACACTCAATTGTGTAATTGCAAATTTGAATTTTAAGGATGCGGCATGACAACAAAATATATAACAACCCCCATCTATTATCTGAATGGTGATCCTCATATCGGACACGTATATACCACTGTTGCAGCTGACGTCCTCGCCAGGTATCGGCGTCTAGCGGGAGCTAAAGTCCTGTTCCTCACAGGGACGGATGAACATGGGCAAAAAGTAGCTCAAGCAGCTGAATCTGTTGGAGAAACACCAAAGGACTATACGGATAGAATGGCTAAACTTTTTCATGAGATGACGAAGATCATCAATTCATCTCAGGATATCTTTATCCGTACAACGGAAAAGCGCCATCATGAAGCAGCCCAAGCATTGTGGAAAAAGCTAGTCGACGCTGGGCAAATTTACAAAAGTACCTATTCTGGTTGGTATGCGGTCCGAGACGAAGCTTATTATGATGAAGCTGAAATTGTAGATGGCAAAGCCCCAACAGGCGCAACAGTGGAATGGATGGAAGAGTCATCTTATTTTTTTAAGTTGTCAGCTTGGGAGCGCCCACTGTTAGATTACTATGAAAATCATCCAGACGCTATTGCCCCCCTCAGTCGACGCAATGAAATTTTGAGTTTTATCAAGGGAGGGCTTAGAGATCTATCTGTTTCACGAACAAAGTTCACCTGGGGAATTGGCGTTCCCGAAGACCCCGAACATGTGATGTATGTGTGGGTTGATGCCCTCACAAACTATATTACGGCTCTTGGGTATCCAAATGTTGATAGCCCCGACTTCAAAGAGTTTTGGCCTGACGCTTTACACCTGATTGGTAAAGATATCCTGCGCTTCCACGCCGTTTATTGGCCTGCTTTTTTATTAGCGGCTGGACTAACACCACCCAAGCGCATCTTTGCCCATGGCTGGTGGACTCATGGTGGGGAAAAGATGTCAAAATCATTGGGAAATGTTGTTGACCCATTTAAACTCATCGAAACCTATGGAGTTGATCAAGTTCGCTATTTCTTGATGCGTGAAATCCCATTCGGACAAGATGGAGACTTTTCTGATACAACGATGATCCAGCGCGTGAATAGTGATCTTGCGAATGATTTAGGTAACCTGACGCAACGGGTACTTTCGTTCATTTATAAGAACGCTAATGGAAGAATTCCTCAACCAGATGTTTTGCAAGGTGTTGACCAAGAGATGCTGGCCAAGGCTGCTCATTTGCATGATCTTTTGCGAGATGCTATGGAAAAGCAAGCACTTCAATCATATTGTACCCATATCTGGGAAGTCATCAGTGAAGCCAATCGTTATGTTGACACCCAAAAGCCTTGGTCGTTACGTAAGTCTGAAAATGCTCAGGACCACCTGCGGATGAATACAATTCTTTATGTATTGGCCGAGGTTGTTCGTCATGTCGCAATTTATGTTCAGCCTCTGATGCCAGATTCAGCCTCTAAAATACTCAACTTTATAAATCAAACTGATCGTGATTTTGAATCCCTCAAAACACGCTTAAAATCCGGGACTCCACTGAACGAACCGTCGGGAGTTTTTCCTCGAATTGAGAAGTAGAGAAACTAGCTATAATTTCAATTCTTTTTTATTTCAAGGATCAACTATGTTAGACAGTTAATCTTATCCTTGCCTCCATCATGTCATTCCCGCGAAAGCGGGAATCCATCTTTCCTTCAGGATGGCTCTTGGAGGGGAGATGTATCAAGCTACGAAAAAGAACTATGAATGGCAATCATTAAGACAACTTTAACATATTTCATTTATGCTTTTCATACATGAAAAAAGGAAATTCTATGCAAAAGACCATTTATCTAATTTTCGTTTTGAGCCTGCTGTCCCTCACAAGTGCAATAGCATCCTTGCATATATACGATAGCCATGGCCACGAAAGGATAAGTTTAAACGATATCGAAATTATACCTTTCAACAAATTATCAATCATTCAGGATCATATTGTATCAACCTTGCATTTAGCGACACAAGAACATGAAAGAGAAAATGGATTTTCACCAATAAAGTTGTATGTTGAGGGTATGATTTTAACTCAAGAAACCTGGGACAAAATCTATAAAGCAGTGAGAAAAAAAGAAAGAAAAGTAGTCGTCTATACTTTGTAATGCTTGCTTTTCTTAATCTAATTCACCATAATGCAGGCCATGAGTGATTTATTTCAAAATAATACCCAACCCAAAGATAGTTATAGCGCCAAAGACATT
>CAYRHD010000015.1:4091-23180 GCA_964424065.1 uncultured Alphaproteobacteria bacterium
AAGACATTGAAGTCTTGGAAGGCCTCGAACCTGTTCGCAGGCGCCCGGGAATGTATATTGGCGGAACCGATGAACGCGCTCTTCATCACTTGGTAATCGAAATTCTTGATAATTCTATGGATGAAGCCGTTGCCGGACACGCCAACCGCATCGATTTGACCATACACCCAGACGGCGCAATTACGGTTCAAGACAATGGTCGTGGTATCCCTATTGATCCACACCCTCGATTTCCTGATAAATCAGCTCTTGAAGTCATCCTCACCACGCTCCACTCAGGTGCTAAGTTCGGAGGAAAATCCTATAAAACATCTGGCGGACTTCATGGTGTGGGGCTTTCCGTTGTGAATGCACTATCAAAACGCCTTGTAGTTGAAATCACAAAAGACAAAACATCGTGGATTCAAGAATACGCCGAAGGCCATGCTACCACTTCTCTTGAGAACAAAGGAGAAAGTCCCCAGCGCAAAGGAACGAAAATTACTTTTTGGCCTGATCCCAAAATCTTTGGCGAAGATGCCCAATTTAAACCTGCCACCCTTTACAGAATGACGCGCTCAAAAGCCTATCTTTTCAAAGGCGTGACGATCTATTGGCATTGCCATCCAGATATAGTTCCCGAAGGCATTCCTGCTGAAGCAAAATTTCATTTTCCAGGAGGACTCTCGGATTTTCTTAATGAAACGCTTGAAGACACTCCCCTTGCCACACCCGCACCTTTTGTTGGCGAAGCCACATTTCCTGATAACGAAGGATCCATGGAATGGGCTGTTGCTTGGCCTCTTGAAGGAGAAGGTTTCTCAACCTCCTATTGTAATACCATTGTCACGCCTGAGGGTGGAACCCATGAAAATGCCTTTCGTCAAACACTAACACGTGGACTCCGGACTTATGGGGAACGCATAGGAAACAAGCGAGCCGCCCAGATAACAGCAGAAGACTGTATGGCTGGAACGTGTTGCATTTTATCAATATTCCTTCGCAACCCACAGTTTCAAGGCCAGACAAAAGAAAAACTTGTTTCACAAGAAGTCACAAAGCTTGTTGATGCGAGCTTGAAAGATCATTTTGACCATTGGTTAATTGCTAATCCCGAAGCGGCTGCAAGCTTATTAACCTACGTTATTGAACAAATGGATGAACGTATCCGACGAAAGCAATCTAAAGATGTGAGCCGGGCTTCTGCAACCCGTAGACTCAGACTTCCAGGAAAATTAGCCGATTGCAGTATTGATAAAGCGGCTGACACGGAAATATTCCTTGTAGAAGGTGATTCAGCAGGAGGATCCGCAAAGCAAGCGCGCGATCGAAAAACACAAGCAATTCTTCCATTGCGAGGTAAGATTCTTAACGTTGCCAGTGCAACAATCGATAAAATGCGTGCCAACCAAGAAATATCTGATATGATTTTGGCTTTGGGGTGTGGAATAGGGAAAGACTGCGATCCTACAAAACTTCGATATGAGCGCGTCATCATTATGACTGACGCGGATGTTGATGGGGCACACATTGCGTCCCTTTTAATTACGTTTTTCTATCAACAAATGAGCCCCATTATTCAAGCGGGACATTTGTATTTAGCACAACCACCTCTCTATCGTATTACCCATGGAGGCAAAAGCATCTATGCCCATGATGATACCCATAGAGAAAAGCTGATGGAATCAGAGTTCAAAGGAAAGAAAGTTGATATTAGCCGCTTCAAAGGCTTAGGTGAAATGCCCGCAACGCAACTCAAGGACACAACGATGGATCCAAAGAAACGCGTCCTACAAAGAGTTTTGATTCCCCCCCATATAGATCCTAAAGATATTGCGTGCTTTGTCGATGATCTGATGGGACGCAGCCCCGAAAAGCGCTTTTCCTACATCCAAGAAAATGCCCAATTTGTGAAAGACCTGGACGTTTAGCAGATTTTACACTATATTTACATTAAATACGCATTATTTTTGATTATATGTTAATAAATTTAATAAGGTTATCTATTATGAAACATCTTCTACTTCTAATAACCATATCATTTCCTTTTTCTTCTTCTTTGCTAGCTATGGACTCCGATTTACAAGGCACACCAAGTAGTGTTGTTCCTCATAAACCAACTGTAAAGTATGCCGAGTCACGCACTGTTAAATGGGAGGAATTGAATAGATACATTTCAAGAGGAGTCAGCCTAACAGTCTCTCCTGATGGTTCTCCTCTACCTGAGGGGTATCGAATTCCTCTGGAAGAGACGTTAAGTATGTTCCCCGAACTCTTTAGAGGGATCAAAAGCACTTCGCGCAAAAAGCTGGACCAAAGAAAATATTTAAATAATCTGCTTTCGCAATTTTATTTTTACGTTTTATATGCGCAAATGGCAGATAATCACTACCTCCGGGAACATGGGAGAGCATCTGAAAGTCCTTTTGGTGCAGCAGATCGTCGAACTGCGCTCGCTAATAAACCTATACGCGATCAATTCTTCAATGAGCTACAGCCCCTTACCAACAGTGTGTTTAAAGCTTTAGAAGATGGAGGTGTCCAAACCTTCAGAGATCCCGAAGGTCTTTTCTCTGCTAATCAAGATGGACTTTTTGGCTATATGAGAGACCAAGGAGGATATATTCCCTTTGTTGCGAGAAGATTTCCTTATCTTCAGATTGTCAATATTACATGGGGACAGTACCCTTCTGAGCATCAACCGAATTTTCTCATAGATGGAGATAAAATACGACCAGAAACAGGTTTAGTTTTTGAAGTCACAGACAGAGCTCATCTCAAGGTTCGTGGTGTCTTGGGTGCCAATACCGAATTCCCCTATACAGCCCATCGGATCACATTACGCATTCCTCTATTGGACCAGTTACCTCTTTTTCAGTTGTTTAAGAGTGTAATTCCTGGGGAATTTGCAAGACCACGTGCTAATCTGGATCATAATCCAGTTCACCTGTTGCCTTTTCCTGAGACCCCATTAGATTGGAAGATGGTCGAGCTTTTGTTTTTAGAAGATCTACAAAAGGAAAGGAATGAATCATCATCATCTAATTCTCTTCTTCTTGAAAATTGTCGACTGTTAGAAGATGAAACTCCACTTGAAGATCAAACCTCTCAACTTAGTTCATCCCTATTGAGTGACTACGAGGCACGTATAAAAGCTGAGCAAGAAGATCGCAGCCGGAGGCTTCAAGAGGGAACACTCTTTCCACAAAAGAAAGTGGGTAAAAAGAAGAGAGGGAAAGGGAAAGCTCAAAATGTAGCTACGGTAGCATCTGCAGATAATCAAAAGAACGCAACTAAAGAAGAACTTTTCGCGGCCTATAAAGTGGAAAGCCGGCAGAGATACAGAGAGGTCCTTAGACTTTTGAGAAATGTTATGGCCCAATTGCCTTCTGATAAAATCCGCCACGTTGTCATGAGAGGGAGCCACGTAACCGTCCATGGAGAAAGTGGTGGGTTTACTCTTGTCAAACCTCATGGGGGACAAGATGATCTCTCAGCTTTTACGGTCAATCGTATTCTGTTAAAAATAATTCAGCTTGGTCAATCTAGCTTATAGGAAATTAATGAATTATTAACTATCATTGAATAAGCTCTTTCTTGGTGAAATAAAACAGAAGGAGAAAATCGCCATGAAGAAATCACTTAAAGCAAACACAATTAAACTTGCTATCGCTTCCACGCTATTATGGACAAATATGGCTATTGCGGAGATTACCCCTACATCGGAAAGTGAAAAACAAGAGTATCTCTCCAAAAATGGATACGCATGGCTTGAGTCAATAGCTAACCAAACTGATTCAACATTAAAATTGAGCTCAAAATTAGTTTCTAGGGGCCAAATCGCAGAAGGTGATAATAATACCTTACTTACACAAACATGTCCTTCAAGTGGATTTACTTCTGATTCTCTTGATGGAGCACTAGGTTCCCTGATTTGCAACCCAACTACAAGACTAGAAGCATACAAAAACCCAAATAAACTGTTTCCATTAGGAAATTCGGAGTATGTTGCTAAAGTTCAAAAAGCTAAATTAATCATCTCTAAAAAGCACTAAGCTATAGTGTAAAAATCTGATCTAAATCGAATTTTGAGGAGTGTTCTTAATGGAACATTCCTCTTGCTTGAAATTCAAATTACCCGCTTTGAAAATATGAGAATTTACAGTAAAACCTGGAATAACAATTTTCTATCCGGCTCGTTCAACCATTTTCTTTTTAATCTCACCAATCGCTTTGGCGGGATTGAGGCCCTTTGGACATGTATTCGTACAATTCATAATCGTATGACAACGATAAAGCTTGAATGGATCCTCAAGAGCATCAAGTCTTTCGCCGGTTGCTTCATCACGACTATCCGCAATCCAACGATAAGACTGGAGAAGGGTTGCGGGTCCTAAATACCGATCACCGTTCCACCAATAGCTTGGACAACTCGTGGTACAACAATAGCATAAGATACAATCCCAGAGCCCTTCGATCTTTGCCCTTTCTTCAGGGCTTTGAAGCCGTTCTTTGTCGGGTGGAGGACTGTCCTGGGTTTGAAGCCATGGTTGAACGGAGGTATACTGTGCATAAGCAAAGCTTAGGTCAGGAACTAAATCCTTTACAACCTCAAGATGGGGCAGGGGTGTGACCCTTACATCACCTTTGCATTCATCAATATGTTTGATACACGCAAGAGTATTCGTTCCATCGATATTCATGGCACAAGAACCACAAATCCCTTCACGACAGGATCTACGGAAAGTAAGAGTCGTATCGACCTCATTTTTAATCTTGATCAGAACGTCCAATACCATAGGACCACATTCTTCCAGGTTAATTTCATAAGTGTCATACCTAGGATTTTCTTTGGAATCGGGATCATAACGGTAGATCGTAAAGACCTTCATGTTTGAACTTTGGGTCGCTGAAGGAAAGTGCTTACCTTTTTTTACTCTGGAGTTTGGGGGGAGTCTTAATTGAACCATCGTTTAGATCCTTTAATAGACACGTTTCTTAGGTGGAATGACCTCAACTTCATCGGTGAGGGTATACATATGTACTGGTCGATAAGTAAAGGAAACTTTGTCGTCTGTAAGACGAACCACCGTATGCTTCATCCAATTTTTATCATCACGATCAGGGTAGTCCTCGCGGGCATGAGCGCCGCGACTTTCCTTGCGGTTCAAAGCTGATTGAATGGTTACTACAGACTGCTGCAACAAATTTTCAAGCTCTAGTGCCTCGACCAGGTCACTGTTCCAAATCATTGAACGATCGTTCAACTGAATGTTATCGTAGGATTTAACAACTTCTAAAAGCTTTTTGATGCCTTCTTTCATATGGTCTTCTGTACGGAAAACAGCACAATGACTTTGCATCGTACGTTGCATATTCAAACGAATGTCAGCTGTTTTTAGAGAACCTTTGGCATTTCTAAGTTTATCGAGTTTTGCAATGGAAGCCTCACCATCGGTTGGTTTGAGTGGCTTTACCGAACCAGCTTTGGAAATAACTTCTTTAGCACGATAGGATGCCGCACGTCCAAAGACAACTAAATCTAACAAAGAGTTAGTTCCCAAACGATTTGCACCATGAACAGAAACACACGCTCCCTCACCGATCGCCATAAGGCCGGGAACAACCTGTTCAGGGTTATCTTTTGTAGGGTTTACGACTTCTGCCATGTGATTAGTGGGAACGCCTCCCATGTTATAGTGGACCGTTGGAAGAACAGGTATGGGCTCTTTTGTGGGTTCAACGCCTGCAAAAATTCTCGCTGTCTCTGTAATCCCTGGTAAACGTTCCTGAATCAACTTGGGATCAAGATGCTGGAGATTCAAATGAACGTAGTCTTTGTTGGGCCCTAAGCCACGCCCTTCTTTTACTTCAATTGTAATAGCTCGACTCACCACATCGCGCGACGCGAGATCTTTCGCATGAGGAGCATACCGTTCCATAAAACGTTCGCCCTCACTGTTGGTTAAATAGCCGCCTTCACCTCGCGCACCTTCTGACATCAGACAGCCAGCGGGGTAAATCCCCGTTGGGTGGAACTGAACAAATTCCATATCCTGGAGGGGAAGACCTGCTCTGAGGACCATCGCGTTTCCATCGCCCGTACAGGTGTGGGCAGAGGTACATGATAAAAATGCTCGCCCATAGCCACCGGTTGCTAGCACAACGATGTGCGCGGCAAATCGGTGGAGGGTTCCATCTTCTAAGTTCCATGCGATCACGCCGCGACAAGAACCGTCTTCATCCATGATTAAATCAAGGACAAAATATTCAATGAAAAACTCCGCCTTGTGCTTCAAAGACTGTTGGTAAAGCGTATGCAAAATGGCATGGCCTGTTTTATCGGCTGCAGCACAAGCCCGTTGAGCCATTTTCTCACCATAATCAATAGTATGGCCACCAAATTTTCGTTGATAAATCTTACCCTCCTCTGTCCGAGAAAAGGGAACTCCCATATGCTCGAGCTCGATGACAGCGGGTAATGCATTCCGACACATATATTCAATAGCATCCTGATCACCTAGCCAATCTGACCCCTTAACTGTATCGTACATATGATAACGCCAATTATCTCCATCCCCCATGTTGTTGAGGGCAGCACTAATACCTCCTTGGGCTGCGACTGTATGACTACGGGTTGGAAACACTTTTGTAATGGACGCTGTTTTAAGACCCATTGCAGCCATTCCAAGAGTGGCCCGAAGTCCGCCTCCACCTGCACCGACAACAACCACATCGTAGGTATGATCAATTATTTTATAGGCGTTTGTCATTGTTATTTACTACCCTAGATAGATTTTCAAAATTGAGAGTACGGCAAGTAGTGCCATAAATAGTGACACAAGCTTTGTAAAAATGATTAGGATCCATTTGGTAAATTGGTGTGGGATGTAGTCTTCCCAAATGACCTGCATCCCTAAAGCACCGTGATAAAATACGATAGTGATAAAACTAATGGCGAGGCCAGCATTCCATATCCCTTTAAATTGGAGTGATACAAACTCGTAAGGAATTGGAAGAAACTTGAGAAACATTCCAACAAACCATAGGCTTAAAGGAATCAGTGCCACGGCTGTCACACGTTGAACGATCCAATGATGGACTCCAGATTTTGCCGAGCCCAACCCTTGAGCACGCTTAAGGAAAGATTTAAAGATTAAAGCCATAATCCACTCCAGAACAAGCCAAACAGACAGGTAAAACAAGATAATGCGAGAGATGATATGACAACCACCCATCCAGAAAAGCGGACCTGTGACATCTCATACCCAGAACCAATATCCCACATCAAGTGACGTATCCCATTGCAAAGATGATAAAAAAAGGAAAATGTCCATCCAATCAAAATAATAATACCAAAGGGGGAATAACAAAGGGACTGATATAAAGCGTAGCTATCAGTCCCAGAAGCTAATGCAATAAACCAAAAAGCCCACAAAAAGGCCCCTCCATACAAGGCAATTCCTGTCGCCCTATGAAGAATGGAGAGAAATGACGTGATCTGAATTTTGTAAACCTGGAGATGGGGAGACAAAGGTCTTTTGTTCATTTCTTGTCCTTATTTTTATTCTCTTTGTTGTAGCTTTATTCCTGAGAATCGTCAATGGGATGCTCATCAAACCAGTTATCCCCCCAGCGAGTATTGCGTGCTTTCATATAGTCCCGTTTCGTTTTCTTTGTGATGATTTTTCTGTTTGTGACTCCTTCTGGTGTGCACAAATCAAGAATAACATGACCACTTTTGCGAATCGGAGCTTTGATAATGCGAGAAAATTTGTGAGTCGTATGAGTAGGAGAAACGACTAAGTAACAGTATTTCTCATCTTCATAGTCAAGTGATCCTTTCTTTACTCGTTTGTGAAAGTCCTCACGAGGGACACGAACACTAAAATGACACCAATCTTTTTTCTCTTCAAAGGCTTGCATGAGTGGACATGGACGAAGGTGGGGGCAGGGAGCCAAAATCTGAGCGCCAAGTTCAATCAGGTTTTTACGGGCTTCCAAGATGTTTCCAAACCCTTTAGGGGTACCAGGTTCGATCAGAATTAAAAGCTGGCTGGTTGCATGATAGGCCCTTTGTATAAGATTTCTCTGAGCGTTCTCATTCAATTCATTTAGTACATAAGAAATAAGCGTCATATCTTGCTTTGGAAACCTATTTATGGATGTAATATCATCATGAATCCATGTTATCTGATTAGAAGGAAAATGATCACCAATAAGCCTTTGACCAAGCTGAATGAGAGCTTGATCTTTCTCATAGAGTGTTCTGTGATAACTTTTGCTGGTGGCCCATAAAGAAGATCCGATTCCAGCTCCTAAGTCCATGAATGTATTTACATTTTCCAAATATGGATAAATTTCATCAAAGATTTGGGTGACAACAGCATAGGTTGCTGGAAGTCGTGCTGAAATATAAGCTAAGCGGTGATTTTGGGATTGTATGAACCCTCCTGAGGCATACCTTTTAGATAAGTCGTTTGATGCACATTGAAGTGCTTCAAGTGAAACAGTGGAGAGCTCCTTTGCAATAGCTTGTGATAGTGGTTGTGGAAGCATGAGTATATCTATACGGTTTCTAAAATTGTTCGCATAATGTCGTTCATATCCTTTTGTGACTTAATTTTGTGAAAAGGCGTGTGAGGATATGTTGTCCTTAGACGCTTAATGAGTGGGGTTACCCGTCGATCAAAAGTCCACATGTACCGTACTAGAGTAAAGCGAAGCCGCTCTGTACAACCTTCTGCACGATCATCTACACCTCGATTTTTTTGGAATCGTCTTTTGATAAGTCTAATTAAGCATAGTGGTCGTTGCACACAAAAATATAAAACAAGATCAGCTCGCGCATAACGGAGCTCGAGTGAACTCAAAGCATTTCCATCAATTACCCATTTATCTTGAGAAACAAGTTTAGTTTGGATTTCTAAAAATTCATCTTTGTTTCTGTCGATCCACCCGTGAATAAAAAAGTGCTTATCAAGATGATAAACAGGAATATTAAGAGCCTTAGCAAGCTCAATAGAAAAAGTTGACTTACCAGAGCCAGGAAGACCAAAGATCATGATTCGTTGACAATTCATTTTAGTATAGATGTGTGAGGAATAGAATTATCACTGTTCTATATGAAGCCGATTACGTTGACAAATGAATTATGGAAAGATATATCTGACCGATCTGTCCAACATATTTGGAAAACCAGTGTATATATTTACAAATATCTTAAAAAACTTAAAACGGAATAGAGAGACATATGTAGATTGGTTTGTCCTTTTTGTGTTTTCGATTTTGCTCATTATGGTAACAGATCGCTATTTAATGGGCAGAATTCCGGGTTGGGATAGCTTTAGAAGTGATGCAGATTTTGTCGGAAGACTCCATATGTTTAAGGAATCGCTTCTCCAAGGTACAATCCCTTATATGATCCCTACCTATGATTTAGGGCATTATTTTTATGCTGATCCAAGCCATTACCTTTCCCCATTCTTTCCAATATACTGGTTATCTACGGTTTCATCAGCTGAAGTTGTTTGGTTTCTCAGATTTGTTTTTATGTTAACTCTTGGTGGAATAGGAACCTATACCTTTATGTTAAGGTTTACGCCAAGCCGAATTTATGCACTGGCTGTTTCATGTTTTTATCTATTTATACCTACGGCATGGACTCTCCGCTATGGAACTGCATGGGATTCGTGGATATATTTTTTACCCATTTTTCTTGACCTCACTATACGTTTGTTTCATAAGGATAAAAGCGCTCTCATGCTATTCCTTGTTTTTAGCTTTCTGTCTAACACATTGAATTTATTTATATATGGTATTTTAATAAACTTTTATATTGTATCAATATTTTCATTTTGCTATTTCTTTTTTAACAAAAAACAATTACTTAAGGCCTCTCTCTTTTCTATGAAGGCAACTTCTATATACATCCTTTCAGGCGCGTTCTTTTATGTTCCACTTTTATTTTACACAATAGAATCGACTGAATATAAAGACTTCCTTTGTCAACACTTAAATTTTTGCCCTTCTGATCTTTGGACATTTCCAAATTATATTGCTTTTATTAAAAGCAAAATATGGCCTGCAATTCTAAGCAGAAGAGGCTATGATATTCCTATGTATATTCCTGGTTTTCTTTCCATACTGGGGATCAGTTCCATTATTTTTGCCCGTCTGATTGGGATTACAAAAGAGACCATCAGTTTATTCATCACCTTCTTGACAATGATTTTCCTACTCTTCATTAGCCCACTGCTTATCATGCTAACGCCATTAAACAAAATATTTATGGTTAGGCACCAGTATCTGCTGATTACTTATCTGTGGTACTTCTTATGCTCTATTGGAATATATTACATGTTTTCATATATTAGTGGTTATTATAATAAGATCCAGCCTCTTCGTAAGCTCATCCTTACTGGAAAGAAGATTTCATTATACACTTTTATCTTCTTCTTCCTCATTTTGGCTTCGGTTACAATTTACATATACCTTAGCGCTCCCAATCAGCATTATACCCTTGTATTAATGATAGTGACTGAATGTCTTATAGTTGCGCTATTTCTTTTGCCATTTACCATCTCTCAAAAGAGTCATTATCTAACTTCACGAATCTGCTTACTGGTGGTGGCATTATTTGCAGTCTTTGGACAACGAATATATATTCAGTGTAAATACGGAGGAGGAGGTTTATGTTTTAATGATTTCTCCCTCAAAGCTGACACTTATGAAATACAACACATCAATAAGGAAGCTTTTCAAAATTATGATAAAAGTTACAGACGTTTATATTTAGCTAAAGATTGGCAAAACCGAGGACGAAACTGGCAGTTGATTGGGCAGACTGCTTTGCATCCGTTGGAAGGCGTTGAATCACTTTTTACCTGGAATTATGCTTGTCATCCCTATGTATTTATTCTTAGAGGAGGGTTAGATCAGCGGTTTAGAGTCTTAACAAATTTTACGGCTGCAACTGGATCTATTGAGAACAGTGGAAATCTTTTGAAGTTACTCGGTGTTAAATACATTGTCAGTGCCCATGCACCTTTTCCTGAGAATGGTCCTTCAGTAAAATATGTTTCACACTATTTCAAAAAGACAAGTGCTACAAACCTCAAAGGTTATTCTACTCAAGCACTTGATGCAATAGACAACGGTTTGAGTGGAAACTTTTATCTTTATGAACTTTCCAATCCATATAAGATAGCATATCTTGCTGAATCTTTTGACGTCATTCCACGTGCTGAAATATATAAAAGAATAATCTATCAATCACTTGAAAATCCTAACACCTTACTATTAGAAGAATCCCCTAAAATACCTATATCTTCTGATAGGTATACTGATAAAGAAGTCGTGGATATAGTCCAATCGACGAACTCTCTCATCGACATTAATACAATAGCACAAAACGAAAAAATGTTGGTTGTTACCTACATATTCTGGCCGCTCTGGAGAGCTTATATTGACGGCATACCCACAAAGATTTATCGAGCATTTGGTGGTTTTATGTCTGTGAAAGTTCCACAAGGCAAGCACATCGTGACCTTTAAATATATACCTTGGGATTTTTACCTAGGTACTGCTATCACAGCTTTCACATTTCTCTCCTTTTTCATTTTAAGGAGACGGCGAAAGTCAAAAGGGAAGTAAAATTACTAGATTTATAAACGTCGTTTGTCAAACCGAAGAATTTCCAACGGCTTAACATCGTCGAATTTATACTTCCTATAGAAGGATATAGTATCAGGCATCGAGAGTACATCGAAACACATGATATTGTATAAGATTGGACACACTTGTATCTGTTGCATTAAGTAACGTCCGATTCCTTTTTGTTGATGATCTTCTCTAACAATAACATCATGGATATAAGCATATTTAAGGTAATCGGTTACTACACGACTAAACCCTACAAGGGCATCTGAAGGTGAATGTATCACAGCAAAAATGAGACAAGATTTCTCAATAATTGTTATATCGCTAAGTGTTCTACCCTGACTCCAAGACTGAGAATCAAACAATTGAAGCAATTCACTTTTTTGTTTTTCATTTAATGTGTGAGTTAACTTATATACGCTATCCACGCTCTGCCTAGAATAATCATTTAGTATATGAATGAAAGTATATATCTGAAGGAAAAATTATCAGCAATAGGAAATATTTGAACAGTTTGTACACGTGATGTATGATCTAGTCGAAAAGACATATTTGTATGCTTATATAAACCGGTATAAAAGTTTTGATTTAAGAAAGGTTATGCGTGAAAAAAGTAACATTATCAGTTGTCAGTCCGGTATATAAGGCCGAAGCTTGTATTGAAGAGTTGTATAAGCGTCTTACGGCTACACTATCTAAGATTACTTCATCCTATGAAATTATATTAGTTGAGGATAGAGGAGCAGATCAATCGTGGGATATTGTCCGAAGCATCGCAGAAAAAGATACAAAAGTTAGGGCTATTCGACTTTCAAAGAACTTTGGACAGCATAAAGCTATAACAGCAGGCCTGGAGCATGCTCAAGGAGAGTATATCGTCATCATGGATTGTGATTTACAAGACTCGCCTGAAGAAATAACAAACCTTTATAATAAAATACTCGAAGGCCATGATATGGTTATGGGAAGGCGAGTTGACAGGCAAGACAAAGCCATCAAAAGGCTACTATCAAGCTTCTTCTACAAAATTTACAGCTTTTGTACTGAAGTCAAAATAGACCCAACAATTGCAAATTTTGGTATTTATTCAAGACGGGTTATTCAAAGCTTTCTAAAATTAAAAGAACAACATCGTTTTTTTCCCATTACAATCAAATGGGTTGGGTTTGATTGTGCAACAATTGAAGTAAAACATTTAAGTCGATATCAAGGGAAGTCATCCTATACTTTTTATAAGCTTATGAGACATGCCATTGATAATATTATTTCCAACTCAAGCATGCCTCTTTTGATTATATGCAATGTGGGATTGTTATTATCTCTTTTGTCTTTTGTTTATGGCTCATACTTATCGTTTCGATGGCTCTTTTGGAGTATATCATTACAAGGATGGACGAGCATCATGGTGTTTTTGAATTTTATCGGGGGGATTATAATCCTCTCAATTGGCCTTCTAGGACTGTATATTCGAAAAATCTTTGAAGAAGTTAAAGGTCGTCCCTTGTATGTTATTGATGAACAGATAAATGTTCAGCCTCACAAATAGGAAATACTCAATGAAAAAAGTTAACTTGTATTTGATGGGGCAAAAGGGACTTATTACGCTTTCTGCAATCATTTCGAAATACCCTCAAATGATTAATACCGTAATCTGTGCAAAAGATAAGTCTGTAGCTAATGACTACTATAATGAGATTCATAACATCTGTGCTGAACACAATATTCAGTTTCTTGATAGAACAGAACTCTTTAACGATAATTCCCCATATTCAATAGCTATTTCATGGCGTTGGTTGATTAAGAAAGTGGAAGGAAAGCTTATCACTTTACATGATTCTCTCTTACCGAAGTATCGTGGTTTTAATCCGCTTGTTTCATGTTTAATTAATAAGGAGGAAGAAATTGGCGTCACTGCAATATTTTCTTCTCATAACTACGATGAAGGAGATATCATTGCACAATCAAAAACTCGGGTCACATATCCATTAAAAATCAGTGAAGCCATACATAAGATATCAGAAAATTATGTTGAACTCGGCCTTGAAATCTTTTCTTCTATTCACTCTGAACAACCATTAAAAGCATATAAGCAAAATAATGAAGTCGCTACTTATAGTTTATGGCGTGATGCTCATGATTATAAGATTGATTGGAGCAAATCTGCAGATCATATTCAAAGATTCGTTGATGCGACAGGTTTTCCCTATAAAGGGGCTTCAACACAACTGGATGGTAAAGTGATACGTATATACTCAGTTCAAGTATGCGACGATGTCCATATTGAAAATAGAAGCCCTGGAAAAGTTATTTTTTTACAGAATGGAATACCAACTATTGTGTGTGGGCAGGGGTTAATTAAGATAACAGAAGCTTATGATGAAAACAGTAATGAATCGATATTGCCTCTTACCAGTTTTCGCATTTGCTTTGGTCGATAATCGTACGTTTAGCGTTATCTTGCCTGAGACTTAAGATGTGTGGCTCGGTCCTGATTTGAACTGTGAATCAATTCATATAGATATCGCCCATATGTAGAGTTCTCTAAAGGCTTATGTAACTTCACAAGTTGCTCTGTATCAATCCATCCTTTATTAAAAGCAATCTCTTCTATGCATGCAATCTTAAATCCTTGCCGCCTTTCAATGGTAGCAATAAAGTTAGCCGCATCCAATAGACTGTCTGGATTTCCTGTATCAAGCCAAGCAGAGCCGCGCCCTAAATTATGCATCCTCAATTGCTCGTTCTGATGATATGATCGCATTAAATCAATAATTTCAAGCTCTCCACGAGCTGAAGGTTTTAAATTTCTGGCTTGTTCAGGCGCATGTTTATCACAAAAATATAGCCCTGTTAAAGCAAGGTTTGATTTGGGTTTTTGAGGCTTTTCCTCAATGGAGAGAACTTTACCATTTGCATCGACTTCAATGACCCCATATTCCCGTGCATCACGAACTGGATATGTAAACACACTCATTCCGTCCGCCTTCATAGATGCAGTGATAAGGTGGTCTTGAAGACCAAATCCAAAGAATATGTTATCTCCTAAAATTAGTGCGGAGGGGGCGCCATCTAAAAAACTTTCCCCTAATGTAAATGCTTGCGGCAAACCTGCGGGTGTATCCTGAATCTTATAGGAAAGTGAAATACCATACTGAGATCCATCATCCAGAAGTTCTTGGTATTTTGGTAAATCATAAGGAGTTGAAATGATTAAGATATCGCGTATGCCAGCAAGCATCAAAATAGAAAGCGGGTAATATACCATTGGCTTATCATAGACATGGAGAAGCTGCTTACTAACGACTTTTGTTATTGGATAAAGACGGGTTCCTTTACCCCCAGCGAGTATAATACCTTTACGTTTCATGACGCTTTCAATCCCATTCTTTTTGTATCATATCCTTTGGATAATATTTCTTCCCACCACCACTTATTTTCAAGGTACCAATGAACAGTTTTGGAAATTCCTTGTTCAAAGCTAACTGAAGGAGACCAATTGAGATCTTTCTTTATCTTATCAATCGATAATGCGTATCTAAAATCATGTCCTGGCCGGTCAGTCACATACTTGATAAGACTATTATAGCTTGATTTATCCTGACGTGGACAATCAGAATCCATTATTTCACAGATGCGCTCAACAACTGTTTTGTTTGTCATCTCCCCATTAAGGCCAGCAATATTATATGTCTCACCAAGAGAGCCATCTGTTAGAACTTTTAGTATAGCCTCGACATGATCTTCAACATAAAGCCAATCGCGAATTTGATTACCACTACCATAAATGGGAAGGGGTTGACCCTGCAATGCTTTGACAATCATGTGCGGTATCAGTTTTTCAGGAAACTGATAGGGACCATAGTTGTTTGTACAATTAGTTATCAAGACGGGAAAGTTGTATGTGTGAAAATACGAGCGAATGATTAAATCAGCCGCTGCTTTGCTAGAAGAGTACGGAGAACTTGGATTATAAGACGCACTTTCAGAATATGGTTCACCGTCACAAGATCCAAAAACTTCGTCTGTCGATATATGTAAGAAACGAAATTGTGCCTGTTGAGATTCAGATAATGAACCATGATATCGCCGTGTCTCATTGAGAAGGGTAAAGGAACCCAGAACATTGCTTTCAATAAACTGTGAAGGCGCTTCGATAGAACGGTCAACATGGGTTTCGGCTGCAAAGTTAACCACATAAACAGGTTTGTATCGCCCTAATATATCTGAAACTTGCTTAGCGTCTTGAATATATCCCTTTTCGAAATGATAATTCTCATTTGCATCTAGATCCTTCAACGAACTTGGAGAAGCTGCGTATGTCAAAGCATCATAGTTTAAGACTTTATAGCCTTCTCTCAAACATAAGCGAACAAAATGGGATCCAATGAAACCACTGCCGCCTGCAACGATAATAACTTTTTGATCGCTCATTTTAACCTCTTGAAAACAGAAATTGATGTATCAATAATATATTGCGTTTGATCTTCTGATAAATGTGGCCAAAGAGGTAGTCTTACAATTTGGTTAGCACATCGATTCGTAACTGTCATATTCCCAACACTCTTACCATATTTCTTCCCAGCAGGAGCCGAGTGTAGTGGGACATAGTGTGATGTACATTGAATGCCACTTTCTTTCATCTCTCTAATAAAGTTATCCCTGACTTCTTCATCTTTGACGATAAAGTAATAAATATGCGCATTGTGGCCACATTCGCTTGGAATAAAAGGACGCCGAATGAAATTTTGATCCTCTAGCTCTTTAAATGCATCATGGTAATAATTCCAAACAGTCATTCGCTTTTCATTTATAGAGTTAGTTTCTTCTAATTGGGAAAGTAACAAGGCTGCAAGAAGATCGCTTGGTAAAAAAGATGAGCCAATATCTTGCCAGGTATATTTATCTATTTCACCTCTTATGAACTGACTACGGTTAGTTCCTTTTTCTCGAATGATTTCAGCTCTTTCAAGAAACTGAGGATTATTAATTAGCAGCGCACCACCTTCACCAGCAATTATATTTTTAGTAGCATGGAAACTAAAGGCTCCGAGATCACTTAACGTCCCTAAAGGCTTCGTTTTGTAAGTGGCCCCCATAGCTTGAGCTGCATCTTCAATAACATATAAGCCATGTGTGATGGCGATTTGATTAATTTGATCCATCTCAGCAGAGACTCCAGCATAATGCACAGGGAGTATCGCTTTTGTTTTAGATGTTACGGCTTGCTCTATAAGGTTTTCATCTATGTTCAGTGTGTCCTCACGAATATCAACGAACACAGGAACAGCACCCCTTAAAAGAACGGCATTGGCTGTCGACGAAAAAGTATAGGAAGGCATAATAACTTCATCGCCTTCACACAAGTTGATGAGCAAACATGCCATTTCTAGAGCGCCTGTACCCGAATGTGTAAGAAGGGCTTTGCGGCATTTTGTGGTCTTCTCAAGATAAAGATGGCACTTTTTCGTAAATTCTCCATCCCCATGAAAATGCCCCAATGAAAGAGCTGATTGCAAGTATGAGTTGGCCTTATCAGACGTATAGGGGGAGACAAAGCGTATTGGTTTGATTGAAGTATGAGGAGAACTCTTTGATTTAGGGACTGTCATTCCAATCTCGTAATTTTATATTCTAACCTGGGAAGATATATGATTTAACCAATATGTCAAGATTTGGCAGGTCGTTCTTTAAATATAATACGCGAGAGGAAAAAGTTGATGACAACAGAGAGAGCAACCACAATGAATATGCTCAATCGAGGAGGAATGTCTAAATAAGTTGCGCAAAATATAAGAGCATAGTAATTGTAAAAGCAAATAAATATATAAAGTGTTGCATATTTGATGTGATGCTGCCATTTAACATTTTTTGATTTGAATACAAATCTTGAATTGGTGTAAAGTGTTACTATGTAGCCTAATATATAAATGACAATAGCTGATTGTTTATAGTTTAAATAGAACAACAAAATCTGGTAAACTGTTAGAATTGCAATATTGTTAACTGCACCGCATAATATGAAAGTTCCCAACTCTCTGTGGAATGTTGATTCAATTATATATTTGAACCAGGTTTTGTTCAAAATTGATAACATGTTCATAGTAGGTTAAAATCCGATACAGACTTAAATATAAATCAATTGACATTAAATGAAAAGTGGGAATAGGTTTCTCGAATTGATATTTTGATTGAGGAACTATCTTTGAGCAACCATACATTCCATAGTTCAATTCTCCGTGCTTACGATATACGAGGCATTGTTGAGGAAACACTTTCAACAGATGATGCCTATTGGATAGGACGAGTTTTTGGCCATATTATTCATGAAAATAAGAGAAGGTCTATCGCGATTGGCCGTGATGGGCGACTCAGTTCACCAGCCCTTAGTTTTTCTCTATCACAGGGCTTTTTAGACGCTGGGCTAGATGTCTATGATGTTGGCCTTTGTCCAACACCCATGCTTTATTTTGCTGAATACACATTACCAGTCGATGGAGCCGTTATGGTTACTGGGTCTCATAACCCTCCCACACACAATGGCTTTAAATTTAGTTTGATGAAGAAACCTTTCTTTGGAGATTCAATCTTAAGTTTTGCAGAAAGAATAAAGGGACCACTCTGTGAAGGGCAGGGGAGGCTTGTACAACGCGATATAAATGCTGATTATATTCAACGATTATTACGAGACTTTAAGGAATTGAAAAGCCTGACAATAGCTTGGGATCCGGGGAACGGCTCAACATGTCAAATCCTCAAAAAACTCGTTAAGCAACTTCCTGGAAAGCACATCCTTTTGAACGATGAAATTGATGGAACATTTCCATCTCACCCACCGGATCCATCAAAAGCAGAGAATATGAAACAGCTTAAGGATGCTGTATTGAAGCATCAATGTGATCTTGGCATTGCATTTGATGGGGACGGAGATCGGGCGGCTGCTCTTGATAGTCAAGGAAGGCACTTTAACGGAGATCAGCTTTTTCTTCTCTATGCCACCGACCTGTTATCAAGACATCCCAAATCTACAGTGATTGCTGATGTTAAAACTAGCCAAGGTGTTTTTGACCGCATTGCAGATCACCAAGGCAACCCACTCATGTGGAAAACGGGACATTCGCACATTAAAGAGAAAATGAGAGAAACAGGAACCTTACTTGCGGGTGAAATGAGTGGTCATTTTTTCTTTAAAGAAAACTATTATGGTTTTGACGATGGACTATACGCAGCCCTAAAACTTGTTGATATTATAAGTACGACCGGGACACCACTGTCGAATATGTATGATTCTCTTCCCAAGCTTTATGCGTCTCCAGAGATCCACATTTCTTGTTCCAGTGAACAGAAATTTGCAATCCCTTTGCAAATTTGTGAAACCATCAAGTGCCAAGGCGTGACCTATCATGACATTGATGGCATTCGGGTTCAAACAGACGAAGGATGGTGGCTTTT
>CAYRHD010000015.1:23190-36239 GCA_964424065.1 uncultured Alphaproteobacteria bacterium
TGTACTTGTTGCAAGGTGTGAGGGGTATTCACAGGAAGCACTGGATAACCTAAAGACACAATTGCGAACATACTTAGTTCCTCATCACTTGAGTTTTTGACAGAAAAATGAGAGAACACTTTCTCTTGATGTTGGTGTGGTCGGGTATTTCGTATCCTGGGAATAGGCTGCCTATTCTAATATCGTCTCTCATATCTTATTTCCTTTACATATACATAAATGTATTATAAAGAGATAAGTAATAATATTTTTTTAATGAGAACCTCTATGTACATCAAAGCTCTAAACACCGCGCTTATTTTGACTCTCTTATTCTTTCATTTCTCATTGAAAGCCATGCCCGATGAAACAGAAGTAAGGGAACGAAAATATTGTGCTATTCGAAACTTGCCTGACTACAAGCAGAGAAAACTAAACACCTTTCTGAGCGATCCAACCACCCATGGTCCTGTGTTATTATTCCTTGATTACTTTGACATTCACCACCCAGGTTACGGAGAGGAAGTCAACTATCTTAGCGACTTTCTTGATTTACTGGACGAAAAGACCGACCTAGGAGAACGCTCTAGCCTCGTATTCTACACCCCAGAAGTCTATAAAGCTTGTTTGCCGAAGGAATCATCAGAATTTACACCGGCCTTTTGTCAATTTGGGGTTTGCAAAACTGTTGGAAAGTCTCTTTCTATTTTGAGAGGACTTGCTCCAGGAGACTTTCAAAAAGTTTCTCAGTATGTAAGGCAACACTTGGACATTTTTACAACTGGACGAAGTATCTATCATTTCCTCATGTGGTATAAAATCCTCCATCCGGAATATCGCTTGGAAACCCTTAACTTAATGTATACAAAGTTTCAGAACTGGATACCTTATGCAAACTGTCCCTTTTCCAGTGAAGAATATCTATATAGGCGACTTGCCCAATTGAACAATGCCTTCATTCGAGATCTTATACTGTTAAGGATTTTGACGAATGCACCCGTCGAGAAATTTCATGGCGTTAACAGAGAGTATGTAGATTTAGTTATTTCTGAAATAGTTCCTTAAAAAATTAAAAACTAGTTTTGCTCAAATGTCTGAGCGTTGAGGTTATTCATAAGTGTTACGATCTTTTGAGGGCGTGATTGTGTAACTCATAATCGGGAAATTGAGCTCCTACTTTGATATCATCTCTCATATTTTGCTTCCTTTACAATTTCACAAATATATCATAAAGCTATAAATATAATATTTTCTTAATGTGAAACTATATGTACATCAAAGCTTTAACATTTTTTATAGCTTCTTTACTCTTTCATATAATAACATCTTATCCGCTGTTATCCATGAGAGAAGGACCTGACGAAGACCCTGAAGAATATGGTCGCGTAACTAGCCATCTTTCTCCGAGCCGAACAACTAAGTTCCAGCGCTTTCTGAGAGACCCTACAGCAGGCCCCGCTATTCGATTATTTGCTGATTATTTTAGCGTTCAAAGACAGAATGGGTCTGAAGTTTATTACCTTAGCAACATGATTGATGTGCTTGACGAACAGCATGACCTGGGAGTCCATTCGAGACTTTCCTTTTTTACAGCTGAAATATTTCATTTATATATCCCTCAAAGAACCTTTGAGTTTACAGAAGCTCAAAGCCAATTTGGTGTATTCCTCGAACTTAAAGATACTATCATAGCCCTCAGAGCTCTTGATAACCAACAGTTTCTTGATTTCACTGCTTCTGTTCAAACATACCCAAATGTGAGGAGTTCGCCTTCGTCCCTGAATGATTACCTGAGTTGGTATACGATATTACCGATGCCGTCATTACTGAGACTTTTCAATTCATTTTCGCCCTCGCCAAAATTTGCTAACTGGCCGTTTGGAAGGGATCAAGCTTTCTTTCGTCACATTTCGCAAATTGCTTCTCGCGAAGTACGTGGTCATATTGTAACTCTTTTTGCTTCAGGTCTGTCAAATGGGTTCTCTCTTACAGAAGGACTTGTTAAACAATTGGTCCCAACTCTCTCTCAAATGACATTGTTAGAATTGGAAGAAATTCAGACATACTTTAGACCTGAAGTCTTAGAGATTGTGAAAGAAAGAAAAATATTTCTTCCCGTACTCGATCGCCTTCTTCATCGCATAGAGTCACGTACGTTGAAAACAGAAGGATGGGATAAGTATATTTTGGTCAACAAGTATGTACCATGTTCACTGGATGAACGCCGACGTGTTATGGAAAAATTAACACCTGCCTATCTGAGCAAAAGTGCTGTTGATTGTTTCTTTACACTATCGGAAGATATGGATGCGGAACAACTTCAACCTGAAAATACACTGAGGAAATTTCTTGGTTTTAATTTAGGTCGTGCGCCCCACATAACTTCAGTTTATCGTGCACCAACACGTTGGTATCCATTGATAAGAATGGCATTGGTTCACACTCAAGCAGAATTTGACGACTTCGAAGAAGAGGCGAAAAAGTCTACTGATTCAAGTGAAATGCATTATCTTTACACGAATGATGTTACCTCCGAATTTCCTGATGATTTAAAGTTCAAACATAATTATTCAGAAATCACTCGATACATATCCTCTTTTCCCAAATCGTTAACGACTTGGGAATTGTTGCGGACAATAGCTTATATATATTTTGAGTTCTCTGACACTCAATTTCCTCGGTTACGTTCACCTAACGAGATTAGCACTCTGCTTTCTGATTTAAATGACACTCAGCTAGCAAAAACCCTCCCTTTGCCAGCCTTTTGGGACTGTTTAAGGACAGCTCCTTCTCCAAGACTTCAAAATGAATTTTGGCAAGATGTGGCAAGTGGCGTAAAGCCTGTGGCAATGAAATTTTTCGCAAGAGTTTCATCCTCTGAACTTGATGAAATAGAAGCTTTTTTTACCCCTGAAAAAGTGAGAGGTGCAAAAGACAATGAGGTTTTTTATCAAATCCTCGAAAGATTCGCCTGTTATAATGGAAGTCACCAAGCACCAACAACAGTTGAGGAAAGGATAGCCTTAAGGATGCTTTTAACTGATCAGTTTATTGCATCATGTAGAAAAGGGAAATTCGACAAACTAGCCCTTAATATGGGGAGAATAACTCCAAAACTAACTGAGCAGTTATTGCTTCTTTGCCGAGACGCAGTCATCGCCTTTGGCTTTACAAAAGTAGTCAAAGCTGTACTTGCCATACCTGGTGAATATAGAAAGAAAAGTACGACGAATTTAACGGAAGAAGATCGTGAACGAATTCTTCCTTCCTTGACAGATGAGTTCTTTCAATCTTGTCCGGATTTTGACTTTTTTTACAAGACATTACGCATATTGAATGACGCACCAACCACGACACATTCGTTTGTTATAAGATACTTACAATCTGGCTTTATGTCACATTGGATTGCAAGAATAATAGGTTTTGGATCCTTTGATGTTACTCCTCAATCCCAAGCTCGCGATTCACACCCTCAATATCAATTCAAGGTTCTCGTTCCAAGGGATATGGATCGTGATGATTTACAGCGTATTGCTGAGGAAGATAGAATGGCTCTCGTTGAATTTCTTACAAGACTTAATTCTATTGGCATTCGAACACATTCGGAAGTTGAAGAAGTTTTATCTTATATCGCCCCTTCCTTATTTGGAGATAAAGAATATTATCTTGAAATCTCAAGATGTGTATTCAATGCGATGGGTGAAGATGTTTTAAGAACTCTTCAAACCAAAGAAAATATTATAAGGTTCATTAGACTTATCTATGGTGAACCAGCTGAGTATTTACAACTGAGGGAACGATTAATTGATGAGGTTGCAAACCTATTAGATATCTTGTCTCAAGACAATCAATTAAAAGAGAAACCAGCGGACGCGCTTTTAGATCACCTGAAAAGATTGAGATACGATAGTGAAAGGAGAACATTTGCTCCAGCCGCAGTAGAAAATACAGTCTCTCCGCTTAACGATTTTGAACAATTTCGTGTTGAGTTAAGAAAAATCCAACTAAGAAACCACCCAGATAAATGGTTTTACGAATAGCTTTATGTGTCTATTGACCGAACGATTGAGACTGTTCACTGCTTAGATGCATTGTTTCTTCAGATAGGTTCGCTCGTCCTAGAATCTTATTCCGATGAGGAAATCTTCCAAAGCGCTTAATAAGATCATAATGCTCTTGGGCATAGGCCAAAGAATTAACATCAGCTAAGCTTTTGAATAGCTCAAGTGATCTTTCCTGATCAGCAAGAGATTCACTATGTTGAAAAGGCATATAGAGAAACATCTTTTGAACAAAGGGCAGGGTGGTATCCTGGCCTTTAGAAATGGCTTCTTTCGCAATTCTAAGAGCCTGGGGATCAGATAAAAATGCTTGAGGTGTTCCTCTATACATATTACGTGGAAATTGATCCAGGAGCAAAATAAGAGCAAGAGACCCTTCGGACGTTTCGGCGAGAGAATCTAATTTACCTTTCAGCGCATCATTGTAGGCTTCTTCGAATTGGTTGCGAATTTGTTGATCCAGTTTAGGCGTACTTTGAAACCAATAAGATTTAAAACTTTCATAGTCTGGAGAGCTAGGCTCTCCAAACCAGAAAGTGAGTATTCTTTGTTGAATATCAGAAAGGCTCATAGTTTTCCCGTTGAGTATCCAGCTGCCTCCCATCCTTTAAGACCTTCAGGGAATTCAGTTACATCTGAGTAACCCAAGCCAACTAGTTTTTCAGCAAGTGTTCGACTCGCAGGGCAGCTAGTGCTAGCGCAATAGACAACGATAGGTTTCTCTTTATTCGGCAAAGCAGATGCTATAGCTGTATCTGAGGAATCCATAGGAACCCTAATGGCACCCTGTATGACCTTATTATCAAAGTATGGATCAGTCCTCGCATCTACTAAAGTAAAACGGTCATCTGAGGCTAATAGCTCCTTCAATGTACGAGCGTCAATGTGCTTAATCTGTGCTCCAGTAGTATGCTGTTCAGAGGCTGCATATACCTTGTTCTCAGCTACACAACCTAGCATTGCTAGAGCAATGGCTGTCGATAATAGTTTCATGAAAATCTCCGTAAGTTGTTATAAAAAATCTGATTGACCAGATCTCTTAATACAATACCAGATTTTAGGACAAATGAAATTTCATTCTTCTTTCTAACATGTTAAGCTGTACTTAACATGTTTCGAGGGTCTGTGCATATAGATATACAAGATATTGTTTTAATTGATGAAGTTGATAAGACGGGGTCCTTTTCTGGAGCCGCCAATCGACTTCATCGAACGCGATCGGCGATTACCCAACATGTCCAAAAGCTAGAATCACATCTTGGTTTTCGCATTTTTGATCGGTCTTCTTATCGACCTCACCTTACACCAGAAGGAAAGTTATTTCTTGAACGTGGGCGCCCACTTTTGCGTAACTTTCATCGCTTTTCATCTGAGGTGCAGCACATTCAACAAGGGTGGGAATCTGAATTTTCAATAGCTGTGGATGATGTGATTGGGGCTGAGAGCCTCTTCTTCTTAATTGAAGCCTTCCGCAAGATTGCCCCTCAAGTCACAATTCGCCTTCATAGAGAAGTTCTGAATGGATGTTGGGATGCTCTGCTGAGCCACCGGGCTGACATTGCTGTTGGAGCGTCTGGCGTTCCTCCTATTGAATTATTGTGTAAACAAGTGCCCTTGGGATCTGTCGAGTTTGTTTACGCTGTGACTCCAAGCCATCCTCTAGCTCACCTCGACCGTAAGGTAACATCTAATGATCTTGAAGCTTATCCAATGATTGTTGTTCCGGATACGTCTCAAACACTACAAAAGCGCACAACAGGAATAGCTTCTCAACAGTCAAAGATTATTGTTCCAACAATGGATGATAAAGTTCTGGCTCAAACTTGTGGTCTGGGTGTTGGTTATTTACCTGTACTACGAATTCAACACTTATTAAATGAAGGAAAACTGGTGGCACTCGAACTTACCGACCATGCCAAAAAGGTGGTTGACTTTTCAATTGCGTGGCTTGATGACGCGGAAAACAAATCATTGTCATGGTTTGTCCAACATCTGTCCCAAGATCATATCAAAGAAGAAATTTTGAAACCTCGTATTCATTAATAAAGTGTTTACCAATTTGATGTTTAATAGAATAAACAAAAGAGGATTTCTAATACTGGATTACTACGAAGGCTAACACTGACGGTATCTCAAGACATGGCGTCATTGCATGTAATGTATGTTTTGAAGCATGAGTATTGTCATTCCAGCAAAAGCGAAAATCCAGGAAACAAGTGAAAAATGGATCCCCGCCTCCGCAGGGATGACGCGGTGGGGGCAAGGAAACGTTTTGCCTTCTAACTACTTGCAAAGAGGATAAAATGAGATATGCAAAACTATTCATAATGATTCTCACACTTCTTGCTATAAATAGTGAGTATACCTATGCTCAACCGCTTTGCGCAACAGAGCCTCCATGTGCTGCTGATGGATGTTATGATATGTCCAGCGCAGAAGCTATGGACATTATGAAAGGTGATCTCGCAGTCCTAGGTGATCCACCATATTTATGGACCGTTACAAATGTTGGAGGCAGCTTACGTTGTCTTGAAAATTGTCCAGATGGTGACCTTATCGTTTCTCCTGGTCAATTCAATAAAGATAGCTGTACTTATAAAATCACAAATGGCGCGCCTGTTGATATGATTGGCGATTGCACCACGATTGTCTTAAAGAGAAAATTACAGTAACCTGAAATTATTCTTGATTTCATAAAAATAATAACTATTTAATAAGTAGATTCGTTTTCTTGAGGTTTTTATGAAGCATTTATTAACATCGACAATTTTATCTTTAACGATTTTATCATCTTCACTTATGGGTATGAGTTTACCGGGGGATTCAGAAGAGGGGTATAACGTTAAATCCAAATTACCTTCTAGCACAAGAGAAGCCGTAAAGAAAAAGTCTGCCGCTGACTTTAAAGGATCCGATCAGGTTGATTTGGCTATGGTCAAGGCCTATCGAGACCAACTGCAAACAGTGAACGCAGGCGATGAAGATTTTCAGGATCTCGTCCATAATCCAAGTTTACTACCGCTGGTTGAAAAGCTTGAAAGTTTTCTTGAAGGGAAAACGAACAATAAAAATCTGGCTCGTTTATTAGATGAAATCAAATTTCATAAAAAATGGGATGACATCAGTCCAAGGTGGATATTTGATGTTCATTTTCGAATGGCTACCGCTCTTGGTGAAAGAACTGCTGATGAAATCGAAATATTTTCTCATGTTGTCCACCCAGAAGTTTTTTTTGGAATGTTAACCCCTGGAGCAACTGTCAATAGTTTGTCAGCTTATTTAAGTGTGGAGAAGTATGACACGAGAGGCAACGAGTTGCCCCAGTATTGGGTAGCAGATGGCATTTCTCCCGAAGCGACAGATGAACTTAGTATCGCTACACGAAAGGCTTTACCGAAACGTGCTCTCTATCCATGTCTGGAAGCAGGTAAATTTGGTATTCCATTTCTGATTGAGTGTATTTTACAAGACGTGTTTCCGGCTGGTTTTCCGACCACAACTCTTCGTGGACATGGGTCGACTTTAAGTATGTACGGTTTTGCTGCCCATGAAGTTTTGCATTCATTATTGGATCGTCGCCAATATGAATTGGTCTCTTATGTCATGAGAGAAGCAACGAAATACTATGAATCAGGCGGAAATATACCTCTTTTTATTGAAGTTGCTCCTAAAGTTGCTGCCGCTAAATATACAAACCTTATGCAAAGCCTGTATGATATTTATGATGCTATGGTCACTGCGTATGCAACTAGTGATGACAAACCTCTCTTTCACCGCGATATAGCTGGATTCTTCTGGATTCTCCATGAAAAAGAAGGATCCTTTCCCTCTGAAATTTATGGTTTAACGGAATTGCAAGATGCCTTGAATATGGCTACATCATTTCCAACGAATGAAACAGAACCCACAGAGCATTCAGATTTTAGTACATATGATTCTTGGGACTCTTCATTTGATCCTTTGGAAACATCGCCGATAACTGGCGCAAGTCCTAAAAGCGATGAGGAAATTTATTCTCTTGTCATTGGAAACATGACTATGGGTGATGCCAATTGCTATAAGTATACTGGCTTTTATTCTGAAATTCCTATTCAAGAAAATAACATTGTTCAAAAATCAATAAAACGTACAGAACGCTTTATTGATGTGGCGTTCAAATTGCGTGATGGAAGTGAGTTGGCCTATAGCTTCCCAACCCTTTATCATAAGTGGGCCAATATGAATGATAACCTTGCACTTCTAAGATACGCCGGCAATACTATTGCTAAGCCAGATCTTTCTCAACAAGCTGGTCCAAGAGAGGCTGCTCAAGCGGTTCTCCTCTCAGTTGAGATAGGCATCCAAAGCCTTGTTCAACACTTTAGAGAAAGAGCTATTCATTTTGCATTGATAGCAAAAGAAGGGGAGGGGAGTAGCATTGCTGAAAGATTCTCACAACGGGTTCATCATCTAGACGAGCAACTACAGCAACAGCTTTCTCAAAAGTAAAATTCATTATGAAAACCAACGATCCTATCTGGGGTTGTTGGTTTGTTTCATTAAACTCTATAAAAAGAAAGGCCCCTTAGGGCCTTTTAAGAAGTTACTCTTTAGAGACTTAACATTCCATCCGAGGGTGGAGAATAGTCGTGATGAGTAGAAGGTACGCTATCATGAATACTTTCACTTAGACTATTATAGACATCACCATCTCCGATACTGTTATTTGTTGAAACGCCTCCTGTACTTTGACTAGGGCTCGTTCCAATTGAAGGACCAGTTGAAGTTTCGGGATTTGTTTGAGTTCCGGGATTTGTTCCACCTGTAGGATTCCCTCCAGGAATTCCGCCAACTCCAGGGTTTGTTGGCGTTGTTGGCGTTGTAGGGTCCGTTGGGGTTGTAGGATTTGTTGGGGTTGTAGGATTTGTCGGGGTTGTAGGATTTGTTGGAGTTGTAGGATTTGTTGGAGTTGTAGGATTTGTTGGATCCGTTGGAGTTGAAGTGTTGTTGATGGTTACACCAAATGAAATCGGTGCCGAATTAAAATCTCCATCATTTGCAACAAGAGATATAGTCCCACCTCCTACAGCTAAGCCAGGCGTTCCACTAAAGTGCAGAACATCATCTGCTGTGCCAAGAATCGTATCCCCACCAGCCTGTTGATTATAGTTCAACCAAGCAGGTAAACCAGTAGCGCTTACTGTTAAATGATCACCATTATCAACATCTTGAAAAAGATCCCCAAGAGTTAGATTCAAGTTAAATGCTTGGCCTACTGAAGCTATTTTATTTGCAACCGAACCAAACGCAACTGGAGCCTCGTTTACGTCGTTGATATGAACCGTAAAGACTTCACTATAAGTTTCACCCCGAAGATCATCATTAATAATTCTGATTTCGTAAGATGACTTTGCTTCAAAATCAAAACTTGTAAGTATACTTAATCCATAAGTTGTAAAATTAATAAAATTTGTCCCAAAGAGAGCGCCATCGCCATAAGTCTTATCAATTGTGATTGAGGCTGAAGCATCAAAATCTGGGTCAGCAGCACTTAAATGAGCAAGAATTGTGAATGGAGGTGTATTTTCATCCACGCTAATGACACTCAGCGGATTGCCATCAAAATCCTTAGCGATAATGTCTGTTGGAGCCTCGTTTACGTCGTTGACATGAACTGTAAAGATTTCACTATAAGTTCCTCCGTCAAGATCATCAGCAATAACTCTGATTTCATAAGATGATTTTGTTTCAAAATCAAAACTTGTATTTGCACTTAATCCATAAGTTGTAGGATTAATAAAGTTTGTACTAAATAAAGCGCCATCCCCATAGGTTTCATCTACTGTGATCGAGGTTGAAGCACCAGAATCTGGGTCAATGGCACTTAAGTGAGCAAGAATTGTACTTGCTGGTGTGTTTTCATCCACACTAATGACACTCAGTGGATTGCCACCAAGATCCTTGACGATAATGTCTGTTGGAGCTTCGTTTACGTCTGTCACAGACACAGTGAATGTCTTAGCAAACGTTCCCCCACTTCCATCATCAACCATAACTTTTACATCATAAGATGACTTAGCCTCAAAATCAAACATAGCTCCTGTTTTGAGTATATTTCCAGCGATTGAGAAAGAAGCATTGTCCCCGTATCCATCAACAAGAGTAAATGTCAATGTGTTTCCCGAATTCGGATCCGTAGCGCTTAATAGGCCCACCGTTGTTCCGACAACTTTGTTTTCAGCAACTGATTGATTCGAAAGCTCAATATTTGTTGGCGCATCATTATGAACCTTAACAATAACCTTTTCAATATTGACAACTTTTAAATCGATTTCAGGAACATATTTATGAAAATCAAAAACTTTTGATTTATTTGATGCATTAAAAGCATTAATAGCAATAGCTAATGCATCAGCTTGTTGTTGTGTTACAACAAATATGAGAGTGTCAGTTCCTTTATCACCGTCATAAAAGTCGCTAAAATATTTATTTCCGTCTTTGTTTTGTGTGACATTATGAATAAAGACATCATTACCAATGCCGCCATTAATATAATCGTCTCCGGCACCACCATCTATGGTATCATTCCCCGCTCCCGCGAGGATGAAGTCATGTCCACTTCCACCATCAATGACATCTTTACCAGAACCGGCAAGGACAATGTCATTGCCACCATTGGCATTAATTATATCACCACCATTCCTACCGATGATGATATCTGACTTAGAAGTGCCTGTAAGTGTGTCGGAAGACTTTGTTCCAATTTTTATTGCCATTGTAACCTCCACTATTAACTAAAAGCCATCTAATATTATAATATTAGTATAACATTATTATGTTAAATATACAATATGTATTGAAGTATATTTTTTATTTGTGTGTATAGCATTCAAACATGAAACAACGACTCTTAACAATTTTATAAGGTCATTAGTAATTCATTAACGATTTTATGTGTATCTTGGCACGACGATGATAGGGAGAAAAGGCATGTCAAAACATTTAACTATAGCTGCTGTAGCGATATCATTTTTTGCATTCAATTCTGGTTCAGAAGCCACGGATGTGAATGTCATGAAAGTATCACAATCACAGACAGCGTATAATATTTGTGAACCCTTTAGAAAATGTTGTGAAAAGACATTTTGCAAAACGAATAACAAACCAAGTGACAAAAAGAAGGATGATCCTTGCTTAGACATTTGTCATTTGGCTCGAAATTTATGTATGGATCTAGTCCCGGATGAAAATGGTTTCTAATGAAAACGTAAATTTAATTATATATTAAAATAATGAATATTAATGGAGAAATAAAATGTTTATATTATCATTTATAAAGAAAACATTCACATTGCTTTTTTGTTTAATATTATTAAATCAAGTTGCTTTATGTATATCAAAAACAAAACTGCATGAGACTTTCGAATCCTGCTGCATGAACACAATATGCAATGATCCTGGTTTGGAAGAAACTCTAAAACGTGTTGGACTGCATAAGAGTTGCGATTCCTTTTGTGATGGTTTAGCAGCAGCCTGCGAAGAGAGTAAAGACATTGCGGATTTTGTCGGTCGTATATTAGATCCATTTTAAATCATAAGTACAGGGAATGGAGAAACACCTTATTGGATACATGAAAAGTCGGAAAAAAAGAAAACTTGGGAGACAAAAATGAAATATGCATCATTGATATTATTACTCATCTCAACAAATCACTTGTTAGCTGATCCATCTCAATATAAATGCGCAAACACTTGTAATCCTTCATATACTTGGAGAAATCAATGTGCAAGTGGATATAGTTGTATGGCCTGTGGCGATGGAATTCTAGATTCGCAAAATACACCAGCTTGTAGAAATAATCCTTCTGGCGGTGTTTGTTGCAAACGAAAATCTATGTAACAAAGGATTGCATAAAGACAACTGTTCATAAAACTGTCAAGGGGAAGAGGGAAGGGGATGACAAAATGAAATATATGATATTTTTAGGAATCTTACCGGGATGCTTAGCATATCCAGCTAGTATTAGAGCCGCAATTACTTGTGAGACATATGCAGATTGTGTAGCCCATGGTCTATATGGGGGATGCGATGAAAGAACAGATACATGTATGATGCCATAGTGTATGCATTGTATCTTAGACCTTAGATTCGATATGCTATTGATATAAAGGAAACGTTGCAAAGGAAAGACATTTTCAAAGAACCAGAAAGCTGGCGAGGACCAACTGTTCAGGGGCTTAAATTTTATATACTGTTGTTCTAATCGAATGATTCGATGCTAGAATTAAACAATGCAGAGAAAAGTCAGTCATAAATTCTAGTCAATAGAGGACCTAAGGGTTCGGATGGATCATATTGGTTATACATTCGGGTCCAATAGCGTAATCTTTCTAAAGCCCATGAACTTTCATCAGTCTCACTATAAAAGGAAATGCGTGGAAAGAATTCAAATGCCCTAGCTATTTGAAACGCAAGAAATGAATCTTCAAATACTTGAGCTATTGTTCCCCATTCTTGCTCAATTTGTCTTAGGTCGTCACCACTACGAATGTAAAAGTGAGTATGATTTGACCAACTTTGAGGTGAAAACACAACAGGAATAAAGTAATCCCTGTAGTTGTAACACTTTCTATGAACCTCCTTATACCTCTTCTGAGCCTCACCATAGAGCCGTTGTTGGGCAGAATCATCTAGCCCGACAATAAATTCAGACTCCGTTTGCCAAAAGTAGAGATAATGCAAGTTACCTTCGTCAAAGAAACGGTTCCAAAATATAATTAAATACTCTTGAAGTTGTGATTCGAACAGTCCTTGATTAGGATTGGCAGGTTGCAATGCTACTGATGCAAAGAAGGACTCTATTGATTGATGCATAGTTTTTCTAAGCGTGGTTAGAATTTCTAATCCTGAAGGCGAAATTTGCTTAATGTTGAGAGTCAATTGAGGCTGATCGGTCCATTGAGGAGACTTTAGTGTTAGCGTCCGGTGAGGTGTCTTGAGATTCTTGTTGATTATCAGGCTCAACTTTT
>CAYRHD010000016.1:0-35212 GCA_964424065.1 uncultured Alphaproteobacteria bacterium
AACAAGAAAATGACAATTAGAATTTTCGCCTTGTCATTTCTTTATCATAGAACTGCTGAAAATAAGTCGATAACCTCTACTCTTGTTTCACTCCGTCATCCAAGCGTAGAGGTATCTTGCATATATGGTATAACTTTCCCAATCCTCCACCAGAGGTGGAGGGTCCTTACTTTGTCCTGGATCTCAGATATTAAGAAAATTGATCCAGCCAATGGCTGGATGATTTTCTAAATTCTGGGATAGCAATAGCAAGAGAAATGTTGCAAACATAAAACTAAGTTCAGAGAGAAAATATAATCGAAAAAAGTAAATCATTCATTAGTGCGTCAAATAAGCCTATCCAGATTTCTCCGGACACTAGTGCACTTTGGCAGAGATGATGGTATGGATAAGTCTTTATGTGAATCATAAGGATCTTTTACTTTTCAATATAGTCTATCCATAGTCAAAGATTTTACATCCATTCCTGATTCTTCGATACTCGCATGTAACATTCCGTCATAATCGTTGATTTGTCTATATCGCTGAAAATCGTTTATATTTAAAATAGAAAAATATGAACAGAGGATCGCACATTGTCACGTTTAAATTCCCTTGCAATTGATTATAACCACGCCCAACTTCATCCGATTAGTCCGGATTATGTTCCTCAAGTGGTTCATACACAAAAAACGATTGCAAACTCAATTTCCTGTCAAGGTATCGGTGTCCATTCAGGTTCTCCTGTAACATTGACCTTGCACCCAGCCGTATCAGGAAGTGGAATGACATTCATTCGTACAGATCTCGGTGATGCAGAAGTGAAAGCGAACTGGCTAACTGTTGTTGATACACGCTTTTGCACAACTATTGGAAATGTCCTTGGTGTCACAATTTCAACTGTTGAACACCTTCTTGCAGCACTTGCTGCCAGTGGGATTGATAACATTCGTGTTGAGATTGATGGTCCAGAGCTTCCTATTATGGATGGAAGTGCACAACCTTTTGTTGCTTTGATAGAGCAGGGAGGAATTAAGGAGCAAAAAGCGCCTCGTAAAGTGATTCGCGTCCTCAAGACAGTGGCGGTTAAGGATGGAGATAGAGAAGTGACGTTAACGCCAGCTTCTACCTATGAAATTGAAGTGGATTTTGACTTTGCAGGTCGTACACCTCTTGCTGCTCAACATCGTATTTTCCGTCCTTTAGAAGAAGATTTTGTTGAGGATATCTCTTCAGCGCGTACTTTCGGACTTTTGGAAGATGCTGAAAAGCTGTGGTCCATGGGACTTTCCAAAGGGGCTTCTCTAGACAACACGCTCGTGTATGATAAAACAGCTGTTCTTAATGAAGACGGTCTTCGTTTTGAAGATGAATGTGTACGTCACAAGGTCCTCGATGTCCTTGGAGACCTTCACCTAGCAGGTGGTTTAATTATGGGTAAATTCCATGGTGTTCGCCCTGGACATGGAATGCACCACAAGCTTCTTGTGGCCCTATTCGCTGATCCAACGGCTTATGCGGTTGAGGTTTGGTAAAACGATCAACGCTTTTAAGTATAGGTTTAAAAATGAGAGACCCATTGGTCCCTCCTAACTTTTAAATATGAATAGCTATTAATTACTATTCATCAAGCTCCTTTTTATGATTTAATGATCTTCAGTTGTATCCTCCTGCAACAATTCTGAACTGAGACCTCGAGGCTGAGTTCGCACTGTTTGAGTATTCAGTTCCCTTTCTCCTGTTCGCGCTTTTCTTGCCTGCGCAACAACAGATTTCCAAAGACGAGATTGATCCAAAAGTGTTTTTGGCAAAAGATTAACCAAATCTTGCACTTTTTTCTCAAAATCTTCGTCTGTGAGATCATTTAGTCCCGCAAGATCAGCTTTAAGTTTTTCTAAAAGTTTTCCTCCTTGGTCGTGTCTCTCAGCCCGGGCAATCTTGGCATTTTCAATGTCCGCCTTGTAATCGGGGTCATTGGCCGCATTTTCTCCCAAGTATGAGAGTACAAGCCTTATCCTGCTCTCAAACCTTTCATCATCTTCCTCAAGACTAGCCTCTTGTATCATAGCACGAAAGCTCATGACAATCAGGACATCCGGGTGAACGTTGCTTAAAGGTTCCAAAAGAGCGTTGAATATACCCGCAAGACAGGCTTGATCTTCGGGGCTATATTCATTTTGAGCACGAGATATGCGAGCCATGAGAACTTTCCAACGACCAGGGATATCTTGTGAATTTCCCCAACTCTCATCAGTGATTGCCGCATAAATGAGACGTAAAAGAGGGTCATATCCAATCTTACTGATTCCATCTTCAAAATCAGAATTTCTTTTAAGTGTAGTTAATAAGTTGCCTACATCGGTGAGATAGTTCATTTGAGAATGTAATCTCACAACGGCTTGAATAGCAGCTTGCGCTTCAGATTTATCCTTCCAAAGAGCACGTGCAGCAACATTTAAAGTCGTATCTTCATCTTCCTCTCCCGCACGATCGTGGGGAGAAATTTTAAGAAGATCTTCAATTGCTTTTGAGTCCACAAGTTTTTTGGCATCAGCAACTGCATCTTTCAAAAAAGTTTCCATATTATCTGGAAAAACACTCATGATTGAGGCATATACGAGCTTAAAAATATCATCTACTGGGAGGTGATCTTTGTATTTCACCTGAAGTCGTGCAATAGATCCTGCCACACTGGCATGCACCTCTTTTTTGTGGGTGGATTGGCGTTGACCAGCCAGCTCTCGAAGTTCATTTTGAGATGCATCGCGAACACGATTCCAGGCGATATCCATATGAGTCAAGAATGAATTATCCTCGATATTGTCTTGGTCGTCGTTTACACAATCAATCAAAGCTGTTGTAAAAGCAGCTGCTCTTTCATCTGTGTCAATTTTTACAAGCTGAATGACGTACTCAAATGCTGGCTCATATCTTTTAAACCAGATCCTATCTTCAGTATTATTCATCAACCTCACTATATTTCCATAAACACGGTCGACTTTTTCGGATGGAATATTCCCTAAAACTGTAATCAAGGAGAAGGGCACAATTACCATGTGTTGTCCATATCGCGCATTACACTCCTCAATCCTAGCGCTTGACTGAGGCAATGCCCATCTAGCTAATGCATTCGACAAACCTCTAGCTAATGACAATTCTCGAGAGTTTGGTGAATACTTTTGAAGTATTTTCACGATTGAAAGAAAACGCTCATCAAATAACCTATCAGTTGTAATCTCCGCTAACGCCTCAATTATTTTACCACAGTCAGCATTCTCCCCACCCTCGTTAAGCATCTTAACTGTTCCAATAAACCGAGTATCAAATAGTTTTGTTAAAGGCATAGTCGCTAAAGCGTTAATTATTTTAGTACGATAATATTCTTCTATATCTGGAGTCCCGAGAGATTGTGCTATTGTTTGAAACTGTCTCCATTGAGCATCATTAAGTGCAACTAAATTTTTTAGAGTGTTAGGCTCAATCTCACAATCCTTCCCCCAATACTCTTTCACTTCCTTTTCCGAAACCGCGTTTGCTGGCGAAGATAATAGAGAAAACCCAACAACAGGCATCAATAACAATTTTTTAAAATACCCAAGACTTTTCATAAAATATTTCCATTAAATAAATCGAACTTAATAATTAAATAGTGATCATAAAACATTTTAACAATTGATTACAATTGAAAATATTTTTGTGATTGTCAAGCCCCCGAAAGTAGGAGAGTGTTAACAAATAGATAGATCCAGAATTATAAAAGACTTATTGATATGAATGGCCGGAAAGAGGGCTATGGAGATATCCACCATCTTCACTGACTTTGATACAACAATAGGTTTTCCTTTGAAACGCGCAAGCCAATGTCTTTGCAAACAATTATTTCTTTCGATAGCATGAGTCTTGTCTTTGCGAAGATACAGTTTATTCTCAGGGATAAGGGTCTGATAAGCTTCATATTGATCGGCGCAGAAGAAGTGAATTTTCAACCTGCTGAGTCGATCAAGAGGTCGCCTTAGAGTTTTGTGAGAACGGTCTCCGCAAATCCAGTCGATAAGTCTGTTAGTATGACGGTCATAAGCTTTCCAGATCCAGAGTTTGTTTTTTTTTGAATTGATATAATGCCACATTTCACCCACCTCAAGAACGATGATATCCCCCTCAACTTGTGGTCGCTCCCCTAGTTTTTCTCCAAAACTCTTAATCCATCGCAACACAGCTGGCGTGGAAACATTTAAAATGTGCGCAATTCTATTCATTGAAAGGCTACTTACATAGAGATTTAAACCATGGAGCTTGACAGAGAGGGTGACGTTTCCCCTTTCATCACCGAGAACAAAGCTAGTTTTACAATGTTTGCATATATAGGGTTGTTTCACCCTCACAAAACAATTTTATGTACAGAATTTACTATTACACTTCTTGCAGATTGCCGTCTTCATATCATGTTTCTGCCTTTGTTTTTAGGCAAAATAACACGCATCTATCTATTTGTTAATATCTTCGAAAAAAGAGAGTACGGAAGTACTCTCTTTGTATGAGAAGAAAAAGGTGGTGTTGGTATTGACACCACTTCTTCTATATCTTATTCCGCAATGGTGATTCCAAAATGTGTAGGATCTTGGCCTGCGCCTCGTATTCTTTTTGCCAAGTATGTGCAAACATTTCCTTTTATGTCATCGGAAGTTATGCCTTTTGAACTGAAACCCTCATAAGATGCAACTAGAGCAGCAATTCGATTTATTTCTCCTGATTCTATATCATCACGAATCTTTTTTAGCTTTACATGGCGTTTTTTGTGAAACTTCTTAGACTCACTCTCGGACATCCCTAATAATAAAGTATCCTGAACTTGACTCCTGTCTTCTTCAGGAACTGCATTAAGTATTATATCCATGTAAGAAACACTAATCTTGACCTTTCCTTCTTTCTTTCTTTGGTGTTTCTTTTCCTTTTTTTCTTCTTTCTGTTGTTTTTTTAAAGCTTTAGAAGAGCTTTGTCCGTCGTTCCAAATGTTCGAGTGTTTACCTTTTCCCGCAATTGCTTCTCCCCCAATCAAAAGTGTTGTAGCCATAAAGAGGGCACTCAAGGTTTTAATATTTAACATCACATAATCCTTTCTAAAAAAATATATAAATACAATTAGTGAAAACGAAATAATCTGTCAATCAAATAAATGAAAAGTCAAAAAAAATAAAGAGGGGCCCTAAGACCCCTCTCACTATACAAAATTCACGGACTAAAAACTTAGACTTTGTCGTGTGGTTTTTATTCTGCATCTTCCGCAATAGCCACCGGTTTGAGTCCAAACAGTATGGGTTGTACATTGATTTCTTGGAGCTTACGAGCAAATAGCTCTTCATACGCACGTTGGAAATCTGCAGCCTTTAGACCAGAGCCTTTAAATTCTTTCATATCCCCAAGCTCAATAGCTGCCATTTTAATTCCGCCGCTCTTCAAGACAGTACGAAGTTTTTTGATGTCGATCGTGTTCTCTTTTTCTAGTATTTTCCTAGTGGACGTTGGCATCATTTTCAGAGACTTAGATATACCTTCTGCTTTTTTCTCATCCTTCATAAGGGCATTTAATACATCCATAGGTGAATAAGTGACTTTCTGTTGCAAGGCTGCTTTCAACGCGTCCTTTTCAGATTTTTTAGCATCTTTAGCTTTCTTTTTTTGTTGCCTAGCTGATTTACCAGCGTCTTCATCGCTTTTCATTGCAAATGCTTCGGTATTCATTAAAAATGCCGAAGTCTGAAAGAGGGCACTTATGGATTTAAGTTTTAGCATCATACAAATCCTTTTCAAAATTATTACCTTATTAGAAGTAGTATAAAGAGGGAATATAGTCAATCAGACAAAGAAATGACTTGCAAACAAAAGAGGGACCTTACGGACCCTCTCTTTTTTAGTATATAAATCCTGGAGGCTTAGTCCAGGTGTGTGTTTATTTTCAACTAGCTGAGGGTTTAAGTCCAACACTTTCTGGGTCTACGCCTGCTTCACTAACTTTACGAGCATAGAAAGCTATCAAATTTTGTTTCATAACTTCGGCAGTTAGACCAGCTTCTTTGAAGCCATTCAGTCCTGCTAAGTCTTCGGCTGTGGCTTCTAGAGAACCATCATTTATAGCAGAACCTATTTTTCTTATCTTGATTGATTTTTTCTTTTCTAATGATTTTCTTTTCTTTTTTGGCATTTTAGATAATGCCTCGTTGACAGCCTCATCTCCTTGATCTTCAGGTATAAGAAATTTTATAATATCTAGTAAGGAAAAACTAATCTCCTTTTTACTTTCCTTCTTCAAAGCCTTCTTTACAGATTTTTTACCGGTTTTATCTTTGTGCTTTTCTTCTTTTCGTTGACTTTTTGACTTTAAAGGTTTGCCATTAGGTGCTTCTGGTTTACGGCTTTCCTTTGCTGGATTTTCAGCTTTGTCAGCAGACGTTTTTTTAGCTTTCCCTCTTTTCATTTCAATGAGCTTCTGTTGCTTGCGAGTTAATTTGGAGGAGTCTCTCTCACATTCCATAGAAATTGCATCAACACCAATTAAAAATGTTGTGACTAGAAAGAGTGAAGTTAAGGTTTTAATATTTATCATAGTATTTTTTCCTTTTTTAACAGTTGTTAATTAACCCCAGTAGATTATCTGGATATGAATGTCAACTGAATAGACAAGAAGAGCATTTCGGAAAAATGCTCATAGCTATGGCATCAACCAATAACAATTTTCTTCTACGTTGAAACCTCATATACAATAACTGAACCATTGCTGAGATGGGATAAACTCTTTATAAACGAATATGAAATATAGTTTAGGATAGAAAACATGAATAAGCAGTTGTTGAATTCTCTTGGATTAGTAGCATTCCTGCTGATGGCAGGATGTGGAGAAAAAGAGGAGCCCTACGTCGAAATGCCTGCAAATGACCTATATCTTAAGGGGTTTGATCATTTAATAAGACTTGATTATAAGGATGCCGCGACATCTTTTGATGAAGTGGAGCGTCAACATCCATATTCAGAATGGGCAACAAAGGGACAGATGATGTCTGCTTACGCAAATTACCTGAATGGTGATTATGACAAAGGGATCGCAACACTGGATGCGTTTATCCAATTACACCCTGGATATAATCATATTGATTATGCCTATTATCTTAAGGCTTTGTGTTATTACGATCGTATTTTGGCAGTGACCAGAGATCAAAAAAACACTTATGAAGCTTTGAGTGCTCTGGAGTCCGTTGTCAGAAAATTTCCGCAAACGAAGTATGGCCGAGATGCGCAGCTTAAGATGGATCTTGTTTACGATCACCTCGCGGGACGTGAAATGAGTGTTGGGCGTTTTTATATGCGCCGTAAACTCTATCTAGCTGCGATCAATCGATTCCAAACGGTTATTGATGCCTATCAAAGAACAACTCATGTTCCTGAAGCGCTTCATCGACTTGTAGAGTGTTATTTGGCTGTAGGACTTAAAAAGGAAGCGCAGATCGTGGCTGCCGTGCTAGGACACAACTTCCCAGGTAATGAATGGTATACGGACTGTTACTTACTGTTGAAGGGAGAGGATCTTCGCCCAGAGTGGGTTAAATTGGAAGACGGTTCTTGGGTAGAGCGTCTCGTAAATATGAGATTTTAAGGCTCTTTAAGTCTTAAGCGAAATCGATAATTAAAAGAAACCCAAAACGCATTGCTTTTTTGCTTCCTCGTCCACTTCTGATTTGACCTTATCCTTGGCGAGTGCCGATTTCCTATTGGGGAGAAGGCCTTGAAATTCATCTTCTTCACTTAAAAATCGTTGTTGCAGACTTTTCTTTGGCAACTTTGGAAAAATAGTGAGATTCAATTTAAGCAACATGCAATAGAAAGAGGGACCATAGGTCCCTCTTCTTTAGCATCATAACAATATGTTACATGCGTAGCAAATTTGTTGGTTAGCTTTACTTTTTGTTATCTATTCAACTGTTTGCTGGTGTTTTAGCAGTAGCAGGAGCTGAATCTTTACCGAATAAAATGGGATCCAGTCCTTTTTCCACACCAAGTTCCATGATTGCATTAGCAAGGGCTACTCTATCAGCAAGCTCAAGTTTTCCAACTTCGAAGACTTTTAGTCCAAATTCTTCTAGTTCACTTCCCTTGATCTCTTTTACTTGCGCTAACTTTTTCTCGTCAACAAAGTTGCTGGCACTCATTCTCGCTTGTAGTTCAGGAGAAAGCTTTTTGAAAATCTCTCTGCCGGAAATTTTAATTTCCTTCTTTCCTGCTTCCTTTTTAGTAGCATCTCTCTTAGCGTCTGCTTCCTTTTTAGCAGCATGTCTCTTAGCGTCCGCCTCCCTTTTTTGATTCTTTTGAGTCTTGGCTGATTGTTTATCAGATTTTGATTTTTCCTTGTTCTTGTCTGCTCTTTCAGGCTCTTTTGCCTTGTCCGCTTGTGGCTTTTTCTCTTTCTTCGAAGATAAACCTACGTCGCTTTCATCTGCCTTTTTTTTGTGGGATTTCTTACCACCACTATTCAGTGCTTTCAAACGATCCCAACTGTTATCAGGTTTAGGTGATTTCTTGCTCCCGTCTTTTGAGAGTTTTGCAGGCGTTCCTTTTGAAGTGGTACCAGCAGAAGGACCTTCATCTGCCATAGCAAATGCTTCAGCGGTGATCATAAAAGTTGTTGTCATAAAAATAGCGCTTATTTTGGCAAGTTTTGTCATCGAATGGTTTCCTTTCGTATGTTGATAGCCTCTTAGAATTATTAAGAAAAAGCAAATATGAAGTCAATAAAAAAGTTTAGGTAGATTAAGGTGTATTACTTTCTGGCAAAAGCTCTTTATATACGTTTATTGTTTTGATAGCCATGGATTCGTATGAAAACAGCTGTCTTACTCGTTCTCTGCCTTTTTTGCCCATATGAGCCAGGCTTTTATCCGATTGAGATAAAGCAAGGTCAATCACTTTTGCAAGTGCAATGGCATTGCGCGGCGGCGTGAGCCAACCGGTTATGCCATCCTCGATAATTTCATGAGAAGCCCCATGATTGGAAGAAATGATAGGTTTTTCCATAGCTTGAGCCTCAGCCATTGTTCGTCCAAAGCCCTCTGGCAGTTTCGAAGGAGAGACAACCAAGTCAGCGGCTTTATAGGCAAGAGCCATATCAGTTGTAGAAGGAAACCATTTAACGCGTTCTTCTAGTCCAAGGGAAGCTGCATACTGCAAGAGTCTTTCTCGATAAGCCTCATGTCCATCATCGGATCCAAGAAGGATAACAGCTGTATTTTTTGAATGAAGAAGAGAAAGAGCTTTGATAAGAAGATCATGTCCTTTCATCTTGCTGATTCTCCCGGGTAGGAGAAGAATACGCATATCGTCTGAAAAACCCCAGATTTTTCGAAGAGCTAGAGCCTGTTCGGTTGAAATGCGGGAGGAGTTGAAATAGTCTAAATCAATTCCTCGTTCGATAAGACGAATTTTATTGCTATTGAACCATGGATATCGTGCGTAGCATTCAAAAAGATGATTTTGGATAAACCGTGAGATGGCAATCACGCGGTCGCCTTTTGCCATAATTGAATTATATAGAGTTTTAAAGATCGTTTTGCTTTTGTAAGCAGCATGATATGTTGTAACAAAGGGTACGTTAAGCGATCGTGCAGCTAAGTAGGCGCTCCACGCGGGGGCGCGGGAACGAACGTGAACAATGTCTACCTTCTTTTGAGTGATTATTTTTTTCAATGATTGATAGTTTTTATAAATTTGAAATGGGTTTTTCTTATCTAAAGGTAAGTTAATAAGCTCGATGCTTTTGGCTCGTTCGTCTATTTCGACGGGCAATAGCTGCGCGGCAAGAATGGCCTTTCCCCCTTTGTTTATAATTGCTTTGCCAATCTCGATAGCTTCTATTTCTACACCACCACTTTTCAGAGAAGGTATAATTTGTAGAATTGTCGGTTTGTTCGCATAGCTACTAAATGAGTCTTGCTGAGACATTTATATACGAATGCTTTCCTTAAAAAAATTGTATGAACAAAATTTATGAAACTTATAACCCATATATCTGTTCTGAGAAAGAGAAAAAGAAGTCTATAATTTTAAATGAATTGATAAAACATTGAATTGACAGAGGCTTCTATGAGAGCTAGAAAAAGATATCTCTTTAGGAGGGGTGGCCGAGTGGCTGAAGGCGGCGGTTTGCTAAACCGTTATACGGGTTAAACCGTATCGTGGGTTCGAATCCCATCCCCTCCGCCATTTTTAAGGAATTCTTGATAAGTAATTTCCACCTTATAATGGTTTCATGGAAGTCTGAATGACCAAGTTTCAGATAATAACGAAATTTTAAGCCAAATCTTATAATTGAATTGATTTACTTTCTCCCAAGCGATTCTGGAGAATTTTAGTTCTTGCTTATTTTTTCAGGATTTGTCTTTTTTAAAAAGCGACGGGTTGGTTCCTTTTTGCCCTTTTCCGCTGTTTCACAGTTAGGTTTAGGATAACTCCCAGGGTAGGTCACTTTGACGCCCTCAACTGGCTTTGGAGGCATTTTTCTCCCACATCCGGATAAAGTAATAGGAATAAGGGAGGAAATTAATATTAGAAATGTCTTCATCTTGAATCTCGCTGCACTTTAGCATAAGGTTAAGTTTATAAATAACTAATGAATGGAGATACCATGTCTTTTTGGAAAAAGAAAGAGAATCTAATTATCAGTGGATTTGTTGTGTTTTTCTTTGTTGGTCTTGGAGTTTGGTATGATTATTGTTGTGTAAGAGCGGCCTTCTTTTCCGCAGGTGCCCCCATGAGTGCCTTTGAGGTACAATTACAAGATGAAAATCAAAAAGAAGTAACTCTTTCAAAACTCATAGGAAAGCCTATGATTGTCAATATTTGGGCAACATGGTGTCCTGTTTGCGTCAAGAAAATGGGATCTTTTAACAGATTTGCCGAAAAATTTAAGGCTAATGGTGGTCAAATTGTCTCTGTTTCTCAAGATAGAGGCGGAGTACCTGTGGTTCGCGATTATTACAAAAGAAATGGCTACAACAATCTCCCCATTTATATCGATAGTTCAGGGCTTTTACTGAGTACTTTTGGCGGTAGAGGGTTACCAACAGCTATCTTCATTGATGCAAGCGGCAAAGAAGTGGGCCGATTAGAAGGGGGCGTTGATTGGGATAGCGATGAAGTTGCACGTCTTGTTGATTACTACTTTGGTGTGAAACTCTCAAAATAATGTGTGAAATTCATGTCTAAAGAAAGCTGGGAAGAGCTTGCCAAAGCCGAGCTAAAGGGAAATACAAGCGATACTTTGACATGGAACACGGCAGAAGGGATTAAAGTCAAACCCCTTTATACTCTTGAGGATTTAGAAGATTTGGAAGAGATCTCTTCTTTTCCAGGCCTCTTTCCTTTTTTGCGGGGACCGCGTGCGACCATGTATGCCAATCGCCCTTGGACCATTCGGCAGTATGCTGGTTTTTCAACGGCAGAGGAAAGCAATCAATTCTATAAGGAAAATTTGAAAGCGGGACAGCATGGACTTTCTGTTGCTTTTGATTTACCGACTCATCGTGGGTATGATTCTGACCATCCGCGCGTCGCCGGGGATGTTGGCAAAGCAGGAGTTGCTATTGATACGGTTGAAGATATGAAAATTTTATTTGAAGGAATTCCTTTAAATAAAATGAGTGTATCTATGACCATGAATGGAGCTGTGATTCCCATCATGGCAGCCTATATCGTCGCAGCAGAAGAGCAGGGGGTAAAACAGGCAGAACTTTCTGGAACGATTCAAAACGATATTCTTAAGGAATTTATGGTGCGCAACACCTACATTTACCCCCCTGAGCCCAGCATGCGTTTAGTCGGTGATGTTATTGCCTATGTCTCTCAAAATATGCCAAGGTTTCATTCAATTTCTGTGTCTGGCTATCATATGCATGAGGCTGGTGCAACGGCTGTTCAAGAGTTGGGATTCACATTAGCTGATGGGCTTGAATATGTGCGGGAAGCCTTGAATCGCGGATTGCCTATTGATGAGTTTGCCCCTCGCATTTCGTTCTTTTTTGGAATTGGCATGAACTTTTTTATGGAAATTGCAAAACTGCGTGCGGCCCGCATTCTATGGTCAGAGCTAATGACACAATTTAATCCAAAGAAAACAGCAAGCTTGATGCTCAAAACCCACTGTCAAACATCGGGTGTCAGTTTAGCGGCCCATGATCCACTGAACAATATCGCTCGCACAACAATAGAAGCCTTGGCAGCTGTTTTAGGAGGAACTCAATCACTCCATACGGATGCCTATGATGAAGCGCTGGCGTTGCCTTCGATTCAATCAGCACGGATTGCAAGAAACACACAACATATCCTTGCAGAAGAAACAGGGATAACCCATGTTATTGATCCTTTGGGAGGAAGTTATTATGTTGAATCCTTGACCAATAGCCTTAAAAAACATGCTAAAGTATTAATTGATGAAGTCGAAGCGGTAGGAGGCATGACAAAAGCCATTATCGAAGGGATTCCGAAGCTTCGGATCGAAGAATCAGCAACTCTCAAGCAAGCCAGGATAGATCTTGGTGAAGAAACGGTCGTTGGCGTGAATAAGTACAAGCTTAAAAAGGAGTTCATAGAAAGCTTTGATATTGATGCGACTAAGGTGCAAGAACGCCAAATACAAAGGTTACATGAAGTTAAAAAGGCACGAGATGCACAAAAGATTCAGGAAGCGCTCGAGGCTATAACAAAGGCAGCTGCTCAAAAGAATCAGAATGTCATGCCATTTGCCATTGAGGCTATGCGAGCGCGTGCAACTGTCGGTGAAGTTTCTGAAGCTCTAGAAAAGGTATTTACCCGCTATGAAGCACCCATTCGTGCGGTTCATGGAGTCTATGGCAAGATTTATGATCAAGCAAAGCATGAAGAAGTTGAGAAAATCAAAAATCGTATGACCCTACTAGTCAAAGAGCTGGGTTATAGACCTCGCTTGATGGTTGCAAAACTTGGACAAGATGGTCATGATCGTGGAGCAAAAGTCATTGCAACGGCCTTTGAAGACTTAGGCTTTGATGTTGAGATTGGCCCTCTTTTCCAAACGCCAGAAGAGGCTGTCAAGCAAGCGGTGGCGCACCATGTACACGTTCTAGGTTTGTCCAGTCAAGCAGCAGGCCATCGGATACTCGTTCCTCAAGTGATGGAAGCTTTGAGAAAGGAAGGGAGACAAGACATAATGGTGATTTGCGGAGGAGTTATTCCATATGAGGAATATCAATCTCTTTCTGACCAAGGTGTTGCAGCTATCTTTGGTCCTGGTACGCCTTTAGTTGAAGCAGTCGAAAAGGTCTTAGGTTTATTAGAAGACAAGAAACGGTAGCAATTTCTATTGCAAGTCGAGACGGATATTGATATAAATCTTTTGATCTCTAGTTAGGCGAGGGGAAAACCCGGGCATGCCAACCTAGACAGTTAAATCTAAAGTGAAAGAGAGTATGAAATGCCCAAGATGAAAACAAAGAGCAGTGTGAAAAAGCGTTTTCGCCTCACTGCGACCGGCAAGGTCATTATGGGACAAGCTGGTAAACGACACGGAATGCGTAAGCGTTCTCCCGAAATGAGAAGAACAGCCCGTGGCACCACCATTATGAATGAGTGTGATGCTCAAATCGTAAGGCGTTTTCTGCCTTATGGTATTCGTTAATTGAGCAAAAGGAGTTAAGTCATGGCACATGTTAAACGCGGCGTTACAACGCATGCACGTCACAAAAAAGTTATTAAGCTTGCAAAAGGTTACAGAGGACGTTCTAAGAACTGTTATCGTATTGCCCTTCAGCGAGTAGAAAAGGCTCTTCAATATGCATATCGCGATCGTCGAAATCGTAAGCGTGATTTCCGCGCTTTGTGGATTCAACGTATCAATGCGGGAACGCGTGAATATGGGTTGACCTATTCAAAGTTTATCTGCGGTTTGAATAAAGCTGGGATTGAGGTTGATCGTAAGGTTCTTGCAGATCTTGCCGTTAATGAACCGGGTGCATTCAAAAAGGTGGTAGAGCAAGCTCAAAAGGCCCTTGCAGCTTAAATTAGTTGAAAACTAAGATTATGCCTTTTCTTTTGTTATAGAAGAAAAGGCATTTTTTTATGCGAATAGATGTATTTCTCCTCAAAGTGAGAGATCGACCCGTAGGGTCGGGAGACGAGAATCAAATAAGGAGAGTAAAAGAAGTTTTTGTCTCGACTGCTGTCCGGGAAAAGGTTTGACAAACAGACAGAAGATAAGGAAAGCTGTTGGCTTAGGGATAGAAAAAAGGACAAGAGACTTAAATTTTTTCTTATGGTTTACCCATAGAAAAGACTGTAAAACCTTTACCTCTCCCATCGTGGGAGAAGTCGACCCGAAGGGGCGGGTGAGGGGGTAATAAAGATTGTCTCTAAAACGCTATCTAAATTAATTAACAGATCAGTATTCCAGAAGCGTATGACCTTAAATCCATCTTTCTCAAGGGTTTGCGTGCATGGAATATCACAGGCCTCTTGGTGCATATGTGACTTTCGTCAAGCTCAATCACGAGCTTTCTTTCAAGACAAACGAAATCAACAATATAATCTTTGAGAACATGTTGCCTCCTAAATTTCCAACCCTGGAACCTGCGACTCCTCAAGTGAAACCATAGGCGACTCTCTGCATCCTTGCTTTAACCAGATTTTAATGAATTTTTTGTAAGATCTCATGTGACAGAGTTTTAAAAAGCTTATGCAAAATTTTAATTATAAAGGAAACCATCATGCACCAACATATTAAAAAAGCCTCTCTTGCTTTTATTATGCTTTCAGCTCCCCTTTTAACATATGTTCCTGGGGCAAAAGCAGAAATATATGAATGTCCTGATACCTTTAACATCAAGGAAATTCCTTTAGCCAGGGGGTACTGCGAATATAATGGTCCTCATACTTATTCCTTTGAATGTGATATAGACCATTGGCGCGGAAACGTTTATTTGGGTGACGAGGATGTCAGCTATATAGCCACAGCAATGGGTCCTATTCTTGATAAAGATAATCGTCCTTCTTGTACATATCAAACAAAAGGTGATAAAGCAGTGCGTATAGAACGCCTTCATCATTCGCAGGTTTCTACAGCAAGAGGCTGCACAATAACCTCCGATAAAAAAGGATGGGAATGCCCCTAAAAATTCAGCAATGAGGAACAGCTAAAATTCTGCAATTTCAAGTTGTTCTTCATTTCTTTTAAAGATGCAAGCATTCAATTTTCTAAACAAAGAAGAAGTCGATATCCTTCATCTATGCTATGAAGAAACTCTTTCCTTGCTCACAATTGAAAACAAACCAATCTTCCTCAATAGGTTCTTTGATATCTCTATAAGCGTTTTTGAATATTCCATTAGTGAAGTGCCTAAGATGTCTTGCTCCCGCATAAGTGGTCCAGAAGAAACTTTGTGAATAAGGGATAAAGAAGTCCTAAGATCCGAGATAAAAGACCACAACAATTAAAGAGGAATTTATGTCTGCTAAAAAGCATCACAGCACGGAATCAATCATTCGAAAGTTAAGACAAGCTGAAGTACATCTTCATGAAGGAAAGTCAATTCCAGAGGTCTGTCGATCTTTAGGAATATCAGATGCGACGTATTATAAGTGGCGGAAGGAATATGGTGGACTGCAGATCTCTCAAGCTAAGAGATTGAAAGAACTTGAGAAAGAAAATAACCGCCTTAAAAAGGCCGTTGCAGATCTCATTGTCGACAAACTCATTCTTCAAGAGGTTGTGCAGGGAAAATAGTTTGCCTCAAGCGGAGAGCCTTCTATGTAACGCAGGCAATGCAGCGTTATGAGATTTCTGAGCGCCACGCCTGTTCAGCGCTTGGGGTGCATCTATCAACAATACGTCGTCCTCTTAAAAAGGCAGATGATGAGGAAGCCTTAATACAGGATATCATATGGCTTGCTCAGCAATATGGGCGATATGGATATAGAAGAATAACGGCCCTTCTTCATACAGAAGGTTGGCAAGTTAATCACAAACGCGTTGAGAGGATTTGGAAAGAACAAGGTCTAAAGGTTCCCAAGAAACAACTTAAAAAGAAGAGGGTTTATCTTAACGATGAGTCCTGTATTCATCTGCGCCCTCTCTATCAGGATCATGTCTGGAGTTATGACTTTATATCTGATCGTTTGAGTAACGGCAAAAAGATCAGGATGCTGACCGTCATTGATGAATATACGAGGAAATGTCTTACAATCCGAGTAGATACTCAACTAAAAAGTGATGATGTCATTGATGTGCTCAGCACGCTCTTCTTAACCAAAGGAATACCGGAATATATCCGCAGTGACAATGGCAGCGAGTTTACAGCAGAAGTTCTTCAAAAATGGCTTAAAGGCCTGCATGTGAAGACAGCTTACATTGAACCGGGATCTCCTTGGGAAAATGGATATAATGAAAGGTTTAATGGAAGTCTCAGAGATGAATGCTTAAACTTTGAGTCTTTTGATACCCCTCAAGAAGCTAGAGTCATTATAGGACAGTGGGTCAACGAATATAACCAAATCAGACCACACTCGAGCTTAGGTTATCGACCACCTGCTCCTTCTGCTCAAATGAAAATAAACCCCCATGAGCTTGCTCGCTACAGCGCTATTTGAGGGCGCACTCGCGAGCTCTACTTACCCCAGCTCTCTACTTTCTTTTGGACCTACTTTCGGGGGCTTGACAAGATGTTCCTTGTACTCAACTCTAAACTCCTCTTCAAGATTACACAGCCGTTGAAACAGAAGCATTTCTGCTTAAACCTGAGAAGAAGAGAAATTACACATACTTTCACAACGAAGACAGTTCCCAGGATTTGGAGGAAGAAGAAGTAAGTTAGCTAACTAGAAATATTTCAGAAATTATCTATACCTATCGTTCCCCTAGGTGAATTTTCTCCATAACTTAGTTATCCTTTTTTCTCTACAATTAAGAATTATAAAAATTAATTTAATATGGAGAAAAATATGAAATTATTTTATTCGGGAGTGTCTATAGGATTTACTTTTTTATCTTTAACTTGTCTACAGTCTACAAATGTTTATGGAGGGGGATGCTTTAGTTCTGAGATTGATCCTAGAGTCGAATATAGAGAAGATGCATTAACAACGAAATCTATACGAATAAGGCAGAGTATACCCGAGGATAGACATGGCCGTATTGTTCCGAAAACTTATGATGATGGGAGCCAAACAACTCCTTATACAGCGTCTTCTGAACCTTTGCCTATAGGAGCATTATTTGGTTCTGATGATCGTGTAAGAGTTCAAAAAACAACAAATCCTAAATATAGGGTTCATGGACGCCTTGAAATGACATTTCCAAATGGAGAGCAATATGTTGGGAGTGGTACAATGGTGAACCATAGACATGTTCTTACGGCTGGACATTGTCTTTATGATATTGAGACAGAGCAGTGGGCAACGAGTATAAAATTTACTGCTGCTAAAGATGGTAATAGTTCACCTATTTCGCCTGCATACGCAACTCATCTTGTGACTGTTAAAGGATGGAAGGATTATAAAGATTCAAAATATGACATGGGAATGCTTATTTTAAATAGAGATGTTGGTGAAGAAACAGGTTGGTTTGGTCTTAGTACGGATACGGACTCCACTTTAAAAAGACAACCAGTCAACGTTACTGGCTATCCTGGTGAAAAGATGTTTCCAGAAATGTGGACAATGTCTGGCTCTATTCAAAATGTTACAGAGGAACAATTTACCTATACTTTAGATACAACAGGTGGCCAAAGTGGAAGTGGTGTATGGACTCAATTTTCTAATATACCTGGTTACTATTGTGTGGGAATACATACAAGTGGTATACAGGACCAATATAACACGGCCACGAGAATCTCGAGGGGAAAATTTAATAGCCTTGTTTCATGGATAAATAGATCTTGGCAGTAGAAAAGCGGGAAAACCTTGTACAATAAAATTTGTCAATTAGATAGTTCTTTGAAAATCTTCGAACCTTGTTGCACTATAAATTCATATTTTTGTGTCAATGACACGTGAAGATGACCGAGTTAGTTAACACGTTAGTTGACCGATTAAATAACCTCAAGAGAGAAGTGAAGGCCGTAAGCCTGAACAAATCTCTTGAGGGTTAATCAGCTATTTTGTTGCATGTGTCTTCCTCCTTTTCCTTTATAAGCTCTCCCTTCTCATCATATTCACCAAGACATAAGTGTCCGTAAAAGACAGCCAATGTTTTGTCTTCATAAACGTGAACCGTCACAGTTGTTCTAAGGTATTTCTATAATACCACTCTGCTCTTTCAAAAACTGCTTTAGCAATTGGGTCCTCAAGCATAGCTATTGGTGCAGCTTCAGAGGTTGTTTTGGATTCCATAAAACCCATAGGAATGCTTTGCATTTCAGAGCTTCTTCCTCTAAACGATAATACATCTTCTGCTAATTGCCTTACATTCATATTACTGACGGTAAGAGCTTGGCTTAACTTCCTTCTTTGTTCTAATATAGATAAAGCATATCCTGACATTCTATCTTGCCATTCTTCATGTTCTTTTAATTCTCTAATCTGAGATTCTAAATGTTCAAGATTTTGTTTCAGAGCTAGAATTTTTGCGGCCTCAAATTCTTTTGCTTCTTTTTCTCTTTCTCTCTTTCTCTCTTTCTCTCTTTCTCTCTTTCTCTCTTTCTCTCTTTCTCTTTCTGCTATGGCCTTTTCTTTTTAAACGAGTGTTGCACGCCTTGCCCTTAACCTTTCAGCTGCAGCTAAAGAGAGTGTACTAGCCATTAAAAGTCCTTCAGCCACGTTATTCTCTTCAACAATTCTAAAAATAATAGCTATTAGAAAAAAATCTCCTGCTACAAAAGTACAGGTAATTGCTAACACTTGGAGACTATCTCTTTCAAATTTATGAAAAAATCCATTGCGCGGTGTTTGAGATTCTTCATCAAATCTGTCAAGCTCCATGGTTTAAATCTCTATGTAAGCGGACTCTCAATGAATAGAATTGCGCACATTTTAAATGTTTCCACGCCAGCTGTGTTGCGATGGATTAAGAGTTTTGGAGAAAAACTAGGGGAGCGACCACAAGTTGAGGGGGATATCATCGTTCTTGAGGTGGGTGAAATGTGGCATTATATCAATTCAAAAAAAAACAAACTCTGGATCTGGAAAGCTTATGACCGTCATACTAACAGACTTATCGACTGGATTTGCGGAGACCGTTCTCACAAAACTCTAAGGCGACCTCTTGATCGACTCAGCAGGTTGAAAATTCACTTCTTCTGCGCCGATCAATATGAAGCTTATCAGACCCTTATCCCTGAGAATAAACTGTATCTTCGCAAAGACAAGACTCATGCTATCGAAAGAAATAATTGTTTGCAAAGACATTGGCTTGCCCGTTTCAAGCGAAAATCTATTGTTGTATCAAAGTCAGTGAAGATGGTGGATGTCTCCATAGCCCTCTTTACGGCCATTCATATCAATAAGTCTTTTATAATTTCGGATCTATCTATTTGTTAATACTCTTCTTGATTCATTAGGACTGAGCAGGTCACTCCTACAATCGACCTTAACACATTATTAAGATTCTCATAGTATTCTGTACCTAGTTGAATGGTATTTAATTCAACACAAACAACATCTAACAGTGGAGAATACAGATGAAAAAGACCTCAATCGCTTTATTAGCTCTTTTGAGTATGTCCAGTTTAGTCAACGCAGAATATATGAGACCAGTATTTGGCCCTGATGGAAAGGCAGTTGAAGTTGCAACTGAACACCGTTTAAAGACTATGGATTTCACAGGAGCTCAAAGTGCACTAATAGCAGCTATAAGAGATGCGAAGAAGGAGAATAAGATTGAATTCAACGATCCCAGCACTGCTACACTTGTCTTGAGAGCTAAGGAGGGACAAGAATATCAACTCAATGAAAAGAATTGGCCTCATGTGGACGATGCATTGAAATACGGAGCGACTCTTGGGTTTAGAACGAAGGATATTGCAGCCAAATTACCAGTCTACCCAATGAGCATGTAACAGGAGTCGTTCTACTCTATCTAAAGTGGATCGCTTATTTAGATAAAATGAAAAGGGGCCGGTGGGCCCCTTTTTTTTAAAAACTTCTTAAGATAGTTTCTGTTTTTCGATGAAAATACTTTTTCCAATTTTATCAAAGAATATTTGATAAAAGCGTGGTTCTTCAATGGTTTTTACACTATTGATGCCACCATGATTGGTCAGAACCTTCTCTTGGAATGTGATGCGCACTTTTGTCTTGGGGCCAATGGTTTTTATATTTGCTGTAGCTTCAATCGTTGAGTTTTTTGCCCAGGATGCATGGTGACCAAAAGCTAAAAACATCATTGCAGCTTGGCCGAATTCTTCGACATCAGAGTCTTTTGTTGCAGCAACGAGTCCAACCTCAGGAACGACGTTCTTCACCATAAAGCCTTGATCTTGGAAGGCTTCCACAACGGCAGACAAAACTTCATTTGTTTTTGTTGTATCAAACGTTCGTGTTTGGAACTCGCGAACCTCAAGTTGAGTCTTCGCTGGACCTTGTGTACCTGTTGCACAGCCTGCAAGAAGAGCACACATCACAAGAGTGGTCGTATTTTTCATTTTGATTCCTTAGAATTTGCTTTGATGATAATTTACAGAAGAAACTCTCTTCATGTTATCAAATTTAACCATGACGGTAAGAGTCTTTTGGGAGGATTCAGAAGCTCCAGCTTTGCTGCTAAAGCCTAGCAGAATAAGGGTTGCACCTCCAGCGGTGCTGGAATGGGCAGATTCTGTGGAGATTTTGTCATAGACCCAAGTTTCATTCCCATGCTCATCGTTTGTTACAATGTTTGGAGAGCCAAGAGATGCAACGACTTGCTCTTGGGGCATTCCTTGACGAATTGTTGTTTGTACTTGACCAAGTGAGAACGTTGATGGGCCTGAAGAAACTTCCTGACGATGTTCTTGAGCTGATTTACAGGCGGTAAGGGCAAGTGCGGTCAAAGCGATGGAAACAATTGGTTTAATATTCATTTGACTACCTCATTAATGATTAGGGTAGACAAATTATACGCGGTTTGATTCCAAACGTCCATGGCATTGTTTATAACGCTTGTTAGACCCACAAGGACACAAAGCATTCCTTGGAGTATTTGCCCATTTTTCAGCACCTATCAGCTCTTCATCTTCTGTTTCACCTGGATCGTAGGGATCTTTATGGTATTCAAGGACCATTTCCTGGTCAGATTCAGGTTCGAAGATTTCTGAGACAATTTCCTCTGCAGATGCTTCGCCGAGTTGGAGATGGGCAAGGGTTCCCGTGATATTTTCACGCAAACGCACAAGCATGTCTTGGAAAAGTTCAAAAGCTTCTCCCTTATATTCATTCAATGGATCCCGCTGAGCATAGGCTCTCAGGTTGATACCTTGGCGGAGATGATCTAGGGAAAGAAGATGGTCCTTCCATTGTTGATCCATAATGCGCAAAAGGAGAGATTTTTCAGCCAGGCGCATCATATCTGCTCCATAACCTCTTTCCTTGTCTTCCATGAGTCTGAGAACAGCTTCTTGAATACGGGTTTTAATCTCAATATCTGCAATGCCTTCCTCATCGGCCCAGTCCTTAATGGGCAAATTAAGGCCAAAGATACGCAGGCATTCTTCGTGAAGGGAAGCTGTTTCCCATTGATCTGCATAAGCATTTTCAGGAATAAATCGAGCAACAAGTTCGTCAATGACTTCCTCGCGCATAGCTTCAATAAAATCATGCACGTCAGAAACTTCCATGATTTCACGACGTTGTTCGTAAATCACCTTACGTTGGTCATTCATGACATCGTCATATTTAAGCAGTTGCTTACGAATATCGAAGTTACGAGCTTCAACCTTTTGTTGTGCTTTCTCGAGAGCTCGGTTGATCCAAGGGTGAATAATAGCTTCACCTTCTTTGAGTCCAAGCTTAACCAACATCGCATCAAGTTTTTCCGATCCAAAGATACGCATAAGGTCATCTTCCAGTGAGAGGAAAAACTTGGAGGCTCCGGGGTCACCTTGCCGTCCTGAACGTCCGCGCAATTGGTTATCAATACGCCGGCTTTCATGGCGCTCCGTACCAATGACAAATAAACCCCCTGCTTCTAGTGCAATTTGGTTATTTTTCTTAACTTCAATTTCAATTTCTTGGATGCGAACGGCGATTTTTTTCTGATCTTCCATATCCGCCGTTTCTTCGGCAATACGCATTTCTAGGTTCCCCCCGAGTTTAATATCCGTACCACGTCCAGCCATGTTGGTTGCAATTGTAACCGTTCCGGGAACGCCAGCTTCAGCAATGATTTTTGCCTCGGTTTCATGGTATTTCGCGTTCAAGACGTTATGAGGAATTTTGTTTTCCTTTAGAATTGCAGATAGCAATTCTGACTTTTCAATGCTGACCGTTCCCACAAGCACGGGTTGCTTGCGATCTTGGCACTCTTGGATGAGCTTAAGGATGGCCTGATATTTCTCGCGTGCGGTCCGGTAGACTTCATCATCCATATCCTTACGGACAATGGGAATGTTCGTTGGGACTTCCATCACGTCAAGCTTGTAAATGTCTGAAAACTCAGCGGCTTCTGTAACACCTGTGCCGGTCATACCCGCAAGTTTGGGATACAGGCGGAAGTAGTTTTGATAAGTAATGGATGCAAGAGTTTGGTTTTCTTGTTCAATTTGAACACGCTCTTTCGCTTCAAGTGCTTGATGGAGGCCTTCTGAATAGCGACGGCCTTCCATCACACGTCCTGTAAACTCATCAATAATCATGACTTGGCCGTCTTTAATCATGTAATCGACGTCAAGCGAAAAGAGTTTATGGGCTTTTAAGGCTTGGTTAACGTGGTGAACTAGGGCGGCATTCTGGAGGTCATAAAGATTAGATTCAGGGGTGAGGAGTTCATTACGCTTGAGGAGTTCTTCGATATACTCAGTACCTGCTTCTGTCAAAGTGACAGCACGGGCCTTTTCGTCCTTTTCATAATGCTCAGGTTGGAGCTCTGGAATAACCTTATCGACAGCGACGTAAAGTTCAGAGGAGTCTTCTGCAGGACCAGAAATAATGAGCGGTGTTCGAGCTTCATCAATGAGGATGCTGTCAACTTCGTCTACGATTCCGTAGTGGAAGGGTCGTTGGACCATCTCTTCAAGGCGGAACTTCATGTTATCGCGGAGATAATCAAATCCAAGTTCATTGTTTGTTGCAAAGGTAATATCGGCGCGATACGCACGTTGACGTTCCACGTCGCTAAGTTCGTGAACGATACAGTCAACAGTGAGGCCTAGGAATTTGTATATAACCCCCATCCATTCAGAGTCACGTTTAGCCAGGTAATCATTGACGGTAACAACATGTACACCCTTGCTTTCAAGAGCATTAAGGTAGACGGGGAGGGTGGCCACAAGGGTTTTTCCTTCACCGGTCTTCATTTCCGTAATCATGCCGCGATGGAGGATGATTCCACCTTTTAGCTGAACATCAAAATGGCGTAAACCAAGTGTTCTTTTTGACGCTTCGCGGACAACCGCAAAAGCTTCAACCAAAAGATCGTCAATCTTTTCACCATTTTTGAGGCGTTCTCGAAACTCTTCAGTTTTTGCTCTGAGCCCATCATCGGAAAGCTTTTCTATGTGACCTTCCAGGGCATTAATTTGTTCGACAATTTTATCTAAGCTTTTGATATAGCGTTCATTCGCTGAGCCAAAGACTTTCCGAAAAACGTTTATAAACATGTATCCTCTTATGAATCTTATTTAATCGTACCAGTCTACACTGGAATGATGAAAATTACTAGCATTTCTAAAGTGCATGAACAGATTCATGAATGTTGATGAGGACTATTGTTGGTTTACTTACCTAGAAAGTGTACACTGGATGTTTGTCTAACAAAAAGAAGCTGAGCTAATAAAAGCCGTTCATACTCTTACGTATGATGACTGCAGAAAGCTTTTCCATTTCGTCTTCAAAGACATTAATTTGGTATGACGGTTTTGTTAAGCTTTTGATATATCCCTCATTAGCTGAGCCGAAAACTTTCTGGAAAAGATTTGTAACCGTGTATCTTCTTATGAATCCTATCCAATCTTACCAGTTTGCACCACATAAACATCATCCCGAATATCGACACGTCCTAGGCCGTCTTTCTTACCAATGGTTTGTACTTTATACGGTGAGGTTGGTTGGCTTCCATGCCGATGCGACGCTTGTGATCCTCTTCATAGGCTTGATAGTTTCCTTCAAACCATTCTACATGACTGTTGCCTTCAAAGGCAAGTATGTGAGTGGCAATGCGGTCCAAGAACCAGCGATCGTGACTGATAACCACAGCACATCCCGCAAAGTCAAGCAATGCTTGTTCAAGAGCGCGAAGCGTATCAAGATCTAAGTCATTGGTCGGCTCGTCTAAAAGTAGGACGTTAACGCCAGACTTGAGCATTTTCGCTAAGTGGACACGGTTGCGTTCTCCACCTGAAAGTTGACCCACTTTCTTTTGTTGATCCGTCCCTTTGAAGTTAAAGCTAGCACAATAGGCACGGCTGGGCATTTTGCGTTTGCCAAGCTCGATTTCATCATGACCTTGGGATATTTCTTCCCACACAGTTTTATTGTTATCGAGGTTATCACGAGATTGGTCAATATAACCCAAAACAACGGAGTCTCCCGTCTTAATCGTGCCGCTTTCAGGCGTTTCTGTTCCCGTAATAAGCTTAAACAGGGTGGATTTTCCGGCGCCATTGGGGCCAATCACACCAACAATTCCACCCGGCGGGAGCTTGAAGTTGAGCTCATCAACTAACAAACGGTCGCCATATCCTTTTGAGAGGTCTTGTGCTTCAATAACTGTTGCCCCTAACCGTGGGCCTGCAGGGATAATAATTTGAGCAGTTTCCTGTGACTTGCGTGCATCTTGTGCCAATAAGTCTTCATAAGCCTGAATACGTGCTTTGCTTTTTGCTTGACGAGCCTTGGGAGATTGGCGAATCCATTCAAGTTCTTGAGCTAAAGTTTTCTGACGGGCGGATTCTTGTTTGCCTTCCAATTCAAGACGTTTTTGTTTTTGTTCGAGCCAGGCTGAGTAGTTCCCTTCAAAAGGAATTCCTTGCCCGCGATCAAGCTCTAATATCCAGCTCACCACGTTATCTAAGAAATAGCGATCGTGGGTAACCAAAATGACCGTTCCTTTGTAATCTTGAAGATGACGTTCAAGCCAAGCCACAGATTCTGCGTCTAAGTGGTTGGTAGGTTCGTCCAAAAGAAGGATGTCTGGCTGTTGAAGAAGAAGTTTGCAAAGGGCAACACGCCGTTTTTCACCTCCAGAGAGATTCGTAACCTTCGCGTCTCCTGGCGGACAGCGCAAGGCATCCATAGCAATTTCAACTTGTCGGCTTAAATCCCAGCCATCTACAGCTTCGATTTTATCTTGCAGATCAGCTTGTTCAGCCAAAAGTGCATTCATTTCATCATCGCTCATGGGTTCCGCAAAGCGAGCACTGAGGGCTTCAAATCTGTCAACCAAGTCTTTTGTTTCAGCAAGGGCGGTGAGGACGTTTTCTTCGACCGTTAAATTGGGATCCAGTTCAGGTTCTTGAGCAAGATAACCCACAGTTGTTCCTTCTGCGGCCCAGGCTTCTCCATTGAATTCCGTGTCCATTCCGGCCATGATTTTCATCAATGTAGATTTACCGCTGCCGTTGACACCGATAATGCCAATTTTTGCTCCCGGATAAAAGGACAACCAAATATCCTTAAAAACCTCACGGCAACCGGGGTAAACCTTGGTGAGGCCTTTCATAACGTAGATATATTGGTTAGATGACATGGTAACTCCTTAAGGATGGTGGTGGGCCCGGCAGGATTCGAACCTGCGACAACTCCGTTATGAGCGGAGGGTTCTGACCACTGAACTACAGGCCCTAAGAACTCCCCTAAAATAACTGATTTTAAAAGGTGGTCAAGAAGAAATGGAATCAAATGAGTGAGAAGGATACGAATTCTTAATTTTTTTATCATAGAGTTTGTAGTATAACTACTCATTGAAGATGCGACAGTGGAATGATTGCAAACTTTATATATTCGCTAGAGCCAGTGTGGCTCGGGATCTTTATCCTGTTATGTACGTTAACGGCTTCTTTGGCCTGTATCTTATTTTGCCGCTTGTTTATTAGGCTTCGCAATTCAGAGGATACGGATTTTAAGGTTGAAACCTACAGCGATGCCTTTGGTGTTGCCTTCGCTATATTGTTAGGATTGATCATTATTAACTCCTGGAATTCTTATGATGGTACGGAAGTTCTTGTAAAAAACGAAGTCAACTATCTTGATGATATGTACAGATTATCGAAGTATCTCAAAAAAGAGGACAAAACAGAGATCAAAGAAGATCTGCATAACTACGTTGAGTATGTAGTTAAAGAGGAATGGCCTAATTTGATTAAGGGAGGTCAGTTAGACCAAGCGAGTAATTATCTTTATAGTATTTTTGATATTCTTTATATGCAGGATGTTAACACACTCAAACAACAGCTTTATATATCTGAGATGCAAAAAATAGGGAAAAAACTCATCGAAACCAGAAGATTGCGGAACTATAACGCAGCATCTTCAATGACACCTTTCATGTGGATTATTGTCATTGCCTGTAATTTAATCACTTTCTTTGTGCTGGCATTAGGGTCGCTTGGGTCATTAAAGCTTCATATTATTTTGCAAATCATGTATGCCATTGGAATTGGTCTAATGATTTTACTTGTAGTTGTATTGGATCGTCCATTTTATTATGGAGCTTATTATGATGGCGGCATTTCCTCGAAACTTTTTAAAACTCTTCAACAAAGCTGGGTAGCGGCTGAGAGTCTCTAATCCATGTCATCGTTTTATCATCCCACTTTCGCAAACCTAGAGATCGTGTTGCTTTGTAGATCGACCATAAAGCATAGGGAGACAATAAATGAAAAGTTTATTCTTATCGACAGTGATTCTAAGTGGATGCTTTGTAGCACAAGCTAATGCAATTGTATGTAGCGACTACTCAGGAGGCTATGGGAGAAGTGTTTGATGCTTTCGTAAAGGGAGAAAGAGTTATTTTTGCTTTGCCAAAAGCAAAATAAGTTCTTTCATAAGGGGCGCTGAGACGCCCCGTGATTACTCTAGATTTCCGTTCCGGGTTGTGGCGCAACCTCGCGTTCATAGGGCTTTTCTTTTCCGAACCTAGCAAATCCACTTTCTTGCCCTTTCAGCAAAACAACAACTTTCGCTTCCCCACGTTTGGCAAGATTTGCGCCTTCACTCCAGTTATCCTTATCAAGTCGATAGACCTCATCTTCATTCGGGCCTTTTGTCATCTTAAGAGCAAGAGTAGCCTCTGGTTTGCGGTAGGTAATATTGGCCATGACATGGAGATTTGCTTCTCTTAGAGCTGCAGTATAAGTATAATTATCTAATGAACGAAAGGCAGGATAAGGCATAAGCGTACCATCATCTTGCATAACGTTAATCTCTGCTGCATGCGCAAGGGTTATTATGCTGAAAGCCGCTAAGATAGAAACGGTTAATTTTTTCATAGAGGTCTCCTCTGTTTTTTATTTTTGTTGAGTATAGTCTATTCTTCAGAAGTGTACCAGGGATTCATTAAGGACTTGTTAACAGAAATGGGAGAAATGGTAATCTATCTTTTGAAGTAGGTTAAAGCGTGATATGCTAAGTCTACCTTGGGCTTATTCCAAGATTACAAAACATAGGGAGACAATAAATGAAATACTTACTCTTATCGATCGTGATTCTGAGCGGATTTTTTGCAACTCAAGCAAATGCAAATGAGTGTAGTGATATTGCTGGGGTTGGCTGTTCTGCAACTTGTCTGTGTACTCCTGAGACTTTTGCAGATGCTACTGGAGGGGGCGTCTTAACGATTGATTCTCTCAAAGAGGGAGAGACTAAGACTGTAACACTGATAAAAACAGGAACTACGGTTCGTGTTATACGTGTAGGCAATAAATTTAAACTTTTGCGCTAAATGTAGGTGAGGGCGCTGCGCGTCCTTATTTTCGTGACGCCTCCTCTCTGCTTCATCTAAGGATGGGAAAACCTTGTCTTGGCGTAAGCCGGCGGCCTTAAGTTTTCTTATCCGAGGGTCCATTCTGGCCTTAATTTCATGAATTCCTACTTTGTTCTCTCGATTCTCTCACATTGTCATTCCCGTCTCTTTTTGTCATCCCCGTGAAAACGGGGATCCAGAGAAACAGCTCCTCTCCAAGAGTTTCATAAATCCCGGACACTGTTTTTTATCTTTCTGGGATACTAGTGGTAAGTAGCGGGGACAGTTGGGCAAGAATAAGATTAATTTTCTAGCATGGCGGAGATAATGCACATATCGTCCTGTTAATAAAATATTAGGAAATATACTGTATTATCTATTCTTAACATCTATAAAAATTCTCGTAAAAGAGATTATAACATATTTAACTTAAGGAGAAAACTTATGAAAAACTTACTATTAACAACAGTGATCGCTGCAGGGTTCATTTCTACAGCTTCATATGCACAGGTTATATCTGGAGCTACAGGAATCGTCTTGTACCCTTCTTCAACTTCACCTGTTATTCCAGGCAGTGCAATAGTTGGAAAGCCAACTGCTGCCAAAGTTGGTAGTCAAATCTTCTGGCATAATTCAGATGGGATGTATATGGGAGCAGGTATTGCCGGTCGTGATGCGGTTGGTAAGTATGAGGCTACAAAAGCAGATGCCGTTCGCGGTTTTGTTGATGCTAGACCGAATGCTCGTATTTGGATTAAATAATCCAACTGTCTTTCATGTAGATCACCATTTGGTGACCTAAACACACTTAAAGCCCCACGGAGAGGAACGATTACTTCCGAATCGTGGGGTTTTTATTGGATTCTCTTCACAAATTAAGAAAATGTTAGGATCATTTTGCTAGATTAATCTAATTGCAAGATGAAGGAGAGAGCTTATGAAGTACTTTTTTTTGATAGCTGTAAGTGCAGTAAGTTTTGTTGCTGTCAAATCAGCAAATGCTGAAAGCACTGGATCTCTTCACCCCAGAACGCCTCCCCATGCTCCAGGAGCTGTAACCACTATGCAAGTGGGATCCCATACATATTGGTATACCAAGGACGGACGATTTTTAGGAAGAGACAATGCTGGTGCAGAGGCTGTCGCTCGATATGAGGGACAGAGGTTAGATTATGGCGAAAAATGAGTAGTAGGTCGGGTGTTCAGACCTACACTCTAATCGTGCGGTGATGATGACAAAACAAAAAAGGGGCCCTGAGGCCCCTTTTTACCGAATCCAAAGGATTTAGTTAGCAGCTTGTGTTGTGCTGACAGCTTTAAACATTCTTGCAGTTAAAGGTGTATATAAAAACACATATGGCTTATCAATTACGACAATTTGTCCATGTTTTGAACGCGTCGCAAGATCCCATAGTTCAGCATTGTCAATTGCATAAACTTGACCCACATTCGCTCCTTGATTGAACTTGAAACCGTAAACACGAGTTCCAGCAGTTGATGTAGATCCTGGTCTTTCCGTTGATTGAGTGGCACTAAGTGCTTCCAAAGCTCGGTCATAGGGTAATTTTGTTACATCTTGAGATATTATGAAATTTGTTGGAGCTACATCCTTTTTCCCAAATAATTTGTACGTATCAGCTTGAGCGATTGATGTCATGCTGATGACTGTAAGAAGTGCGATTGATGTTTTTTTCATATGTGTTCTCCACTGTTTTATCTTGTTTATGTTGAAGTCCTTGTCATTCAACTGATGAAAGCCTAAAGATAAAACGTTAAAAAATGGTTAACAAAATGAGCCATATTGAGTAAGTTAAGAAAACAAAATTTAATGGAAGAACAAAAGTGAAGATTTTAATCTCAGATAAAGAATAATTTTAAAAATGAACCAAGACAGAATGTGTAAGTTTTTGTTTCTATTTGCTCTGGCTCTGAATGTTTTCACGAGACCGACACAAGCGTTTCTTCAAGATCAAGATGTTGCGAGAAATTTATTAACATCTGGCGTTCCGGCAAATGTTATTCATGCTGCAAGGAACAGTCAAACAAAAGAAGTAATTACAGAGTTGATTCTTGCAGCAGCTCCTAAGTATCCTCTCAACCGCATTTTTGAGCTTTATCCTTCACCCAGTATAACTCCTCAACCATCAAAGAAAAAAGGAAAGAAAGAGTCCCCCGGAGAGAAAGCATTCTTTGAAGCTTGTTTTAGTAATCACTTATTGTATTCTCGTTTCTTTCATGCTTTGACATCTCCGTATTTTCAACACGATGGAAAACCTTATAATCCAATAGGAGAAAGTGAGGCTTTTAGGGGCCCAGTTCTCGCAACAGGTGATGTCACAAGAGCTTTCTATATTCCTTTTCAATTGGAAGGCGATCATTTTGTAAAAAGAAGATACGTAAATTTAGAAACTACCTTTTTACCATTTAACGCCCAAATTATCAGATCTCCTAACTATCTTTATATTTTAAAGCTCCTTGATGGTGACTGTGAACAAGTCACAGGTACAATGTTAATGCGGAATCCTCAAAAAGCCAGAGCATTACAATTGATTCGTGCAATGGCTTCTTTAATTCGTGGTGAATTGGCTCTACTCTCTGCGGAAGAATGGCCTTGCGCAAAAGCATATCTTGAAAAAAGTATGGTTACCAGTATTCCAGGACCAAGTGGTGATTTGATAAAATTGCATTTAGCTGACTTAGGCCTTGGCGTTTATGGACATCAATACGGCAAAACTACCTTGACGGCATCTATATTGAATGAAGCAGAATGGGTAACACTTCTTGAAAGCATCAGAGATTCAAATATAAAGCCTTTCGCACAGTTTCGGCTTGCACAGTATTATCTGGGCTTTTATGGCCATAAACCTCAGATAGAGAAAGGTTTAGCAGTTATTCAAGCGTGCACACATGCTCGCCAGACATCGCACTTAGCATATCGGCTGTGGGCTGAGTACTACTTAGGTATGATTGATGCTGATGTTCATGATCTCACAAGGGCAGAGGGGCTATTACATCAAGCCTATGAAGCCTGTGAAGAGAGCAAGTTTGCTCAAGACGCTGTATTGTTTCGTCAGGGAGAACTGGCATTAGGACTTTTTGATCCTGAAGAGAGCAGTTTTGATGGAGAGATAAATCTCTCTTCACAATCCAGAAAGAATGTAAAGCGTGCCATTGAATGGTTCGAGCGTATAGGTACACCAGCAGATGTCTATTTACATCGAATTTATACGGGGCAGTTTGGGAAAGAGTATCGCAATGAAGAAAAAGCCCGAATTGTTTGGAAAAGAATGAAAATGACGAAAGAATATATTGGAGGTTATATGGTCACTAAAGAAGCGATCAGTGCTTACAATTCAGGAAAAATTGTAGAAGCTGTCAAACTGTTTGAAAGAGATCCGAACAATATTATCAGTCGTTACTATCTTGGGTGTATAAGATCCAATCCAAAAGATCCTCAACATTATGATTCTACAGCAGCTTTGGTTCACTTTGGCGTACTTGCACAAGTTAACTTCAGGGATGTGAAACTGCGATTCGCCAAGCTTGCTTTGGAGCACAGAGGCTATAAGGTTATGCAAGGTGCTGATATTAATTGGTATGTTCAGCGTTGTTTATCGGGCAAAGAAGACTTTACCCATGAAGAACTAGTAAGCCATGGCTTTAAGAATATGAATCCTGAACTCTATATTGTAATAGAACTTCCAAGGCTTGCCCCTGAAACTGAGGATACCGCTCAAATCCCTGAACAGGAAGAGGCACAGGCACAAGTTGAAGGTGAAACTGAAGCAACGAATAGCTATTTAGTTGCGGCATTAGAAGACATTCAACCAGAGGTACCAGTTCAAAGCTTGCCCGATCCCGCTCTTCAAGAAATGTATGATGACATCGGATCTAATATAAGATGGTCAAAACTAATGCGTGTAGTTCAAGTGTTTGGCGGCACGATTGATATGCAAAAATGCAGGATAACATTTCCTCATGTTCAGGGAGTCTTCACCTTTCATCGATTCCATTCGGGAAATCCGATAATTGACTTTAGAGGATATTGGGGAGTTCTAAAGAGTATGCTTGATAGCGAATATAAGGCTCTTTGCCGAGAGAAAAACTCAACTGAAGTTGCAAATTAAATCCCGAAGGCCGCTTGAGGCCCTAGCTCTTCTTCAATGCGCAGCAATTGATTGTATTTAGCGAGTCGGTCAGAGCGAGAGAGAGATCCGGTTTTAATTTGGCCGCAATTCAATGCCACCGCGAGGTCAGCAATAAATGTATCCTCCGTTTCACCAGAACGGTGAGAAATCACAGAGGTGTAGCCACAACGGTGTGCCAAATCAACGGTTTGGATGGTTTCCGTCAAGGTTCCAATCTGGTTGACCTTAATCAGAATGCTATTCGCAACACCATTTTCTATGCCTTCCGTCAACCTAAGAGGGTTGGTTACAAAGAGATCGTCTCCGACCAATTGAATGTCTTCGCCCAAGGCGTCCGTTAAAAGTTTCCAACCATTCCAATCATCCTCAGCCATGCCATCCTCAATGGATTGAATCGGATAGGTGTTTACAAGGTCTTGATAAAAGCGGACAAGCTCATCGGAATCTAAAATTTTATTTTCTCCCGCAAGGTGATAACGTCCGACACGGTAAAACTCACTGGCTGCTACATCAAGGGCCAGAACAATGTCTTCCCCAGGCACATAACCGGCCGTTTCAATGGACTGCATAATGAAATCGAGGGCGGTTCTGGTTGAGGGGAGGGCAGGGGCAAAGCCACCTTCATCTCCCACATTTGTATTAAAGCCGGCTTGGGCTAGGTTTTTCTTGAGGGCATGAAAAACTTCTGTTCCCCAACGCAAAGATTCCTTGAAGGAAGGCGCACCGACAGGGACAATCATGAATTCTTGGAAGTCAATGGGATTATCAGCGTGGGCTCCTCCATTGATGATATTCATCAATGGGATCGGAAGAACGTGGGCATACATTCCCCCAATATAGCGATAAAGCGGCAGACCTTGTTCTTGGGCTGCGGCGCGGGCTGTCGCGAGACTAACACCCAATAATGCATTCGCACCTAAGCGCCCTTTGTTTTCGGTGCCATCCAGGTCGATCAAAGCCTGATCGATCATCATTTGTTCTTGAGCTTCGAAACCACAAAGATTTTCGTAAATTTCGTCATTAATGGCCTCAAGGGCCTCAAGCACACCTTTTCCGTTATAACGTTGTCCATCCTCATCGCGCTTTTCAACCGCTTCATGGGTTCCTGTGGATGCGCCAGAAGGGACAGCCGCGCGCCCTTTGATGCCGGATTCAAGTTCGACTTCGACTTCAACGGTTGGGTTTCCTCGGGAATCAAGGATTTCACGGCCAAGAATATCAACGATAATGCTCATAGTTTTCTCTTACGATGCTAGGGATATAGGTTGGGATTTTGCAAGACGGTCAAATGCTTGAAGCGATTCTAGAAGAGCAGGCATGTCTTTTAGCTTGACCATATTAGGGCCGTCGCTGGGGGCATTGTCCGGGTCTTGATGGGTTTCAATAAAGACAGCTGCAACACCCACGGATACAGCAGAGCGTGCAAGGACAGGGACAAATTCACGTTGTCCCCCTGTTGAGCTTCCTTTGCCGCCCGGTTGTTGGACCGAGTGAGTCGCATCAAAAACGACGGGATAGCCCATTTCAGCAAGGATTGGCAAAGAACGCATGTCGGAGATGAGGGTGTTATATCCAAAAGAAACGCCGCGCTCACAGACCATAATGTTATGGTTGCCCGTTGATTCAATCTTTTGGACGGAATTCTTCATATCCCAAGGCGCTAAAAATTGGCCCTTTTTGACGTTGAGTGCTTTGCCTGTGTTTCCGGCAGCTAACAACAAATCTGTTTGACGGCACAAGAATGCCGGGATTTGAAGAACGTCTACGACTTCTGCAATCGCTTCACATTGGGAAGGTTCATGAACGTCTGTCACAATGGGACAGCCAAACTTTTCCCGTATTTCCGCGAAGATTGGGACGGCATCCTTTAACCCCATCCCACGAACACCTTTGATGCTGGTTCGATTAGCTTTGTCGAAAGATGTTTTATAGATAAACCCAATTCCTAGCTTTTGCGTGATTTCATGAAGAGCTTGGGACATTTCAAGAGCGTGTTCGCGACTTTCAAGAACGCAAGGACCCGCAAGAAGGGTGAAGGGAAGGTCATTTCCGATGGTGAGAGAACCTACTTTAACATGATGCATCGACACATATTCCTTTAAATAAGACGGTTTTGGTTGAGAGAGGCTTCAATAAATGAGACGAATAATGGATGGGGTTTAAATGGTCGTGATTTAAATTCAGGGTGGAATTGAACGGCAATAAACCAAGGATGGTCTTTTCGTTCAGCAATTTCAGGAAGAAGTCCATCCTGCGTTTTGCCAACAATATAAAAGCCAGCTTTTTCAAGTTCTTCCATATAAGTTGTATTCACTTCATAACGATGGCGATGTCGCTCGGAAATGATAGGGCTTTTATAGATTTCTCTAACTTTAGAATCATTGGACAGGTGACATTCATAGGCTCCAAGACGCATGGTTCCTCCCAAATCTCCGCCAGGGAAGTATTTTTGGACCATATCGCCCTTGGCCCATTCAGTCATAAGCGCGATGGCGGGGACTTTCGTTGCACCAAATTCCGTTGAGTTGGCTTCCTTCATACCCGCGATGTTTTGCAAGGCTTCCACAACCGCCATTTGAAGACCAAAACAAATACCAAAGAAAGGTATCTTATGTTCACGTGCATATTGAATTGCCGCGATTTTTCCAGCAGCACCCCGTTCGCCAAAAGCACCAGGAATCAGGATTCCATGCAAGGGCGAGAGGCGTTCCATAAGGGTAGCCATGTTGCCATCTTCAAGCTGGGCCGCATCAATCCATTCAATGTTGACATGTACATTGTTGGCTATGCCACCATGGATGAGAGCTTGATGAAGGGATTTATAAGCATCCAAGAGTTCTGTATATTTGCCAACAACTCCAATGGTGACATCTCCTTCAGGACGTGTCACGTTTTCAACGATTTTCTCCCAAATAGAGAGATCAGGAGAAGTGCTGGCTTCGAGGCCAAAATGTTTGCAAACTTCCTTATCAAGTCCATGTTGATGGTA
>CAYRHD010000017.1:0-33855 GCA_964424065.1 uncultured Alphaproteobacteria bacterium
AATCGCAACTAACCATATGATAAAGAATAGATAAATTAGAAATTGTCATTCCCGCGAAAGCGGGAATCCAGGGAAAGCTGAAAGATGGATCTCTGCATTCGCGGAGATGACAAAAGAAGGAGGGGATGACACTTTGATGGGCAAGGATAAGATTAACTTTCTGACATAGTTGATCCATGTCTCTAGAAGACAACTTGTGATTGGTTTGTCCTGGATTGCTTTGTCGGGATGTTGTCCCTCCGCGCAATGACGATATGCAATGTTTCTGCGTCATTGCGAGCGGAGCGAAGCAATCCATGCCTACAATAGATTTATAATTGAAGCTTTAAGTATCCAAGAAGCTTCTGAGCTTCCGAGAGCGGCTTGGATGCTTAAGTTTCCGCAAAGCCTTAGCTTCAATTTGACGGATACGCTCACGCGTCACGGCAAACTGTTGGCCCACTTCTTCCAATGTATGGTCTGTGTTCATACCAATACCAAAGCGCATGCGCAGGACACGCTCTTCACGGGGGGTGAGGCTTGCCAGAACGCGTGTGGTTGTCTCCCGAAGATTCGAAAGCACAGCTGCATCAACAGGAACGACAGCGTTTTTATCTTCGATAAAGTCACCTAAATGGCCGTCCTCTTCGTCACCGATGGGTGTTTCCAAGCTGATAGGCTCTTTCGCAATCTTCATAACCTTGCGCACTTTATCAAGCGGCATTTTCAGCTTGTCAGCCAATTCTTCAGGTGTTGGCTCACGGCCGATTTCATGAAGCATTTGGCGAGAAGTACGGACAAGTTTGTTAATGGTTTCAATCATATGAACAGGAATACGAATCGTGCGGGCTTGGTCAGCGATTGATCGTGTGATGGCTTGGCGGATCCACCATGTGGCATAGGTTGAAAACTTGTAACCACGGCGGTACTCAAACTTATCAACGGCTTTCATCAAACCAATGTTTCCTTCTTGAATCAAATCCAAGAATTGGAGGCCACGGTTTGTATATTTCTTTGCGATGGAAATCACAAGACGAAGGTTCGCCTCGATCATTTCTTTCTTTGCACGGGAGGAATCCCGCTCACCTTTTTGAACCGTACTAACGATACGCCTAAATTCGGAAGTAGGCATCCCTGACTCCGCTGAAACTGCAGCGATTGCCTGACGAATTTCAATGATTTCTCCTTTGTGATTATCGAGGAAAGTTTGCCATTCTTTCCCGGATAATTCATGGAGTTTGCTCAGCCAGTCAGGATCAAGCTCGCGCCCAGTGTATTGCTCGAGGAATTTTTCACGCTTGATTTTTGAAGATTCAGCAAGCCTGAGTAAACGTCCTTCTAAGCCAACGAGTTTGCGATTTAAATTATAAAGCTGTTCAACAAGTTGTTCGATACGGGAAGCATTTAGGTGAATACCTTCCATCAGCTCGATAAGCTTACGCCTTAACTCTTCATATTTTTTCTCAGTTGCTGCAGCTGGTTTTTTGCCTTCTTGAATAGTATCTAAGCGTTGATTTTGAACTTTGCGGAGTTGTTCGTAGGTTTTCGCAATTTGGTCAAAAGTTTCAACGACTTGGGGGCGGAGTGAACTTTCCATTGCTGAAACCGAAAGGCCGTTATTTTCGTCGTCACCATATCCTTCTTCGCCTTCACCTTCTCCCTCGCTTTCATCAGAGGAATCCTCTTCTAGAGGTGCTTTTTCAACCAAAAGGCCTTCTTCATCAAACTCTCCGTCATCATCTTCAGATGGGCCATTGGTATAGGTCGATTCAATATCAATAATGTCACGTAACAACATTTGATCTTGGTTTAAGGCATCACGCCATGTAACGATCGCCCGAATAGTCAATGGACTCTCACAGATAGCGCCGATGAGCATTTCGCGACCCGCTTCGATACGTTGCGCTATTTGTATTTCACCTTCTCGTGAGAGGAGTTCAACACTTCCCATTTCGCGAAGATAAAGACGAACAGGATCATCCGTTCGACCTGCCTCTGATGCCTCTTCACCTTCTTCGTCTGAATCTTCTGCTGTAGACTCTTCTTTGGAAGCTTGAGTTTTGTCATCTTGTTCAACTTCGTCATCTTCAATAACATTGATACCCATGTCTGAGATCATGGACATGATGTCTTCAATTTGTTCTGAACTTAACTTGTCTTCAGGCAAGATCTCATTGAGCTCTTCATAAGTGATGTAGCCTCGTTGCTTACCTTGAGCGAGAAGTTGCTTGAGTGCTCTTTCTCCATTGGAGTCTCTGATATCTTTTTCTTCCATGTTGCTTGTTTCTGCTGTTGAATTCGCTCTATTAGCCATTAGATCTATCCTTTAAGTTTCTGCGTCAATTAATCACATTTTTACTCTAAATAGCAACTTAATCTTGCTTTAATGTATTAAGTTTTAACATTTTTAGTCGATTCCAGGAATCAATAGACATCTCTTGCGCCAGGTTCTCTTTTGCTATGTCTAAGTCAGCCTTACTCAAAGACTGCTGGATTCGATTAAAAATATCCTTCCATCCTTCAAGCGCAGCCTCTTCAGTGGCTGTTGATTTAGCAAATGCTCCATGAATAAGAACGGACGGGGACAAAGCGCCCTCGATCTCAGTCTTAAAACCAGCCTCAATCAGAAAATTCTTTAAGGTCGATTTCTCTGCGTGTTGATTGGCATAATAGTCTAAAATTTGCTCTCTCATATCATGAAGACGTTCTTCTTTGAAATCCAAGAAGGCTAAATCATCACTTACCACACTTATTAGATTGGGATGATTGATGAGGATTGCAAGGAGTAAGCGATGATGGATGTGGAAAAAATCAATTTTTCTTCGTTTTATTGGGGTTGTAACCCTCTGTGTATCCTTGAGTTTAACTATATTTTGATAAAATAGGTCCTTAAAGGCGTATTGATAATTTTTGCGAACAGCTGAATCTTGGATCGCCTGACACCAGTGTTGGATTTTCTTTTCGAGCGCGGTTTTTTGTTCAGGAGTTTTAAAACTCTTGCCGGTGGTCAGTATCATCCAAAGCATATCAACTAGAGGAAGAGCCTCTTTAAGAAGGATGTCAAATGATGTGCCCTTACGAACGAAGCTGTCAGGGTCTTCGCCTGTCGGAAGGAGAGCGAATCTGAGTGAAAAACCTGGTTTTAATAAAGGTAAGACGCGCTCTGCTGCGCGTGCAGCGGCTTTTAGTCCCGCGTTATCTCCATCAAAACAAAGAACGGGTTCAGGGCTAAGACGCCAAGCCAATAAAATTTGGTCCTCCGTTAAAGCGGTTCCGAGGGGGGCAACGGCCCCTTTGTATCCTGCTTGTTGAAGAGAGATAACATCCATGTATCCTTCGACAATGATAAGAGGGTCCGAAAGGGCTTTTTCTTTAGCAAAGAAATAGCCATAGAGAAGGTGCCCTTTTGAGAAAAGAATGGTTTCAGGAGAGTTTAAGTATTTGGGCTCTCCTGACTCTAAGAGTCTTCCACCAAAGCCAACGACTTGGCCTTTATGATCATGAATGGGAAACATAAGGCGACGTCGAAAGCGATCGTGAACAGATGAATTTTCATCTTTACGAGATGACAAGCCTGTTTCAAGGAGAACGTTGTCTGAAAAACCTTGTGCTTTTAAATGGGTTTCTAAACTATGATAATCATTGAGAGCATAGCCAAGGCTGAACTTTTTGAGTGTATTTCTCGTGAGACCGCGACGTTCTGTATACCGTAATCCTTCTGGATACTTCATGAGAAATAAATTCTTATGAAACCAATCAGTCGCTTGGATTAAGGCTTCCTTGAGAGGGACCATATCAACCTGGGGTTGTTCCTGTCGAGAAAAGTCTGTGTCAACAGGCATAGAAATCCCCGCTCGTTGAGCGAGTTCGCGAACAGCTTCGATAAATGTGTAATGCTGAGCGTCTGTCAGGAACTTGACGACATCACCATGTGCCCCACACCCGAAGCAATGGTAAAACTCCTTGTCTTCGCTGACTGTAAAAGAAGGTGTTTTTTCATGATGAAAGGGACAGAGTCCTGTGTACTCTCTCCCTTTCTTCGTCAGTTTCACCTTTTCTCCGACAATCTCTGCAATAGAAAGCCGGGAACGAAGGGTATTTAAAAATCTTCCATCAATTTTCACTTGTATCCTTGGTAAAACACTTAATTATTTTTGACGGGAACATCGATGGTTATGGGTTGAGCATCCTTGAATTGCATACTGACCTTCATCATATCACCGTCCTGGATGGATCTACTTAATCCCATACACATGATGTGCATGCCGCCTGGTTTGAGTATTGTATTTCCCTTTTGAGGGACTTGAATGTAACTAACCTTTTGCATGCGCATGACGCCACTATCATTGATATGATCATGAAACTCAATCCTTTCACAATTATCACAATGGGCAGATATCAAGTCTTCGGGGTGGACAAGTGGATTAACAAGTTCAAGATAAATGGCTGTATTTCGTCCTTCATTTTGTGGGCGTGCCCAGGCATTAAGAACTTCCATACCAGGAACTTGATGATTCTGATCCATGGAAATGTTGTGATGATTTTCCAATTGATTAAGCTCAGGGTTCTTTGAAAAAGCTTGGGGATTTAACATCAATAACATTGCGGGGGCTAAAAGGGTTAGTTTTCTCATTTTCTTCTCCTAATGTGCGTATTTTTCTTCTATCAAAGCAATGACTAAACAAGCAAGTATAAGTGAAATCGTAATGGAAGTGAGAGAGAAAGTATAGTCTGAATAAGTATATAATCTCACACCGTCTTCATAGGTACCTTGCCAACGGATATCTAAAAGCCAGCCAATAAGAGGTTGAAAAATAACTCCACTGAGCATGCACAGCATGTTATGGAATCCCCCCGCGGTAGCACTTGCAGAAAGGGGATTTAAGGCACAGGTCATTGAGAAGCCCAGAAATTGACCGCCTAAAAAGAAACCTGCCATCAAAAGAAAAATGAAGAGAAGGGGAATGGGAAGATTGGGAATGTAAAAGACAATCGACAAACATATCAAAGATCCCAATGCTGAAATAAACACAGATGGTTTATAGGCTTTAAAATACTTTGTAATGAAGGGAAAGAGGGGAGCTCCGAGTCCGATTCCGAGTAGCATGGCTGAATTAATAGCTCCGGCAGTAGCTTTGTCCATGCCATAGCTTGTCATAAAGAAGGAAGGTCCCCATTGATCCGTAAATCCAGATAGAGGAACATACATGAAAAAACCAAAGGCAGCGATGAACCAGCTTTGGGGTTTCTTGACCACCTCAATGATACTCTCAACAAGGCCCATTTGAACCGTATGGTCCATTTCATCGCCATGGCTTTTAAGAATCACTTGTTCCAAGTGTTTAGGAGCTCTATCCCGGACTTTTGTCCAGCCTAAAGCAGCCAGAGCAAATCCACCAAAAGCCACAACCCACATGGCATAACGCCAGTCCGTTATTTCAACCAGTAAGCCCATGGGAAAGCCAGCCGAAACACCACCCAGTGTACCGAGAAGAAGAGTCAAGCCCACAACAAATGGGAGTTTTTGGGGAGGGAACCAGACCGTTCCTAATTTCAGACAGCTCAAGAAAGCAAATGCAGATCCAGCACCAATCATAGTACGTCCAATTCCGGCAATGAGAAGTGTATCTGCGAAAGAAAAAAGGAAAGAGCCCAAACCACACGTAATAGCAGCAAAAGTAAGCATGCGCCGAGGTTTAAAGCGATCCATGAGGGTCCCAACGGGAATCTGAAGAGCCGCATAAGCATAATAATAACAAGCTGTGAGTGTCCCAAGAGAACAAGCATCCACCTGAAAGGATGCCATTAGGTCTTCCGCCATAACCCCAGGAGAAACGCGGAGCATAAATTGATAGCAGTAAAAAAGTGCCGCGCAACCCCAAATAACCCAGCTTTGAGCAAAAAGTTGGTCAGAATCTTTGATATTTGTTGAGGTTGAAGGTGCCATGATCTTTTCTATTGTCTGTTAAAAACCAAAACTTACCCGATCTCTGTACCTATGGTCAATTGAGGAATTATGATTATGTTTTTGGATAAGCTTCTCGGATAAAAAGGGACGCAACGAAGGCCAAAGCCATACAGACAAGGATCACAGAGAGTGATATTTGGAATGTTTCACAGGAATAAACACGTATGCCATCGATGATAGTTTGATCCCAAAACAAATCCAGAATCCACCCAATTAAAGGCTGAAAGATAATGCCACTGGTTAAACAAGCCATATTTTGACAGCCCGTTGCCATGCCGCTGACTGACAATGGATTGATTTCCGTGACGATAGAATAGCACATAAACTGACCACCTAAAAAGACACCTGTGAGGAATAAGATTCCCGTTAAAATAGGCTGTGGAGGAGTTGATCCATGGATGATAAAGAAAAAGAGGCAAAAAGCCCCAAGTGAGCTCGTAAAAAGAGATGCTTTGAAACGTTTGATCCTATCTGAAAGTAAGCCAAATAACGGAGTGCCAACACCAATTCCGAAGTAGAAGAATGAAGAAGCTAGGGAAGCTGATTGTTTGTCCAACCCATGGACTTTGCACAAGAAGGGAACTCCCCACATGTCTGCAAATCCAGTCAGAGGAACATACATCATGGTTCCATAGAAGGCTAAAATATATGTTTGTGGTTTGCCCAGAATTTCTTTGAATCCTTCGGGAATAGAAAGTTTAGGATTATCAGAGCCATGATGAGATTGAATATAATCATCGAGTTCTTTGGGAGGTTGGTCTTTGATAATTGCGGCAAGAAGTCCAGCAATAATAATCCCGCCGCCAGCGATAATCCACATGGTTGATTTCCACCCCAGTAAATCAATCATAAAGGAAAGGGGATAGGTTCCCGTCATGGCTCCAACAGTACCGCCAAAAAGAGTTAATCCAATAATAAGTGAAAGATTACGTCCGGGAAACCATAGGGCTCCCACCTTCATGCAACTAAGAAAGCCAAAAGCAGACCCGAATCCCATCAAAAAGCGTCCAAGGGAAGCGGTAAAGAAAACATCCGATGATGCAAACAATATGATTCCTGCTGTGCAGGTGATAGCTGCAAAAATGAGGGGACGTCGGGGGCCAAACTTATCCAGCAATGTGCCGACAGGTATTTGCATGGGGGCATAAGCATAGAAATAGAGGGATGCGAGAGTACCAAGCGTACAAGCGTCTACATTAAACTCAGCCATCAGTTCCTCCGACATAACAGAAGGGGAGACGCGTAAGATGAATTGATAAGAGAAGAAGAAGGCAGCACTGGCCCAAACAATCCAGCTTTGCTTCAGTGAGGGAGTCATTGTTTTCCTTTCCTTTAGCATGAGCCCACCCTAAAGGACTGTTTCCCATATGTAAACCCTAAGGGGCAAAAAAATTGAGGAGTTACTTTATTTATTCCCTTTCTGGGTAAGCTTCACGGATGAAAAGAGAAATGAGAATGGCAAACAATAGTGAGACAATAACACTCGTGAGAGCCATTTGATACATGGCGCTGGAATAAAGTCGGATGCCTTTGTCATAGGCTCCTTTCCAATAAAGATCAAGAAGCCAGCCAATGAAAGGTTGAAAAATAACGCCACTCAAGAGACACACCATGTTTTGAAAACCGGTGGCCATGCCGCTGACAGAAAGGGGATTAATTTCTGTGACAATGGAATAAGCCATGAACTGACCTCCTAACATGAGGCCTGAGACAAACAAGAGAGAAATGACCCATGTGGCATCCAGGCTTGGAACATAGATCACAATTAAAAAGGGAAAAAGTGCGCCCAATGAAGAAGCCAGCAAGGAGATTTTGAATTTTTTTAGATAATCTGTGAGGAAGGCAAATAAGGGGGTGCCTAAGCCAACGCCAAAATAAAGGAAGGACGTAGCCAAAGATGCACTTTGTTTGTTGAGATGATGGACCTGGGTGAGGAAAGGGACTCCCCACATATCGGCAAAACCAGCGAGGGGGACGTACATCATAATCCCATAAAAGGCCAAAAGCCAGGTTTGCCATTTTTGCAAAATCACCTTTAAACCCTCTAAAATTCCCAGGTGTGGGCTTCCAAAAGCATGGTGCTGTTCTATATAATTTTCTAATGTCTTGGGAGGATTATCTTTGACGACAAGCATAATAAGTATGGCTAGGAAAAGTCCACCGCCGGCCGTTACCCATATGGCTTCACGCCATCCAAGATGATCGACCAAAAAGGACATGGGGTAACTTCCTGACATAGCACCCGATGTTCCAAATAGAAGAGTAAGGCCAACAACAATGGAAATACGTTGTGGAGGAAACCAGAGAGCACCGATTTTCATGCAACTGAGGAAACCAAAGGCAGAGCCTGCACCAATAAGAAAACGGGCGAAGGAACCCCATTGAAGAGCGTCTGCAGAGGAGAAGAGAAAACTACCGGCTGTGCAAAGAAGGGCAGCAAAGGTTAATAGTCTGCGTGGACCAAATCTATCTAATAGAGTTCCAACGGGAATTTGAAAACCGGAATAGGCCCAAAAATAAAAAGAGGTGAGGGTGCCCAGAGCACAAGCATCAACATGAAAATCTGTCATTAGTTCTTGAGTCATGACACTCGGCGAGACCCTTAAGAGGAACTGATAACAAAAGAATAAGGCGGCACAAACCCATACAAGCCAACTGCGCGCTAAAGATGGTGCCATGTTTGTTTCTGATCCTTATTAGAAGGATTTTTCGACGACGACGCGTCCAGACAGCGTAGTCCAATTCAAGTTTTTAAGTTTGGACTTCGTTGAGCCAGCAATGCCGGAAAAATTCCGAGTATCATTACCGTTTGTAATTTTATTCCACTCAGCAGCGGCTTCAGCACCTAAGGTTACTGACTTAACAACACAATACTTAACTCCAAGATTTCCCTTAATGCCGTACCCACGACCATTTTGTTTCATTGTACTATTGTTGGTGTCCCCTGAAAACTTCCAGTTTCCTTTTCCGTTATAGAACGCTAACTTGAATGAGGCACCACCATCAATGATGAATTTACCGAGTTTCATTTTTGTTTTGACCCCAACATATGGTCCGTAAAAGTTGAGTGTGTTTGACAAAGAAGTGAGCGGATTTGAGGAAGACTTGTTTCCCGATAATTTGATCAAGTCATATGACATACCTATCAAAGGAATCAAATCAACCTTTTTAGAAGGTTTAGTGTTAAACCCGAAAGCCAAGTTTGGTTCGAAAATAAAGCCTGAGCCCTTCATTTTACTAGAGTCACCAGGAGCTGGTTTCAGATAATTCGTATCTGTCATATTTCCATTAAATAAGTTGGCAAAGCCAAGGTCCACATCAATGATATAGCGATCTTTAAGTGTGATCTCTGTTTTTGCACCATATTCGATGCCTCGCAGGTTCTTCCATTTTTGAGAATCACTCGTGCTTGTTTTCCACCGAATTTGGTCTTGCCTGTAACCAGCATAAGGAGTCATAGAAACTTGGACTTTTTGCTTGGCTTCAACAGTTGATGTAAATAAAAGAACTGACAGAAATGATAAACAAATCAGACGGTTAAACATGACGCCTCTCAGGTTAAAATTTTTTTATGCCTTATTATTAAGAATTTATTAATATTTTATCAAGCCCTAAATTGGCTTGCGTGACGTTTGGCAATTGCGTATAAATTTGGGGACATTGCGGGTGTAGCTCAATGGTAGAGCAGTAGCTTCCCAAGCTTCAGACGAGGGTTCGATTCCCTTCACCCGCTCCATTTGAAGGAGGTTATGGCATGAAAAAAATGATAATCGTTCTTCCTCTTGTTGGCCTAGTTAGCGCATGCGGGATATCAAGGGATAAACAACTTGCCATCTATCGATCAAAGTGTACGGATTATGGATATATTGCTGGGACACCTGAATTTTCTCAATGTATGATGAAGCAAGAGGAGCGGGCCGAAGAATTGACGCGGCATCAACGTAAAGTTTCTGCTATTGAAGAACAAAACTGGCTTGAACGTGAGCAAATGCGTGCAGCGGCGCGGGATAAAGAAGAAGAGCGCAAGCGCAAGAAAAAAAGAAAGAAAGCTAAAAAACATCCATTTTAGCTCAATCCTTATATTGCTTTTCGTAACATCCAACCAGGGTTGCTTCAGCTAGAATATGATTTCTCATTGCTTCTATAAGATCTTGCTTTGTGGCGTCAGCAGGAAGTTGAATAAGCGTATTGAGGGCATAAAGTTTAAAGAAGTAGCGATGTTTTCCTGTGGGTGGCATAGGGCCGCCATATTCTTTTCTGCCCCACCCATTTTTAAGAATTTGGATTTCTTTGGGAAGGTAATTTAAACCCTCGGCCAATACATTCATGTGAGGGGGTATATTATAAAGAATCCAGTGGTCCCATGTTTGGTTGGGGGCATCAGGGTCATCACAAATGAGCACAAATGAGCGCGTTTCTTCGGGAAAGTCCTGCCATCTTAAAGGAGGGGATAGATCATCCCCTTCACCTGTATGCTTAAGAGGGATATCTTCAAAGTTGCCAAATGCTGAGCTTATAATAATCATAGGTCCGCCTTCTCCAGTGTTGATTCTTATTTATAGGTTTAGTTTATCATAAAAATTCAAAAATGGATGAAGGTATGTTTAACACGGGCAATATGCACACTCAGAATATAAATGGGACTTTTCATAAAGAGTGAATGTCTTTTCTCTTGTTAGAGAATAAATCTTAAAGCTATTCTATGTTTTCTTGAAAGAATCACCCCATATGGTGATCTTGGTAAAGAAAAGGGAAAGGTTTTCTGATTATTCCTCTTTCTATCTGAAGCTAGATCGGTTAGTGTTAGGTCATATGTATCCAATAACAATTAGAGGTTTCTTTGAGTGATAAACTCCTAAAGAAAGAAAAGAATACGTTCCCAGTTTTATCCTTGCGAGATGTGGTGGTTTTTCCTCACATGGTTATTCCTTTGTTCGTGGGACGGGAAAAGTCAATCCAAGCTTTAGACAAAGTTGTGGAGGACGATCAAGAAGTCGTTCTTCTGAGTCAAAAAGATCCATCTGTTGATAATCCGACAACAAAAGACCTTTATTCGGTCGGAACCATTGCAAAAGTATTGCAACTTCTTCGTTTGCCCGATGGTACTGTAAAAGTATTGTTAGAAGGCGAGAGACGTATCAAAGTTGTAAAGTGGCTTCCAAACGATGCTTATTTTGAAGCTGAAGTTGAACCTTATAAAGAAAAACATGCATCTCAGCAGGAGCTCAAGGCCCTTTCGCGCACACTGGTAACACAGTTTGAGCAATATTCAAAGCTTCAGAAAAAAATTCCCAATGAACTCATCACATCGATTGGTCAAATTTCTGATCCTTCTAAGTTAGCAGACGTTGTTGCATCTCATCTCGGATTTAAACTTGATGAAAAGCAAGCTTTGCTTGAAGTCCAAAGCGTCTCCGAGCGTTTGGAAAAAGTCATTAATTTTATGGAAGGTGAAATTGGCGTTATGCAAGCGGAAAAGAGAATCCGCAGCCGTGTGAAACGCCAAATGGAAAAGACTCAACGTGAGTACTACCTGAATGAACAACTCAAAGCGATTCAAAAAGAGCTTGGTGAAAGTGAAGAAGGTAAAGATGAGCTAACAGAGCTAGAAGATAAGATTAAAAAAGCTCATCTTTCAAAAGAAGCTCGAGAAAAGGCACAATCTGAATTCAAGAAATTGCGCCAAATGAGTCCCATGTCTGCAGAGGCAACGGTGGTGCGGAATTACCTGGATTGGATAGTGGAAGTTCCGTGGGTCGATCAATCTCAAGTTAAGAAAGATTTGCAAAAAGCCCAAAAGGTTTTGGATGAAGATCATTATGGTCTTGAAAAAGTCAAAGAACGCATCATAGAATACCTCGCGGTTCAAAATCGTGTTGGCAAGATACATGGCCCCCTACTCTGTCTGGTTGGCCCTCCCGGTGTTGGTAAAACATCACTTGGAAAGTCTATAGCGCGCGCGACAGGTCGCAACTTTGTTAGAATGTCCTTAGGTGGTGTCCGTGATGAATCGGAAATCCGTGGTCATCGTCGTACTTATATTGGATCGATGCCTGGTAAGATTATCCAAGGTATGAAAAAAGCAAAAACAACCAATCCACTGTTCCTTCTTGATGAAATTGACAAACTGGGAGCAGACTGGAGAGGAGACCCCTCTGCAGCGCTTTTGGAAGTTTTAGATCCTGAGCAAAACAATACCTTTAATGACCATTATCTTGAAATGGACTATGACCTTTCCAATGTTATGTTCATTACAACAGCCAATACGTTGAATATGCCGCAACCCCTCTTGGATAGGATGGAAATTATTCGCATTTCCGGTTACACAGAGGGTGAAAAGGTCCAAATTGCCCTGCGTCATTTGCTGCCAAAGCAAATGGAAGCTCATGGTTTGAAGAAAAACGAGTTCTCGTTGACGGAAGCTGCGATCTGTGAAGTGATTCGCACCTATACCCAAGAGGCTGGTGTTCGTAATTTAGAGAGAGAAATTGCGAATCTTTGCCGTAAAGCAGTGCGATACCTTGCGAGCCCAAAGCATAAATCAGTAAAAATTACGACAAAGAACCTTGGAAAATTTGCAGGTATCCCCCGATATCGCCATGGTATGGCTGATCTTGAGGATACCGTTGGTGTTACGACAGGTCTTGCTTGGACAGAAGTTGGAGGTGAATTGCTTTCAATTGAAGCGGTAATGCTTCCCGGTAAAGGTAAAATGCAAATTACAGGTAAACTGGGTGAAGTCATGCAAGAATCTGTTCAAGCGGCCGCTAGTTACGTGAAATCGCGAGCACCTGAGTTTGGAATTCAACCGCCGTTATTTGACAAAAGGGATATTCACATTCACGTTCCAGAGGGTGCCACACCCAAAGATGGCCCTTCTGCGGGGGTGGCTATGTGTACATCAATTGTTTCTGTGCTAACGGGAATACCAGTTCGTAAAGATGTGGCGATGACTGGAGAAATTACTTTAAGAGGCCGGGTCTTGCCAATTGGAGGGCTGAAAGAAAAGCTTTTAGCAGCTCTGCGCGGTGGTATAAAGATTGTCATTATTCCTAAAGACAATCAGAAAGATCTTAGCGAAATTCCAGCAAAGGTGAAACGTGGTCTCAAAATTATTCCAGTGTCAAGGGTAGAAGACGTCCTTAATTTAGCTCTTAAAGAGCGTATTCAACCCATCAAATGGACAGAAGAAATGGCTGAATTAGCTGCTCATAAATCAGCTTTAAAAGAGCACGAAAGTGAAGAAATGACGACGCATTAGTCTAACATATTGAAAAAAAAGAAAATTATTTTTTGATTCAATGTTTTTAAGCCATTGACTGGTTTTCAGGATTCAGGTACGCTTTTTACAGATGTTCTGGGGATCCAGGGCAATAAAACATCGTTTAAATAACAAAGAGGAATTACCAGTGAACAAAAACGATCTCGTAGCGTCAGTCGCTCAAATCTCAGGTCTTACAAAAGCAGATGCTTCAAGAGCTGTTGATGGTGTTATTCAAGCTATTACAAAATCACTTAAGGCTAACAAAGAAGTTCGCCTTGTTGGTTTCGGTACATTTACAGTGACACACCGTCCTGCAGGTGTTGGCCGTAACCCACGTACAGGTGAAAAGATCCAAATTAAAGCTTCCAAATTGCCAAAGTTCCGTGCAGGAAAAGGCTTGAAAGAAGCTATCGCAAAGTAACATTCGCGCATTAAGCAGATCTAAGAAAGGCGTAGGTAGTAACCTGCGTCTTTTTTTTATGGACATGATTGATAGCGTCATTTAGACAAAAAAATTCTCCCTCAATTTTGTTAAGGGAGAATCTTTTAGATGTGTGTAAAGAAACCTCTACCTCATCTATCTTTTTCCTTCTGGTGCTTTAAGTGTAGCAACACCGCCACTGAGATCACCTAGTGTCATGACGGTGCCATCTTTTAACTTAACCAGTAAAGCAGCATTATTTTTAAGTAATGTACCGGCTGATTTACCTGTGGCTGCCTCAAACTTGTCGCCCAATGCTATAAACTTAAGTAGGTTATTGTCTTTAACCACAAATCCGTTTATTTCGGGTATTTTTTGAGTTGAAATCGTAATTGATTCAATTTTACTAGGATCAATTACTTTACCTTGATCGTCTTTTACCGTAAGAGCATGAGCTTGAGTTGTTAGAGCTGCTGCGGTAACTGCAGATAGAGCAAAAAGTTTCAGTGTGTTCAATTTCATAATATTACCTCCGTGAAATTTATTTAGATTATAACATTTGTTTCAAATACGAAACATAGTTAATTAGAAAATAATAGCAAGAAGGTATTAAGAAAACGTAAATCCAAAACAAAAAAACTGAAATCAGTAAAATAAGATGCTCTCCTTCTCTCTTTTGTCATCCTCGCGTAGGCGAGGATCCAGAGAAGCAACTCTTGCTCAAGAATCTACGCAAAGGAGACATGGATTCCCGCCTACGCGGGAATGACACTAGTTTAAAGTTGAACCAAAATAATATTGTTATACTTGGAAAGAAAACTTTGACCTTGGTATCAGCCAAGGGCTCTAGGTTCTCTTATCCAAAGATCTATTCGTATTGATCCTCATCTCTTAAACTTTGTTGATCCAAGAATACGAAAAGGCCTGTCGTAATTATCAAGCTAATGAGAAAGAGCTCACCCACCAAAAAGCAGGTTACCAATTAATAAGGTAGCACGAGGCTCACGCAAAGACCGCCATGCTCTTCAGAGGTCGATAATTCGATATCACCACCGTGACTATGGGCAATATCTCGTGCGATTGTGAGGCCAAGTCCTACACCACCCGTTGCCATATTTCGTGAGGGGTCAAGGCGGAAGAATGGCTTAAAGACATCCTCGCGCTTTTCTTCAGGAATTCCCGGACCATCATCTTCGACAGAAATGGAAAGAGTATCATAATTATCAGTTACGGATACCCACACGCCGTTCCCATAACGACACGCATTGTTAATTAAATTAGTAAGACATCTTTTTAAGGCCTGGGGTTTAATCCATAAAGTTGGCAATTTTTGGTCTACATAATGGATTGTCTTATCAAGATGAGCGCGCGCACCAATAGCCGTTTGAATGAAGTCATTCATGTCCATTTCAATGGATTCCTCTAAGCCTTCCCCGCGCGCAAAAGTTAAATATCCTTCAAGCATATTTCCCATTTCATCGATATCCTTTTGGAGCCCTTCCACCTCGGCAGATGGAGGCATCATCGCCAATTGAAGACGCATGCGGGTGAGGGGAGTCCGTAAATCATGGGAGACACCAGCCAGCATTTCAGTGCGCTGAGTGAGTTGTCTTTGCAACCTTTCTCGCATGCGAATGAACGCTTGAGCTACTTTTCGGACCTCGGTAGCCCCTTCGGGTTTGAGATCTGCAAAGGCGCGTCCTTTTCCAAAGCGATCTGCAGCAATAGCAAGCCGTCTTAAAGGTTTGATTTGATTATGCAGGAATATGGTTGCAATTAATAAGAACAAAGCTGTGGTTCCAGTCACCCACATTATAAAAAGGGAGAAACTCTTGCTATAAACACGCTTTCTCGGCGTGGTAAATTCGATAATACCTCCATCGACAGCAGTTTGGATAACAATTTCTTTGGGGGTGAAATGGAAAGTATAAGGAGTAAAAATTTGCTTTTTTAAAGCCATATCGAGGGTACTATATTGCAACTCATCTGGCACGTAATTTTCAATCTTTTGCTTGGGGAGAAATTCAGTTCTTAGTTTTAAGTGTGTTCCTGCGACAAGATTATAGAAGTTTTTTTGCTTAGGGTACCGATTATACAATTCAACAATTGTGGCAACTTCTCCTGCGACAGAAGATGCAAGTGATTTTGTCACCGTATCCCAGTGGTTATCTAAGAAAACATAGGCGGAAAAGGATTCAACGAGAATAAGGGGGGCCATCAAAATAACAAGGGATCTCCCGAACATACTTTTGGGAAGCCAGATTTTGAGGGCTTTGAATGGGTGTTTAAGAAAATATTTCATGGATCTGGAATTAATATATAACCTTTTCCACGCACTGTTTGGAGGTAACGTGGGATTTTGGGGTCATCTTCGATTTTCTTTCTCAAACGGGTGATTTGAACATCGATCGTTCGCGGGTTTAAATCTCCCTCATATTCAGCTGCTAGATCATCCCTTGTGAGGGCTTTGCCCCTATGGCGGGCGAAAATCTTGAGAAGGTTACTTTCAACCGTCGTCAGAGAAATCGGGGTTCCTTGGCGATCTAAGCGATTCAGGTGTAAGTCATAAGAGACTTGTCCCAATGATAAACTGGAAGCTTCATTCATTCCTTGGCTTCGGCGCAAGATGGCCTGAATGCGTAACAGCAACTCCCGTGGATCAAATGGCTTTGCGAGATAATCATCAGCACCCTGGCTGAGACCTTTAATGCGGTCCTCTGTTTCATTCATGGCTGTTAGAAAGAGAATCGGCGTATCTTTCACCCGAAGGGGACCCTTGCGAATCGATTCTGTTAAGGAAAATCCATCCTCATCGGGCATCATGACATCAACAATCATCAGATCAAAGATAAAAAATTTCATTAATTCACGGGCATGGGCAGCATGGTGAGCGGTTGACACAAAAAAACCACTTTCAACCAAAAACTTACACAAGAGGTCTCTCAACCTTTCGTCATCATCAATCAATAAGATATGTGGTTTTGCCATTGTCATATCATTCATTTATACATATGTTAACAAACAAAGCAAAGATAATGTATAAAGGAATCATACATGGCTGATTATGAGGTTGTCATTATAGGGGGAGGCCCCGGCGGATATGTTGCTGCAATAAGAGCCAGTCAACTTGGTTTTAAAACAGCTGTTATTGAGAAGTCTCATATGGGTGGGATTTGTTTAAATTGGGGTTGTATTCCTACAAAAGCCTTGCTGAAAACATCGGAAATCAACCATCTTCTTCATTCTTTGGAGGCTTACGGCTTTAAGGCTGAAAAAGTATCTTTTGATTTCAAAAAGATTATTGAACGGTCACGTGGTGTTGCGAATCAGCTAGCAAGTGGTGTGCGTCACTTGATGAAAAAGAATAAAGTGACCGTGATTGATGGGCATGCAAAGATCAAAGGAAAGCAAGGTACAGATGTTGAACTGATCGTTAATGATAAGGATACGGTCAAAGCAAAGCACGTGATTCTGGCAACCGGTGCACGTGCACGTCAGCTTCCTGGCCTTGAAGCCGACGGAAAGCTTGTATGGACCTATAAGGAAGCGATGACACCAGAGGCCCTTCCGAAGTCTTTGTTGGTTATTGGATCAGGTGCCATTGGCATTGAATTTGCAAGCTTTTATCGCTCGATGGGCTCTGAGGTTACAGTGGTTGAGGTTCTGGATCGCGTTCTTCCCTTGGAAGATCATGAAATTTCGATCCTCGCACACAAAGCTTTTGAAAAACAAGGAATCAAGATTCACACAGATACGGTCATTAGAGAGCTGAAGCCCGGCAAAGATTTAGTGACGGCTACTCTTGATGAAAAAGGAAAAACTCAGGAAATAACTGCTGACAGAGTTATTTTAGCAGTAGGCATTGAAGGAAACGTTGAAAATCTTGGCCTTGAGAAAACAAAAGTAAAAGTCGAAAAAGGGCATATAGTCACTAACGAGTGGTGTGCAACGGCTGAGCCTGGAATTTATGCCATTGGCGATGTGGCAGGTCCGCCTTGGCTAGCGCACAAAGCAAGCCACGAAGGCGTTTTGTGTGTTGAAAAGATTAAGGGGCTCAAGACAATTCATCCCATGAAGAAAGCCAACATTCCTGGATGTACGTATAGCTATCCGCAAGTAGCCAGTGTGGGTATGACGGAAGAAGCTGCAAAAGCAGCTGGAATTAAAGATCTCAAAGTTGGCCGTTTTCCTTATCTCGCAAACGGCAAAGCCATTGCTCTGGGTGAGCCAGAGGGACTGATCAAAACCATCTTTGATGGCAAGACAGGGGAACTCTTAGGCGCGCATATGATTGGGGCGGAAGTAACCGAGTTAATTCAAGGTTTTTGTCTGGCAAAGACATTAGAAGCCACAGAGCAAGAAATTATGGATACGATTTTCCCGCACCCAACGCTTTCTGAGGCGATGCATGAGTCGGTTCTTGATGCTTTTGGTAAGGTAATTCATTTTTAGCGAGGACATATGGTCTCACCTTTAAAAAAACCCGATTGGATTCGTGTAAAAGCCCCTGTATCAAAGGAATATCATGAAACAAAGGATTTAATTCAAACCAAGAAACTCAACACGGTTTGCGAAGAAGCTGCCTGTCCCAATATCGGAGAATGTTGGGCGAAAAAGCACGCAACAGTTATGATTCTGGGCAGTGTTTGCACCCGCGCCTGTCGCTTTTGTAATATTAAAACAGGACGTCCTGATCTTTTGGACCCTCATGAGCCGGAGAGGGTAGGGGAGGCCATGGCTGAGCTGGGTCTTCACCATGTGGTCATTACGTCTGTTGACAGGGATGATTTGGATGATGGAGGAGCAAACCACTTTGCCCAAACAATTCAAGCTATTCGCGAGAGGTCCCCTCAAACAACCATTGAAGTCTTAACGCCCGACTTCTTGCGCAAGGAAGGAGCCCTTGAAATCGTCGTTAAAGCCCGCCCGGATGTCTTTAACCATAACCTGGAGACTGTTCCCCGCCTTTATGCAGAGGTCAGGCCCGGAGCGCGCTATTTTCACTCCTTGCACTTACTCAAGCGTGTGAAAGAGCTGGATCCCTCTATCTTTACAAAGTCAGGTATTATGGTGGGCTTGGGAGAAGATAAAAATGAAGTGTATCAGGTAATGGATGACCTACGTGCAGCATCCGTAGATTTTATGACCATTGGTCAGTATCTGCAACCCACACCGAAACATCATGTGCTCGATCGATTTGTGACACCTGATGAGTTTGAGGACTATGCCCGAATGGCCCGTGGCAAAGGATTCCTGATGGTTTCTTCGTCTCCGCTTACACGTTCTTCGTATCATGCGGGAGATGACTTCATTCGCTTGAAAGCTGCACGAGAAGAACAATTACGGCAAAAATGAGCTCACGTCTTCACAGTCACCATTTGCCCTATACGTCTGAACAGCTCTATGATCTGGTTACTGATATCGAAAAATATCCTGAGTTTCTGCCATGGTGTGCTGGTGTTCGCACTTTATCGCGCACTGATAAGGAAATATTAGCGGATTTGAGTGTGAGGTATAAATTCTTTAGAGAAACATTTCGCTCTCGTGTCCATTTGACACCAACGACTCATGTTGAGATCGAATATGTTTCTGGACCTTTTCATCATTTGAAGAATGAGTGGACGTTTAAAGAAGCCCCCAAAGGTGGCACGAATGTAGACTTCTTTATTGATTTCCAATTTAAAAACTCATTATTTCAAAGTGCTGTTCAAATGGCTTTTGAAAGTGTATTCAACCAAATGTTGGAAGCATTTGAAAAGCGGGCAGATCAGTTGTATGGGAAAGGCATCTAAAGGCCTTATAGTCTGTCTAACCGACGCTTTTTCATGGCGCGGTTTGCAGAAGCAAAATTTGCAGTTCCTCCACTTCCTGATTGCTGAGGTGGTGTATGTGTTCCTGATTGGGAAGAGAAAAGTATTCCCCCCATTTGCGGAAGCGGACCAGCCATAGCACAACGACCATAGAGCCCTAAAAAGACGAGTCCGAGGAGAGAAATTAATTTAACTTTTACATCTGAGTATGAGTACATAATAATTTATCTATTTAAATATTCATAATTAATATACCAAAGATAATAAAAAAGTCAACCAAAAGGATAATAAATGTTTTGTAGTTAGACTCATCGCGATTTGAGTAAATTAAGATAAAAAAATAAAAAGTACTTGTTTTTATTAATAAAACAGATATAATCTTTCGTATTTAATTTTTCACAGGGCTGTTTTTATAATGCAATGGGATAAACTTAGAACATTTTACTATGTGGCTAAATATAAAAGTTTCACCCGGACAGGGCAGGAACTCAATATTTCTCAATCGGCCATTAGTCGTCAAGTCATTGATCTTGAATATCAAGTTGGTCACAAGCTATTTAAGCGTTTACCGCGAGGATTAGCCCTGACACAACAAGGAGAGCTTCTTTACCAATATACTGAAAAAATGTTTGTATATTCTGTTGCAGCGCTTTCCCATATTCAGAATGAACAATCCAATCCTCAAGGTGAGCTTAGACTTGGGGCAAATATCGGTCTTGTTGATACGTGGCTTTGTGAAATACTGCCAGTTTTTATGTTACAATATCCTGACATTAATCTATCTCTGTATTCTAAAGATAAATCTCTTGATGTAGAGGCTCTAGAAGTTGACGTAGCTCTTCAGCCTTATATTTCAGATCAACCAGAACTCGTACAGAACTTGCTTATGCGTTGGAATCGCAGACTTTATGCAAGTGAGGAATACGTTCAAAAATATGGTATGCCAAAGTCCTGTAAGGACCTTAAAAATCACCGTCTGATTAGTTTCGGGACGGAAACAATCCACCTTTTTGATAATATTAATTGGCATTTGGCTCTTTCCGGTCAAAAAGGGGACGTGCAAAAACCTTACGCTAGCGCAAATTCCCTGCGCGCGCTTTATGAATTTGCCAAGGCTGGTCTGGGTATAATTCCTTTTTCAAAGGAATCACCTTTATTGCGAGGATCGAATTTGGCTCAAATCCTTCCTGAAATACATGGGCCGAGTATCGATATTTATTTCACTTATCCGATACAATTAAAAGGGATTCGAAAGGTTGAAGTTTTGGAAGAGTATCTGAAGGAACATGTTCTGAATCATCATAATAAATAGCTGTACCTCAATTTTCTCAAATGTCGATAAAAATAGAAAGCTATTATCCTAGACATTTAAATTCATAATGTTGTATGTGTTAATAAAAGGGGATTATGAATATGAGAAAACAAGCAAAAAACTTTGCGGCGGCATTCATGGGCACGGCCCTAGAATTCTATGATTTCGCACTTTTTGGCCTTTTGGCACCTATCCTATCCAAATTGTTCTTTCCCAAGGAAGATCTAACTGTTGCTTTGATTGCAAGTTATAGCATTTTTGCAGCGGGATTTCTTATACGCCCTCTAGGAGGCGTTGTGTTTGGTTATGTTGGTGACACTTTTGGACGGAAGAAAGCCATGTTGATATCTATTATGGCGATGATGATTCCGACTAGTATGATCGGCTTATTACCAACTTATGATCAAGTGGGTCTCATTGCACCGCTCATTTTATGTATCTGTCGTCTTGTCCAGGGATTATGCGCTGGTGGTGAATTTAGTGGTGCGGCAATTTTCGTTATTGAACATGCTGACAATAAACATAAATATATCTCTGGCAGTTTGGTAACGGCGTCTTCGGTCGTTGGGATGTTCGCGGCTTCAATAATGGCGTCATTGTGTGCTTTAGAAACCATGCCGGAATGGGGATGGAGAATACCATTTCTTTTAAGCGTGCCAATAGGTCTGATAGGGTTTTATATTCGAAAAAACACCCAAGAAACAGCGGCTTTTAATCAAGCTCAGAAAAATGAAGTGCGACAAACTCACAGCATATCATCTATTCTCAAAAATAACGTAATTCCTCTTCTGATCACCTTTGGCATTGGCAGCTTCATAGGTGTTCTTTATTATGTGCCTTTTGTTTTCATGGGACATTATTTTACTCTTGTAACCACTTTGTCGACATCAACTACATTATTCATCATTACTCTCGGTCTTATCGTTTATATGTCTTGTATTTGCATAGCTGGATATATGGCGGATAATTTTGGTCCTCAAAAAGTGATGATGTCAACAATCTTTGCGACTCTTGTTTTGTCGTATCCGTCCTTTTGGTTAATATGCTCGGGTCAATATTCCTCTGTGATAATGGGTGAGTTGATCCTCGCCGTTCTCGCAGGAATGTTTGTGGGGCCAGCCAATGGCCTGACGGCAAGTCTATTTGATGTGAAATCACGCTGTAGGGGGGTTTCGTTCAGCCTTAGTTTGGGAATCTCACTCTTTGGTGGATTAACACCTGTATTGATGATTTATGCCATTAGTCATACCGAAATTCTGATGTGGCCAGCTTTCTGGATGATTATAGGAGCTTTAATTGCAGTTGTGGCCATTTACTTCTCCATCAAAGCTCAAAAAGGATTGATGGTCGAGATGGGGCCAAAAGGGGCTGCGTACGCAACCTAAGCCTTTTCAATGGGGGAAATCAATTGGCTCGCCAATAGATTTAGAGCATAGTCATCGTCTGCCTGCCCCACGAAGCTGAGTCCTATCGAGCCGGATTTTTCTGGATTTTCCAATGGGATGGTTAATTCAGGGAATCCTGTTAGAGCAGAGATACATGTGTGGCATGCGGCGTTCAGAGCATAGGTATTTAGCTCTTCCTTTGAGAATGATAATAAGGGTGCCCTATCATGGACCGTTGGAAAGACGATAAGATCACCCCGCTCAACACTATTTTGCATAAAGCTTCTTATTGCCTCTCGTTGATTAAGGGCCTTTTTAAAATCTTCATACGTAATCATACGAGCTAAGTTAATTCTGTCTTGTATAATATCACCAAACTCAGGATTAGCACTCAGAATCCATTCTTTGTGGGTTTGCCATAGACCATACATAGCAATGGTCCTTATGGTTTGACGCCATTGGGCCAGTTGCTCTTCTTCTATGAGAAGGGGAGCTGAGGCGCCAACATGGTCCTCTAGAAGTCTCACTTTGTTGTGAAATAATGATCTGAATGGATCTTGAAGACGATCGAATAATGATGGAATGAACCGTAACCGTTTAAAAGGATACCTTTCTTTAATGCCGTAAACTGTCAGAACTTGAAGAATTAGTTTTGGGTCGTTTGCTAAAATGCCAACCGTATCTAGATACTCAGAAATGGGTAAAATACCTTGGATTGGAATACGTCCAATGGTAGGACGAAAACCGTAAATGCCACAAAAGCTTGCAGGGGCGCGCACAGATCCACTTGTATCTGCTCCTAAGGCAAAGTCAACAAGACCTGCGGCAACCGCAGCAGTTGAGCCGCTAGATGATCCTCCTGGGACACGATCAGGGAATTTGTGGTTTAAAGGTGTTCCATAGTGTTTGTTGATACCGAAAAGACTTCCTCCTAACTCATCCGTATGGGTTTTGCCAACAAGACTAGCACCAGCTTTTTGAAGAGTCATCACGGCAGGAGCGGTTTCTTCAGCAGGTTTTGAGTATTGCAGAAATTCCGGGTTTCCAGCTTGCATGCGAAGGCCCTTTATTTCAAAAACATCTTTGACTGCGAATGTATATCCTTGTAATGAACCAACTGAGCTAATTTTGGTGGGCTCAATATGGTAAGAAAATGCATGAATCGAATTTGTGAATGTATCCATATATATAACTGTTCATTTTTCTTTATATTTACTAACTTACTAAGATTTTTCTGTTTTACAATCAATACATTCTTTTGTTTGTCATGCGTAAATTGCATGGAACATATCCATAAATAGCGCTTTTCAATTTAAAGCATGCATCATAATATCACTATATTGGTTATTTTTGTTTTATTTCTAAATACAAAAAACATTGTTGGTTTTTATACAATATAATTTCAAGCATCCGCAAGGTGTATGATAGCCTCCCCTACAGAACCTTGCGGAAGTCTTATTTTCATTGCTCCCATCTCATGGCTAAAACGTAACAACTTGTTAAAGGGTCTCGGTTCATCGGCACTTAATGATTGAATGTGGCAAAGACAAAAACACATACGCTTAAATATTTAATCTTTAATAGTTGTTTCTATAAAAATTTCCCCTATTTTCTTATGAATGCCGTGATATTTGTCTTCACGAATTCTCCATATCTCATAATCACAATGCAGAATTTCTTTGTCTTTCTTGAGTATAATACGTGAAGATCTTAAGTTATCTCCAATGGTGCTTTCTTCATTTAAAAGTGATCGCCAATCACCACTAGAATACGTAAGTGTCCAAGTATCACCTTTCATTTCAAAAGTTTGATTTTCCTCGAGGGTAGCTATGATTTCTAAGGAAGAAAGCCTTAAGACTTGAGGGCATGTCTCAACGGCGAAGACTTGCGAATTAACAAACATTAAAGATATCGTCAATAAAGCACTTTTCATATTTTTCTCCTGTCTATATGTATATAAGTTGTATCTGGAAGAGATTAAAATATGATTAACCGCAGCATATAAAAGGAAAAGGTATCCTAATGCCTAGACAAATCATGCTGATGGAAGCTTTGCTGAAAAGAATGCAGAAGGTCGTGAGAATGCCTATAAAGCCGCTGCAGATTACACAGATCGTATAGCTGTTCTCTCGTCAAGAGTTCCTGCGGTGTCTATGAGAGGGAAGGAGCAATTGTACATCCAAATCTTAGAAGGAGAATGTCTACTGAAACAATAGTTGGTGGAGAAATTATTAACTAGTTCTCAAGGGAATGATTGGCGCGCCCGAGAAGAGTCGAACTCCTAACCTCCTGATCCGTAGTCAGGTGCTCTATCCAATTGAGCTACGGGCGCTTCCTTGAGAAACTGTATTAGTGGAAACGCACGAAAAGTTCAAGGAGAAAATTCTTCTGGGTCTTCCTCAATAATAAGTAATGAAAGAGAGAAAAATAAGGTACACGTTTATGTTGCTTGAGGGAAAGAGATAAAAATAATACGATAAAAAAGTTACAGGTAGTAGGCCATCTCACCTAGATTCTTCCTCATCATTAATTTTGTATCATCACTATGTTATCAAAATTGAAAGATTTTCGTCTTTTCGACTATTTTCCTATTTCCACTCTCCCACATTGTCATCTCCGCGAAGGCGGGGATCCATCTATCAACTTTTCTCCTGGATTCCCGCTACAGCAGGGAATGACACTATTTTAAAGTTTAAACAAACGAATGAGTCATCTTTGGAAGAACGGTGAAAGTTATTGGAAAATTCTTTTGTTTTCAAAGTTTAAGCGTTTTTCCCTTGTAAGGTCCGTGTGAACGATAGGGGCCACGACAGGTGACGCGCTTTATGCGGGAAGGGGTGTGTAAGGAATTTCGAGCGAGGCTTAACTTTTTACTTCCTTGAAGGATCGTATGTCTTCTGGGGTCATTTTTTGTCATAACTGTTACAAATTGATCCAGCGTTAATCCATTGTTCCATGCATGCATGACTTTCTTACGGTAGGGAATATGATGGGTTGGATTGGCTGAATGATAATGCGCAATAGCATTGAGCCACGAAGCATGATTAATTTTTAATTTCTTTAGAAAATTGGCGGCATAAGCAACATTCTTTTGTGGATCGAAGGCATCCTCTAGGTTTTGAAACGCATCTGGGTGATGATGGAGGTTCACTTGCATACAACCCACATCAATACTGTTAACACCCTTAGCTTGCAGCTCGCGCACGGCAGTGATCGCGGCTTCTTTCGTTGGAAAGTGGTGACCTTGGCCCTCTGAATTGATTGTCCACGGCCAAGAAACAACTTGTCCTGTAGAGTCTTTGCGACCCGATTCAATTTTGGAAATAGCTTGTAGCAGTCCTTCCGGAATACCATGCTTTTTTTCATATTGTGTAATATAGACGCTACAGCTTTGAGGAGGGCCTTTTAGTGCGAAGCCATAACATTCTTCGACAAGGGCGAGGGACGCCATAAACATCCATAAAAGGGTTACAAACAAACTTAGTTTGCATAAGGACCAAAGCGAGGTAGGCATGGGTTTTCTCCCAGTTTATAAAATTTTAAATATTATGATTAACTTAAAGGAAGTTACTAAATCGTTAACAAAATGGAAAGAGGGGTTTTTTTTGTGACTGCGCAGACAAAACAAAAAGATAGACCCTTTTAAAATTTGACTGATGCGGTTATTTTACACTTGGAATAAACCCAAGAGTATAATTTGATGAATCGAACTCAGCAAGTTGCACAGGCTTTTTCAAGCGCTGCTCACAGTTATGATCAACATAGCCTTGTGCAAACATACGTTGCTAACTATTTGATTCACAGAATCAAAAAGGAACACCCAACTCCTTTAGGGGTTGTTCTAGAAGTTGGATGTGGAACAGGTTACTTGGCTGAACAGCTAGCGCCCAAATCACATCATTATGTTATGACGGATTTGTCTTATCCGCTGCTATCCCAGGCTCAGGGCAAGATGTCTGGTGAAAACGTCTCAGCTGTGGTTGTGAATGGCGAACTTCCTTGTTTTACTGCGGGCTTTGATGTGATTGTTGCAAACCTTGTTCTTCATTGGTTTGAAAACCCTAAAAATGCATTGAATTCTCTCGCTGCTTGCTTAAAGCCAGGCGGGATGTTGTATTTGACATCTCTTGGAAATAATACCTTTTTTGAGTGGCGCAGTGCCCATATGAAACTTGAAGCTTCTTGCGGGTTGTTAGACTTTATCACCTATGGTCAATTAAAAGACTGGCTTCCTCTTTCAGGAGAACGAACGGTTGAAGAAGAATGGTTAACTCTTACACCAAAAGATGCCATGGAGTTTTTAAGAGGGTTAAAAGGAATGGGTGGGATTTTATCTCATCCTGGACATAAGCCATTGCCTGTAAAAACTTTCCGAAAAGTGATGGATGTCTATAATCAAAGTCCACGAACAACTTACCAGATTTTGTTCGCATCTTATCAACGACCTTTAAAAATTCGAGAAGAATGACTACCCAGTTTGATAAAGGGTATGTATAGTGGGCAAAAATATATAAAGCAAAAAAAAGGGGAAAATGGATAGTTTTGAATTTAACAAAATTGCCGCAGCAATCCTCATCGCTTTAATCACCATTAAAGGGGCTGATCTCATTTCTGAAAGGCTTATTTATCCTGTTATTCCTATGGAGCATGCCTTTAAAATAGACGGGGTATCCGAGCAAGCAGTCAGATCGGCTGAGCAACCCAAGGGGCCAGCACCAATTGAGCCCTTGTTAGCTCAGGCTGACCTACAAAAGGGTGAACAAATTTTTAAAAAATGCCTCAGTTGTCATACAATAGAATCCGGTGGTCCGAATCGTGTTGGGCCCAATCTTCACAATATTGTTGGTGCGGACAAGGCAAAGCATCCAGGCTTTAGTTACTCCCCAGCGATGACAGCCAAAGGTGGCAAGTGGACCTATGATGATCTTAATGTATACCTTTACAACCCTCGGCATTTTGTGCCTGGAACAAAGATGGCTTTTGTGGGCGTTAAGGACGATCAAGAAAGAGCCGATCTCATAGCTTATTTAAAACAGAACACAGACAATCCTCCTCCCGTACCTGAGGCAAAAGCATCATCTGATCCAATTGCAAATGCTACAAAATCGACAGATGAACAACCAAGTGTGCCAACGTCAGGTCAAAATCAAATCTCGCAATCCTCATCACCTAAGGAGCCTTCCCATGAATAAACGTTTGTTTTTAATAGGTTATATCTCTATGTCTCTCTTTGCTTCTTGGCATAGCTATGCGACAGGTGAGTCCAAAGAACCTTTGCCAACACATGGTGTCGCACCCTATGGTGATTTAAAATATCCTGAAGGATTTGGCCATTTTGATTATACAAACCCTGATGCACCTAAGGGAGGAGAAGTCAAACTTGGTGTTTCTGGGACATATGATACGTTTAATCCCTTGATTATTAAGGGAACGCCTGCCGTTGGCTCAACGCTTCTTTATTGTAGTTTGCTGGACGGATCCGCTGATGAGCCTAATTCCATGTATGGATATTTAGCTGAGAAAGTCGAAATTCATCCGGATCACAAAGGTGTTACTTTTACGCTCAGGAAAGATGCCACATTTTCGGATGGAACACCTGTTACAACTGACGATGTTGTGTTTTCGTTCAATATCTTGAAAGAGAAAGGAATTCCCTTGTTTGCCCAGTATTATAAGGATATCAACAAAGTGAAAAAGGATGATGATCATCGTGTGACCTTTTATTTTACAACGGACAAAAATCGTGAGCTTCCTGGTATCTTAGGGCAATTGCCCGTCATTTCTAAAAAATTCTACACCACCCATGATTTTGAGAAAGCAGATCTGACAATTCCAGTTGGTTGTGGACCTTATAGAGTTGAGAAGTTTAAACCTGGACAAACCATTAGCTATCAACGTGTCCCCAATTGGTGGGGGGCTAATGTTCCCTCTCAAAAGGGACTGTATAATTTTGATTTAAATTATGCTTACTACCGTGATGATAGCGTTATGTTTGAGGCATTCAAGGCAGGTGATTATGATTTTAGGGTAGAAAATATTGCAAAAAATTGGGTGACAGGTTATAAAATTCCCGCAGTTTCAGAAGGGAAATTAATCAAAAAAGAAGTTAAGAATGATTTACCCGTTGGCATGCAAATGTTTGTGTTTAATACGCGTCGACCTATTTTGAAAGATCGTAAGGTTAGGCAGGCTATTGCTAGTGCTTTCGCTTTTGAATGGGCTAATAAGCACCTATTTTATGATGCTTATAAGCGGAGCCGCAGTTATTTTACTAACTCTCCCATGGCATCGAGCGGTCTTCCTCAGGGAGAAGAACTGGCCATATTAGAACCTTACAGAGATCAACTTCCACCAGAAGTTTTCACAGAAGAATTTACACTGCCTGAAACAGATGGCATGGGACGCGATCGAAAACTGATTGAAATTGCTGATAAACTTCTAAAAGAAGCTGGATGGATTATTAAAAATGGAAAGAGAGTCAATGAAAAAACCGGAGAAGAATTAACGTTTGAAATTCTCTTGCATGATCCTTCGTACGAAAAAATCGCATTGGCTTTGAAAAGGAATTTGGCCCCGTTGGGAATAAACCTCAAAGCAAGAACTGTGACCACATCCGAGTATATTCAAAGACAGGGTACTTATGACTATGATATGAGTTTGGCCATTATTCCAGAGACAGAGACGCCAGGCAATGAGCAGCGCCAATTCTGGAGCTCTAAATATGCTGACTTGAGAGAAGGACAAAATTATGCTGGCGTCAAAAATCCGGTCGTTGATGCCATTGTTGAGCAGCTTATTGTGTCACCAGACCGACCGACACTTGAGGCAAGGGTCCATGCATTGGATCGTGTTCTGTTGTGGAACTTTTATGGAATTCCTGGGTATCATTCAGCGAAAAGTCGCGTCGCTTATTGGAATAAATTTGGACAACCTAAAATCAAGCCAAAGGATGGTATAGGGTTTACAACATGGTGGGTAGATCCCAGTTTGGATAAGGCGAAAAGGTAAGTTTGAATGATTACATATTTATTTCGTCGATTACTATTGGTTATACCCACGTTGTTTGGCATCATGGTGATTAACTTTCTTATTATTCAAGCAGCCCCGGGTGGGCCTGTAGAGCAGATGATCGCCAAAATTCGTGGCTCCCAAGTCGATGCGACAGCCCGTATTTCTGGAGCAGGGATGGAAGAGCAAACGAACTTTGAGCATTTTGGGGGATCATCAATTTATGAATCTAAGTATCGTGGGGCTCAGGGCCTTGACCCTGAATTTATTGCAAAACTCGAGAAAATGTTTGGTTTTGATAAACCCCCTTTGGAGCGCTTTTTGCTCATGATGAAAAACTATATTACCTTTAACTTTGGTGACAGTTACTTCAAGGATCGTTCTGTTATCAGCTTGATCATTGAAAAAATGCCGGTATCCATCAGCATTGGTTTGTGGACGACGTTGCTTGTTTATCTAATATCCATTCCACTTGGTATTCGTAAAGCAGTCAGAGATGGAACGCCTTTCGATATATGGTCGAGTGGGGTAATTATCGTGGGGTATGCAATTCCTAGCTTTTTGTTTGCGATCCTTTTGATTGTTCTCTTTGCGGGAGGAAGTTTTTGGTCAATTTTCCCCCTGCGAGGACTGGTTTCTGATAACTGGCACGACCTGGGACTGATTGACAGGATCTTGGATTATCTTTGGCACATGGTCCTTCCGATTACGGCTCTCGTGATTAGTGGGTTTGCCAGCTTGACATTGCTGACAAAAAACTCATTTTTAGAAGAAATCAATAAACTGTATGTTATGACAGCGCGGGCCAAAGGTCTGACCGAACGACGCGTTCTATTTGGTCATGTTTTCCGGAACGCTATGCTGATTGTTATTGCGGGTATGCCTGCGGCTCTTATTCACGTTTTCTTTGCGGGATCTCTGTTGATTGAGGTGATCTTTTCTCTTGATGGATTGGGCCTGTTGGGCTTTGAGTCAGCTGTGAGTCGTGATTATCCCGTTGTTTTTGGAACCTTATATATATTCACGTTACTCGGCCTGTTGCTTCATATCATTGCTGACTTGTCATATACGATTATTGATCCGCGTATTGATTTTGAGCGGAGGATGATCTAATGACTCTCACTCCCTTAACAAAACGGCGTCTTCTACAGTTTAAAAAGAATAGGAGAGGGTACGTCTCTCTTTGGATATTCCTGTTTTTATTTATCACAACCCTCTTTGCTGAGTTTATTGCGAATGATAAGCCGCTTTTCATTAACTATGACGGGCACTACTACTTTCCCATTTTTAAAAACTATCCCGAAACCACTTTTGGTGGAGAGTTCGAGACAGAAGCAAACTATCGAGATCCTTTCGTCGAGCAGCTCATTCATGAGAAAGGCTGGATGATTTGGCCGCTTATTGATTACAGTTATAACACGGTGAATTATGATTTGCCTGTTCCAGCGCCGGCTCCACCCAGCACTGAAAATTGGCTGGGCACAGATGATCAGGGGCGAGACGTTTTAGCGCGTTTGGTTTATGGTTTTCGTATCTCTGTCTTATTCGGCCTCACCTTAACTTTATTTAGCTCCCTTTTTGGTGTGACAGCAGGAGCCATACAAGGATACTTCGGTGGCCTTGTTGACTTGATGTTCCAACGGTTTATGGAGATTTGGAGCGGCATGCCCGTTCTCTATCTATTGATTATACTTGCAAGTCTTGTGCAGCCAAACTTTTGGTGGCTATTGGGACTTATGCTACTCTTTAGTTGGATGTCACTTGTACCCGTTGTGCGCGCAGAGTTCCTCAGGGCCCGTAATCTTGACTATGTTAAAGCAGCACGTGCCCTAGGCCTTTCAACACCACGTATTATCTCCCGTCATGTCCTACCGAATGCTATGGTGGCGACCCTAACGTTTATTCCTTTTATCTTGAATGGATCTATTACAATCTTGACATCTCTTGACTTTTTAGGGTTTGGGCTCCCACTAGGATCTCCTTCTTTAGGCGAAATGCTCAATCAAGGAAAGAATAACCTCCAAGCCCCATGGCTTGGCATCACGACCTTTTGTGTGTTGGCGACCATGCTGACCTTGCTTATTTTTATTGGAGAGGCTGTGCGAGACGCTTTTGACCCAAGAAAGACAAATCTATGAAAAAGCATCTCTTAACCGTTGAAGACCTTAGCGTTTCCTTCAAGCAGGACGATAAAGTCGTTGAAGCCGTCAAATCAGTTTCATTTACATTAAATTCCCACGAAACGTTGGCAATTGTTGGGGAAAGTGGATCAGGTAAATCTGTGACAGCTTTGTCAATTCTGCAACTTTTACCCTATCCCAAAGCCTACCATCCATCTGGAAATATCGAATTTCATGGCCGCAAGCTTCTGGACTCAACAGATACTTATTTGCGTCAAATTCGTGGGAATAAGATTTCTATCATATTCCAAGAACCCATGACCTCCTTGAATCCCCTTCAAACCGTTGAAAAGCAAATCAGTGAGGTTTTGCAAATTCACAAGGGCTATACGGGTGACAAGGCGCGAGCCAGGTGTATTGAGGTTCTTGAAATGGCTGGCTTCAAGGATGGCGCAAAACGACTCAGTGCTTATCCTCATCAACTTTCAGGTGGGCAAAGGCAGCGTGTCATGATTGCTATGGCCCTTGCATGTGAACCGGAAATCTTGATTGCCGACGAGCCAACAACGGCACTCGATGTAACGATTCAAGCGAAACTTTTACGTCTTTTGAAAAAACTTCAAAAGAAGCTTGGTATGGCCATGATTCTGATTACGCATGACCTGGGAATTGTTCGTAAAATGGCTGATCGTGTGGTTGTTATGAAAGATGGGTGTGTTGTGGAAGAAGGGGAGACACAACAAGTCTTTGATAATCCTCAAGAGCCCTATACCCAGCGCTTAGTAAATTCGTTTCCAAAAGGGCGTGCTGTTGAGGTGAGTGAAGAAGATCATAACCTTTTAAGAGTCCAAAACCTCAAGGTTTATTTTGATGTGCGACAAGGATTGTTTCGAAAGAAAGTCAATGAAATCAGAGCTGTCGATGATGTCAGCTTAACTTTGAAAGAAGGCCATACCCTTGGCATCGTCGGGGAGAGTGGATCAGGTAAGACAACCTTGGCCATGGCCATTCTGCAACTGGAGCAAAGCAAAGGAGATATATGCTTTTGCCGTCATGAATTGCAAGGCCTATCTCGTAAGCAAATGAGACCCTTTAGGAGGGAGATGCAAGTTGTTTTCCAAGATCCTTATGGATCTTTGAGCCCACGGATGAGCATTGGTCAGATTATTGCAGAGGGTTTACATATCCATGGCTTGTCCGAATCAATGCAATCAACCGAACTTCAGGTTATCAATGCTCTTATGGAAGTGGGACTGGACCCTGAGACTCGTCATCGTTACCCTCATGAATTTTCCGGAGGTCAACGACAGCGTGTTGCCATTGCTCGGGCCTTTGTCTTAAAGCCTCGCTTGATTGTTCTTGATGAGCCCACCTCTGCTCTTGATCGATCCGTGCAAGTGGATATCATTGAACTTCTTAAGAAAATTCAATTGACCCATAATCTCTCCTATTTATTTATTAGTCATGACCTTGCGGTTGTCAGATCTATTAGTCACGAAGTTATGGTCATGAAAAAGGGGAAAATTGTTGAAAAAGGAACGGCTGAAGAAATCTTTACTTCCCCAAAAAAAGCCTATACTCAATCGTTGATAAAAGCGGCTTTTGATTTAGAAGTTGAAAAAGAAAAATCCTAACTATTTGTTAACCTTTCATTTGTTATAGTTGGTTCCATTGAATGATGAGATTCATTCACATACTGAAAATCATAAGAAAGGAACTTAACCATGAAGACAAAAATCTATTTAACACTAGCAATGGCAGCAAGCGTTTTAACTCTCAGCGGAGGTGTACAAGCGGAAAAATCCCTGAGTAGTTGTCAAGATATGTTCAATGCTTGTATAGATCACGCACAAGTTGCAGGTGAAAAAGCTTGTTCAGACGTTTGCGGTAATTTTAAGGACGATGTTGCAGCACAAACTGCGTGTATGACGAAATGTCGAGAATCTACAATTGATATACACGTCTGTAAAGCTGGTCTGAACGTATGTAATACAAAGAATTAATAAACACTTAGTATTAATTTATCTATCTTAAGAAATGCCATGAGGATCTCCTTATGGCATTTTCCTTTGAGCAATTGGCTAAGCAGCAGCCTTTTCTAAGCTTGCTTCATCGACCAATTTAATTTCGCGTGCATGAAGAGATTTCAAACTTTCTCTGTGACCAATAGATATCAATGTTGCTTTAGGCAAGTGCGTACGCAACAGGCTATAAAGACGGGCTTCAGAAGACTCATCCATCGCAGATGTTGCTTCATCCAAAATCAACCAATCGGGTTTAGTTAACAAGGCGCGAGCGATTGCAATGCGTTGTTGTTCGCCCAAGGAGAGGACGCGGGCCCAATCATTGACTTCATCGAGACGTGATTCAAATTCATCCAGACCAACAGCTTGCAACGCCTTGACGATACGCTCGCGTGAAATGTGAGATGAAGGGTATTGTATAACGGACTCCAGGCTTCCCAAGGGCATATACGGCTTTTGAGGGAGGAACATGAGGGCGGAGGAGGGGAGTTTGATTTTTCCTTCTCCATAAGGCCATAGACCTGCAATCACGCGCGCAATGGTACTTTTTCCAATACCTGTTGG